>NZ_VFML01000002.1:0-600000 GCF_006715045.1 Amycolatopsis cihanbeyliensis | reverse complement strand
CACGGCCCGGCGGCCGAGGTGGCGCCCCCGTTGCCGGCCGCGCGGGAGAACGCTCGTGCTTCCCCGGTGGGGCAGTCGTCGCCGTCCCCGGACCGCACACCCGATCCACCCAAGGAGCTGGTGGTCAGTGTCGTCGGCAAGGTGCGATCACCCGGCCTGGTCACCGTGCCGCCCGGGGCGCGGGCGGCCCAAGCCGTCGACGCCGCGGGTGGCGCCGTACCAGAGGCCGACCTGGGCACGATCAACCTGGCCCGCAAGCTGGCCGATGGCGAGCAACTCTACGTCGGCGTGCCTGCACCCCCTGGGATGCAGCCGAACACGGCTGCCGGTGGCGCCGGACAGCAGCCGGGCCGGGTGGAGCTCAATACGGCCGGCCCAGCGCAGTTCGAGGAGCTGCCCGGGGTCGGCGAGGTCACCGCCCAGCGCATCGTCGACTGGCGTACCCAGCACGGACCGTTCACCGCGGTCGAGCAGCTACGCGAGGTCGAGGGGATCGGGGAGAAGCGGTTCGCCCGCCTGCGGGAGCAGGTGGTCGTGCGGTGACGGTGACCGACCCGGCCCGTGCGGTGCCGGTCAAGCACGACCTGCGGTTGGTGTCCGCGGCGGTGACCGCCTGGCTCGCCGCCTTGCTGGGCCTGCTGTGCGGCTGGTGGGTCGCCCCGCTGGTCGCCGGGCTCGGGGTGCTGGCCGCCGTGCTCGCGCTGTGGCGCGGGCGCTCGGTGCGGGTACGTGCCGGAGCTGCCGCCTTGCTGGTCTGCGGGCTGCTGTCCGGCGGGCTGCTGGGGCCGCGGCTGTGGCAGGCCGAGCACGACACGCTCCGCGAGCATGCCGCGCGCGGAGCCGGGGCGACCTTGCGGGTCGAGGTGACGCAGCGACCGCGACCGGTGCGTTCCGCGGGCTACGCGGGCCGGCAGGGTGGCGTGCGCGCGGTCCTCGTCGCCGCGGTGGTGCTGGAGGTGATCGCGGCGGAGCGGCCGGTGCCCTCGTCCGGGCGGGTGCTGCTCATCGCGCCCGCCGCCGAGTGGTCCCGGGTACTGCCGGGGCAGGTCGTGACGGTGGGGTCGGGGGAACTGGCGCCCGCACGGCCCGGTGAGCTCACGGTGGCCGTGTGCTACGTGCGCGGTCCCCCGGTGCACGCCGGGACGGCGCCGTGGTGGCAGCGTGCCGCGGAGTCCATGCGGGCCGGGTTGCGGGCGGCCTCCGGCGTGCTGACCGCCGAACCCGGCGGCCTGCTGCCGGGCCTGGTCGCCGGCGACACCAGCGCGCTCGTACCGCGAGTGGAGCACGAGTTCCTGGACGCCGGCATGTCGCACCTCGTGGCCGTCTCGGGCAGCAACCTCGCCATCGTCTGTGGTGCGGTCCTGCTGTTGCTTCGCGCCTTTCGCCTCGGGCCCCGCCTTCGCGCCGGCGCCGCGGGCCTCGTGCTGGCCGGGTTCCTCCTGCTGGTCGGGCCGGAACCCAGCGTGCTACGCGCCGGAGTGATGGGCGCGGTCGCGCTGCTCGCGCTGGCGCTGGGCCGCAACGGTTCGGCGCTGCCGGCCCTGGCCGTCGCGGTGGGCGGGCTCGTGCTCTACGACCCGGCCATGGCGGTCAGCTTCGGTTTCGCGCTCTCCGTGGTCGCCACGGCGGGCCTGGTGCTGCTGGCGCCGATCTGGGCGCGGACCATGACCGACCGAGGTGTTCCGGCGGGCTGCGCCGAGGCCCTCACCGTTCCACTGGCGGCCTTCCTGGTCACCGCACCCGTTATCGCGGGTATGGCCGGCGAACTGAGCCTGGTGTCGGTGGTGGCCAACGTGCTGGCGGCGCCGGTGGTCGCACCGGTGACGATCCTGGGCGTGGCGGCGACGGTGCTGGCCGGTGTCTGGCCCCTCGGCGCCGAGGCCCTGGTACGGCTCGCCGGCCCGGGACTGGACTGGTTGATCCTGGTGGCTCGCGAGGCCTCCGCCGTGCCGGGTGCCGTGCTGCCGTGGCCGGACGGCTGGTGGGGTGGTGCGCTGGCCGCGGCGGTCGCGGCCCTGCTGGTGCTGGCCGTCCGGTACCGGCCCGCGCGGACCGGGTTGGCCGTCACCCTGGTGTTCGGCCTGCTGGTCCTGGTGCCCCTGCGAACCATCGCACCATCGTGGCCGCCCGCGAACTGGGCGGTGGTGGCTTGCGACGTCGGTCAGGGGGACGCGATCGTGCTGGCCACCGGTGAGCCCGGCCGCGCCGTCGTGGTGGACACCGGGCCGCAGCCGGGCCCGGTGGACAGATGCCTCGATCGGCTCGATGTCGATCGTGTGCCCCTGGTGCTGCTCAGCCACCTGCACGCGGACCACATCGGCGGGTTGCGGTCGGTGTTCGAGGGCCGGGTGGTCGGCGGTATCGCGGTCGGGCCCGGCCGGGATCCGGAATGGGCCTGGCACCAGGTGGTCGACGAGGCGGCCGCGCACCGGACGCCGCTGGTGGAGCTCGGCTCCGGCGACCAGCTGACCTGGCCAGAGCTGCGGCTGGACGTGCTGGGGCCGCGCCACGTGCCGCGCGCCACCGTGGCCGACGAGGACGGCACCGCGATCAACAACACCTCGGTGGTCGCCCGCGCGAGCACGCCCGCAGGGCGGGTGCTGCTCACCGGTGACATCGAACTGCTCGCGCAGTCCGACCTGCTGGCGGCGGACACGGAGCTGGAAGCGGACGTGCTGAAGGTGCCGCATCACGGCAGCCGGTACTCGTTGCCTCGGTTCCTGAGTGCGGTGCGGGCCAGGCTGGCGCTGGTGAGCGTGGGAGCGGACAACTCCTACGGGCATCCGAACCGGCGCACCCTGCGCACGCTCACGGCGGGCGGTGCGCTGGTGGCGCGGACCGACACCGGTGGGGACGTGGCCGTCCTGCCGGACGCCACCGGCCCCGCACTGGTGCGGCGGGGAGCCGGGCGACGTTGTTCCCGCCGGGCCCGTCCGCGCCGGCGCAACGACGAACGCGCATAACGCTCATTCGTATGCAATTCGCCGTTCTTTCTTGTGATGCGGGATACCGGGGAGAAATCTTGTGTCCTTGGTGAAGTGTGCGGTTAGTATCGAGCTGCTGCAGCATAATTCATTCCTGTCCGTTTTGCTGGCTTTTCACGATCTTGTGGAATGCCGAATCCCTGAAAGGTCAACGATTATGTTCTCTGCTCGTATCTACCGACCCGCCGCCGTGCTGGTGACCGCCGGCGTGTTCCTGCTCGGCGCTGGGCAGGCGGCCGGCGCGACGACCACTGATCTCGCGACGGGCCAAGGGGAAGTGAACTCCGCCGAGTACCAGTTGGACCTCGCGCTCAGCAAGGCCGTCACCGAGGAGAACATCGGCACCCTGCTGGACTCGGCGCACGCCGCGGGCGACACCGAATCCGTTCGCCTGCTGACCGACGCCCGGTCTGCCCTGGAAAAGGCTCAGTCCGAAAAAGTCGCCTTGGCGTCCGTTTCGGCTTCCGATGTCGACATCATCGCCATTGTGAAGAGGATCGCCAAACTGGCTCAGCCGATTGTCGTCGCCGCGCTGCGGGTCGGCGGGGACGGTGCGGCCACGATCCTGGAGTCGATCGCCAAGCTGGTGACCTCGATTCCCGGCGTCGGGATCGGCGGGCCGATCACCGACGTGGTCCTCCGGTCGATCGCCACCGGGCTGCGGGTCGGTGGCGCCGTGCTCGCCGAGATCATCGAGGGCATCCGGATCGAGGGCACCTCGCGGGCCGAGGCGCAGACGCTGCTCACCCAGCACCTGCGCACGGATGCCGGCCTGCCCCAGGCGTCCGCGGACACCTGGGGCGCGGTGCTGGCCCAGGTGGCGACAGCCTGAGCCCCACCGTGAGCCGTCGGCGAGGTCTCGCGCGGGTTACCGGCCGAGTGCCTTGCCGACGGCCTCGGCCGAGGGCGGAACGGTCGCCTTCGGGCCCACCTTGTCCTCGATCGCGTCCAGGGTCTTCAAGCCGTCGCCGGTGATCAGCAGCACCGTCTCGGCGTCCGGGTCCAGCTTGCCTGCTTCCACCAGCTTCTTCGCCGTCGCCACGGTCACCCCGCCCGCGGTCTCGGTGAAGATGCCCTCGGTGCGGGCCAGCAGCCGGATGCCCTCGACCACTTCCTCGTCGGTGACGTCCTCGATCGCGCCACCGGTACGACTCACGGTGTCCAGGACATACGGCCCGTCCGCGGGATTGCCGATCGCCAGTGAGCGGGCGATCGTGTCCGGCTTCACCGGCTGCACCACGTCGTGCCCGTTGCGGAAGGCGGCCGACACGGGGGAGCAGCCCGTGGCCTGCGCGCCGAACACCCGGTACGGGCTGGGCTCCACCAGGCCGAGCTCGCCGAGCTCGCGGAAGCCTTTGTCCACTTTGGTCAATTGGGATCCGGACGCGATGGGTACCACGATCTGCTCCGGCAGCCGCCAGCCGAGCTGCTCGGCCACCTCGAAGGCCAGCGTCTTGGAACCCTCCGAGTAGTACGGGCGCACGTTGACGTTGACGAAGGCCCAGTTCTCGTGTTCACCCGCGAGTTCGGTCGCCAGCCGGTTCACATCGTCGTAGTTGCCGTCCACGGCGATCAGCGCGCCGTCGTACACGGCGGTGGTGAGGACCTTGGCGCGCTCCAGCGAGGACGGGATGAGCACCACCGACTGCCAGCCGGCACGAGCGGCCGCGGCGGCGACCGCGTTCGCCAGGTTTCCGGTCGAAGGGCAGGCCAGTACCTCGAAACCGAACTCGCGGGCGGCGGCCAGCGCGACGGCCACGACCCGGTCCTTGAACGAGTGCGTGGGGTTGCCGGTGTCGTCCTTGACCCAGACCCTCCGGACGCCGAGCGCCTCGGCCAGCCGGTCGGCACGCACCAGCCGGGTACAGCCGGGTTCGGTGTTCGGGATCTGCTCCACATCCGACGGCACCGGGAGGAGCCGCTTGTAGCGCCAGATGCTACGTGGTCCGGACTCGATGTCCTCCCTGCGCACCCGGCCGAAGTCGTAGGCGACCTCTAGCGGGGAGAAGTCCTCCGCGGAGACGAACTCGGGCGCCAGGGGTTGGCGGTGCCCTTCTTCCTTGGAGACCAGTTCCGCGGCCGGACCGAGGTCGAGCGTGCGCTTGGTGGCGGTGCGGGTGGTCGTGGTCAGGGCTGGCGTCATCGCGAGGTTCCTTTCCTCATCTGCCCCACGCGTGCGGGCCGGAATTGGCACCGTTGCCGTCAGCTACCTCGCGGAATCGAGATGACAGGCTGACGCCGGTTGCCGGGGCTTCTGCGGGCCGTTCCCTCTGCCCCTCTGGATGAGCTGTATTCGGTTGTCGGCTGTCGGCCGGACTGCCGTAGCTATACCGTACGACACCCCGATCGCTCCCGGCTACGGACAAGGACACACATCACCGGACCGGAGCGCGATCCGGCGGCATGGCACGATCGGTTCGTGACCGCACCGGCAACCACCCCAAACCCGCTGCATCTGGTCCTCGGTGAGGAGGAACTGCTCGTCGAGCGGGCAGTCCGGGCCGCGCTGGATTCCGCCCGGCTCGCCGATCCGTCCGCCGAGCTGACCAGGATGCGGGTGTCCGAACTCACAGCCCCCGCGCTCGCCGAGCTGGTCAGTCCCTCCCTGTTCAGCGAGGGCAAGGTGATCGTGGTGGACGCGGCGCAGGACGTCTCGCAGGAGATCGTCGACGCGCTGCTGTCCTACCTCGCGGATCCCGCCGACGGTGTCGTGCTCGTCGTGGTGCACAGCGGCGGCGGGCGAAGCAAGGCGGCGAAGTCACTGCCCGCCGCGCTGCGCAAGGCCGGCGCCGTGGTCACCGAATGCGCCAAGATCACCCGCCCCGCGGACCGGGAGGCCTTTGTGCGCAACGAGGTCCGTACGGCGGGTGGGCGGATCGACGCGGCAGGGGTCACCGCGCTGATCGACGCCGTCGGTTCCGACCTGCGGGAACTCTCCTCGGCCGCGACCCAGCTGGTCTCGGACTCCGGTGGCTCGGTCGATGAGGAGGCGGTGCGCCGCTACCACCGGGGCCGCGCCGACGTGACCGGCTTCGCGGTCGCCGAGCGCGCCGTGGCAGGCGATCGCGCGGCGGCGCTGGAGACGGTGCGCTGGGCGCAGCAGATCGGCGTGCCACACGTCCTGGTCGCCGACGCGCTGGCGGACGCGATACGCACTATCGCGCGGGTGGCCGCGGCCGGGAGGGGCAACCCGAACCAGCTCGCGGGGGAACTGGGCATGCCGCCGTGGAAGGTTCGCAAGGCGCAGGGACAGGTCCGGGGCTGGGGCCCGGACGGGTTGGCCGACGCCATGCGCATCGTGGCTCGGCTCAACGCGGAGGTGAAGGGCGCCGCGGCCGACCCGGACTACGCGATCGAGCGCGCCGTGCTCGAGGTGGCCGCCGCGAAGGAGAGCCGGTAGCCCCCGGACGCCACAAGGCCCCGACGTACGGGGACGCCGGGGCCTGGGAACAACGGCTCAGAGCTGGTTGGCCCGCCTGGCCATCGCGGACTTCTTGTTCGCCGCCTGGTTGGCGTGGATCACGCCCTTGCTCGCGGCCTTGTCCAACTTCTTGGCGGCCTCGCGCTGCAGCTCGATGGCGCGGTCCTGCTCACCGGCGTCGGCGGCCTCGCGGAACTTGCGGATGGCCGTCTTCACGGCGGACTTCACCGACTGGTTGCGCTGGCGCGCCTTCTCGTTGGTCTTGATGCGCTTCATCTGGGACTTGATGTTGGCCACGCTGGCGCTCCTCGTGATGTCGGATGGTTTCGTGCCGCGTTGTCGTGGCCCTGACCGGCTGGCGGCAGGCTTCCTCCCTGGCGGAATGCCACACGGCAACGGCTGAACAGCGTACACGCCCTCCGCGGGCGCCCTTCCGGCGGTGTCCTCGAGTAGGGTTGGGGCACAAGTGCCTAGGGTTCCGTCGCCGCTCCGCCAGCCGGACCACAACCAGGGGCGGCGAGACTGGTCCGAGCGGCACCATCGGCCGGCCCGGATGGTCGCGCCGTTCATATGACGGGACAAAAGCCTGGAGTATCCGACCTTCCGCGCCCGCGGAAGGTGCAGAAGGGTACTTCATGCACGGCACCGCTGTCCTGCTCGTCCTCCTCGCGGCCGTCGGGCACGCCTGCTGGAACCTGGTGGCCAAGCGGGTTCCGGGTGGCGCCCGGTTCGTCTGGCTGTACTACACCGTCTCCGCGGTGGCCCTCGCGCCGGTCGTCGGCTGGTTCCTGCTGTTCGGCGACGAACCCGCACGCCCGAGTTGGCTGCTCGCGGCGGCAGTCACCGCGGTGTTGCACGTGGTGTACGGCGTCGTGCTGCAGCGTGGCTACGCCGCCGGGGATCTCTCCGTGGTCTACCCGCTCGCCCGCGGTACCGGCCCGCTGCTGTCCGTGCTGGCCGCGGTCCTGCTGCTGGGGGAACGTCCGGGGCCGCTCGGCGTCGCCGGTGCGGCGCTGGTGATCACCGGGGTGCTGGTGATCAGCTCGGGCGGCTCGGGCACGACGTCCGGCGGCCGTGCCCGCCGAGCCGGCATCGGATACGGCCTGCTGACCGGCGCGGTGATCGCCGGCTACACCCTGTGGGACGCGTACGCCGTGACCGCGCTGGCCGTGCCGCCCTTCGTCTACTTCGGCACCGGTGCGCTGCTGCAGAGCCTTCTGCTCGCGCCTGCCGTGGCGGCCGCGCCACGGCAGGTCGGCGCGCTCTGGCGGCGGCATCGCAGCGAGGTGCTGCTGGTCGGGCTGCTGTCGCCGGCGGCCTACCTGCTGGTGCTGTTCGCCATGCGGATGGCCCCGGTGAGTCTGGTCGCGCCGATGCGCGAGCTCAGCATCGTGCTCGGTGGGCTGGCCGCATGGTGGATGCTCGGCGAGGCGAACCCGGTGCGCCGGATCACCGGATCGGGGGTGGTGCTGGCCGGGATCACCGCGCTCGCGCTGGCCTGACCACCGTCGGCAAGGTAGGCAGGAGGGATGGAGGTCCTGAGCAGCCGAGTGTTGTTGAAGCCGAGGCGGCCGCAGGCATCGATCGAGTTCTACCGCGACGTGCTGGAGCTGGCCATCTACCGCGAGTTCGCCGTGGGCACGGTGTTCTTCCTCGGCCAGGGATTCCTCGAGGTCGTCGGTAGCGGGGAAGCCGGGCCGAGCCCGGACGTTGCCCTGTGGCTGCAGGTCCGCGATCTCGCGGCGACCCTGGAGGAGGTGCGGGCCAGGGGCGCGCCGGTCGAGCGGGAGGCCCGACGCGAGCCCTGGGGCCTGGACGAGGCATGGATCACCGATCCGGACGGTACCCGGATCGTGCTGGTGGAGATCCCTGCCGACCACCCGCTCCGGGTGGATGTGCGCGGTCGCTGATTCCGCTGAACGCGGGCGGCCTCATGTGCCAGACTTCCCCGCGTGTCTTGGACTCCGAGCAACGGCACGTTCGCCGGGAGACTGGTGCGGGCCGTGGTGCTGGTCCTGTTGCTGCTGGCCGGGCTCCTGGCGCTGGCGACCGCCGCCAGGGTCACCCACGGTGGTGCGGCCGAGGTGGACCGGCTCGGTACCGCCACCGTCGCCGGCTGCACCGAACACGGGCCGGTCAGCGTTTACGGCATCGGCACCACCTACCGGTGCATGGCCGAGGTGCGCTGGTCGGACGGCACCACCGAGCAGCGCGAGTTCCCGCCGGGGCAGCTGAGCCCCGCGGACACGGGCCCGGTACCGGTCTACCTCGACCTGCCCGACCATCGCGGCGAACCGTACGTCGGCCGCAATGACAGTGCCTGGTACTCGACGCTGCGGCTGCCGATACTGCTGGCGGTCGGCGGCCTGGTGCTGGTCGTGGGGCTGGTCGCGGGGCACGCCGCCTACCGGGTCATCCGCCCCGCCGGGGGCGGCGCTTCCGGTGGGCCGCCGGAAGCCGTGCGCACCGGCGCGGCCCAGCAGCGTGCGGCCCACCAGCGCAAGGAACGGGAGTGGCCGCTCACCCCGGCCGACCGGGCGGGGGCCCCGCTACCGCGGATCACCGTCCGGCTGTGGCTGCTCGCGGCCTGGTGCCTGCTGCTGGTGCTGCTGGTGCCGGTGCTGGCGATCCCGCGGTTCGACGCGCCTCGCGCGGTCGAGTTCGTCTCGCCGTGGCCGCAGGTCGAACGGGCACTGCTGGTGGACCCACCTGCCACCGGAACGGTGGTCGTCGGCCTCGCCCTCGGGTTGTTGTTGCTGGCCATGGCGGCGGGCACCCGCACCGATGCCGCGCGGACCGCCCGGTACGGTCCCGCCTACCTGGCCCGCAACCTGCCCGGTAAGTCCGCACCCGAGCGGCGGGTGCGGGAGCGGCTGGACAAGCTCGCCGCGAGCAGGCGCAGGCATCTGGCGTTCTCCCTGTCTGGCGGCCTGCTGTTGCTGGCGCTGGCCGTGGTGGCGCTGGTGCGCGCCGTGGTCGAGGCACCGGCGCAGGGGTCGACGCTGGTGTGGCTGGCCTGCGTCCGGGACGCTGTGCTGCTCGGGGGTCTTGCCGCGGTCTGGCTGGGCACCGTCGAGAGCCCGCACGATCGGATGCGCAGGCTGCTGGCCGGGCACCAGGAGAAAGCAACGGCGGGACCGGGAACCGCGGGCGGGTCGCGGCCGTCGTAGGGCGACGAACGGAAGGGGCTGCCGTGGCAGCGGAAGGTATGGGACGTGCCGAGCAGTGGCTCGCCGACTACACCCAACGCGTTGGTGAGATCCAGCGCCAGGCGGAACAGACCCAGGAGCAGATCAAGAACGTGCGTGGCCGCGCCGCCAGCCCGGACGGGGCGGTCTCGGTGGTGCTGGCGCCCGGTGGGCGGCTGGAGAAGCTGGATCTGAGCCCGCGGGCGATGGAACTGGGCCATCAACGCCTCGCGGCGACGATCACGCAGACCATCCAGGCGGCGCACGCCCAGGCCGCGGCGCAGACCCAGGACGCGCTGCTGCCACTGGTCGGCGAGTCGGACGCGATGGACTTCCTGCGCGACCAGATGGACACCGCGCTGGCCGAGGAACCGGGGACGGAGCCCGAGCCGCGGCCGGCCGAGGACGAGGGCGGCTCGATCATGCGCCCGGCCACGGACCAGTCCCAGCCCGGGCCGCGCAGGCCGCGGCGCGACGACAGCGACGACGATGGGCCGTACGGCGGCTCCATCCTGCGGTGAGGATGAGCGATGGGCGAAGGATTCAAGTCGACCACCGAGGACCTCGCGACCCATTCCGCCACCATGAGCAGGCTGGGTGACCAGCTGGGCAAGGCCGGCGAGAAAGGCGGCGGCGTCGATCTCGGGATGGAGACCTACGGGATCATCGGGCAGGCTTTCGCCGGTGACGCCAAGGAGCAGATCCGGCAGACCGCCGACGCGATCAGCGAGCTGGCGAGCGGGCTCACCGACTTCGGCGAGGGCGTCAAGGCCGCGGGGGAGAACTACCAGCTGGTCGAGGACGAGATCGAGGAACTGCTGAGCAAGATTGGGGGCAAGGCGCCATGAGTTTCGCGGTGACGACTCCGCGGGCTGAGGAGCGCAGCGAGGAGGAGTCGCGGACATGGGTTCCGGGGTGACGACGAGCGAGCGTCGTAGGTCCGGCCTGCGGGCTGAGGAGCGCAGCGAGGAGGAGTCGCGGACATGGGTATAGACACCGCGGGCGCCGGCATCGTGGACACGGTGAACCAGGCGGCGCAGGATCTGGACAACCCCGAGGACTGGGCCATGGACGGCCTCGCGCTCGGCCTGGACGCGCTCGGTTTCGTGGCCAACCCGCTTGGCGGCCTGCTCAGTGCCGGGATCGGGTGGCTGATCGAGCATCTCGACTTCCTCCGTGAACCCCTCGACGACCTGGCCGGTGACCCCGCCGCGATCAACCGGATCGCCGCGACCTGGGGGGAGGACGTCCGCAAGGAGGTCGCCGAGGTCGCCGACCAGTACCGGAAGGCGGTCAAGTCGGAGATCCCGAGCTGGGAGGGCGACGCCGCCGACCAGTACCGCAAAAGCGCCGAGCAGCTTGCCGCGCAGATCGGGTCCCTCGACGGCGCCTCGACCGCGGTGTCCCAGGCCGTGCAGGGCTCCGGCATGCTGGTGGCGACCGTGCGCGGGATCATCCGGGACCTGATCGCCGAGGTCGTGTCGGAGATCGTGCTCGCCGCTGCCGCCGCGCTGGCCAGCAGCTGGTTCACCCTGGGTGGCTCGATCGCCGCGTTCACCGGCTGGGCCGTGGCCCGCGGCGCGGCCACCGCGGGCAAGATCGCGGGCAAGATCTCCAAGCTGCTGACCAAGCTGGCGAACATCCTCAGCAAGTTCGCCAAGCTGCGTGGCGCGGTGCAGGCGCTGGGCAAGCTGGCCAAGAGATTCGGCGACACCGCCAAGACCCTCGGCCGTACCGCGGCCCGCAACGGCTCCGCGCTGCGCAGGGTGGAGGACACCGTCGGTGGCTGGAACAGCGCCATCACCGGCAAGCTCCCGCAGGGAGTGCGGAACTTCGCCGACGGGGTGGACGACCTGATGACCAAGCGGCCCAGGGACGGCTTCGCCGACACCTTCAGCCCCGGGAACATGGCCCGGGTCGGGGGCTACGGGTACGCGAAGGAGAACGCCCAGGCCGACGAGAACTACGACAAGGCCGTCCAGGAGAACGAGCAGAACCAGTAGTGATCAGCCGGTGGGCCGGTAGGCGCGTAGCTGCGCGGCGGTCGTGGCCAGCGGCCCCGGTGGCTGCCAGGTCCAGGTCTGCACGTCGGCGAAGCCCGCGTCCTCGGCCTCCCCGGCGAGGGCGTGCCGCGGCACCGGTAGCCATTTCTCGTGCGCGGACAGCACGAGTCTCCCGCCGGGCCGCAGGATCCGCCGCAGCTCGGTGAAGCCGGCGACGCGGTCGTCCCACAGCTGCACGTTGTTCACGCTGAGCACGACGTCGACCGAGGTCGAGGCCTGGCCGGTGGCGGCGGCTGAACCGGTGCGCAACCGGACCCTTTCCGCCGTGACCGCGTCCGCGCACCGCCTGCCGCACGTTTCCAGCATCTCCGCCGAGGGATCGACGCCGATGACCAGCCCGGCCCGCTCGGCGGCGTAGCGCAGGCCCACTCCCGGGCCGGGCCCGACGACCAGCACGGTCTCCTCCGCTCCGGGCTTGGCGATGTCGACGACCTGACGTTCGGTCGCGGCGTTGCCGTGGGCCATCACCGAGCCGCCGAACCTGCCGAGCAGGCCACGTGGATGGCCGAAGGCCCGGTCCAGCACGTCGGTAATCGAGGTGTTCATACTTCGAGGACAACACGGGCGCCGGCACCCCGCATCGGGGATGACCCGGAGTCCTGCCCGCAGGACGTGGGATCATAGGGGCAGCCATCCCCGACAAACGCCGAGGACACGAGTGACGAGCTTCGCCGACACGACCTTCACCCCGCCGGAGTTGATCCGGAACTTCTGCATCATCGCGCATATCGACCACGGCAAATCCACCCTGGCCGACCGGATGTTGCAGCTCACCGGTGTGGTCGAGGAACGCACCATGCGCGCCCAGTACCTGGACCGGATGGACATCGAGCGGGAACGTGGCATCACCATCAAGGCGCAGAACGTCCGGCTGCCCTGGCAGGTCGACGGCACCGACCACGTCCTGCACCTGATCGACACACCCGGTCACGTGGACTTCACCTACGAGGTGTCCCGCGCGCTGGCGGCGTGCGAGGGCGCGATCCTGCTGGTCGACGCGGCGCAGGGCATCGAGGCGCAGACCCTGGCGAACCTGTATCTCGCCCTGGACAAGGACCTCACCATCATCCCGGTGCTGAACAAGATCGACCTGCCGGCCGCGGACCCGGACAAGTACGCCGCCGAGCTCTCGCACATCATCGGCTGCGAGCCCGGCGACGTGCTGCGGGTCTCGGCCAAGACCGGGGACGGGGTGCGGGAGCTGCTGGACGAGGTGGTGCGCCAGGTGTCCCCGCCCGAAGGGGACGCCGACGCGCCGTCCCGCGCGATGATCTTCGACTCGGTGTACGACACCTACCGTGGCGTGGTCACCTACATCCGGGTGGTCGACGGCCGGATCACGCCGCGGGAGCGGATCCGGATGATGTCCACCGGCGCCACCCACGAGCTGCTGGAGGTCGGCATCATCTCGCCGGAGCCCAAGCCGAGCAAGGGGCTCGGGGTCGGCGAGGTGGGCTACCTGATCACCGGGGTGAAGGACGTCCGGCAGTCCAAGGTCGGGGACACGGTGACCGCCGAGCGCAAGGGCGCCGCCGAGCCGCTGCCCGGCTACCGGGAGCCGAAGCCGATGGTGTACTCCGGCCTGTACCCGGTGGACGGCTCGCAGTACGGGGCGCTGCGGGAGGCCCTGGACAAGCTGCAGCTCAACGACGCCGCGCTCACCTACGAGCCGGAGACCTCGGTCGCGCTGGGGTTCGGGTTCCGCTGTGGCTTCCTCGGCCTGCTGCACCTGGAGATCACCAGGATCCGGCTGGAGCGGGAGTTCGACCTCGACCTGATCTCCACCGCGCCGAACGTGGTCTACCAGGTGTACCTGGAGGACGGCACGGAGCATATCGTCACCAACCCCTCGGACTGGCCGACCGCCGGCAAGATCGCCGAGGTGCACGAGCCGATGAGCAAGGTCACGGTGATCGCCCCCTCGGAGTTCATCGGCGCGATCATGGACCTGTGTCAGAGCAAGCGTGGCCAGCTGCTCGGCATGGACTACCTCTCCGAGGAACGGGTGGAGCTGCGGTACCACCTGCCGCTCGCCGAGATCATCTTCGACTTCTTCGACTCGCTGAAGTCCCGTACCCGCGGGTACGCCTCGCTGGACTACGAGGAGGCCGGTGAGCAGAGCGCCACCCTGGTCAAGGTGGACATCCTGCTGCAGGGCGAGCCGGTGGACGCGTTCTCCGCGATCGTGCACAAGGACGCCGCGTACAGCTACGGGAACAAGATGGCCACCAAGCTACGGGAGCTGATCCCGCGGCAGCAGTACGAGGTGCCGATCCAGGCCGCGGTCGGTGGCCGGATCATCGCGCGGGAGACGATCAGGGCGATCCGCAAGGACGTGCTCGCCAAGTGCTACGGCGGGGACATCTCGCGGAAGCGGAAGCTGCTGGAGAAGCAGAAGGAAGGCAAGAAGCGGATGAAGACCGTGGGGCGGGTCGAGGTGCCGCAGGAGGCCTTCGTCGCCGCACTGTCCGCCGAGGATCCTTCGGACAAGGGCAAGGACAAGGGCAAGGGCAAGAAGTAGGCGGGGCGGTGCCGCCGCGGGTCAGGTCCCCGTGTGGTGGACGAGACGTCGACCTGCCCGCGCCGCGGTTCGTAGGCTCATGGCATGTTCGACAACCTTCGTCTCCCGGTGATCGTCGCGCCGATGGCCGGCGGCCCCAGCACCCCGGAACTGGTGGCCGCGGCAACGCGGGCCGGTGGTTTCGGGTTTCTCGCAGGCGGCTACCTCGGCGCGGAGGCACTCGCCGGGCAACTGGACCGCACCGCAGAGCTCGCCGGGGACGGCGAGTTCGGGGTGAACCTGTTCGTACCCGGCGCCGAGGCGTCGGCGGACCTCACCGACTACCGCGCCAGGCTGGCGGCGGAGGGACGGCACTACGGGGTGGAACCGGGGCAGCCACGCTGGGACGACGACGCCTACCCGGCCAAGCTCGACCTGCTGGTGGCCCGGCGCCATCCGATGGTGTCGTTCACCTTCGGCATCCCCTCCGCGCGGGAGGTGACGCGGCTGCACGAGGTGGGCAGCACGGTGCTGATCACGGTGACCTCGCCGGCCGAGGCGCGGCAGGCCGCGGCCGCCGGCGCGGACGCTCTGTGCGTGCAGGGGTTCGAGGCCGGTGGGCATCGCGCCCTGGTCGCCGACGACGCGAACGACCCGGTCGGCGGCGAGCTCTACGGGATGCTCGCGGCACTGCGGCTGGTCTCCGCGGAGGTGGACCTTCCGCTGGTCGCCACCGGCGGCCTGGTGCACGGGGCGGACATCGCGGCGGTGCTGGCCGCGGGCGCCGTGGCCGCGCAGCTCGGCACCGCCTTCCTCCGTGCGGAGGAGGCGGGCACCAACCCCACCCAGCGTCGCGCGCTGGCCGATGCGGACCGGCCGACCGCCCTCACCAGGGCGTTCAGCGGCCGCCCCGCGCGCGGCCTGGTGAACCGGTTCCTGCGGGAACACTCGGCACACGCGCCCGCCGCGTACCCGAATCTGCACCACCTCAGCAAGCCGATCCGGGCGGCCGCGGGTAAGGCGGGCGACCCCGAGGCCATGTCGCTGTGGGCGGGTCAGACCTACTCCCAGGCGAGGGAGGGCACGGCCGCGGAGATCATCGAGCGGCTGCGCCGGGAGGCGACGGCCGCCATCACCCGCGCGAGCAACCGGCTGCTGGGGGAGTAGCCGCCGGAGCAGTCGCCTGCTCCGGCGCCCCGTACGCCGCGGGGCCTGCTCAGCTCGCGACCTCGCGGGCGCCCGGGGCCCGACCCGCGCGATGGCGGCGCCGGTGCGCGTCGGCGGCGAAGAAGCCGAGCAGTTCGGCGATCGCCGTCGGGTCGTCCAGCTGCGGGCAGTGCCCCCAGTCCGCACGGACCAGCAGCCTGCTGTGCGGCACCAGCGCGTGCAGCCTGCGCCCCGAGTCGGGGCTGACCAGCTTGTCCTTGCCGCAGGCCACGACGAGCAGCGGTGTGCTGATCCGGTCGAGCCGGTACGCCTCGGCCAGCTCGCCGACGAGCTGGCGGGCCTGCTCCAGTCTGGTGGTGGTGGCCCGGTAGTCCGGGAACAGCTCGGTGAAGCGGCGGACCTCCTCCTCCCGTGCCGCGGCGGGATCGGCGTAGAGCAGCTTGGGGACCACCTGCTGGGCCACCGCGCGGACCAGGAATCCGGGCACCGGCACGGGAAGCGCGGAGTACAGCCGCAGCGGCAGCGGGTACTTCGCGACCGCGCGGACCAGCCAGGAGTCGACGAGGCCCGGGGCGGCGATCGAGGCCACGCCGGCAAGCGGGAGCCGGTGGTTCTGCGCCGCACGCAGGCCGAGGGTGCCGCCGAGCGAGTTACCGGCGAGCACGACCGTGGTCCTCCCGCCGCCCCCTCCGACGGCGGCCTGCTCGTTGAGCACCGCGGAGGTGAACGCGTCCAGCTGGGGGAGTATCGGACCCGGCCGCAGCGCGTCCGCCTCGCCGAAACCGGGCAGGTCGACCGCGACGGCGGGGCGTCCCGCCGCGGCCAGCTCGGCGAGCACCGCGCGCCAGGTGTCGGCGGAGTCGCAGTAGCCGTGCAGCAGTACCAGGCGGGGCGCCGGCGGCTCCGCCACGGACCGGCGGCGCTTGCCCTTCCGGCCGGCGGGCCGGGGCCCGGCCTCCAGCACCCGCGTGCGGAAACCGGCGAACCGGCGGTGACCGACCCGGATCTCCGCCGGCTCGGCCCGCTCATGGCCCGCCGGTTCCGGTGTCGCCTCCCGCCGCACTGCGGTCATGAATCCAGGTTAGACAACAGATCCTGGGTATCCGCTGGAGTTCGTCGATCACAAACCGGTCTCCATGCGATGTCGGCGGGGCGTCTGCGCAGGTCAGCGGGTGAAGACGATTTTTCCGGCCGTCTCACCTGCCTGCATGTCGCGGAAACCGCGCTCGGCGTCCTCGAGGGGCAGCTCGGCGCCGATCTGCGGCCGGATCCGCGCCAGGTCGACGTAGGACAGCAGGCTGGCCAGCTCCTCCCGGGTGCCCATGGTGGATCCGGCGACCCGCAGTTGCAGGAAGAACACCCGCTGCAGCTCGGCCATGGCGTCCGGCCCGCTGGTGGCGCCGGAGACCACGATGATCCCGCCCGGTTTGAGCGATTTCACCGAATGCCCCCAGGTCGCCTTGCCGACGGTCTCGAAGACCGCGTCGACCCGTTCGGGCAGCCGCGCTCCGGACTCGAAGCTCTGGTGCGCGCCGAGTCGTTCGGCCAGCGCCCGTTTCTCCTCGGTGCGCCCGGTGACCCAGACCCGGTAGCCCGCGGCGCGACCGAGTTGGACCAACGCCGTGGCCACCCCGCCGGAAGCCCCCTGCACCAGGAAGGTCTGGCCGGGGCGGAGCCCGGACTTGACGAACAGCATCCGGTAGGCGGTGAGCCAGGCCGTGCCCATCGTGGCCGCCTCGGCGAAGGACAGCCCCGCGGGCTTCGGCAGCACGTTGCGCGCCGGCACCACGATGTGCTCGGCGAAGCTGCCCTGGTACTTCTCGGTGAGCAGGGTGCGCTTGGGGTCGAGGGTGTCGTCACCGTGCCAGTCCGGGGCGTTGATCACCGAGTGCAGCACGACCTCGCTGCCGTCCTCGAGCACGCCGGCACCGTCACAGCCGAGGATCATCGGGAACTGGTCCGGCTTGATGCCCACCCCGCGGAGGGTCCAGATGTCGTGCATGTTCAGGCTGGCCGCCTTGACCGCGACCTTCACCCAGCCCTCCGGGAGGTCGGGATCGGGCCGCTCGCCGACCGTGAGCGAGGCCAGCGGATCGTCGGGGTTGGGTTCCTTCGCGTACACGGCAAACATGACCACAACCTACCGCCCGGTCACTTCTTCGGCAGGTCCCACCGGCAGAGGGGTCGGGCGGGCGCGGGGGTTGCGTCCCGTAGGCTCACCCCGTGCTGGACGGACTGACCAACTGGTGGGACGCGCTCGAGCTGTGGCTCGCGCAGCGCTGGTTCCCGTTGCAGTTCGTGTTGGTCATGGTGGTGCTGGTGCCGGTCTGCCTCGGCTTGGCCTGGCTGCTCGGCAGGGTCGTCGACCAGGTCGCCACCTGGTTCGGTCCGACCAGGGGCCAGGACCCGCCTGGCGGGAACAGGCACTGAGGTGCGCCGATGCTGAACCGCAGGCGGATCACCGTCGCGCTGGTCGCCCTGATCGTGCTGGTGCTGGGTGGCTGGCTGCTCAAGGACGTGCTCACCGGCACGGGGTCGGCTCCGCGCACACAACCCACCGGGCAGGCGGTTGCCGGCAGCGGGTCCGGCCTCGCCGTCGAACCCCTTTCCGGCCTGCCCGCCGAGGCACGCACAACCTGGGAACTGATCGAGAACGGCGGACCGTTCCCATATCCGGGAAAGGATGGGAGCGTGTTCGGGAATCGGGAGAAGTTGTTGCCGCAGAAGGCGTCCGGTTACTACCACGAGTACACCGTGCCGACCCCCGGCAGCCTCGACCGGGGTCCGCGCAGGCTGGTCACCGGCGAGTCGGCGGAGCTGTACTACACGGCCGACCACTACGAGTCCTTCGTCGTCGTGGACCCGCAACGATGACCGGCCCGAACGAGCCGAGTGTCCAGCAGCTCGCGGACCGGGCGTGGTCACGGGGCGCGTACCCGCACGTGCTCGACTGCGGCACGGAGCCGGACAAGATGTCTACAGTGGACGCGATCGCCGCGACACTGTCCTTCCCGGACTGGTTCGGGCGCAACCTGGACGCGCTGTACGACTCGCTGACCGACCTGTCCTGGTTGCCGCCAGGGGAGCACGTGCTGATCTGGGTGGACTCCGAGCTGCTCAAACGCGCCGACCCCAAGGCCTACCTCGCGATCCACGGGGTGCTCTCCGATGCCCAGCGTGCGTTGGCGCCGGGCGGTGAGCGCGCGGACAACCGCAGGCTGACGGTGGTGCTCGCCGGCTCCTGACGACGACTAACGCGGCGTGCCCGGGTCCGGCTCGGTGAGCAGCCCGGAGAGCAGGAGCAACAGGGACTGCTCGGCATCCGCCCGTGCCGCGGCCTTGTCCTCGGCGTGCGCGATGATCAGGCTCGCCTCGATCAGCGCGCTCAGGACGAGCTGAGCCAGTGCGGGCACGGGCGCCGGGCGCAGCAGCCCGGCCCCGGCCGCGTCCCGCAGTGCCTCGGTGATCACGCCGAGCCCGTGCTGTGCCTCCTGCTCGCGCCATCCCTGCCAGCCGAGTACGGCGGGCGCGTCGATCAGAGCCAGCTGCACGACCTCGGGCCGCCGGCAGTTGTCCAGGAATCGGCCCAGCGCGGTCACCATGCCGGTCCACTGGTCGGCGGCCGTGTGCAGTGCCTCTGCCACGTCGGCCGTCAGCTCCGTCTCGATCTCGTCGAGTACGGCGACGAAAAGCCCCCGCTTGTCACCGAAGTGATGGTGCAGCGCCCCGCGGGTCACCCCGGCGGCCGACACGATCTGCTCGGCCGACACCTGTGCGTATCCGTGCCGGGCGAGCAGTTCGCGCCCGGCCGTGACGAGCGCGGCGGTGGTGGCGCGCGTGCGGTCCTGCTGGCTACGGCGCGGCATGATGGCGGGTGAACTCCAGGATCAGTTCGGTGAGCTGCTGCGGCTGGTCCTCGGGTACGAAGGTATACGAGTCGCCGATCGCCCGTAGTGTCGCGTTCGGCAGTTCCCCGGCGAGGCGCTGCGCGAGCCGGAAGGGGAACAGCTTGTCCTCGACGGCCCAGGCGAGCAACACCGGTTTGCGGAAGTCGGGGAAGGACTTCGCGGCCTGGACGGTGTACCGGCTGGTGATCCGGCCGAGGAACCGGCCGAGGTCCTGCCTGATCGCGGGGTCCCGGCGGCTGGGCAGCAGGTAGGCGTCCACCACCTCGCGCGGCATCGGCCGCTTGGCCAGCAGGCTGAACGCGAGGGAGCTCAGTGGCCGCGGTCGCAATGCCTCGGCGAGCGCACGCATCGAGCCGGGGATCCGCGCGAGCGGTGGGAGGAGCTTGAAGAACGAGGGCAGGAACCGCTCGTAGCAGTCGGACGGGGTGAACACCACCCTTCCGATCCGGTCGGGATGGCGGGCCAGCAGGATCTGGGTGAGTGCGCCGCCGGTGTCGTTCGCGACGATCGTGACGTCCTCGAGGTCCAGTTCGGCCAGGAAGGAGGCAATCAGGTCGGCCACCCCGGGTGGGGTGAGGTCGGCTTCGGGTACCGGAACCTCGTGTGCCCCGAGCGGCCAGTCCGGGACGATGCAGCGATGCCCGGCCGCGGCGATGCCCGGTACGACCGCGCGCCACAGGACCGCGTTCGCCAGGAGGCCGTGCACGAAGACGACCGGCGGCCCCTCGCCGGTCTCGTGGTACCGAATCCGCGCGCCGCTCGGCGCGATCTCGTGGACAGGGCCCATGGTGGCGCGAAGCTGTGCCGAGGTGAGTGTCATGTCAAAAACATACAGACGGTATGTATATATCTGCAAGGCCGACTCGGCTCGCCGACCAGGTGGTGGTGGTTCTTACACGTCCGGGACCCAGCTCGGCCGGCGTTTCTGCGCGAAGGCCGTGATGCCCTCCTGGGCTTCCTCGCCGGCGAACATCTTCGCGGACAGGCCGGTCATCTCGGTGAAGCGAGCCCGCATGCCCTCGGCGTCCCCACCGCTGAGCAGTTCCTTGGTGGTGGCAAGGGCGTTCGGCCCACCGTGTGCGAGCGCCCGCACGTAGCGTTCGACCTCGGCGTCCAGCCCGTCCGCGGGTACGGCGGAGTTGATCAGTCCGATGCGTACGGCGCGCTCGGCGTCGAAGGTGTCCCCGGTCAGGAACAGCTCGTGCGCCGCGCGGGGATTCAACCGGGGCAGCACGGTGATCGAGATGATCGCCGGAACCACGCCGATCCGCACCTCGGTGAAGGCGAAGGTGGCCTCGGTGCCGGCGACGGCGATATCGGCCGCGGCCACCATGCCGATACCGCCCGCGCGGGCGGGCCCGGCCAGCTTGGCGACCACCGGCTTGGGGCTGGTCCAGATCTGCTCGAGGATCCTCGGGAACTCGTTGACCCCCTGATCCTGCGCGCCGGAACCGCGGGCCTCCTTGAGGTCCATCCCGGCGCAGAACACGGGTCCGGTGTGGTCCAGCACGACGACGCGCACCTCGGAGTCCTCGCGCGCCCGGTCCAGTCCCGCGCTCAGCTCGTGGCGCAGCTGCGCGGACAGGGCGTTGCGGTTGTGCGGCGAGTCCAACGTGATCGTCGCCACACCGTTCGCGACCGAGTAGTGCACCAGTTCGTCAGCCATGACCCCACCTTCGCACAGCTCGGCCGGCTGCCATGCGTGGCCCGTTCCCGGCACAACCTGCCAGGAACGGGCCACGCACGGGCAAGGGGTCAGGAGATGGTGGTGGTGCTGAGAGCGGGGCTCGGGTTGGGGAAGCAGCCCGTGGGAGCCTCGATGTCGATGAATCCGACCGTGGCCACGGCGGTGAAGGTGAGGCCGGGATCGTCGTAGCCGGTACCGCCGAGCCGCGTCTCGATGGTGCCGGACTCACCGGCGGCCAGCGTGGCGGTCACCGTGGGCAGTTCGAACTCCGCGCCGCCGGCGATCGGGCCGGGGAAGGACACCGTGGCGACCCCGTCGGCGACCTCGATGACCGGCGGGGTGTCTCCGATCCCGGAGCCGCCGGACAGGGTGGCGTCGACGTAGGTGGAGTTCGCCGGGATGGGGATCTCCAGCGCGAAGTCCTTGACTTCCTTGACGGCGTAGCCGCTCACCTCGGCGGGCACCGTGTTGGGTGCCGGATCGACCACGACCTCGAGTTCGCCGCCGGGCGCGACCGTGGCCGGGGCGGTGACTTCCGTGGCCTGGGAGAGGGATACCTCCTGGGGCCCGACGATCGGCGCGTCGGCGCGGCAGTCGAAGGTGATGTCGAAGGACTCGGCCGTGGCCGGTGTGGCCAGTGCGCCGATCGGCACGAGCGCGAATGCCGCGCAGATCGTGGCGCGGGCGGTGCGGCGTTGCAGGGTTGCCTTCATGGCAGTGCCACCTCACGTGTGGGACGGGCAGGGGTGTGGCGCGCCGTCTAGAGAGTTACCGGCGAGTCACTTGGTCCGTCAAGAACCATCCGTTCCCGTACCCGGCCGGTAGCTGGCAATGGGAAAAAGACGCACGGAAATGCCCAGCCCCTACTCGGTGCGGGTGAGTCCCCGTTACTCAGGCGGAGCGGACCTGGCCGGCCAGTGCGGCGTCGTAGCGGCGCACCACCAGGTCGGCGACCCGGGGTTCGGCGCCGAGCGGCGCGGCGATCGGCACACCCGGGTCGGCCTGCCTTGCCAGTCCGGCGATCCGGTCGGGCAGCAGTCCGGGGGCGAGGAACCAGCAGGCGACCGCGAACCGGACCGCGCCGCGGGCACGCAGTCGAGCGATCGCGGCGGGTACGTCCGGCTTGGTCGCACTGGCGAAGGCGGGCGCGACCGGACCCCCGCGGGCCGCCTGCCACCGGTGCGCCAGCCGCGCAACGCCCTCGTTGGCCGCCGCGCTGGACGATCCGACGGCGGCGAGCACCACACCGAGCGCCGGATCGGCGAGGTCGACACCGGTGTCCCGCAGCCGGTCCCGCGTCAGCTCGGCCAGCGCGGGATCGGTGCCGAGCACGTCGGCGATGGTCACCCGGAGCCGGGGCAGCCGCCCGGTCAGCTCCTCGACGAGGGCGGGAAGGTCCACCCGGGCGTGATACGCGCTGCCCAGCAGCAGCGGCACGATCACCGCCTCGCGGTGGCCCTCGGTGTGCAGCTCGGCCAGCACCTCACCCACCCTCGGCTCGGAGAGGTCGAGGAAGGCCACCCGGACCTCGGCCTCGGGCGTACGGGTGCGCACCAGGTCCACCAGCGCGCGCACGGTGGCCGCCGACCTGGCGTCCCGGCTGCCGTGCGCGACGGCCACGAGCGGCGGTGTCACGCCGCCGGTTCCCCGAGAGCGGAGAAGCGGTCGCCGACCATCCCGGCGGCCAGCGTGTCGCCGTCCTTCGGCTCGATCACCAGGAACGCGCCGGTGCGCGGGCTCCGCGCGTAGTCGTCGACCGGGATCTCCTCCGCCAGCCGCAGTCGTACCCCGCCGATCTCGTTGAGCTCCAGCGTGTCCGGAGACTCCACAGTGGACAATGACTGTTCGTCGAAGCGGGAGGTGAGTTCCTCGACGATCGCCTGCACCGTACGCGCCCCGTGCTTGACCAGCAGCCGGGCCCCGGGGCGCAAGGGTGTGCCGGACAGCCAGCACAGCACCGCGCCGAGCTCGTCGGTGACCGTGGGCCGGTTGGCCACCCCCGCGATCAGGTCGCCGCGGGAGATGTCCAGGTCATCGGCGAGTACGACGGTCACCGAACCGCCCGCACCCGCCTCGGCGAGCGGGCCGCCGTGGGTGTCCACCCGCTCGACGGTGCTGCGCGATCCCTGCGGGAGCACGACCACCTCGTCGCCCGGCCGGACCGTGCCCGAGGAGATCTGCCCCGCGTAGCCCCGGTAGTCGGGATACTCGGCGGTGCGCGGCCTGATCACGTACTGCACCGGGAGCCGGAACGGCGCGTCATGGGGATCGGGGGCCACCGGCACGGTCTCCAGGTGATCCAGCAGCGTGGGGCCGGAGTACCAGGGCGTGTTCGCCGAGTGCGTCGCCACGTTGTCGCCGTGCAGGGCCGAGACCGGGACGGTGAGCACGGTGCCCTCGGGGTAGCCGAGGGAGGCGGCGTGCGCCGCGAACTCCTTGGCGATCACCGCGAACCCGGCCTCGTCGTAGTCCAGCAGGTCGATCTTGTTCACCGCGAGCACCAGCCGTGGCACGCCGAGCAGCGCGAGCACCGCGGCATGCCTGCGGGTCTGCTCCACCACCCCGTTGCGCGCGTCCACCAGCAGCACGGCCAGCTGCGCGGTGGAGGCTCCGGTGACCGTGTTGCGGGTGTACTGCACATGGCCGGGGGTGTCGGCGAGCACGAAGCTGCGCCGTGGTGTCGCGAAGTACCGGTAGGCCACGTCGATGGTGATGCCCTGCTCGCGCTCCGAGCGCAGCCCGTCCACCAGCAGCGAAAGGTCCGGAGTGGACAGACCGCGGTCGACGCTGGCGCGCTGCACGGCGTCGAGCTGGTCGGCGAGCACGGACTTGGTGTCGTAGAGCAACCGCCCGACCAGCGTGGACTTCCCGTCGTCCACGCTGCCCGCGGTGGCAAGGCGCAACAAGCTCGACATCAGAAGTAGCCCTCCCGCTTGCGGTCCTCCATGGCGGCCTCGGAGAGCCGGTCGTCGGCCCTGGTGGCGCCGCGTTCGGTCAGCCTGCTCGCCTGTACCTCGGCGATCACATCCTCGACGGTGGATGCCGTCGACTCCACCGCACCGGTGCACGATCCGTCGCCGACGGTGCGGTAGCGCACAGTCAGTTCCTTGACCTCCTCGTCCGCCCGGGGGCCGCCCCACGGCCCCTCGGTCAGCCACATGCCGTCGCGGCGATACACCTTGCGCCGGTGCGCGTAGTAGATCGAGGGCAGCTCGATCCGCTCCCGCGCGATGTAGTTCCACACGTCGGCCTCGGTCCAGTTGGACAGCGGGAACACCCGGACGTGCTCACCCGGCCGGTGCCTGCCGTTGTAGAGATTCCACAGTTCGGGGCGCTGCCTGCGTGGCTCCCACTGGCCGAAGGCGTTGCGCAGGCTGAAGATGCGTTCCTTGGCGCGGGCCCGCTCCTCGTCCCTGCGACCGCCGCCGAACACCGCGTCGTACTTCTGCTCGGCGATCGTGTCCAGCAACGGCGTGGTCTGCAACGGGTTTCGCGTGCCGTCCGGACGTTCGGTGAGCCTGCCGTCGTCGATCCAGTCCTGCACCTTCGCCACGACCAGCCGCAGGCCGTGCCTGTCCACCACGCCGTCGCGGAACTCCAGTACCTCCTCGAAGTTGTGCCCGGTGTCCACGTGCAGTAACGGGAACGGCACCGGTGCCGGCCAGAAGGCCTTGATCGCCAGATGCAGCAGGAGGGTGGAGTCCTTGCCGCCGGAGAACAGGATCACCGGGCGGTCGAACTCACCCGCCACCTCCCGGAAGATGTGGATGGCCTCCGACTCCAGCGCGGCCAGGTTGTCCTTCGCCGCGTCGGTCGCGGCTTCGAGCGTGGTCATGCTTCTCCCCTCAGGCGTGCAGGCCGCACTCGGTTTTCGATTTGCCCGCCCAGCGCCCGCTGCGCGGATCGGCGCCGGGTGCGACCTTCGCCGTGCACGGGGCGCAGCCGATCGACGGGTACCCCTCGGCCACCAGCGGGTTCTCCAGGATTCCGTGCTCGCGGATGTAGCCGTTGAACTCCTCGTCGCTCCACGCGGCGATCGGGTTGACCTTGACAAGGCCGTTGCGGTCGTCCCAGGTGACGATCGGGGTGTTCGCCCGCGTCGGCGCGTCCACCCTGCGTACCCCGGTGACCCAGCAGGAGTAGTTCGAGAGCGTCCGCCGCAGCGGGATCACCTTGCGCAGGTGGCAGCACTGGCCCGGGTCGCGGTCGTGCAGCCGGGGTCCGTACTCGGCGTCCTGCTCGGCCACGCTCTGGTCCGCGGTGGCGTTCACGATCCTGACCTCGGGGTACATCGTCTGCACCGCGTCCCTGGTGCCGATGGTCTCGGCGAAGTGGTAGCCGGTCTCCAGGAACAGGATGTCTACATCGGACTTCGCCGTGGTCGCGAGGTCGATCAGCACGGCGTCCTGCATATTCGACGCGACGATGAGGTCGTCGCCGAACTGCTCCACCGCCCACGCGATCGCCTCAGCCGCGCTCGCCTCGGCGAGTTCCGCGGAAGCCGTGTCCGCCAGTGCCTTGAGTTCCTCGTTCGATGTAGCCGTGGTCATCCAGTCACCTCCGGGAGCTGCAGGCCGATGAGTTTCACCGAGAAAACCCGCCTGCAGGCTGAACAAAGCCAGCCGCCGTCGGATTCCGGGCGCAGGTCCTCATCGCCGCAATACGGGCAGTAGAAAGGAACAGCACGCTCACTCACTGCAAATCACCATCGTCGGCCCGCGCCGCCCACTGGGCGAACCGCTCGCCCTCGGTGCGCTTGGCCACGAAGTTGCGTACGATCCGCTCGACGTAGTCGGTCAGTTCGGCGCTGGTGACCTTGTGGCCGCGCAGCTTGCGGCCGAAACCGGCATCCAACCCGAGCCCACCGCCGAGGTGCACCTGGAAACCCTCGACCTGGTTGCCGCCCGCGTCAGTGACGATCTGGCCTTTCAGCCCGATGTCCGCGGTCTGGATCCGGGCGCAGGAGTTCGGGCAGCCGTTCAGATGCACGCTGACCGGCTTGTCCACATCGGACTGAATGTCGGCCAGCCTGCGCTCGAGGTCGTCGACCAGGTCCTGCGCCCGTGCCTTGGTCTCCACGATCGCGAGCTTGCAGAACTCGATCCCGGTGCAGGCCATCACCCCGCGCCGCCACGGCGAGGGCTCGGTCTGCAGTCCCAGCTCGCCGAGCTCGGTGCGCAGCCCGTCCAGTTCGGACTCCGGGACGTCCAGTACCACCAGCTTCTGCTGCGGGGTGAGCCGTACCTGTGCGGAGCCCGCCCGTTCCGCCGCCTTGGCCACGGCCAGCAGCGTCGAGCCGGATACCCGGCCGGCGACCGGTGCGGCGCCGACATAGTAGTTCCCGTCGTGCTGGCGGTGCGTGCCGACGTGGTCGATCGGCACCTCGGGCACCTCGGGCGCGGGGCCGTCGATCAGCGAGCGCTTCAGGTACTCGTTCTCCAGCACCTCGCGGAACTTCGCCGCGCCCCAGTCCTTGACCAGGAACTTGATCCGAGCCCGGTGCCGCAGCCGCCGGTAGCCGTAGTCGCGGAAGATGCTGATCACGCCCGCCCACACCTCGGGTACCTCGTCCAGCGGGACCCAGGTGCCCAGCCGCTGCCCGATCATCGGGTTGGTGGAGAGGCCGCCGCCGACCCACAGGTCGAAACCCGGGCCGTGTTCGGGATGGTTTGCGCCGACGAAGGCGATGTCGTGCACCTCGTGTGCGACATCGGGCAGGCCCGAGATGGCGCTCTTGAACTTGCGCGGCAGGTTGGCGAAGGCCGGATCGCCGACGTAGCGGCGCTTGATCTCCTCGATCGCCGGGGTTGCGTCGATCACCTCGTCGGCGGCGATGCCCGCCACCGGAGAGCCGAGGATCACCCGCGGGCTGTCCCCGCAGGCCTCCATGGTGGTCATCCCGGCGTCCTCGAGCTTCTGCCAGATCGTCGGCATGTCCTCGATCCGGATCCAGTGGTACTGGATGTTCTGCCGGTCGGTGATGTCCGCGGTGTCGCGCGCGTAGGTCTGCGAGATCTCCCCGAGCAGGGCGAGCTGCGTGGTGGTCAGCGCTCCGCCGTCGAGCCGCACCCGCAGCATGAAGTACTCGTCGTCCAGTTCCTCCGGCTCGAGCGTCGCCGTACGGCCGCCGTCGATCCCCGGCTTGCGCTGGGTGTAGAGGCCGTACCAGCGGAAGCGTCCGCGCAGATCACCGGGGTCGATCGAGTCGAAGCCCCGGTGCGCGTAGATGTTCTCGATGCGGTCCCGCACGTTCAGCGGGTGGTCGTCCTTCTTGGAGCGTTCGTTCGGGTTCAGCGGTTCGCGGTATCCCAGTGCCCACTGGCCTTCCCCGCGGCGTTGTTTGGGCCGCGCGGTGCGACCGGTGTTCGGGGTGTCGCGCGTCGGCGAGGCCATCTTGTCCTCCGGGCTTGTCGACGGCGTCGTGGCGCACCGTGAACGTCCTGGTGTGCGTGGTGGGAGCGATTCGCGGCGCACCCGCGCCTGTTGGGTCCGTGCTGGGAAAGGCTGCGGGTGGTCAGCTCATCGAGGGGCACAGTGCGCTGGCAACGCGTCGCAGGTCGACATGGCGTCGAACGACGAGCGGCACACCGGCAGAAGTCACGCGTCCAGGGTGCCACGCGCCCATATGCTGGTCTAGCGTCATCCACATGGTGGGAGCAGCGTCACGCCCGCTCCTGCCCTGCACGCTCGGCGGCGGTGATGGCCCGGCGGCAGGCCCTGGCCAGGCTGTGTTGCCGCCGGATGCGGCCCAGCAGTGGCAGCGGGGTCAGGGTGCCCTCCGGTTCACCGGTGCCGTGGGTGACCACGAGGGCATCATGGGCCAGCACCCCGCGCCGGGACCAGGCCTCCCAGCGTTCGAGATCCGGCATGGTGTAGTCGTACCCGAAGGCGAGCGCGGGGACCTCGGTCGCGGGCCACGACGGCCGCGGCCTCAGCTCGACCCGCTCACCGGACCACCCTGCCGGCCCGGGCGGCTCGGCCACCTCCACCGCCAGGCTGTCGCCGCCGCGCACCACCAGGGCCTGCCGAGCCGGGTTGGTGCGCGCGGGTAGCTCCACCACCCGGTCGATCCGGTCCAGGCGGAGGATGATCCGGGGCAGCCACCACCAGTTCTCCCGGCACAGCAGCGGGCTGTCGGCCAGGGTCCTGGACGGCGGGTACTTGGCCAGTTCCTGCTGGAGCAACTCCACGGTGAACAGCTCGCCGCTGGTGTCCTCGTGCCGGGCCAGCCCGCCGATCGCCAGCGCCCCTGGCGCGCCGTCGGGCAGGGAGCGCGAGTCGGTCACGGCGAAGGCCACCCTGGTGGCCCGGGTCAGCCCGGCGACCTCGCCGGCCCGCGCGTAGGGCAGCGCCACGCAGGGGGTGCCCCCGGCCAGCAGCAGTGGCGTAGCGGTCAGCGCGGCGGGGGCGCCGTCCGGCTCCCGCCAGCACAGCTCGGCGGTCACCGCGCGCCGCCATAACCGAACGAGCTCATTCATGCGTCGGTACTTCTCTCACGATCCGGATGTTGTTACCGTCCCCAACCTCCAGCAACGGTGCCAGGTGGAGGGTGCGAGATGCCTGCAGTAGTGGTGGCCCTGTTCGTAGCTCTGCTCTTCTTCCTCGGATATCGCTACTACTCCGCGTACCTGGCCAAGAAGGTCTACGCCCTGGATCCGGCCTTCGTCACGCCCGCGCACAGTATGCGCGACGGGGTGGACTTCGTACCCACCAACAAGCACGTCCTCTTCGGCCACCACTTCACCTCGATCGCGGGGGCGGCCCCGATCGTGGGCCCGGCGATCGCCGTGTTCTGGGGCTGGGGCCCGGCGCTGGCCTGGGTGGTGCTCGGCACCATCTTCGCGGCGGGGGTGCACGACTTCGGCGCGCTGGCCGTCTCCGTGCGACATCGCGCCAAGAGCATCGGCACCCTGGCCAGGGAGGTGATCAACCGGCGTGCCAGGGTGCTCTTCCTGCTGATCATCTTCTTCCTGCTGACCCTGGTCAACGCCGTGTTCGCGGTGGTCATCGCCAACCTGTTCATCGGAACCCCCGAGGCGGTGCTGCCGATCCTGCTGGAGATCCCGCTGGCCATCGGCATCGGGCAGTACATCTACCGGACGCGCAGCGCCGCGCTGGTGCCCTCGATCATCGGCGTGATCGTGCTGTACCTCTCGATCTTCCTCGGCCAGCTGCTGCCCATCTCGCTGGCCGGTATCGCCGCCGAGGACGGGCTGTTCACCGAGCGCAACATCTGGGTCATCCTGCTGTTCGCCTACACCTTCCTCGCCTCGCGCATCCCGGTGTGGGTGCTGTTGCAGCCACGCGACTACATCAACTCGCACCAGCTGTTCGTGGCGCTCGGTGTGATCGGGCTCGGCATCGTGGTCGGGATGGACCGGATCGTCGCACCGCTGATCAACGACACCCCGGAGGGCTCGCCGAGCTGGTTCCCGTTCCTGTTCATCACGATCGCCTGCGGGGCCATCTCCGGGTTCCACAGCCTGGTGGCATCGGGGACGACCTCGAAGCAGCTGGACAAGGAGACCGACGCGCGGCACGTCGGCTACCTCGGCGCGATCGGTGAGGGCTCGCTCGCGCTGGGCGCGATCCTGGCCTGCACCGCCGGCGTGGTGGCCACCACCGCGGACTGGCACGCGCTCTACTCCGACTTCAACTCGGCCTCGGACGGGCCGGCGGGCCGGTTCGTCGAGGGCGTCGCCGCCTTCGCCGGCAACCTCGGTATCCCGAGCACGGTCGCGCTGATCTTCGGAGCGATCGTGGTGATCAGCTTCGCGGCGACCACAATGGACACCGGGGTGCGGTTGCAGCGCTACATCGTCCAGGAGATCGCCGAGATCTCCGGCGCTCGCCGGCTGTCCCGCAACATCACCGGTGCGACCGCGATCGCCGTGCTGGTCCCGCTGGTGATGGCGCTGCTGCCGGGTGGGGGCGACGCCGGGTACACCTTCGGCGTGCTGTGGCAGCTGTTCGGCACCACCAACCAGCTCACGGCCGGTCTCGCGCTGGCCGTGGTCGCGGTGTGGGTGACCAAGAACCGTCGCAACCCGATCGCCGTGCTGGTGCCACTGGTGTTCCTGCTGGCGATGACCAGCTGGGCGCTGGTGATCAACCTGCAGACGTTCGTGGAGGCCGGCCAGTGGGTGCTGGCCCCGCTGGACGCGATCATCTTCCTGCTGGCGATCTGGCTGATCGTGGAGGCCGCCATCGCGCTGCGCAAGAGCCGGACGGTCGAGCCCGAGCGGGAGCCGGGCGCGGGCGCATGAGCCGCCGGTCCAGGCTGGTCGCCCTGTGGCGGCGGATCGAGGCGGGGCATGAGCAGATGTTCGTTGCGCGCTGGCGGCAGGGCCTGCGCCGGGAGGCCCGGCAACGCCAGGACGTCCTGCGCGCACTGGTGCTGCTGGACTCGCTCGGCGTGGAGAACCCGGTGGCCTACGAGACACTGGAGTTGATCCCGCACCTGGTCGCCGACCTGCACGAGTGGCACCAGCGGCTGGGGCGGGAGTCGTTCGGCGACCCCGGGGTCTGCTGTTGAGCTGCCGGTTGCGGTTCTTCGGCGGCAAGGGCGGCGTTGGCAAGACCACGCTCGCCGCCGCGTTCGGCCTGCTGGCCGCGAACGGGGGAGCGCGCACCCTGGTCGTGTCCACCGACCCGGCGCATTCGCTCGGCGACGCGCTGGCCACCCCGCTCGGTGAGCGACCGAGGCAGGTGGCGCACCGGCTGTGGGCGGCCGAGATCAGCGGGGAGGCGCAGGCGGGCAGGCGGGTCGAGGAGATCACCAGGGACGCCGAGCGGGCACTGCCCCGCGAGGTGCTGCCCGCGGTGCGGACCCACCTCCAGCGGGCCGTGCACAGTACGGGCACGGTGGAGTCGGCCCTGCTGGACCGGCTGATCGAGCTCACCGAGTCGGCCGAATGGGACCTGCTCGTGGTGGACAGCGCGCCGACCGGGCACATGCTCCGGCTGCTCACCCTGCCCGCCCTGCTCACCCCCTGGATCGAGGGGCTGGCACAGCAGCGCAGGTCGGCTCGTGACGTGGACCGGATGGCCGCGGGCGCGCTCGGCTCGGCGGCGGAGGCCGACCCGCTGCTGGACCGGTTGCACGAGCGCAAGGCGCGGATGGAGGGAATGGTGCGACGCCTGCGCACCGACGCGCTCGTGCACCTGGTGCTGGTACCTGAGCGGCTACCGCTTGCCGAGACCCTGCGCACGGCCGAGACGCTCACCGAGTCCGGTGTCCACCTCGGCCCGATGATCGTCAACCGGGTGCTGCCGGGGAGCGAGGCCGGGTTGCTCGCCCAGCGCAGGCGGCAGCAGGAGGAGGTACTCGGGCAGCTGGACGGCTACCCGCAGGTGCGCGTGCCGCTGCTGGCCGGCGCGCTCACCGGGCAGACCGAACTGGCCGCGCTCGCCGACCTCCTGGCCGCCGCGGGCCTGCCCGGCACGGCGGGCGCTGACCTGCGGTGAGACACTGGGGAGGTGTTGTCGGAGGAGGCGCTCGAGGGGGTGGGCACGCGGCCGTTCGGGGTGTACGTGCACGTCCCGTTCTGCGCGACCCGCTGTGGTTACTGTGACTTCAACACCTACACCGCGGGGGAACTCGGTTCCTCGTCCTCGCCGGGGTCGTGGCTGGAGGCCTTGCGCCGCGAACTCGACCTCGCGGCCGCCCGGCTGGGCGGGCCGCCCCGCGCGGACACCGTGTTCGTCGGTGGCGGCACACCCTCACTGCTCGGCGCGGGCGGGCTCGCCTCGGTGCTGGACGCGGTGCGCGCCAGCTTCGGGCTGGCCGACGGCGCCGAGGTGACCACCGAGTCGAACCCGGAGTCCACCTCGCCGGAGTTCTTCACCGGCATCCGGGAGGCCGGATACACCCGCGTCTCGCTCGGGATGCAGTCGGCCGCCCCGCATGTACTGCGGGTGCTGGACCGGGTGCACACCCCAGGTCGTCCCGTCGAGGCGGCACGCGAGGCCCGGGCCGCCGGGTTCGCGCACGTCAACCTGGACCTGATCTACGGAACGCCGGGGGAGCGGGAGGAGGACCTGCGGGCCTCGTTGGACGCCGTGCTGGCGGCCGGGGTGGATCACGTCTCGGCGTACGCGCTGATCGTGGAGGAGGGCACGGCCCTGGCCCGGCGGGTGCGCAGGGGCGAGTTGCCCGCCCCCGACGACGACGTGCTGGCGCGGCGTTACGAGCTGCTGGACGCGGCACTGGCCGGCGCGGGGCTGCACTGGTACGAAGTGTCCAACTGGGCGGCGTCGGCGCGGGCCAGGTGCCGGCACAACCTGGGCTACTGGCTCGGCGGGGACTGGTGGGGTGCCGGCCCCGGCGCGCACGGTCACGTCGGCGGGGTGCGCTGGTGGAACGTCAAGCACCCCGCCCGGTACGCGGCGCGGCTGGCTGCCGGGGAGCTGCCGGTGGCCGGGCACGAGGTACTGACCGCGCAGGACCGGCACCTCGAGCGGGTGATGCTGGAGCTCCGGCTCGCCGAAGGGCTGCCGGTGGAGGCCCTGGACGAGGCCGGGCTGCGCTCGGTACGGGCCGCGGCCGCCGAGGGACTGTTGGAGCGCTCCGCGCTGGACCAACGGGGCCGGGCGGTGCTGACCGGGCGGGGCCGCTTGCTCGCCGACGGCGTGGTGCGCAGGTTGGTCGGCTGAGGCGTGTCGGAACGCGCGAACAAGGACCTGGTGGTCCGCCTGATCGAGCAGGTGTGGAACGCGGGGAAGGTGGAGCTGCTACCGCGGTTGTGGGCCGAGGAGACCCGGGCCGACGCGCTGGCCCTGCACCAGGTGTTGACGGACGCCTTCCCCGACCTGCGAGTGGATATCGAGGAGCTGGTCGCGGGCCAGGACCGGGTGGTGGCCCGCCTGCGGCTACACGGCACGCACCGTGGCGAGTTCCTCGGTGCCGAACCGACCCAGCGTCCGGTGACCTTCACCGCGATCCGGATCTACCGCATCGCGGGCGGCCGGATCGTCGAGGCCCTCGCCGACCAGGACGCCATGGGCCTGTTGCAGCAACTCCGCGAGGCCGAGACCGCACCGGACTCCTGACCGCCCGCCAACGGCAAACTCGCCTACGTGAGCAGCAAACTCGCGTACATGAGCGGCAAACTCGCGTACATGAGCAGCCAACACGCCGGGGCCGGCGTGTTGGCCGTCCACGTAGGCGTGTTGGCCGCCTGCGTAACCGAGTTGGCTGTTGACGTACGGTCAACCAGTCTGCACGAGGCCGGACTCGTAGGCGGCGATCACGAGCTGCGCCCGGTCCCGGGCGTCCAGCTTGGTGAGCAGCCTGCTGACGTAGGTTTTCGCGGTCAACGGGCTGATCACCAGGGCCTCGGCGAGCTCGGCGTTGTTCAGGCCCCGGCCGATCAGGGTGAGCACCTCGCGTTCCCGGCCGGTGAGTTCCTGGAGCGAGGCCGCGGACGCCACGGCGGGGTCGGGGGTGCGCAGGACCCTGGTGATCAGCGAGCGGGTGGCGCCGGGGGACAGCAGCGCGTCCCCGGCGGCCACCGTGCGGATCGCGGCCAGCACGTTCTCGTCGCTCTCGAAGGTGGTCAGGATCAACACCCGCACGCCGGCGAGGTCCTCGTCGCGGGCGATCCGGTCGGTGGCCTCGATCCCGTCCACCCCCGGCATCCGGATGTCCATCACCACCACGTCCGGATGCGCGCCGCGGACCAGTTCGTGCGCCTGGTCCCCCTCGTCGGCCTCGCCGACCACCGTCATATCCGGTGCCGAGCGGATCAGCAGGGCGAAGGCGCTGCGCACCAGTGCCTGGTCATCGGCGAGCAGTACCCGGATCGTCATCTGTCGTCCTCCGCGCTCGGCGCGGGCAGGACGGCTTCGACGGTGAAACCGCCGGGGGTCGGACCGGCGGTGAGGGTGCCGCCGAGCGCGGCCGCCCGCTCGGTCATCCCGATGATGCCGTAGCCGCCCCGTTCGCCCTCCCCGGACATCCCGGTTCCGTCGTCGCGTACCTCCAGCCGCACCTCGCCCGGGCGGTAGCACAGCAGCAGGGTGGCCGCGCCGGCCCCGGAATGCTTGACCACATTGGTGAGTGCCTCCTGCGCGATCCGGTACAGGGTGATCTCCACGCCCTGCCCGAGCGGCCGGGGCTCGCCCTCCACTCTCCTGGCCACCGGCACCCCGGCGGCCCCGGTGGCCTCGGCCAACGAGGGAAGCTGGTCGAGGCCCGGCGTCGGCTGACGCTCGGTGCCATCCGTGCCGTCGGTGCCCCGCAACACGTCCAGCGTGGTGCGCAGTTCGGCGAGTGCCCCGCTGCTCGCCGTGGCGACGGTACGCAGCGGTTCGGCGATCTCGCCTGCCACGGCATCACCCTCGTGCTCGGCCAGCAGGTGGACGGCCACCCCGGCGTGCGCGTTGATCACCACGATCCGGTGCGCCAGCGCGTCGTGCAGGTCGCGGGCGATCCGCAGGCGCTCCTCGGCCACTCGCCGCGCGGCCTCCTCCTCCCTGGTGTGCTCGGCCCGTTCCGCCCGCTCGGTGATCGAGCCGAGGTAGGCGCGGTGCAGCCGGATGGCCTCGCCGAGCACGGCGGCGAGCAGCAACCAGCCGAGCGGGACGGTCACGTAGATGCCGGGCGGGTCGTCCTGGAACACCGCGATGGTGACCAGCAGCACCGTCAGGACCGGCGCGAGCCACAGCCGGTGCCGGGAGCCGGTCACCGAGACCGTGTAGATCAGCACCATCAGGCTGGGCAGGGTGACCTCGTGCGGGTAGTCCAGCGGGTGGTACCCGGCATGCGCCACCATGCTCGCGCCCAGGGCGGTCAGCGGGAAGCTGCGGCGCACCAGCACCGGTAGCACGATGAGTACGAGCAGGCCGACGCCCAGCGGGTCCAGCGGCCGGGACCCGAACCAGTCGAACGGGGTGAGCGCGCCGGTCAGCAGCGTGAGCGCCAGCAGGGCGCCGGTCAGCACCAGGTCGGCGCGGGTGATGCCGAGCCGGTGCCGACCGGTGGCGGACCTCGTCACGGGGCTATCCTCTCCGGCTGCTCCGGTTGGCGGGCCTCGGGTAATGGTTCGGCGGGTTCCCGGCCGCCCGGCCACCACATCCAGCGACGACCGAGCACCAGCAGCGGTGCCACCAGGGACGGTTGCACCACCAGGGTCTGCAACAGCACCCCGACCGCCACCACGAACCCGATCTCGAAGATCGACACGAAGGGCATGGTCATCAGCACCGCGAAGGTGGCCGCGAGCACGACCCCCGCGGAGGCGATGACCGGGCCGGTGACGACCACAGCCCGGTGCGCGGCCGCCGCGGTGCCCAGCCGTGGCAGGTCACCCCGGACCCTGGACACCAGGAAGATCGAGTAGTCGATGCCGAGCGCGATCCCGAACACGAAACCGAGCGCGGGCAGGTTGGCCGCGGTTCCGGCGAAGCCGAACACGAGGTCGAAGGCGAGCGCGCCGAGACCGAGCGCGGACGCGAAGCACAGCAGCACGGTGCCGACGATCATCAGCGGCGCCAGCACCGCACGCAGCAACCCCACGAGCACGAGCAGCACGACGATCAGGGCCAGCGGCAGGACCACCCAGTTGTCCCGTGCGGACGCATCCGTGGTGTCGATCCGTTCCGCACCCGGCCCGCCGACGAGCCCGTCGAGGCCGTCGGCGCCCAGTGCCGCGCGCAGGTCACGGACGGTGTCCTCCTCGGCGGGGCTGTCCGGTGCGGCGGTGGGCCGCACCTCGAGCAGTGTCCACTCCGGGCCGGAGCGGTCCGGCCGCACGGCCGATACCCCCGGCACGGACCCGGCCACCGCGGCCACCCGGTCGGCCTGCTCCGCGGGGGCGGCCACGGTGAGCGACCGGCCGCCCTGCTCGGGGTAGGCGGAACCGAGGGTGGCGTAACCGCGTACCGATTCGGGCGTGGTGGTGAACTGATCAGTCTCCCCGAGCTCACCGCCCATGGTGAGCACGCCGAGTGCCAGCGCGCCGAGCGCGATCGCACTGCCGGCCGCCGAGCGCGCGGGGCGGGCCAGCAGCACCCTGCCCGCCCGGCCCCAGATTCGGCCGCCCGCCGCCGGGACGGCGCCGAACCGGGGCACCCGCGGCCAGAAGACCTTCCGCCCCGCGACCAGCAGCAGGGCCGGCAGCAGGGTGAGCATGGCGACCAGGGTGCAGACGATGCCGATCGCGCCGACCAGGCCGAGTCCGGAGATGTCGTTCATCCTTGCCGCGAGCATGCACAGCAGGCCGAGGACGACGGTGCCGCCGGCCGCGAGGATCGCAGGCCCGACTCCGCGCAGTGCCGCGCGCATCGCGGCGGTGGCCTCGGCGTGCCGGGGTAGCTGCTCCCGGTAGCGCGCGACCAGCAGCATGGCGTAGTCGGTGCCCGCGCCGAAGACCAGCACGATCATGATCGAGAAGCTTTGGGTGGAGATCGTCATGCCGGTGACGCTGGCCAATCCGTACACCGCCGCCATGGACAGCAGTGCCGAGGCGCCTACCGCCAGCAGCGGTAGCAGCCAGAGGAACGGGCTGCGGTAGGTGACGATGAGCAGCAATGCCACTACGACGGTGGTCACCAGCATCAGGGTCTCGTCGATCCCCTCGAAGACCGCGTCCACGTCGGCGCCGATCGCGGCCGGCCCGGTGACCTCGACGGTCAGGCCCTCCGGTGCCCCCGCCACCGCCTGCCGCAGCGCGTCCACGAACTCGCCGGTGACCTGCTCGTCCTCATCCGGGTTCCGGTTGCTGACGCCGTACATCAGCGTCGTACCGTCGGCGGAGGCCACCAGTGGTGTGCCGCTGTCGTACTGGCCGGACAGCGTGCCCTGCTGCCGGGCGGCCAGCTCCCGGTCCCGCTCGGTGATCCCGTCCGCGCGGTGGTAGACGACGAAAGCCTGATCGCCCTCCCCGCCGGGCACCGTCGCGGCCAGCTCGGCCACCCGCGTGGACTCCGCGTCCGCGGGTAACCGGTCCGTCGGTTTGTCGCTCTGCACCGCGCCGATGTTGAACCCGATCGGCACCGCGAGCGCGAGTGCGAGCACCCACAACCCGAGCACGATTCTCTGCACCATCCGGATGAGCCTTTCCGTGTGTGTCCGGTCCGGCCCTCACGGTCGCCGTTTCACGGCCTCGGCACGTCTGCCCAGCGCGGACAATCCGGCGTACTCCTGTGGTTGACAACGCCGTGCCGACTCTTGACCGTACGACAACAGCAAACTCGTGCGCGTGGGGAGCAAACTCGTGCGCGTGGGCGGCAAACTCGCCCGGTGCCTCGGCCCGCCGGGTCGCCGACCGCCTCGCCCGGCTGGAGGGGTGAGCGGGGATGTTGCGGTGTTCGCCGTGCCGTGGCCGGCCACCCGGGCCAACCCGGTCTTGCTGGTCACCGCGAGTGAGTGAGCATTTCACCACGGATGCCGGATGCGGGTGCTTAGGTTACAGTTGCGATTAGGCTAGCCTTAGCTCTGGAGCTTGACGGTAGTGGAGGAGTGACGAATGGCGGATCGACCGGCACGCAAGAGCCGGCCGCTGACCCGGCTTCGGGTGTTGCGTACCGAACGGGTTACGCCGCACATGATCCGGGTGGTGGCCGGTGGGGAAGGGCTCGCGGCCTTCCCCGGCAACGAGTTCACCGACTGCTATGTGAAGCTGCTCTTCCCGGTGCCGGGCGTGACCTACCCCGATCCGTTCGACATGGACGTGATTCGTGCGGAGCTACCGCGCGAGCACTGGCCGCGGGCTCGCACATACACCGTACGCTACCTCGATCGCGTCGCGGGTGAGCTGGCCATCGACTTCGTGTACCACGGCGACGAGGGGTTGGCCGGGCCGTGGGTCGCGCGGGTGCGGCCGGGGGACGAGATGCTGCTGCTCGGGCCGGGCGGGGCCTACGCACCCTCCGCGGAGGCCGACTGGCACCTGCTGGTCGGGGACGAGTCCGCGCTGCCCGCCATCGCCGCCTCGCTTGAGGCCATCCCGGCCGGCGCCCCGGTACGGGTGTTCGTGCAGGTGGCCGACGCCGCCGAGGAGCAGGCGCTGGCGACCAAGGGCGAGGCGCAGGTGCACTGGCTGCACCGCTGCGCGGATGAGGACATCGTGGCCGCGGTGCGCGACCTCGAGTTCCCGAACGGAACCGTGCAGGCGTTCGTACACGGCGAGGCGGGTTTCGTGCGCGAGTTGCGCAGGCACCTGCTGAACGAGCGTGGTGTACGCCGGGACTTGCTGTCGATTTCCGGCTACTGGCGCCGCGGGAAGAACGACGAGCAATGGCGCGAGGAAAAGGCGGCCGACAACAAGACGTAGAACGGCTGAACGTTCCGGGTGGAAGGCTCAGCCGTTCTACGTTTCGGCCGTTCTACGTTTCGCTAATAGCTACTTTGCGGAGATGCGGCCGCTGTAGCCACTGCAGCTCAGCAGGGTGCTCTTCTCGTAGTTGCAGGCCTGGTAGTTGATCCATCCTGATTCCGGAATGGACAGGTTGTGGTCGAGGCACTGCGGATTCGGATAGGTCGAGTGCTTGACCTTCCTGCCGGACTTGTCGCTGCGGTAGTAGCGGGCGACCGGGTGGTGCCCGTCGGCCTTGGCGTCGCAGATGTACAGGTGCTCGCCGTAGGGCTGGAAGCACACCAGCGCCCCGCCGTCCGGCGACACGACCGGGAAATAGCACTCGGCCTGCACGCCGGCCTGGCCGTTGGCCGAAAGGACCGACACGTTCACCGACGGCGCGTTGTCCATCGACGAGATTTCCTGCGTGTCCGCCTGTGCCACGGTCGCGCCGGTGCTGAGCGCCATTCCCAGCGCAGCGACAGCCGCCAGCAGAATCTTTTTCCTCATCAGGAACTCCCCAGTTCGTGGTTCGTGAAGAACCGAATATTCAACCCCAGTTATCCCAGCGTTCACGCCGGAGATGGCAATACTCTACTGTTGATCTTGCGAGTCTGGCAAGTCGAATTCCGGGAAATACTCCGAATGTCAGCATCTTGGCTGGTTGGAATCGACCGGATTGGGGCGGATGGTCTAGCGTGTTGCGGCGATCGGCAGCGGTTTCCGGGCCGCTCACGGCCTGCGCGCCACCCCGGCCAGCGCGCCGGAGTGGGTGGCGTCCCGCTCGATGTCCTCGGGCCGCCACTCGGACAGCCAGACCACCCCGGGTTCGATGAGCTCGAAGTCCCCGAAGAGCGCGGTGACCTCGGCACGGTCCCGGATATGCAGCGGGTTGCGGGTCCGCTGGGCGTAGTTGTCGCCGAGTTTCCTGGCCTCGGCCTGCCGTTGCCGGTCCGCCTCGGCCACGCTGCCGTGCGAGAGCACCAGCAGGCTGCCCGGGGCGAGCTGGTCGCGGTAGAACGCGAGCGCGTGCTCCGGCTCCCGCTCCGGCGGCATGAAGTGCAGCAGCGCCACCGCCAGCAGGCACACCGGCAGGTCCGGGTCGAGCACGCCCTGGTCCAGCACCTGCCGCCACAGCCGGTCCCGGTCGAAGAAGTCGCCGTGCAGCGCCCGGTGCCGGGCCGGATCGGCGGTGTCCTCCAGCAGGATCCGGGCGTGCGCGTGAGCGATGGGCTCGTTGTCCACGTAAACGACACGAGCCTCGCCCGGCGCCACCTCGTCGGCGACCTCGTGCACGTTGCCCTGGGTGGGCAACCCGGAGCCGAGGTCCACGAACTGGCGGACGCCCGCTCCCATGGCGTATCGCACGGCACGGCCGAGGAAGGCCCGGTTGGCGCGGGCGAAGTCCCGCATCCCGGGCGCCACCTCGAGCTGTGCCTTGGCGAACTCCCTGTCCACGGCGTAGTTGTTGGTGCCACCGAGGAGGAAGTCGTACACCCGGCCGGGGCTGGGACGGTCGAGATCGGGTTGCTTGTCCGTTGCCACGGCGGTCGACCCTACCGCCCCCGGGCCCGGCTCAGTGGGCGAGTTCGGCGATGACCTCCTTACCGTAGGCGCGGAGGGTTTCCTCCCGCTGGTCGTGCATCAGGTACACGGCGAACTGGTGCACGCCGAGGTCCGCCAGCTCGGCCAGCCGCTCCCGGTGCGCGGCGGCCGGGCCGAGCAGGCAGAACCGGTCGACGATCTCGTCCGGTACGAAGTCGGTCGAGGGGTTTCCGGACCGCCCGTGATGGGCGTAGTCGTAGCCTTGCCTGCCCGCGATGTAGTCGGTCAGTTCGCGCGGCACGGTCCCGGCATCCCCGTATCGCGCCACCAGGTCGGCCACATGGTTGCCGACCATCCCGCCGAACCAACGCAGTTGCTCGCGTTGGTGGGGCAGGTCGGTGCCGACATAGGCCGGCGCGGCCACGCAGATCGTGATGCCGGCGGGGTCGCGCCCGGCCTCCCGCGCGGCCGTACGCACCGAGCCGATCGTCCAGCGCGCGATCGCCGGGTCGGCGGTCTGCAGGATGAACCCGTCGGCCTGCTCGCCGACGAGCTTCAGCGCCTTCGGGCCGTAGCCCGCCATCCACATCTCCAGCCTGCCGTCCCGTATCCACGGGATGCGCACGGGCGTGTCGCCGAGGATCGCCTCGCGCCCCTCGGCGAGTTCCTTGATGACGTGCATCGACTCGCGCAGGGTGGCCAGTGTGGACGGCGGCTTGCCGACCACCCGGTGCGCGGAGTCCCCGCGCCCGATGCCGCAGATCGTGCGGTTGCCGAACATATCGTTCAACGTGGCGAACAGCGAGGCGGTCACCGACCAGTCCCGGGGTCCCGGGCTGGTGACCATCGGCCCGACCACCATCGTGGAGGTGGCCGCCAGTATCCGCGAGTAGATGACGAACGGTTCCTGCCACAGCACGCAGGAGTCGAAGGTCCACCCGTACCCGAACCCCTCGCGCTCCGCGGCCGCCATCAGCCGGACGACCTCGTCGGCGGGTGGGTCGGTCTGCAGTACCACGCCGAAATCCATGGTCGGCCCCCTAGTTCAGATACTGGCAGAGATCGCGGGAAAGGAACCGGCCGTGCCCGGCCGAGCCGTGGTACTCGCCGCCGGCCACGACGATGCGGCCCCTGGACAGCACGGTGTCCACCTTCCCGGTGAGCTGGAAACCCTCGTAGGCGGAGTAGTCCACGTTCATGTGATGGGTCTGTGCGGAGATCGTCTGCCGCCCGGCCGGGTCGTAGACCACGATGTCGGCGTCCGAGCCGGGCGCCAGCACACCCTTGCGCGGGTACAGACCGAACATCCGCGCCGGGGTGGTCGAGCTGATCTCCACCCAGCGCGCGAGCGAGATCTCCCCGGCGACCACGCCCTGATGCAGCAGGTCCATCCGGTGCTCGACCCCTGGCATCCCGTTCGGGATCTTGGCGAAGTCGCCCCTGCCGAGCTCCTTCTGGTCCTTGAAGCAGAACGGGCAGTGGTCGGTGGACACCACGGACAGGTCGTTGGTGCGCAGGCCGCGCCACAGGTCGGCCTGATGGTGCTGTTCCCGCAACGGGGGAGAGGCCACATACTTGGCACCCTCGAATCCCGGTTTCGCCAGGTCCTCGATCGAAAGGTAGAGGTACTGCGGGCAGGTCTCGGCGAACACGTTCTGCCCGCCGTCCCGTGCCTGTGCCACCGCGGCCAGTGCCTGCGCGGCGGACAGATGCACGATGTACAGCGGCGCGCCGGTGACCTGCGCCAGGGTGATCGCCCGCGAGGTCGCCTCGCCCTCCAGCTCGGGTGGCCTGGTCAGGCCGTGCTGCACCGGGTCGGTCCTGCCGTCGGCCAGCGCCTTGGCCACCAGCTCGTCGATGGCGATCCCGTTCTCCGCGTGCATCATGATCGTCGACCCGGTCTCGGTCGCCTTGTGCATGGCGCGCAGGATCTCGCCGTCGGTGGAGTAGAAGACGCCAGGGTAGGCCATGAACATCTTGAAGCTGGTCACCCCACCGCCGATGCAGGACTCCATCTCCTTCAGGGTGGTGTCGTTGACATCGGAGATGATCATGTGGAAGCCGTAGTCCACGGCGCAGTCGCCGTCCGCCTTCGCGTGCCATGTGTCCAGAGTGGACAGTAGGGAGGTGCCTTTCTTCTGCACGGCGAAGTCGATGATCGTGGTGGTGCCGCCCCAGGCGGCCGCCCTGGTTCCGGTCTCGAAGGTGTCCGCCGAGAACGTGCCCCCGAAGGGCATCTCCATATGGGTGTGCGCGTCGATCCCGCCGGGCAGCACGTACTTGCCCGTCGCGTCCACCACGGTGTCCACCGCTTCCTCGCCGAACAGGCCCGGTGCGGCGACCGCGGCCACCCGCTCGTCCTCGACCAGCACGTCGGCCGTGGCGGCACCACTGGCGCTGAGCACCGTGCCGCCCCTGATCAGGGTTCGCATGGTTGCGACCTCCTTCACGCCTGGGTCAGCGAGTCGTAGCTGTCCGGCCTGCGGTCGCGGTAGAACGCCCACAGGTCGCGTACCTCGGCCAGCTTGGCCATATCCAGATCCCGTACCAGCACTTCCTCCTCGGTGTCCGAGGCCGCCTCGCCCACCAGCTGCCCGCGCGGGTCCACGAAGTAGGACTGGCCATAGAAGTCGTTGTCGCCCAATGGTTCCACGCCTACCCGGTTGATGGCACCCACGTAGTACTCGTTGGCGACCGCGGCGGCGGGCTGCTCCAGCCGCCAGAGGTGCTGGGACAGCCCCCTGCTGGTGGCCGACGGGTTGAACACGATCTTCGCGCCGGCCAGGCCCAGGGCTCGCCAGCCCTCAGGGAAGTGCCGCTCGTAGCAGATGTAGACGCCGATCCGGCCGACCGCGGTGTCGAAGACCGGGTACCCCAGGTTGCCCGGCCGGAAATAGAACTTCTCCCAGAACCCTTTCAGCTGCGGGATGTGGTTCTTGCGGTGCTTGCCGAGGTAGCGGCCGTCGGCGTCGATGACGGCCGCGGTGTTGTAGTAGATCCCCGGCTGCTCCACCTCGTACATCGGGACCACCAGCACGACCTCGTGTCGCCGCGCGACCTCCTGCATCAGCCTGGTGGTCGGCCCTTCCGGGATCTGCTCGGTGTAGGAGTAGTAGTCGGTCTCCTGTACCTGGCAGAAGTACGGGCCGTAGAACAGCTCCTGCAGGCAGACCACCCGCGCCCCCTGGGACGCGGCCGTGCCGATCGCCTCGACCGCACGGGCGATCATGGAATCCTTGTCACCCGTCCACCGCTGCTGGATCAGTCCGGCTCTCACGAGGTCGGTCACTTGTGCCCTCCTTGTTGCTGTGCTCGGTGGTGGGTACGGACCCGCTCCGGCCGGCGGACAGGAGCAGGTAGACGACGAACGCGGCGGCGAGGCCGGCCACCCAGCTGTAGTCGTAGAAGATCCGCAACACCGGGATCAGGCCGTCCGCGGGGAACGGGCCCGCACCCGGCTCGGAGTACGCTCCGCCGACGGCCAGCACCGCACCGACGGCCGAGGCGACCAGAGCCCGCCAGTTCCAGCCGCCGCGGAACCAGTACCGGCCACGCTCGGTGAACAGCTCGGCCAGCTCCAGCCTGGTGCGGGTGTGCACCCAGTAGCCGGCGACCAGGACCCCGGCCACCGCCGCCAGCACGCCGCCGTAGAAGTTGAGCCAGGCGAAGATGTAGATGTTCGGATCGGAGATCAGTCGCCACGGCTGGATCGCGATTCCGATCACGCCGGTGATCAGCCCGCCTACCCGGAAGCTGATCCGTTTCGGGAAGGCGTTGGAGAAGTCGTAGGACGGGCTCACCACGTTCGCCGCGAGGTTCGCCGACACGGTGGCCAGCCCGAGCATGAGCAGCGAGAGCACCACGACCACCGGCGAGTCGAAGCGGCTGGCCAGTTCCACCGGGTCCCAGATCGCCTCGCCGTAGATGACGATCCCGCCGGAGGTGACCATGATCGACACGATGGCCATGAAGGACATCGTGGTCGGCAGGCCGAGTACCTGGCCCCAAGCCTGCTTGCGCTGGCTGGAGCCGAACCGGGTGAAGTCCGGCATGTTCAGCGACAGCGTGGCCCAGAACGCGATCATGCCCATCAGCGAGGGGGCGAACACCTTCCAGAAGTCGGCGCCCCAGCCCAGCTGCGAGGGCTGGGAGAAGATCGGGCCGAGCCCGCCCGCCTTGACCAGCACCCAGGCGAGCAGGATCAGGAAGCCCACCGTCACCAGCGGTGCGGTCCAGTTCTCGAACCGCCGCACCGCGTCCATGCCGCGCCAGATGATCACCATCTGGAAGGCCCAGAACAGCAGGAAACCCAGCCACATCGTCCATGGTTGCCCGAAAACCTCGGCCGCGCCCGTCCAGGAGTCGCCGATCAGCCTGCCGAGGATGACGAAGATCGCGCTGCCGCCGACCCAGGTCTGGATGCCGAACCAGCCGCAGGCGATGAGCCCGCGCAGCAGGGCGGCCAGGTTCGCACCGCGGATCCCGTAGAAGGCGCGGGCGAACACCGGGAACGGGATGCCGTACTTGGTTCCGGCGTGGCTGTTCAGCAGCATCGGGACCAGCACGATCAGGTTGCCGACGGTGATGGTGAGGAATGCCTGCGCCCAGTTCATGCCGATCGCGATCAGCCCGGACGCGAGGAGGTACGAGGGGATGTTGTGCGCCATCCCCATCCACAGCGCGAAGTAGTTGTAGGTAGTCCAGGTGCGTCGCTCGATCGGGACCGGGGCGAGCTCGGCGTTGTAGAACCGGCTACCGTGGATCGAGGTGGCGTCGGCCAGTTCGATCCGGCCGTCGGGGTGCTGAACCTGCGCCATCACGGAATCTTCCGGGGTCGGCCGCGCCGGTGGGACTGACAGACTGTTCACCATTGCTGAAGTGGGCGGACAGTTTGTCGCGTGTGCGAGGAACACGGACTAGTTTGTGGGAATGCGGCTGGAGTTGCGGCACCTACGAACGGTCTGCGCGATCGCCGAGTACGGCAGCGTGTCCAAGGCGGCGACCGCGCTGGGGGTCGCGCAACCCGCGCTGACCGCGCAGCTGCAACGGATCGAGGTGCTGCTCGGCGGCGCGCTGTTCGAACGGGACCGCCGTGGCGCGCGGCCCACCGCCCTCGGTGAGCTGGTGCTGGCGCGGGCGCGGGTACTGCTGCCCGCCGTGGAGGACCTACAGGCCGACGCCAGCAGGCTCGCCGGTGCCGGCCCGGACGCGACGATCCAACAGTTCCGGCTCGGATCGGTCGGCGTCCCGTTTCTCACCGGGCTGAGCAGGCGGCTGGAGAAGCAGTTCCCGCACGCACTGGTCACCACCCAGGTGTCCTGGTCGGCCGCCGAGCTGGCGGAGGCGGTAGCGGCGGGACGCAGCGACTTCGCGATCATCGGCGTGTGCGGCGACGCCGGCGCGCCGGCCGAGCACGGCCTGGTGTGGGCGCCGATCGCCGTCGAACCGATCTTCGTGGTGCTGTCCGAGGACGATCCGAACGCGGGCCGCGCCGAAGTCGATCTCGCCGACCTCGCCAGGATGCGCTGGGCGCACACTCCCGGGGACGGCTGCTTCGCGGACTGCTTCGCCGCGGCCTGCTCGCGAGCCGGGTTCACGCCGAGCCTGCTCAGCGAGGTGGACATCGTCACCTGCATCGACCTCGCGCAGGGCGGGGACGCCGCGGTGCTGTGCCAGCCGACGTTCCGGAAGCTGCCGGGCCTGGCCGTGGTACCGCTGGCCGGCATGCCGCTGTCCTGGCGGCACCTGCTCGGCTGGCTGCCGACCTCTCCCGCGGCGGAGTTCGCCGAGACCGTGGCCGCGCACGCGCGGGAGGCCTACACCGACGCGATCGCGCGCAACCCCCGCTACCCGCGCTGGCTGGCGGAGCATCCCTCGTTCGACCCGATCGCCACCACGACGCACTGAACGGGCATCGGCTGCGGGTTACTGACGATCATGTCGCCGATATAACCGAAACCGTAGTACCCGATCGGGGCAGAAGCTGCGTACGTTCTCCTGGCCACGGCGGTGGCGTGATCATCACCGGCCGTCACCGCCGTGTGCACCCCTGCATGTAAGGAGAAACAATGCGCCTACCAGCATTGGCGAAGCCACGCGCGGCGATCGCGACCGTGGCCGCCCTGGCGATGACCGCGGGCACGGTGCTGCTCGCGGCGCCCGGCGCGGCCGCGGAGGAGGACGCCGCGGTCGCGGGTGTGCCCGCGGAGGTGTTCGCCGCACTGGAACGGGACCTGGGCCTGAGCGAGGGACAGGCCAAGGTTCGGTTCGCGGCCGAGCACCGCGCGGGTGAGCTCGAGCAGCGGCTGCGCAAGCAACTCGGTTCGGCGTTCGGCGGGGCATGGATCCCCCGCGGGGACGACCGGCTCGTGGTGGCGGTGACCACCCCGGCGCAGGCCGCGAAGGTACGGGCCGCCGGCGCCCTGCCGAAGGTCGTCGACGACAGCAAGGCGGACCTGGACGCGCAGGTCGCCGGGCTGGACGCGGGCAAGGCGCGGGCCCCGCGCACCATCACCGGTTGGTATGCCGATGTCGAGGCCAACCAGGTGGTGATCAACACCAAGCCCGGTACGGCCGCCGCGGCGCAGCGGTTCGCCGCCGCGCACGGGCTGGCAGGCGAGGCGACGCGGATCAACGAGACCGCCGAGTCCCCGCGGCCGCTGTACGACGTGCGCGGCGGCGACGCGTACTACATCGGCGGCGGCACCCGGTGCTCGGTCGGCTTCTCGGTGAACGGCGGTTTCGTGACCGCGGGTCACTGCGGCGACACCGGTGCCTCGACCTCGGGGTCGAACCAGGTCTCCCAGGGCACCTTCCGCGGGTCCTCCTTCCCCGGCAACGACTACGCCTGGGTGGCCACCAACTCCAACTGGACCCCGCGGGGCGTGGTGAACGACTATGGCGGTGGCACGGTGTCCGTTGCCGGTTCGCAGGAGGCGCCGGTCGGCTCCACGGTCTGCCGCTCCGGGTCCACCACCGGCTGGCACTGCGGCACGATCCAGGCCCGCAACTCCTCGGTGAGCTACCCGCAGGGCACCGTCAGCGGCCTGATCCGCACCAGCGTCTGCGCCGAGCCCGGTGACTCCGGTGGTTCGCTGCTGGCGGGCAACCAGGCGCAGGGGGTGACCTCCGGCGGTTCGGGCGACTGCAGCTCCGGTGGCACCACCTACTTCCAGCCGGTGAACGAGATCCTGCAGACCTACGGCCTCAGCCTGGTCACCGGCGACGGTGGCCCCGGCGACCCGCCCGACCCGCCGGACAACCCCTGCTCGGGCGCGGAGGACAGTCTGACCGGATCGCTGAGCTCCGGCGGCGTCGCCTACCAGCCGAACGGGCAGTACTACCGGTCGAACTCCTCCGGGACGCACAGCGGTTGCCTGGCCGGGCCGTCCAGCGCGGACTTCGACCTGTACCTGCAGAAGTGGAACGGATCCTGGACCACGGTCGCCCGCTCGACCAGCCCGGGGCCGGACGAGCAGGTGAACTACTCCGGCACCGCGGGCTACTACCGGTACGTCGTGCACGCCTACAGCGGCTCCGGTGGGTACACCCTCGGGATCACCACTCCGTAGTTCTGACCGGGGGTCGGATCCGGCCGTAGCCGGACGAGCGGTGCGGGGTTCCGGTTGCCGGGCGCGGGCAACCGGAACCCCGCACCGGGGTCTCCAGGCCTGGGATGTGCTCAGCCGATGTCCCGCCGCAACGGTGCCGCGATGGCGAGCGTGGCCGCGAGCAGGGCGTACCCGAGCAGTACGAGGGCACCGAGCGGCGCGGGCAGCAGGGATGTCGCCGCGGTACCGGTTTGGCTCGCGGTGGCATCGGCGAGATAGCTGAACCCGGTCAGCGCCGACGCGGCACCGCCGGGCATGAACGGGTAGGCGGCGTTGACGCCGGGAATCAGCAGCAGTGCGGTCTCGCCTGCGTAGAAGTAGCCGCCGACGATCAGCAGCGCGGCTACCTGGTTACGTAACAGCGCGCCCAGCGCGACGCCGAGCACGGTGTAGACCGCCAGCGCCGCCGCGATCCGGGCGAGCAGCCCGAGCACCGGACCGGGGGGAAGTCCGAGGGTCGTGCCGGAAAGGGCGGCGGCCGCGCCGAGGCCCGCCCCCGCGCGGGCGGCCCGCGACAACCCCGTAGGTCGCCCCGGCGAGTGCGTGCACGACGAGCTTCGCGGCCAGCACGGTCCACCGTCGGGGCGCGAACAGGTAGGTGAAGGTGATCGTCCCGTGGCGGTACTCCGAGGTCACCGCGATGGTGCCGAGCATGGCGGGCACGAACCCGGTGAGCCCGAGCATGCCGAGCAGTAGCCGGGTGCCCTGATCGGTGTCCAGCGCGGGCAGTGGCGGATCCAGGTTCTCCGGCCCGGCCAGTGCGAGCAGGCTGACGAAGCAGCCGGTGACCACCGCTGCGAGCAGCCCCCACCGCCAGGTCCTCGTGCTGAGCAGGCCGCGAGCCTCGGCGCTGAGCAGCGCGGTCATCGCGGATCTCCCCCGGTCGCGGTGAGGGACAGGAACAGCCGCTCGAGTCCCGCCTGCCCGGCGAGTTCGCGCAGCAACCCGCGTAACCAGGCGATGCCGGCAGGGTCGAGCCCGTTGGCGGGTTCGTCGAGTAGCAGCACCGCCGGGTCGCCGAGTAGGGCCGTGGCGAGTTTGAGTCGTTGCCGCATTCCGGTCGAGAGGCCCCGAGCTCTCCGATCGGCATAGGCCGTGGCCCCGGCGAGGTCGAGAACCTCGGTCACCCTGGAGTCCGGGTAGCCGCCCATCCGCGCGTACACCCGCAGATGGTCGCGTCCCGTGCGGGCCGGGTGGAAACCCGCGTGGTCGAGTACGGCACCGACCGTGCCGGCCGGGTGCGGCAACTCGGCGTACCGCCTTCCGCCGATTCTCGCGCTGCCCGAGCTCGGTGCGATCAGGCCGAGGATCACCCGCATCGTGGTGGTCTTTCCCGCGCCGTTGGGCCCGAGGAAGCCGGTCACGACGCCGGGCGCCGACTCGAAGGTCAGCCCGCTCACGGCGGTGACCTGCCCGAACCGCTTCGTCAGCCGGTGCACGCGGATCGCGGGGGTCGCCGTCAGGACACCACTCCGCTGACCGTGTTCGAGCCCGTTCTCCTCCAGGCCGCGATCACCGTGCTGCTGCCACTGGTGGCGCTGGTTGCGCTCAGGGCGAGGCCCGACCTCGACGCCGCACGGCCGACCGGATCGGCCCGGCGGTACCGGATCTACCTGCGTGGTATCGCCCGGCAGGTCCTGTTGCTGGCCGGCGCGTTCAACCTCGGGCTCGGTGTGTCCGCCCTGCGGCTGTGGGAGATAACGCCACCATCGACGTTCTGGGCGGTCGCCGCGTACGTGCCGCTGGTCGCGGCGATTGTGGGCTGGGTGCTCTGGGAACGCCGCGTCGGTCAGGCCGGCCACCGGCTGCCCGCCGAGCGGGGCGAGGAGGAAGAGGACGCCGGTGTCGTGCAGCGCGACGACGACCGGAACTGGTTTCTGGCCGGCATGGTCTATGTCAGCAGGCGTGACCCCGCGCTGCTGGTGCACCGGCGGGTCGGGACGTACTGGACGCTCAACCTCGGGCATCCCGTTGCCTGGCTGCTGCTCGCCGGGCTCGCCGCGTTCGCGCTGCTCGCCGTGTCCGGCATCGTCGCGTTTCCGAGCGGGACAACGTGTTCTAGCGAGCATCCCGGACGACATCGCTGCGCCGAGGTTGGGTGGCCCAGGTGAATCTCACTCCGGGCCACCCGACTGTCAGGGCTGGAAGACGCCGCGGGACATGGCGTCCGCGACACACGGGTTCGAGTAGGTCGTGCTGAAGTCGACCGGCTCGCCCCGCCAGTGCCCGTACGCCTCCGCCTTGACCGGGGCCAGTTCGAGCGTGCAGGCCTGCCGGGTCGGGTGGTCGTCCAGGCTGTCGAAGTCACCCCACACCATCGCGAGCGCGCCGCACGCGACGCCGGGTTGCGGATGGGTGCCCCCGGAGGGCTGGCATTCCAGGGTCACCGACGTCCGTTCGCCGTCGGCGGTTTCGGTGGTGAGGGTGAACTCGGAGCCGGCGGGGGTGCTTGGCCCTCCGATGCACGCGAGGGTGAGCGCGCAGACCGCGAGGGGCTCGATGGGGAACAGTGCCATATCGGGGATATCGGCAGTTCGGTGTCGGTCACTGTGTGCTCGGTCGAGTGATTCGGGTGGCTCGATCGTGGCGGGCTGACGTGTGCTAGCGGGGTTCCAGGGCCCCTTTCGTTGGCCCCTTTCATTCCGTACAGATGTTTCAAAAATTATGAAACTTCTGATGAAGGTGGCGGGTGTGACCGGGGAGAAGGTCGCGGTCGCCGGCCGGATACCCGCCTTGCGCACCATGGCCGGGTTGCCGCGTTACCGCTTCTGGCTCTCGTCGCCGCGTGCCCTGCGGATGTCGTAGGCCAGCAGCGCGGCGTGCAGCGAGAGCATCGACTCCGGATCCTCCAGCGGTACCCCGAGTACCTGCTCGATCCGGGCCAGCTGCTGGTAGTAGGCGGTGCGCGAGGTATGCGCCGCCGCCGCGGCCGCGGTCTTGTTGCCGCCGTGCGCGCAGAAGTGCCGCAACGCCTGCACCAGCCTGCTGCCGGCGGCCGCGTCCCGCTCCAGCAGCGCACCCAGCTCGCGGGTGGCGAAGGCGGCGACCCGTTCGTCCTCGGCCAGCAGGTGCAACAGCCCGCGCAGCCGGACGTCCGCCAGCCGGTGCACCCCGCGGGACTCCTCGCCGGTGTCCGCCGGTTCCACCGCGGCGGCCACGTGTGCGGCCTCGGTGAGGCTGCGGCCCGCCTCGCCGGCGCCGGTGACCGTGGTGCCCGCCGCGATCACCGCGGGTACCGTGCCGCGGGCCTGGTGGATCTCGGTGGCCAGCCGGTCGGCCACCGCGTCGGCGTCGGCATCCTCGGACAGCGACAGCAGCGCGCGCACGCTCGCGTCCGGTGTACTCGCCGCGTCGGCGGCCTCGGTGACGGCGACCAGCGCGGACACCTTCGCTCGCCGCGCGGCCAGCGCCGTGACCTCGGCGAGTTCGCGCAGCGCGGGTTGCAGGGAGGCGCGCTGCCCGGTGTGCGTGTGCGCGCCGATCCGGGGCCGGATCGCCGCGCCGACGAGCTGCCTGCCGGTGAGCGGGACGCCCAGCGCCGCGGCGCGCGCCACCAGCTCGGCCGGCGGGGTGGGGGAGGCGAGCAACTCGACCAGCACCGCGCGGTGCGCCTGCCGTTCCAGGCTGTCGCCCTCCCTGGCGAGCAGTTGGTACACCGCCAGCGCGGAGGCCGCGCGCTCGGCGACCACCACATGCCGGTGCGGCGGCTGCTCCGCGGAGACGATCACCAGCCTGCCCCAGTCGTGCCCGCGTGCCCCGACGATGGTGACCAGCCAGCCCGCGTCGGCGTGGTAGCCGGTTCGCTCGCCGAGCCGGGTGGTCCGGGAGCGCCGAACCCAGTCGGCCAGCAGCTCGGCAGGGTCGGTGCCCGCCGCGTCGTAGGCGATCACCTGGTGGGCGAGCGTCTCCAGCACCACCGGCTGCTCGGTGATCCGGGCGACCTCACGCAGCACCGCGGCCGGTTCGGCGCCGGACACGGTGAGCGCGGTGAAGGTCTGATGTACCTGCTCGGCCGCGCGCAGCTCGGCCACCTGGGCATCCACGATAAGCCCGTTGACGGTCTCGGTGACCGCCACGTAGCGGGTCTCCCTGGACAGGGTGACCAGCGGGAGCCCATGCCGTTCGGCGGCCGTGACCAGCGCGTCCGGCAGGGTCTCGTGCCAGTGCCGCACCAGCTCCACGATCAGGCCGGCCACCCCGACCTCGGCCAGCTCGTCCACGTACCTGGTCAGCGCCGCGTCATCGTCCGGGAGGGCGATACCGGTGGTCAGCACCAGCTCGCCGCCCCTGAGCAGCCGCGCGATATCGGCAGGCTCGGCCACGTGCGCCCAGCGCACCCTGCGGTCCAGCCCCGCCGACCCGGCCGCGACCCGCGGGCCGCCGTGCCGGATCACCGGCAGTGCCAGCACCTCCGCCACGGTCGGATACACAGGCACAGACTGTACGGCCGATTGCCGGAGTGCGTACACGTTGCCGGTGGCGTGTCAACCGTGCCCGCCACGAGACTCGCTGGTGACGGTGGAACTACCTCGGGAGAGGAACCGGAATGCCCGACGCGGAGCTCTTGGCCCGGCACAAGGCGGTGCTGCCGGAGTGGCTGGCGCTGTACTACCAGGAACCGATCGAGATCGTGCGGGCCAGCGGGCGGCACGTCACCGACTCCGAAGGCCGGACCTATCTGGACTTCTTCGCCGGCATCCTGACCAACGCCATCGGCTACGGCATCGCGGAGATCTCCGACGCGGTACGTGGTCAGCTGGACACCGGCGTGCTGCACACCTCGACGCTGTACCTGATCCGCAGCCAGGTCGAGCTGGCCGAGCAGATCGCCGAGCTGTCCGGGATCGAGAACGCCAAGGTGTTCTTCACCAATTCCGGCACCGAGGCCAACGAGACCGCACTGATGCTGGCCACCCAGTACCGGCGCAGCAACCAGATACTCGCGCTGCGCAACTCCTACCACGGCAGGGCGTTCGGCACCGTGGGGATCACCGGCAACCGCGGCTGGTCGGCCAGCTCGTTGTCCCCGGTCAAGGTCAGCTACGTGCACGGCGGCTACCGCTACCGGGATGCCTTCGCCGGGCTGTCCGATGCGGATTACACCGCGGCCTGTGTGGACGACCTGCGCGATGTGCTGCGCACCACCACCTCCGGGGACGTGGCCGCGATGATCGTCGAGCCGATCCAGGGTGTCGGCGGGTTCAACGTGCCACCGGACGGGCTGTTCGCCGGGTTCAAGGAGGTTCTGGACGAGTACGGGATCCCGCTGATCTCGGACGAGGTGCAGACCGGCTGGGGCCGTACCGGGGAACACTTCTGGGGGATGGACGCGCACCGGGTCACCCCGGACGTGATGACCTTCGCCAAGGGGCTCGGCAACGGCCTCGCGATCGGCGGGGTGGTGGCCCGCGCCGAGCTGATGGACTGCCTGCGGGCCAACTCCATCTCCACCTTCGGTGGTAACCCGGTGGCTACCGCGGGCGCCAAGGCGACCCTGGACTACCTGCTCGAGCACGACCTGCAGGGCAACGCCGCGAAGCTGGGTGACCGGCTGATCGGCGGCCTGCGCGAGCTGGCTGAGCCGTACGACGTGGTGGGCGACGTGCGAGGCAAAGGGCTGATGATCGGCATCGAGCTGGTTGAGCCCGGTTCGCGTGAGCCGAGCGGGCCCGCGGCTGGGATCGTGTTGGAGGAGACCCGCAGGCGTGGCCTGCTGGTCGGCAAGGGCGGGCTGCACAACAACGTGATCCGCCTTGCACCCCCGATGACGCTGACCGGCGGCGAGACCGAGGAGGCACTGCGGATCCTCGGCGCCGCCATCGCGACGGCACAGGAGGAACGAACGGCGTGACGGGCTCGACCAACCACTCGACCAACCAGCGCATCAGCCACTGGATCGACGGCAGGCACTGGGCCGGGGTACCGCAGCGATCCGGGGAGGTGTTCGATCCGGCCGCCGGCGAGGTCAGGGCGCAGGTGGACTTCGCGGGCGAGGTCGAGGTCGCCGAGGCGGTGGCCGCCGCCAGCCGGGCTTTGCCCGGGTGGCGGGACACCTCGCTGGCCGCGCGCGGCCGGGTGATGTTCGCCTTCCGCGAGCTGCTCGCCGCGCGCAGGGACGAGCTGGCCAGGATCGTCACCACCGAACACGGGAAGGTGGAGTCGGACGCGGCGGGCGAGATCCAACGCGGGCTGGAGAACGTGGAGTTCGCCTGCGGGGCCCCGCAACTGCTCAAGGGCGGGTTCAGCGGCAACGTCTCCACCGGGGTCGACGTGCACTCCGCCCACCGGCCGCTCGGCGTGGTCGGGGTCATTTCCCCGTTCAACTTTCCCGCGATGGTGCCGCTGTGGTTCGTGCCCAACGCCATCGCCTGCGGCAACACCGTGGTGCTCAAGCCGAGCGAGAAGGACCCTTCGGCCGCCGTGTTCATCGCCGAGCTGTTCGCCGAGGCCGGGCTGCCCCCTGGGGTGCTGAACGTGCTGCACGGGGACAAGGTCGCGGTGGACGGGTTGCTGGAGCACCCGGAGGTGCGGGCGGTCTCCTTCGTCGGCTCGACCCCGATCGCACGCTACGTGTACCAGACCGGAACCTCGCACGGTAAGCGGGTGCAGGCCCTCGGCGGAGCCAAGAACCACATGGTGGTGCTCCCGGACGCCGACCTCGACCTCGCCGCGGACGCCGCGGTCTCGGCCGGCTTCGGCTCGGCGGGGGAGCGGTGCATGGCCGTGTCCGTGGTGGTGGCGGTGGACCCGGTCGGCGACGACCTGGTCGCCAAGATCGCCGACCGGATCGGCCGGATCCGGGTCGGCGACGGCCGCAAGCCGGACTCCGAGATGGGCCCGCTGGTCACCGCCGCGCACCGGGATCGGGTTGCCGGCTACCTGGACGCCGGCGTCCAGGAGGGCGCCACCCTCGTGGTGGACGGCCGCGCGGTGCGACCCGACGGTGCGCGGGAGGGCTTCTGGCTCGGCCCGAGCCTTTTCGACCACGCGCGGCCCGGGATGTCCATCTACGCCGACGAGATCTTCGGGCCGGTGCTGTGCGTGGTGCGGGCGGCGAGCTACCAGGACGCCGTCGAGCTGGTGAACGGCAACGCCTACGGCAACGGCACCGCGATCTTCACCGCGGACGGCGCGGCGGCCCGCCGGTTCGAGAACGACGTCGAGGTGGGCATGGTCGGGGTGAACGTGCCGATCCCGGTGCCGGTCGGCTACTACTCCTTCGGCGGGTGGAAGGACTCGCTGTTCGGCGACAGCCACGCCTACGGCCCGGAGGGCTTCCACTTCTTCACCCGCACCAAGGTGGTCACCGAACGCTGGCCGGACCAGTCCCACGCCGGCGTCAACCTGGCCTTCCCCGCCGACACCACCCGCCACAAGCCCTGAACGGCACTTTCGAGACGTTGGACGTCCGCAACGCCACGTTCGCGGCGACTGACGTCCGGAACGCCACGTTCAGGCGCTGGTGACCAGCGATCGGGTTGTCGTACCGGTTCGCTACCGTGAGTCCCGCTATGAACGCGAGACGCAGGGGTGGCCATGAGCCGACGAAACCGGGAGAAACGCAACGCCAAGGCGAAGCAGCGCGCCCGACGGCGGCGCGGTCCCACACCGCCGCGGGACGACTACGGCAGCTACGACGACGGGTACTGCGACTGCCCACGTTGCACCGGCGCCGAGCCGTCCACGCCGAGCGAGATGGTCGCCACCACCTTGCTCGCCGCGGCGAACGGGCATCTCCACGGTGACGCCTCTGCGCCGGCCGAGTGCGCCGGGGAGCTGACGAGCGCCCGCTCCGGTGTTCGGACGGCTGAGCTCGGCGCTGGGGTCGGCCTGGCGTTCGGCTGGGTGCTCGGCGGCCTGTGGGAACGTGGCTGGCTGCCGGTCGACGTCTGGCAGGTCACCCGCCGCCGCCTCGATGCCCGCGCGGCCGGGCTGGTCATCGATGCCATCGCGGCCGAACATGCCCAGTACGCCCCGGCCGGCGTGCACGAGCGATGGGCGAACCAGCTGGGGGAGCTGGAGGCGGACCGCTGGTGGGACGAGTCCCGCCCGTACCTCGAGCAGTGGGCCGAGCGCCGGGGTCTCGGCATCGAGCAGGTTGTGGTCACGGCGATTACGCTGCTCGGCCTGCTGGTCTCGCTGCCCGAGCTGCCGCGCATCCTGCCGCTACCGGGGACCGCCACCCGGCACGGGGCGGTGGCAGGTGTCGACCAGAAGGTGCTGTCCAGGGTCCGCGCCCTGCTGGCCAAGGCGGAGTCCACCGACTACCCCGAGGAAGCGGAGGCATTGTCGGCCAAGGCGCAGGAGCTGATGAACCGGCACGCCTTCGAACGTGCGCTACTCGACGCGGAGACGTATCAGCCGCAGGTTGCCACCTCCCGCCGGGTCTGGCTGGACAGCCCGTACGCCGACGCCAAGGCGCAGTTGGTGCACGTGATCGCCGAGGCCAACCGGTCGCGCGCGGTGCACCACGACAAGATCGGCTTCGTTTCGCTGGTCGGCGAGGAGATGGACCTGGAGATCGTCGAGCTGCTGGTCACGTCGCTGCTGGTCCAGGCAACCAAGGCCATGGTGGCCGAAGGCAGTCAGAAGACCCGCACCGGCGGCTCCCGCACGCGCTCCTTCCGGCAGTCCTTCCTGATCGCGTACGCGGTCCGGATCGGTGAGCGACTGACGTCCGAGGAGGCCGCCGCCCAGGACCTCGCGGAGGATCCGCGGCTGCTGCCGGTACTCGCCGACCGTGGCGAGGCGGTGGACGCCGCGGTCGGCGAGATGTTCGGCGGTTTTCTGTACGAGAAGAAGGCAGGCTCCGCGCGGGACGGAGCGGGCTGGGCTGCCGGAAGGGCGGCCGCCGATCTGGCCAGCCTCGAGCTCGACCGCGGCGCGGTAACCTCCTGAAACTCTGCTCCGTTGCTTGCTCGGAACCCGGCCGGGGCCTGGACACGGCGTGGAGTCCGTAAACTCGACGTTGGGCAGGATTCGGCCACGGATCGACGAAACGGAGGTGCTGGTGGCCAACACGGACGAGCGGCGGTTCGGCGTGCTGCGCGCCATCGTCGCCGACTACGTGTCGAACCAGGAGCCGGTGGGTTCGAAAGCCCTGGTCGACCGGCACAACCTCGGAGTGTCCAGTGCCACCGTGCGCAACGACATGGTGGCGCTGGAGGAGGAGGGCTACATCGCGCAGCCGCACACCAGCGCGGGCCGGATACCCACCGACAAGGGCTACCGGATGTTCGTCGACCGGCTGTCCGAGATCAAGCCGCTCAGCACGGCGGAGCGGCGGGCCATTCAGAGCTTCCTGGACGGCGCGATCGACCTGGAGGACGTGTTGCGCCGCTCGGTGCGGCTGCTCGCCCAGCTCACCAGGCAGGTCGCGGTCGTGCAGTACCCCACGCTCACCAACTCGACGGTCCGGCACGTCGAAGTGGTCTCGCTCACCGCTGCCCGGCTGATGCTGGTGCTGATCACCGACACCGGTCGGGTGGACCAGCGCGCCGTCGACCTCGGCGACGTGGTGACCGAGGACGGCGTGGCCCGGCTGCGCACGGTGCTGAACTCGGCGTTGGCCGGGCAACGGCTCGCCGAGGCCGCGGCGAAGGTGGCCGAACTGCCCGAGCAGGCACCGGCCGAGCTGCGCGACCCGATGACCAGAGTCTGTACCGTACTGGTGGAGTCGCTGGTCGAGCACCCGCAGGAACGGTTGGTGCTCGGCGGCACGGCGAACCTCACTCGCAACGTCGCGGACTTCCCCGGGTCACTGCGTCAGGTGCTGGAGGCCCTGGAAGAACAGGTCGTCGTGCTGAAACTGCTCGCCGCCGCCCGGAACCCCGGTGCGGTGACGGTGCGTATCGGCGAGGAAAATGAGGACGCGCAGATGCGCAGCACCTCGGTGGTATCGATCGGCTACGGGATGGACGACCTGCTGCTCGGTGGCATGGGCGTGGTCGGTCCGACCCGGATGGACTACCCGAGCACGATCGCCGCGGTGCGTGCGGTGGCCAGCTACGTCGGCCAGATCCTGGTCGGCAGCTAGCCGGTGCGGTACATGACCAACTGTGGAGGATGGCAAGTACGGTGGCGAGGGACTACTACGGCACCCTGGGGGTAGCCAAGAACGCGAGTGATCAGGAGATCAAGCGCGCGTACCGGAAGCTCGCACGGGAGCTGCACCCGGACGTGAACCCGTCTGAGGACGCCCAGCGACAGTTCGGCGAGGTCACTACCGCATACGAAGTCCTCTCCGACCCGCAGAAGCGCAAGATCGTCGATCTCGGCGGCGACCCGATGGAGAACGGCGCGAGCGGTGGGGGAGCGCGTGACCCGTTCGCCGGGTTCGGTGGGCTCGGCGACATCATGGACGCCTTCTTCGGCGCGGCCACCGGCGGTGGCGGCGGCCGCGGTCGTGGCCCGCGCAGCCGGGTGCAGCCGGGTTCCGACGCTCTGATCCGGCTCGGGCTGACGCTCGCGGAGTGCGCGACCGGCGTGGACAAGGAGATCACCGTCGACACGGCCGTGCTCTGCGAGCAGTGCCGTGGCGCGGGGAGCGCCGAGGGCGCCACCACGCAGACCTGTGACACCTGCGGTGGGCAGGGCGAGATCCAGTCGGTGCAGCGTTCCTTCCTCGGCCAGGTGGTCACCGCCCGGCCGTGCCCGGTGTGCCGGGGCTTCGGTGAGGTGATCACCAACCCGTGCCGGCAGTGTGGCGGCGACGGCAGGGTCCGTGCGCGCCGCGACGTCACCGCGAAGATCCCGCCCGGGGTCGGCGACGGGATGCGGATCCGGCTGTCCGGGCAGGGCGAGGTCGGGCCCGGCGGCGGGCCGGCAGGCGACCTGTACGTCGAGGTCGACGAGGAGCCGCACGAGGTCTTCCTGCGGCAGGGCCACGACCTGCACTGCGATCTCCGGGTCCCGATGACCACCGCCGCGCTCGGCGCCACCATCCCGATGGAGACGCTGATCGACGGCGAGCACGAGATCGAGATCGAGCCGGGGACCCAGCCCGGCACCGAGGTCGTGCTGACCGGCAAGGGCATGCCGCGGCTGCGCTCCTCCGGCCGGGTCGACGGCCGGGGCGACCTGCACGTGCACATCGACGTGGTGGTGCCGACCAAGCTGGACGAGGGGCAGCAGGACCTGCTGCGCGAGCTGGCTCAGCGGCGCGGCGAGGAGTCGGCGCTGGCCGGCAACGGCAGCAAGCAGGGCGGGCTGTTCTCCAAGCTGCGCGCCAAGAGCCACCGCTAGCGTGCCGGACAGCACGTCGCCGGTGTTCCTGGTGGACGAGCTGCCCGCCGGGGAGCGGACGACGCTGACCGGCGAGGAAGCCCGGCACGCGGCCACCGTGCGGCGTACCCGTGCCGGGGAGCGGCTGGCCCTCTCCGACGGTGTGGGCGGTATCGCGTACTGCGTGGTCGAAGCCGTGCGGGCCGGCCGCGAGGCCGAGCTCGAGCTGCGGGTGGAACGGCGCGCGGTGCGGGCGGCTCCGGCGTTGCGGGTCACCGTGGCGCAGGCGTTGATCAAGGGTGACCGCGGGGAGTTGGCCGTGGAACTGGCCACCGAGGCCGGGGTGGACGCCCTGCTGCCGTGGCGCGCCGCCCGATGCGTGGCCAGGTGGGACGAGGGAGCACGCGGCGCCAAAGCGCTGGCCCGCTGGCGTGGTACGGCGCGGTCCGCGGCCAAGCAGTCCCGCCGGGCCCGGGTGCCGGAGGTCGGTGAACCGGTGGACACCCGGGCACTCGCCGCCAGCGTGCGCCGCATGACGTGCGCCCTGGTGCTGGATGCCGGAGCGCCGCACTCGCTCGCGGACCTCCGGTTGCCCGAATCCGGTGACCTGTTGGTGATCGTGGGGCCGGAGGGCGGGATCGCGCCGGAGGAGACGGAACTGCTGGTCGACGCCGGTGCTGAGCGGGCGCGACTCGGTCCTTCGGTGCTCCGCGCTTCCACCGCGGCCGCGGTTACTCTCGGTGCGCTCGGGGCACGCACCACCCGATGGGAGTACACTGAGGGCACGCTCGAGTAGCGTTAATCTTCGGAACTCGGAAAATTTTCTAGGCCATTTCGGGTGGAGTGGTGGCGCGAGCCTGGGGGCAGCCGTTACTCTCGTTAATTGACACGCCACACACGGTTGGCGCACCGGGGGACAAACCCTCCGGTATGCTGGACTAGTGGCCAAGCCCCGCCGGGCACCTCCCCCCTCGGTCCGGCGGAGCCGCGGTGGCGGTGGAGCGACCCCCAGGCTTCACCGCCCCGCGGCGGTCTAGTCGGGTGACCCCCTCCCTCTCGGGCGGTGAAGTGTGCTTTCCAGGGGGCTCTGCCACCCCGGACCCCCCGGACCGCCCCGCGGCGGTCTAGTCGGGTGAACCCTTCCCTCTCGGGCGGTGAAGTGTGCTTTCCAGGGGGCTCTGCCACCCCGGACCCCCCGGACCGCCCCGCGGCGGTCTAGTCGGGTGAACCCTTCCCTCTCGGGCGGTGAAGTGTGCTTTCCAGGGGGCTCTGCCCCCCGGACCCCCCGGACCGCCCCGCGGCGGTCTAGTTGTCTGCCAGGAACGCGTGTTTGCCGCTCACGCGCGTGCGTTTGCTGTTCGTGTACATGGGTGGCGGGACGGGCGGGGGTGGGTTCTAGGCTCTGGACCCATGAGTGAAGCGGAGAACCTGTTCGAGCGGATCATCGCTCGGGAGATCCCGGCCGAGATCGTCCACGAAACCTCCAACACCCTGGCGTTCCGGGACATCAACCCGCAGGCGAAGACCCACGTGCTGGTGGTGCCGAAGACCCGCTACCGCAACGTCGCCGAACTCGCCGCCGAGCCGCGGCTGCTGGCCGAGGTCATCACCACCGCGCGCACCGTGGCGGAGCTGGAAGGCATCGTGGAGTCCGGTTACCGGGTGGTGTTCAACACCGAGCGCGACGCCGGGCAGACCGTGTTCCACGTGCACGCGCACGTGCTCGGCGGGGAACAGCTCGGCTTCTTCGGACGTTACAACGGTGAGGGCAACCCACACGACGGGTAACCACCTGCCCTTCGGCCTCGATACCGTTAGCATCGGGGGCGCCAAGACCAGATCCGACGAGCAGCGAACGCGCAGAAAGCAGGCCCGAGCGCACGTGGCCGGTACCGCACAGGGTGGAGCCGCCCGATCCGATCTCCCCGAGGGCGTCCCACCGCAGGCGACCGAGGCGGTCGTCAAGTCCGCACAGTCCAAGTTCCCCGTTCCCGAGACGGCCCTGCTCCCCTTGCTGGGCTCGCGTGACCAGAACCTCCGCGTGGTGGAGGAACTGCTCGACGCGGACGTCCACGTACGGGGTAACGAGGTCACCCTCACCGGCGCTCCGGGCGACGTCGCCTTCGCCGAACGCGTGTTCGCCGAGCTGGTGACCCTCGCGGGGCGCGGTCAGGAGGTCGGCCCGGACGCGGTGCGACGCACCGTGTCGATGTTGTCCTCCGGTGGCGAGGCACCCTCCGAGGTGCTCAGCATGGACATCCTCTCCCGGAGGGGACGGACCATCCGGCCGAAGACGCTGAACCAGAAGCGCTACGTCGAGGCGATCGACGGGCACACCGTGGTGTTCGGCATCGGGCCCGCGGGCACCGGCAAGACCTATCTCGCGATGGCGAAGGCCGTGCAGTCCTTGCAGGCCAAGCAGGTCAACCGGATCGTGCTGACCCGGCCCGCCGTGGAGGCGGGGGAGCGGCTCGGCTACCTGCCCGGCACGCTGTACGAGAAGATCGACCCGTACCTGCGGCCGCTCTACGACGCCCTGCACGACATGGTGGACCCGGAGTCCATCCCGCGGCTGATGCAGGCCGGCACGATCGAGATCGCCCCGCTGGCCTACATGCGCGGGCGCACCCTGAACGACGCCTTCATCATCCTGGACGAAGCGCAGAACACCACCCCGGAACAGATGAAGATGTTCCTCACCCGCCTCGGGTTCGGGTCGAAGGTCGTGGTCACCGGTGACGTCACCCAGGTCGACCTGCCCAGCGGGCAGCGCAGCGGCCTGCGGATCGTGCAGGAGATCCTCGACGGCGTGGACGACCTGCACTTCACTAACCTGACCAGCGAGGACGTGGTCCGGCACAAGTTGGTCGGCGATATCGTGGACGCCTACGAGAAATGGCAGGCGACCAACGAGGAGCCGGGCAACGGGTGGAAGGGTCGCCGGTGAGCATCGAGATCGCCAACGAGTCCGGGATGCGGGTGGACGAGGCCTCGCTCGTCTCCGCCGCGCGGTTCGCGCTGGACAAGATGGAGGTCAGTCCCCAGGCCGAGCTGTCGGTCCTGCTGGTCACCCTGGACGTGATGGAGGACCTGCACGAGCGCTGGATGGACCTGCCGGGGCCCACCGACGTGATGGCCTTCCCGATGGACGAGCTGGAGTCCACCCGCAGGCCGGACGCCGCCGAGGCGTCCCCCGCGTTGCTCGGGGACATCGTGCTCTGCCCCGCCTTCGCCAAGGACCAGGCGCGTACCGCGGGCCACTCGCTCGCCGACGAGATGCATCTGCTGACCGTGCACGGCGTGCTGCACCTGCTCGGCTACGACCACGCCGAACCGGCCGAGGAAAGGGAGATGTTCGGCTTGCAGAAGCGCATCCTGGCCGAGTTCCAGACCGCCGCGCGGGCGGCGCGGGAGCGGGACGCGCAGCGCAGCGCGGATGACCGTCTGCTCGGCACCGCGGGCCTCGACGGAGCGCCCGCGGATCCGGCATCCTAGGCGGTGCTGTGATCGACTCCACACCATTGCTGCTGATCGCCGTGGTGCTGGTCCTGCTGGGCAGCGTGTTCGCGGCGGCCGATGCCGCGGTGAGCACGGTGTCCCGGGCTCGGGCCGAGGGGCTGGTCCGGCTCGGCCGCGTCGGTGCGCGCCAGCTCTCCCTGGTGGTCGACGAACGCAGGCGGCACATCAACCTGTTGCTGCTCCTGCGCACCACCTGCGAACTCACCGCGACCGTGCTGGTCACCCTGGTGTTCGTGGAGTGGATCGAGCAGGCGTGGCTGGCCGTCGTGGTGGCCGTGGCCGTCATGGTGGTGATCAGCTATGTGGTCATCGGGGTCGGACCGCGCACGGTCGGTCGCCAGCACCCCTACCGGGTCGGGCTGCTGGTCGCCGGCCCCGTCCGGGTGCTCGGTTCCGTCCTCGGGCCGCTGAGCCGCCTGCTCATCCTGCTGGGTAACGCCATCACGCCTGGTAAGGGCTTCCGGGAAGGCCCGTTCAGCTCGGAGATCGAGCTGCGCGAGCTGGTCGATCTCGCCGAGCAGCGCGGGGTGGTGGGCACCGACGAGCGGGAGATGATCCACTCGGTGTTCGAGCTCGGCGACACCGTGGCCCGCGAGGTCATGGTGCCGCGCACCGAGATCGTCTGGATCGAGCAGACCAAGACCGTCCGGCAGGCGCTCGCGCTCTCCCTGCGCACCGGTTTCACCCGGGTACCGGTGATCGGCGAGTCGGTGGACGACATCGTCGGCGTGGTCAACCTCAAGGACCTGGTCCAGGCCTACCTCGCGGAGGGCGGCTCCACCCGGCCGGTCGAGGAACTGATGAACCAGGCCAGCTACGTGCCGGACTCCAAACGGTTGGACGAACTGCTCAAGGGCATGCAGCGCTCCCGCAACCACATGGCCATCGCGGTGGACGAGTACGGTGGCACGGCCGGGCTGCTCACCATCGAGGACATCCTGGAGGAGATCGTCGGTGAGATCACCGACGAGTCCGACACCCAGGAACGCCCACCGGTGGAGTACCTGGACGAGCGCTCGGTGCGGGTGTCGGCCCGGCTCGGCGTGGACGACCTTGGCGAGCTGTACGGCGTCGAGCTGGAGGACCACGACGTGGAGACGGTCAGCGGGCTGCTCGCGCAACGACTCGGTAGGGTTCCACTGCCCGGTGCCGAAGCCGAGGTGGCCGGCCTGCGCCTGCACGCGGAGGGCGGCAAGGACCGCAGGGGCCGGATGCGGATCACCACGGTGGTCGTACGGCCCTGCGACGACAGCATCACCGGTCCGCGGACCCGGCTGGACACCACGAACCTCCACCAGGGAACGGCCGTGGCCGAAGACGACGAACGGGACAGGAACGTCGACCATGCCTGACAGTGCCTCGGAGCGGGCGCGTCTCGAACAGGACGCCGAGTTGGACCCCGAAGATGACAAGCTCGTGATACTGGCCAGGTCGGCGCGGGCCCGGAACCAGGCGGCCGAGGGTGCCGCGGTACGGGACACCGACGGCCGGACCTACGCCGCGACCACCGTCCGGCTCCCGTCGTTCGCGCTCACCGCGTTGCAAGCCGCGGTGGCGGCCGCCGTCTCCAGCGGGGCGGAGAACCTGGAGGCCGCGGCGATCGTCACCGACGAGCCGCTGTTCGACCAGGCTTCCGTGCACGCCGTGCGCGACCTCGCCGAGAAGGCCCCCATCTACCGCGCCGACCCCTCCGGCGCCGTGCGGGAGGTCCTGCGCCAGTCGTGAGTAGCACACCTGAACACCGGTCCGGTTTCGCCTGCTTCGTCGGCAGGCCGAACGCCGGCAAGTCGACGCTGACCAACGCGCTGGTCGGCACCAAGGTGGCGATCACCTCCAGCAAACCGCAGACCACCCGGCACGCGATCAGGGGCATCGTGCACCGGCCGGACGCGCAGCTGGTGATCATCGACACGCCCGGGCTGCACCGGCCGCGCACGCTGCTCGGTGAGCGGTTGAACGACATCGTGCACTCGACCTGGGCCGAGGTGGACGTGGTCGGGTTCTGCGTGCCCGCCGACGAGAAGATCGGCCCCGGCGACCGATTCATCGCCACCGAGCTGCGCAAGGTGGCCCGGCGCGCGCCGGTGCTCGGCGTGGTCACCAAGACCGACCTGGTCTCCCCGGACCGGGTCGCCGAGCAGCTGGTCGCCCTGCAGGAGCTGATGGACTTCGCCGAGCTGATCCCGGTCTCGGCGGTCGACGGTTTCCAGGTGAACACGGTCGCCGACCTGCTGGTTGGCAGGCTGCCCGAGGGGCCACAGCTTTACCCGGACGGTGACCTCACCGACGAGCCGGAGCAGACCCTCGTCGCCGAGCTCATCCGGGAGGCCGCACTGGAGGGGGTGCGGGACGAGCTCCCGCACTCCATCGCCGTGACCGTGGAGGAGATGCATCCCCGGGAGGGCCGCGAGGACCTGGTGGACGTCTACGCACTGGTGTACGTGGAACGGCCCAGCCAGAAAGGCATCATCCTCGGGCACAAGGGGGAGCGGCTCAAGCAGGTCGGCGCCACCGCCCGCAGGCATATCGAGGCGCTGCTGGGCAGCAAGGTGTACCTCGACCTGCACATCAAGGTGGCCAAGGACTGGCAGCGCGACCCGAAACAGCTACGCAGGCTCGGGTTCTGACCGCCGCCCTCGGGCGGCTTCCCGACTCTGCCGCGTCGGCGCGCGATCGGGACGGTACGCTCCGCCCGCACTGATCGCACCCGTGCCAGGGGCACCGAGCGAGGGGGAGAAAGACCCGATGACCAACCCGTACGGTCAGCAGCCGCCCTACGGCCAGCAACCCGGCTACGGCCAGCAACCCGGCTACGGCCAGCAACCCGGCTACGGCCAGCCGGGCCAGCCCGGGCCGCAAGCTCCGCCGTCCGGTGGTTTTCCCGGGCCGCACTCCGGCGGCTTCGGCCAGCCCCACCCCTACGGTCAGCCCCAGCCGGGGCAGCAGCCCTACGGTCAGCAGCCGTACGGCACCCCGCCCGGTGGATACCAGGCACCCTCGCCCTACGGCGGCCCCGGCGGTTTCCCCGGTGGCCCCGGCGGTCCGATGTTCCCCGGACAGGCACAGGTGGTCGTGCCCGGCTCGCAGATCCAGTTCCCCGGCGGGCCGTCGATGACCCTGGCGACCATGGGCAGCCGGTTCCTCGCGCGGCTTGTCGACGCGCTGATCATCGGCCTGCCGATGGGCATCCTGTTCGCGATCATCCAGTTCGCGCTGCTCGGCAACGGCGCCCTGTGGGTGAGCCTCATCTTCGCGCCGATCATGTCCCTGGCCATGCTGGCTTACGAGGGCATCATGCTGTCCACCAGGGGCGCCACGGTCGGCAAGAGCGTGGCCGGGATCCGGTTGGTCACCGCGCAGTCCTTCCACCAGCCGGGCGGCGGGATCGGTGGCGGGCCCGCGTTCACCCGGATCGCGGTGATGGTGCTGCCGGGCCTCATTCCGTGCCTCGGCTCGCTGGCCAGCCTGCTGGTGATCCTGTCCCCGTTCTTCGACGAGCAGGCTCGGCAGGGCTGGCACGACAAGGCGGCCAAGACCTACGCCATCTCCACCAAGCCGGTGTACTGAGCCATGACCGCCATGCGGGTCGAGCGGTCGTGGCGCAGCCTGCGCCGCACCCCGGCGCTGGTCGGTGGCCTGGCTGTCACCGGCGCCGCACTCGGCACCGGGGTACTGGTCATCCCCTGCTGGTTCCATGCGCTGACCGGGCTGGACTGCCCGTTCTGCGGAGGCAGCAGGGCGCTCGGCGCGTTGCTGCACGGCGACCCGGTCGCGGCCATCGGCTACAACGCCTTCGCCGTGCTGGTCCTGCTGCCGGTGGCCGTGGTGGTGCTGGTCGCGCTCGCCAGGTGGGAGGTGGGCCGAGCCACCCGCTGGTGGCCGGCCGGTGCCCGCGGCCTGCGGCTGGCGCTCCTGCTCGGCGCGCTCACGATGGCCTGGTGGGTGCTGCGGGATCTGCCGGGTCTCGGCTGGTTACGAGCGTGAGCGCGAACGGGTGAGACGATAGGGCGGTGAGTCTCTATCGCGACACCGGCATCGTGCTCCGGGTGCACAAGCTGGGTGAGGCCGACCGGATCATCACCCTGCTCACCCGCAGGCACGGGAAGGTGCGCGCCGTCGCCAAGGGGGTGCGCAGGACCGGCTCCCGGTTCGGTGCCCGGCTGGAGCCGTTCGGGCATGTCGACCTGCAGCTCTACACCGGCCGCACGCTGGACGTGATCACCCAGGTGCAGACCGTGGACGCGTTCGCCGTGCAGCTGGTCGGCGACTACCAGCGCTACACCGCGGCCAGCGCGATCACCGAGACCGCCGACCGGCTCACCGCGGAGGAGGGCGAGCCGGCGCTGAAGCTGTACCTGCTGGTCACCGGGGCGCTGCGGGCGCTGGCCGGGGGCGGCAGGGACGCCTCGCTGGTGCTGGACGCCTTCCTGCTGCGGGCCATGGCCTTCGCCGGCTGGGCGCCCGCGATCAGCGAGTGCGCCCGTTGCGGGCAACCCGGGCCGCACCGGGCGTTCAACGTGCAGTCCGGCGGCGCGCTGTGTCCACGCTGCCGGGTCGCCGGCTCGGTGCACCCCGCCCCGGAGGTGTTCACCCTGCTGGACGCGCTGCTGCACGGGGAGTGGACGGTCGCCGAAGGCACCTCGCCGGGAACCCGGCGGGATGTCAGCGGGCTGGTCGCCGCTCACCTGCAGTGGCACCTCGAACGCCAGCTCCGGTCCTTACCCCTGGTCGAACGGCGCCGGGAGATGCTCGGCCCCGGCAGGTTAACCTCGACCGAGTTGCCCGACGACATGGAGGTACCAGGTGCGGCGCAGGGGACGTGAGGCGGCGGCACGGACCGAGGTGCGGGATCCCGACCCGCATCCCTCCGGCGCGCGGCCACCGCGGATCCCTTCCGAGCTGGTGCCCAACCATGTCGCGCTGGTGATGGACGGCAACGGCCGCTGGGCCAACCAGCGCGGGTTGCCCCGCATCGAGGGACACAAGCGGGGCGAGGCGGTGATGATCGACGTCGCCAGCGGCGCGGTCGAGCTGGGCGTGAAATGGCTGTCGGTGTACGCGTTCTCCACCGAGAACTGGAAGCGCAGCCCGGACGAGGTGCGCTTCCTGATGGGCTTCAACCGGGACACCATCCGCCGCCAGGTCGACTACCTCGGTTCGATCGGGGTACGCATCCGGTGGGCGGGCCGCAGGCCGAAGCTGTGGCGCAGCGTGATCAAGGAGCTGCAGGACGCCGAGGAGAAGACCAGGCACAACACCCGGCTCAACATGACGATGTGCGTCAACTACGGTGGGCGGGCAGAGGTCGGCGACGCCGTGCGGCAGATCGCCAGGCTCGCCGCCGAGGGGAAGATCAACCCGGACAAGGTGGACGAGCGCACCATCGCGAAGTACCTGTACCAGCCGCAGATGCCGGACGTGGACCTGTTCCTCCGGCCCTCCGGCGAGCAGCGGACCTCGAACTTCATGCTGTGGCAGTCCGCCTATGCGGAGTTCGTGTTCCAGGACACGCTGTTCCCCGACTTCGACCGAACCCGCCTGTGGGACGCCTGCCTGGCGTTCGCCAAGCGGGACCGGCGGTTCGGCGCGGCCATCGACAACACAGATGCTGCCGACGCCGCGGGATCCGCCGGGGCCCTATCGGAGGTGTGATGACCACGGAGGCCGCGGATACCGCTGTGCTGCTGACCCGCGCCCGGGAGGCGCTCGAGCGATACCTGGAGGTGCGGGTCGACGACGACGGGGCGTTGACCTTCTCGCACGCCGACGTCCCGTGCGTGGTGCAGGCGACCCGGCTCGCCGAGGGGTTGACCGTGCTCAGCCTCACCTGCGTGGTGGCGTGGGACCTGCCGGACGACGCCACGCTGGCCGCGTCCGTCGCCGAACGGGCAGGGCAGGGGTTGTTCGGCACGCTCGGGGTGGTGCACACCGAACGCGGGCTGGACCTGACCCTGCGGTACGCCTTTCCCGCGCAGGGCATGGAGCCCGCTCCGCTGGGCACCCTGCTGATGCTGGTGGTGTCCACCGCCTCACAGGTGCGTACCGACCTGCTCGGCGACTCGGGGGGAGCGCCGGGCGACGGCGCCGCGGGGTGACTGGCATCGCTCCTGAGCGCCCGGTCCGCAGCCGGAGGTAGCTGTTTGTGGTGCGTGGAGGGACGCGCCCGCCCGTCTCCCACCACCGCCATACGGAGGCGCTTTCGCGCCGCGGTGTTCAGCGGCAAGGAGCCCCCGAGCGGGGAGGCGGAGCGCGTGACCTGCGGAGCGGACGGCCGCAACCACAGTTGGAGCCCCGCCGAGTCGATCGTGTCGCGCGTCTAGGAACATGCACTGGGTGGAAACGATTCCCGAAACCACCACCGGCGCCGATCGGCCGCCCCGCAGGCGCCGCGGGCGGATCAGCTCGATCGAGGTGCTCTGCGGGATCCTGCTGATCGCGATCCTCGGCCAGTCGCAGTTGCAGTCGGTGCTCGACGTGCCCGCGCTGCGCACCGGCTCCACGGTGTTCGTGGCGGTCTGCGTGCAGGCGCTGCCGTTCCTGGTGCTCGGCGTGCTGATCAGCGGGGCGATCGCCGCGTTCGTCCCCGCGCGGGTGCTGCGCAGGGTGCTGCCCCGCCGGGAGAGCGCCTCGGTGCCGGTGGCCGGTTTCGCGGGGGTCGCGCTGGCCGGCTGCGAATGCGCCTCGGTCCCGGTGGCCCGCCGGCTGATCGGGCAGGGCGCGGCCCCGGCAGCCGCGCTGACCTTCCTGCTGGCCGCCCCCGCGGTGAACCCGATCGTGCTGGTCGCCACCGCGGTCGCCTTCCCCGGCGAGCCGGGGATGGTGCTGGCGCGGTTCCTCGGCTCGCTGGCCACCGCGATGGCGATGGGCTGGCTGTGGGCGCGGTGGGGCAAGCTGGAATGGATCGCCGAGCGCGCGCTGCGCAGGCTGCCCGAGGTCCAGGGCGGGGACCGGTGGAAGACCTTCGCCGAGACCGCGCGGGCCGACCTGGTGGACGCCGGTGGCTTCCTCGTGCTTGGCGCGCTGGTGTCGGCGGCGATGGGGGTGCTGGTACCCGCGCACTGGTTCGGGGTGCTCGGCGAGCAGGTCGTGGTCGGGATCGTGGTGATGGCCGTGCTGGCGGTGGTGCTGTCGCTGTGCAGCGAGGCGGACGCCTTCGTGGCGGCCTCGCTGGCGCCGGTACCGCTGCTGCCGAAGCTGGTGTTCCTGGTGGTCGGGCCCGCCATCGACATCAAACTGTTCGCCCTGCAGGCAGGCACCTTCGGCAGGTCCTTCGCCCTGCGTTTCGCGCCGGCGACCTTCGTGGTCGCGATCGGGTGCGCGGTGGCGGCCGGGTTGCTGGTGCTGGGAGGGGTGCGATGAGGCGGGAAACCCAGAACATCCTGCTGGTACTGCTCGGCGGTGCCCTGCTGAAGATCGCGATCAACGGCGACTACCTGCGCTACGTCAAGCCTTCGCAGCAGGTGTGGGTGCTCGGCGGGGGAGCGGTGATGGTGGCCCTCGGTGTGCTGGCGATGGCGCGGGACCTGCTGGCCGCGCGCGGCACACCGGGACCGCAGGCGTGTGGGCACGAGCACCACCACGCGGCGCGCTCGGCCTGGCTGCTGATGGTGCCGGTGCTCGCGGTGTTCCTGGTCGCCCCGCCCGCGCTGGGCTCGGACTCGGTCACCCGCACCCCGGCCAGGGCTCCGCAGAGCGAGGCCGCCAGGGACGCCGCGACCTTCCCGCCGCTGCCCGCGGGCGAGGTGGTGCCGTTGCCGGTCTCGGAGTTCGTCACCAGGGCCGGCTGGGACTCCGGCGGCACCCTGGACGACCGCACCGTCTCGCTGTCCGGGTTCGTCGTGCACGACGGCGGGGACACCCTGCTGGCGCGGCTGCGGATCAGTTGCTGCGCGGCGGACGCCTTCCCGCTCACGGTACGGCTGACCGGCCCGGCCGCCACCACGGCCGTGGCGGCGGCCGCGGACACCTGGATCGAGGTGACCGGCCAGGCCGTGCCCGACACGGCGACCGCGGAGAACGGTTACACCCCGGACCTCACCGTGCGCACCGTGCGCGAGGTTCCGGCGCCGGAGGACCCTTACGAGTACTGAGAGTCAGGAGGCCCGGGCGCGGCAGGCGGCGCAGGTGCCCGCGATCTCGACGGTGTGACTGATGTCGGAGAAACCGTTGCCCACGGCGACCTTGTCCGCCCAGCGTTCCACGGCGGGTCCCTCGATCTCCACCGTGTAGCCGCAGTGCCGGCACACGAGGTGGTGGTGGTGATGTGAGGAGCAGCGACGGTAGATCGCCTCGCCCGCGTCGGTGCGCAGCACGTCGATCTCACCCGCTTCGGAAAGGGACTGCAGGGTGCGGTAGACGGTGGTCAGGCCGATCCCCTCGCCGCGCTTGCGCAGCTCGTCGTGCAGTTCCTGCGCGGACCGGAAGTCGTCGATCTCGTTCAGCAGCTCGACCACGGCGGCCCGCTGCTTGGTGGCCCGGCGACCGGGAACGGGAGCGGGGCCCCGGGTGGCCTGGCCGTTCATGAATGCCCGCCCTCCTCTGCGTGTGCGACGGCGTCCACCACGATGTGCGCGAGGTGGTCGTCGACCAGACGGTAGACCACTTCCCTCCCGCGCCGTTCCCCCCGTACCACCCCGGCGGCCTTGAGTACCCGGAGATGCTGGCTGATCAACGGTTGTGCGGTGTCCAGCGCGTCCACCAGCTCGTGCACGCAGCGATGCCCGTCGCGTAGCTGGAGCACGATGGCGATGCGCACCGGTGCGGCCAGCGCGCGCAGCAACTCCCCGGCGGCGGCCAGCGTGGCCGGAGGCTGCGGCGGGGTCGGCGGTGCCGGGGTGTGCGCGGGCGAGTGCTCGTGCTGTTCGGTATCCGCGGGCAACCCAGGGGGTGCGGCGTCCGGGCTCACCGTCGGCATCTCGATCTCCAGCCTTCGTCCTCGGGGTCCGGATAGAAAATGCTATCCGTTGTCGGGAAGTCACCATCCATCCTAGTGTTGTCCCGCGAGTGAGTGCGGCCGTCACAGGGCGGCGGCCGAGCGTTGCTCCATTCGAGTGACGTTGGGGGAATCTACGGCAAGGACGACCCGGTCGTGGGACAAGGTGAACGGCTGTCACGTTCTGCACGTGTCACCACCAGGAAGCGGCCGAGACCCGGCGGCTTCCGAACCGGCGACAGAGGCTGAGGAGACATGACTCGTTTCGGGACGAAGCTGGCTGCGGGCACGGCGGCGCTCGCGCTCACGGCCGGATCAGGAACCGCCGCCGCGCAGGGCTCATCCGGGGTGAACGAGGACACCGGGCCGGTGTCCTTCGCCAACGCTGCCTCCATGCAGGTGCACGACCAGATCGGCGGAAAGCTCTTCACCCTGGTGACCGAGACCCAGCGGTCGCCGCTGCGCACCGGAGTTTCCGCGCTGGCCCAGGACAACTCCACGGTGCCACGATCGCCGAAGGACCGCGAAACGGCCGGCCGACACTACCGGCTGAGCTTCGGGACCTTCGAGCCCGAGGGTGACCTGTTCCCCGAGGGCGTGCCGAGCCGGGAACACAAGGTGACCGCAGCCCTGAAGGACACCACCGTGCCCGTGGCCGCGGCCGAGGCCAACTACGCCCTGCAGGATCTCGAGCAGCCGGGGAGCGGGCAGGACAAGACGGTGCTTGCCTTCCAGGGGGTGCGCAACGCACTCGAGTGCGCGAGCCCGGAGGACATCACCAGCGAGACCACCGCCGAGAAGTTGTGGGTGCTGGACAAGGACGGCGGCCTGGTCGAACGCGACCTGCCCGATGGCGACCAGCCGCTGGAGGTCCGGGGGCTGGCGTTCGGTCCGTCCAAGGATCCGAGCGAGGTCGAGGACGGGGACAGGACCACGACGGTGCCCGTCCGCTACGACCGTGCCCTGACCACCTCCGACGTGTCGGTCAGCCGGCTGACCGCCTTCGACCAGTTGCTGCGCCAGGACGAGTGGCGGGACAGCGAGATCACCGGGGTCGCCGGGTGGCGGGTTACCATCACCAGTCACCTGCGCAAGGAAAAGGAGGCGGGCCAGCCCGACCAGTCGGAGGAGGCCGGCGACCAGAACCGGCAGGCGCAGGCGACCGGGAAGGCCACCCAGGAAGCAACCGGGGAAACCGCTGGGGATGCCGCCGACGGCGAGCAGCGGGCCGACCGGGGATCCTCGCGCGAGCAGCGGGATACCGAGCCCGGCGGGCCCGAGATCGAGCCGGTGGGAACCGTGGTCACCACGCTGGTGCTGGGCGGTCTGAGCTGCTCGCTGCCGCGGGGCTTCACTCCCGCCGAGCCCGGTGGTGGCGGGCAGAACCCGCAGCCGAGCGTGCCGGTGAAGATCCCGGCCGGGGTCTCCTCGTCCTCCTACCCCGTGGACGTTCCCGCGGACCCCGGCGGCTTCCCGGCCGGCTTCGTGCTGATCGGCGGCGGTCTGGTGCTGGGCGCGGGCGCGCTGTTCACGTTGCGTCGCGGCCGGCGGAGGAACCTCGCGGCGCCGGAGCGCACCGAGTAGATCGATGGACGAGCCCACGCCCGAAGGCGCCGGCGGGTCGTCCCGCCGGCGCCGGGTGCTGGCCACCGTGCTCGGCGTGCTCGCCGTCCTGGCGGTGGGCGCCGGCGTGCTGGTACTGGTGCACGGCCGCGACTCCGGTGACCCGGAGCGGTCCGCCGGCGCCGCGCCGGTCCAGCTGCCCGCGGCCGCGTCCACCCCGGACGGCGAGCCCACCCAGCGGCCGGGCACGGTGCGGCTGCCGGAGGGCGGCACCGCGAAGCTGGTCCGGCGGGAGCTGACCCACGACGGCGTGTTGCCGATCCCGGACAACCTGGACGAGGCCACCTGGTGGGGCGCGAAGCTCGGCGCCGAGCAGGGGGCGGCGCTGCTGTCCGGGCACGTCAACTGGAACCGGCAGCAGGGTCCGTTCGAGGAGCTGTGGCGGGATCGGCCCGGCCAGCGGGTCAGCGTGATGGACACCCGCGGTGGCCGGTGGGTCTACCGGATCACCGAGGTGCTCACCCTGCACAAGGACGAGCTGCCCGAGCACGCCGAGCGGTTGTTCGGTCAGGACGGCCCACACCGGCTGGTGCTGGTCACCTGCGGTGGCGACTACCTCGGCGGCACCGACGGATACCGGGACAACCGCATCGTCACCGCCGAGTTGGTGAGCAGCCCGTAACTATCGGTGGCCGCGAGTAGTAATCCCCTCGCACGGGGTTCGGGACGGCCGGATACTCTGACGTGTCTAGTCATGAACAGCCGTTCCCGCATGTCTGGAGAGCGTGGGTGCCCGCCAACACCATTGAGTCCGTTGTCAGCCTGTGCAAGCGCCGTGGCTTCGTCTTTCCGTGCGGGGAGATCTACGGCGGTACCCGCTCGGCGTGGGACTACGGGCCGCTCGGCGTCGAGTTGAAGGACAACATCAAGCGCCAGTGGTGGAAGGCCGTGGTGCAGGGCAGGGAAGACGTCGTCGGCATCGACTCCTCGGTGATCCTGCCCCGCCCGGTGTGGGTGGCCTCCGGCCATGTGAACGCCTTCCACGACCCGCTGGTGGAATGCCTTTCCTGCCACCGCCGGTTCCGGGCGGACCAGCTCGCCGAGGACTACGCGGAGCGCACCGGCAAGGAGACCGGGGAGGACGACCTCTCCGATGTGCCGTGCCCGAACTGTGGCAACCGCGGCGAGTACACCGAGCCGCGCGAGTTCAACATGATGCTCAAGACGCACCTCGGCCCGGTGGAGACCGAGGAGGGCCTGCACTACCTGCGCCCGGAGACCGCGCAGGGCATCTTCGTGAACTTCCTGAACGTGCAGACCACCTCGCGCAAGAAGCCGCCGTTCGGCATCGGCCAGATCGGCAAGTCCTTCCGCAACGAAATCACGCCCGGCAACTTCATCTTCCGTACCCGCGAGTTCGAGCAGATGGAGATGGAGTTCTTCGTCGAGCCCGGCGACGACGAGTCCTGGCACCAGTACTGGCTCGAGAACCGCACCCAGTGGTACACCGACCTCGGGATCAACCCCGAGAACCTGCGGCATTACGAGCATCCCAAGGAGAAGCTCTCGCACTACGCGAAGCGCACGGTGGACATCGAGTACCGGTTCGGCTTCTCCTCCGGTCAGGAGTGGGGCGAGCTCGAGGGCATCGCCAACCGGACCGACTTCGACCTCACCACGCACTCCAACCACTCCGGGGTCGACCTGTCCTACTTCGACCAGGCCTCGGGTGAGCGCTACCGGCCGTTCGTGATCGAGCCGGCTGCCGGCGTCGGCCGGTCGATGATGGCCTTCCTGGTGGATGCCTACACCGAGGACGAGGTGCCGAACGCCAAGGGCGGCGTGGACAAGCGGTCCGTGCTGAAGCTGGATCCGCGGTTGGCCCCGTACAAGCTCGCGGTGCTGCCGCTCTCCCGCAACGCCGACCTCACCCCGAAGGCCCGCGACATCGCGACCATGTTGCGCCGCAACTGGAACGTCGACTTCGACGACGCGGGCTCGATCGGCAAGCGGTACCGGCGGCACGAGGAGATCGGCACGCCGTTCTGCGTCACCGTCGACTTCGACTCCCTCGAGGACCACGCGGTGACCGTGCGCGAGCGCGACACCATGGACCAGGAGCGCGTGGCCATCGACAAGCTCGAGGCCTACCTGGCCCCCCGCCTCCTCGGCTGCTGACGGGCTGCTGGCGGCCTGTTCCGGGAAGATGACCTTGTGACTGGTGGCGTGAAGACCCCTGGGCCCGCACGCTGGGCACGCCGCGCCGTGCTCGGCACGGTGCTGATCGCCGTGCTGGTGGTCGGCGGTACGGCGCTGCGGGTGTGGCAGGACGCGCGCGAGGACGACCGTGCCCGGGCGGACGTGATCGTGGTGCTCGGGGCCGCGCAGTACAACGGCCGCCCCTCGGAGATCTTCGAGGCCAGACTCGCGCACGCCAAGGACCTGTACGAGCGGGGGGTCGCCGACACGGTGGTGACCTCCGGCGGGAGCCGGGCCGGCGACAACTACACCGAGGCCGAGGCCGGTGCGGCCTGGCTGGTCAAGCAGGGCGTGCCAGGCGAGGCGACCATGCCGGTCGGCACGGGCAGCGACACCCTGGGAACCCTGCGTGCGGTCAGCGCCCGGGTGCACGAGCGTGGCTGGCGTACGGCCGTGATCGTCAGCGACCCATGGCACTCGCTGCGGGCCAGGACGATGGCCATCGACTCGGGCCTCGACGCGTGGACCTCACCGACCCACAGCGGCCCGGTGGTGCAGACCAGGGAGACCCAGGCGAAGTACATCTTCCGCGAGACCGCGGCGCTGCTGTACTACCGGCTGTCCAAGATGCCCGCGGAGGACATCGGCGGCGCCGGCCTCGGCTGAGGGCTGCTCCTGTCGGTGCCGCCGCATATTCTTGCGGTCGATGAACCACTACGGCCGGCACGATCGGGAGCGCCGCAGCGCCGAAGCACCCAAGGGCGCGGTGCTGGCGGGCGCGCGTGCCGACGAGCGTGGCCCGTTCGCCAGGGACCGGGCGCGGGTGCTGCACTCGGCCGCGCTGCGCAGGCTGGCCGGGAAGACCCAGGTGGTCGGGCCGGGGGAGGGTGCGGAGGTCAGCGGCGTGCCACGTACCCGGCTGACCCATTCGCTCGAGGTCGCCCAGATCGGCAGGGGCATCGCCGAGGAACTGGGCGCCGATCCGGACCTGGTGGACACCGCGGGCCTCGCGCACGACATCGGCCACCCGCCGTTCGGGCACAACGGCGAGCGGGCGCTGGCCGAGGCGGCTCGGGTGTGCGGGGGGTTCGAGGGCAACGCGCAGACCCTGCGCATTCTCACCAGGTTGGAGCCGAAGGTGCTGACCGCGGACGGTGTCGCGGTCGGGCTGAACCTGACCAGGGCCTGCCTGGACGCGGCCACCAAGTACCCCTGGCCACGGGCGGCGGGAGAGACCAAGTTCGGCGCCTATCCCGACGATGCGGAGGTGCTCACCTGGATCCGGGACGGCGCTCCCCGGCGCCGCCCGTGCCTCGAGGCGCAGATCATGGACTGGTCCGACGACGTCGCCTACTCGGTGCACGATGTGGAGGACGGGGTGCTGGCCGGCCGGATCTCGCTGCACGTGCTCGCCGATCCCGAGGAACGCGCCGCCGTCGCCGAGCTGGCCGCGAAACATTTCTCCGCCAAGCCTCTGTCCACATTGGAGGATGCGGCGCTGGAGTTGCTGCGGCTGCCGGTGGTGTCCGCGCTGGCCGGCCCGGGATATGACTCGTCGCTGGCCGCGCAGGTCGCGCTGAAACGACTGACCAGCGAACTGGTGGGCCGGTTCGCCTCCGCCGCGGTCACCGGTACCCGGCAGGCCCACGGTGAGGGGCCGCTCTGCCGCTATGCCGCCGATCTGCGGGTGCCCGAGCAGGTCGAGGCGGAGGTGGCCCTACTGAAGGCGCTGGCCCTGCGGTACGTGATGAGCGACCAGCGGCGGCTGGCCATGCAGTACGAGCAGCGCCGGGTGCTGGCCGAGCTGGTCGACCTGCTGTCCCGGCGGGCTCCCGAGTCGCTGGACCCGGCCTTCCACCCCGCCTGGCACGCGGCAGGTGACGATCCGGCCCGGCTGCGCGTGGTGGTCGACCAGGTCGCCGCGCTCACCGATGCCCAGGCGCAGGCCTGGCACGAGTGGCACACCGGCCGGCACGGCCAGAGTTGATCCTGCTCTCGGCGCCCACCGTAACCGTGCGCGACGACCTGCTCGGCGTGTACCGCGAAGTCCGTGGGGTTCTCCGGCGTGACCGTGCCGAGCCGTCGACGTAGCGGCCACCGCGCGGCCGGACTCCCGTACCCGGTCCGCGATCTCCAGCAGTGCCGCCGGCTTGGCGGAGACACCCGGGTCCGAGTTGGGCGTTCGCCACCGCGGCGTGCGCTCCGGCGCAGAACCGGCGCTCGTCGCCTTCCGGCACCCGCGTCGCGATCGGCTCGCGTTCCCCGCGGGGCAGCGGGCTCGGCCCCGGTCCGTCGTTGCCCAGCTCGATACGCGGCACGTGGGCCTCCCGGCGCCGACCGTGGCGGCACGCGAGCCCGCGGATCCTCTTCCGTCCTGCCCTGCCGGCGATCCCGGGAGATGGATCTCACGGTAGCGTCGGGGAATGGCTGACAGAGCGAGTGAGCTGGCTCATCTGAGGTTCGCACTGACCCTGCACGAGGTCCTCGCGACGCACGGCGGTGACTCCTGCTACTCGCCGTACTCCACGGCCAGCGCGCTCGGCCTGGCCAGCAGGGCGGCACGGGGTGAGACGGCCACCGAGCTGACCGGGTTGCTCGCCGGACACGGTGCGGACCTGGAGGCCCATGCCGAGCTGTTGCGGCGGGCGGCCGTGCTCGCCGCGGCCGGCGAGGAGCAGGAGGACAAGCCCGTGCTCGCGGTGTCGAACACCCTGTGGGCCTGGGACCAGCTGCCCGTCAAGCCGGAGTTCCTCGACGAGTTGGCCGGCTGGCCCTCCGGTGCGCTGAAGACGGCCCCGTTCGTCGCCGACCCCGAGGGGGCCCGGCGCATGATCAACGCCGATGTCGCCGAGGCGACCCACCAGCTGATCCCGGAGCTGCTCGAGCCGGGCTCGGTGGGCGAGGACACCGCGGCCGGGATCGTCAACGCGCTGTACCTGCGCGCCGCATGGACCTTGCCCTTCCCGGAGTCGGAGACGCGGGAGGAGGACTTCCACACCCCGGACGGCACCCGCGGGGTGCCCACCATGCATCACTCCGACTGGCTGGGCTACACGGCCGCGGGGGGTTGGCAGGTGGTCACCCTGCCGGTGGCCGGTGGCTTGCAGGCCGCCGTCCTGCTTCCGGACCGCGACCTGGCCGAGCAGGAGGCCGAGCTGACCGCGACAACGTTGCGGGAACTGCTGGACGGCCAGGGGCGGGCCATGGTGAACCTGGCCCTGCCGAGGTTCCGGCTGGACGTGCGTTCCGCGATGACCGCGGCGCTGCAGGCGCTCGGGGTACGCACCATGTTCACCGCACGGGCCGACCTCGGTGGCCTCACCGACGACGACCGGCTGAAGGTGTCCGAGGTGTTGCACCAGGCCGTGTTGCGGATCGACGAGCAGGGACTGGAGGGAGCGGCGGCGACCGCGGTGATGATGCGGTTGGTGTCACTGCCCTCGGGTGACCCGGTCACGGTGCGGGTCGACCGGCCGTTCCTGTTCCTGGTCCGGCATCCGGGCACCGGTGCGCTCTACTTCCTGGCCAGGGTCGTCCGGCCGTGACGCAACTGACCAGCGGCGCGCTGCCCGCCTGGGGCAGACCCTGGCCGGAAACCGGACTCGAGCCCGCGGTCCGGCCGGCCAGGCCGCGCAGGCCGAACCTCGCTGAACTCGCCGTACTGGCCGGTTACCTGCTGGGCGCATTCCTGATCTACCGTCCGTTGTGGACGAACCTGGAACGCGGGTACCTGACCAACAGCGGGCAGGACCAGCGTATGTGGGAATGGTTCTTCGCGGTCACCGCGGATTCCGTGGCGCACCTGGAGAACCCGCTGTTCAGCGACCTACAGAACCACCCGGACGGCGTGAACCTGATGGCCAACACGGTCATGCTCGGGCTCGGGGTTCCGCTCACCCCGGTGACCCTGGCGTTCGGGCCGACGGTCACCTGGGCGATCGCGCTGACCGGCGGCCTCGCCGGTACCGCCGCGGCCTGGTACTGGGTGCTGTCCCGGCACCTGGTGCACTCCCGGATCGGCGCGGCGATCGGGGCGGCCTTCTGCGGGTTCGCCCCGCCGATCATCTCGCACGCCAACGCGCACCCGAACTTCGTCGCCCTGTTCGTGCTGCCGTTCCTGGTGCTGTGCCTGATGAAGCTGGCGCGCGGACAGCGCCCGGTCCGGAACGGGATCCTGCTCGGGCTGCTGCTGGGCTGGCAGATCCTCCTCGGCGAGGAACCGTTGCTGATCGGGGCCACCACCTTCCTGGTCTTCGGCGTGGCCTACGCGCTGTTCCGGGCCGACGAGGTGCTGGCCATGCTGCGACCGTTGGGAATCGGGCTCGCCTTCGCGGCGGGCATGTCCCTGCTACTGGTGGCCTTCCCGCTGTGGTGGCAGTTCTTCGGGCCGCAGAGCTACGGCAGGCTGGAACACGGGCTCGTCGGCAACGACGCGGCCGCGTTCACCGCGTTCGCCACCGAGTCGGCCGCGGGCAACCGGGACGTGGCGCGGGAGCTGTCACTGAACCGCACCGAGGAGAACGCCTTCTTCGGCTGGCCACTGATCCTGCTGGTGCTGGTGATCGGGATCTGGTTGTGGCGCGATGCCGCGGCCAGGGCCGTGACGATCGCGTTGTTCCTGATGGCCTGGATCTCCACCGGAGTCCTGCTCGTGGTGGACGGGACCGTCACCACGCTGCCGGGGCCGTGGCTGACCATGTTCCAGCTACCGCTGTACGAGTCCGTGCTGGAGTCCCGGTTCGCCCTCGGCTGCGTCCCGCTGATCGGCATCCTGCTCGCGCTGGGGACCGATCGCGTGCTGCGTACCTGGCCGCGCCTGCCGGAGTGGCGTATCCCGCTGCGGGTGGTGTGGTTCTCGGCTCTGCTCACCGCGTTGCTGCCGATCGCGCCGACCGAACTGCGGGTGCACGAACGACCGCGTACCCCGGAGTTCTTCACCGCGGGAACCTGGCGGGACCACGTCGGGACCGGCCGTGCCGTGGTCACCGTGCCGCTGCCGGACACCGGCGATGCGCGGGCGTTGCACTGGCAGGTCGACAGCGGGCTGGAGTTCCCGCTCGCCGAGGGCTACTTCGTGGGGCCGGGCACGGACCCCGAGCGGGGCACCTACGGCGCGACACGCAGGCCCAGTTCCCGGCTACTCGAGGAGGTCTCCGATTCCGGGGAGGTCGCCGAGGTCGGTGCCCACGAGCGGGTGGACATGCTGACCGACCTGCGGTTCTGGCGGGCGGACGTGGTGGTGCTCGGTCCGCACGAGCACGAGACTGCGTTGCGGGAGACGGTGGAGTTGCTGCTGGCCCGGCCGGGACGCACGATCGACGGCGTGTGGTTCTGGGACGTGCGGGAGATGACCTGAGCGCTATCCCGGCAGGTGGGTGAGCTTGTCCGGGTTGGCCATGTCGTAGATCGCGACGACCTTGCCTGCGCGGATGCTCACCACCTGCACATGCGTGTCCAGGTCGCGATAACGCCCCTCGCCGGACGCCGGCGGCAGGTGGATCCCGAGATCGCCGTTGACCAGCACCGGCCGCGCCGCGGCGAACGCACCCGGCGGGTACATCTCGAGCAGGCCCGCGAGGAACCGGAGGATGCGGTCCGGGCCCACCATGACTTGCCGGGTGGTCTTCGCCTTGCCATCCCCGTCGCCGATCAGTACCACCTCCGGGTGCAGCACCTCGGCGACGGCCTGGATATCGCCGGAGCCCACCGCGGCCAGCAGCCGCTCCAGCACCTCCCGCTGCTCGGCCATGCTCGCGCGCGGCGGCGGTTCGGCCTCGGCCACCACCCTGCGGGCACGGGAGCCGTGCTGGCGCGCGGCCTCGACCGAGCAGCCGAGGATTCCGGCGATCTCCTCGAACGGCACGGCGAAGGCGTCATGCAGCACGAGGGCGACCCGTTGCTGCGGGGTCAGCTTGTCCAGTACCACCATGGCGGCCATCCGCACCCCGTCCGCGCGCACTACCGCCTCCAGCGGATCCTCACCGGGGCCACCGGTGAGTGGGGTGACGATCGGCTCGGGCAGCCACTGCCCGACGTAGCGCTCCCGCCGCGCCGTCGCGGAGCGCAGCCGGTCCAGGCAGATCCGGCCGACCACGGTGGTCAGCCATGCCTTCCGGTCGCGGATCTCGCCCAGCCCGTTCGCGCCCAGCCCGGACAGCCGCAGCCAGGCCTCCTGCACCGCGTCCTCCGAGTCGGACAGTGAGCCGGTGAGCCGGTAGGCGACCGCGATCAGGTGCGGCCGGAGGCCGGCGAACTCCGCCGCCTCCGCGTCCGGGGTGGCCGTCATACCCGCAGTATCCACCCCGGCCGGCACCGGCGCGACCATTCACCTGGCCGGAACATCGCGCCTCGCAGGTCCTAGACTCGGGTGCGTGGCGGGACGGATCCGGGAAAGCGACATCGCGGAGGTACGTGACCGTAACCGGATCGACGAGGTGATCGGCGACTACGTGGCCCTGCGCAGGGCGGGTGGCGGTGCCCTGAAGGGCCTGTGCCCGTTCCACGAGGAGAAGACGCCCTCGTTCAACGTGCGGCCGACGCACGGCACCTTCCACTGCTTCGGCTGTGGCGAGGGTGGCGACGTCATCAAGTTCATGATGAAGATCGAGCTGGTCGGCTTCCCCGAGGCGGTGGAGCGGTTGGCCGACCGGGTCGGCCTGCACCTGACCTACGAGGGCGGCGGCGGGAGCGTGCAACGCGACCGGGGCACCAGGGCCAGGATGGTCGAGGCGCACCGGCTGGCCGCCGAGTTCTACGCCGAGCAGCTGCTCTCCCCGGAGGCCCAGGCCGCGCGGGAGTTCCTGAGCGAGCGTGGTTTCGACCAGGCCGCCGCGCGGACCTTCGGCTGCGGGTTCGCCCCGGCCGGCTGGGACCGGCTCACCAAGTACCTGCTGAACAAGGGCTTCGAGCTGGACGAGCTGTACAAGGCGCAGCTGTGCAAGGAGGGACGCCAGGGCCCGATCGACCGGTTCCACCGCAGGCTGGTCTGGCCGATCAAGGACCTCGGCGGTGATGTCGTCGGGTTCGGCGCGCGCCGCGTCTTCGAGGACGACCCGATCCAGGCGAAGTACCTGAACACCAGCGAGAGCGTGATCTACAAGAAGTCCCAGGTGCTGTTCGGGTTGGACCTGGCCAAGCGGGAGATCGCCAAGCGGCACCAGGTGGTGGTGGTGGAGGGCTACACCGACGTGATGGCGATGCATCTGGCGGGCGTGCCCACCGCGGTGGCCTCCTCGGGGACCGCGTTCGGCGAGGAGCACATGCAGGTGCTGCGCAGGCTGCTGATGGACGACGACGCCTTCCGCGGTGAGGTGATCTTCACCTTCGACGGGGACGAGGCGGGGCAGAAGGCCGCGCTCAAGGCGTTCGAGGGGGACCAGACCTTCGCGGGACAGACCTATGTCGCGGTCGCACCGGCCGGGATGGACCCCTGTGACCTGCGGCTGACCAAGGGGGACGCGGCCGTGCGCGATTTGGTCGCGCGCCGGACCCCGCTGTTCGAGTTCGCCATCCGCAGCATGCTGGCCGAGTACGACCTGGACTCGGTGGACGGGCAGGTGGCCGCGCTGCAGCGCACGGTCCCGCTGGTGGCGCAGATCAAGGACAAGGCCAAGCGCGACGGCTACGCGACGAAACTGTCCTGGTGGGTCGGCTGGCAGGACGAGGCCATGGTGGTGCGCAGGGTGCGCGAGACGGCGGGCAGCCCGGCGGCGGCCAAGCAGGGCGGGCGCAAGGCGAGTAGCACCCGGAACAACGGATCGGGTGACGCGCAGGACCTCCCGCGCCCGGACCCGCGGGATCCCCGGCTGCGGGCGCAGCGGGAGGCGTTGAAGGCCGCCCTGCAGGAGCCGGCGATCGCCGGGCCGGAGTACGACGCGTTGCCCGAGGACGCCTTCACCCACCCGGCGTATGTCGCGGTGCATCGTGCGGTGTTGGCGGCGGGCGGCGCCTCCTGCGGGCTCGCCGGGCCCGCGCTGATCGACGCCGCCGGCCGGCACGGTCCGCAGGGGACGGTCCGCACGTTGCTCTCGGAGCTGGCGGTGGAACCGTTGCAGGCGCAGGGTGAGGTCGACGTCCGGTACGTGTCCGGGGTCCTCGCCGCGGTGCAGGAGAACCTGGTCGGCAGGCAGATCGGTGAGGTGAAGTCGAAGTTGCAGCGGCTGTCGCCGGTGGAGGCGGCCGAGGAGTACCGTGCGCTGTTCGGTGACCTGGTCGCGCTGGAGCAGTACCGCAAGGCGTTACGCGAACAGGCGATGGGAGGCCTGGAATGAGGCTGCTGCGCCGGTTGCTGGGCGGTGGCGCGCCCGAGGAACTCGCCGGTGCGCTCGCCGCCGGGGAGCACGTGGTCGGCTCGGCCCCGGTGGACGGCGGCGGCCTGGTGGCCGTCACCCCGTTGGGCCTGTGGGTACCCGCGGGGGAGGGCTTTCGTCGGATCGGGTGGCATCTGGTCAGCAAGGCCGTCTGGCGGGACGCGGTGCTGGAGGTCACCGAGGCCGAGGAGGTGGGTTCGGCGGGGGAGGCCGTGCTGCTGGCCGACACGGCACCGGTGCGGTTCCGGCTGAGCCGGCCCGGGGCGTTGCCGAAGCAGGTGCAGCAGCGGGTGGACGGCTCGATCCGCTCGCGCCATCGCGAGGAGCTGCCCGGCGGGGGCGCGTGGTTTGTGGTGCGCAAGGTGCCCGGCCAGGACGGGGCCGTGCTACAGGTGCGCGCGGACCCCGGGGTGGACACCGACCTGGTGGCCGGGATCGCCGCGGACGCGGCCGCGAAGCTGGCCACGTGACGAGCCTAGCAGTACGCTCGTACTGTGTGGGATCCTGGCAAGTACCTTGACTACGGTGATCTGCGGGCCCGGCCGTTCCACGATCTGGTCGGGCGGATCGGGGCGCGGCAGCCACGACGGGTGGCCGACCTCGGTTGCGGCCCGGGCAACCTGACCGCCGCACTGGCGCGGCGCTGGCCGGGGGCGCGGATCGAGGCCATCGACAGCTCCCCGGAGATGGTGGCCGCGGCCCGGGAGGCCGGGATTCCCGCCGAGGTCGGTGACGTGACCGAATGGCGGCCCGCGACGGACACCGATGTGATCATCTGCAATGCCGTACTGCAGTGGGTGCCCGGACACCGTGAGTTGCTGCGCCGCTGGGCGCGTGGGTTGCCGGAGGGTGGCTGGCTGGCCGTGCAGGTGCCGGGCAACTTCGCGGCACCCTCGCACGCGCTGATTCGCGAGCTGGCGGCGCGGCCGGAGTGGGTCGAGGCGTTGCGTGGCGTAGTGCGTACTGAGGACGTGGTGGAGGAGGCGTCGGCCTACGCGGAGCTGCTGGCGGACGAGGGGTGCGCTGTCGATGCCTGGGAGACGACCTATGTCCAGCGCCTCGGCGGGTCCGACGCCGTGCTCGAGTGGATCGCCGGTACGGCGCTGCGGCCCATCATGGCGGCTTTGGACCCGCAACGCTGGCAGCGTTTCCGTGCCCAGCTGGCGGGCCTGCTCGCCGAGGCGTACCCGCCTCGCGCCGACGGCACCACCTGGTTCCCGTTCCGCCGGGTGTTCGCCGTCGCCCGGTGTTCGTCCTGAGCGGTCAGCGCCGCCGCGTCGGGTGCCCGTTGGCGCCGTGGCCGGCGGGTTGCTCACCGCCGCGGGCGAACGGCATCCGTTCCCCCAGCCGCTCACCGAGCTTGGCCCTGGCGAACCCGGCCGCGCCCTGGACAGCGGGGTGGTCGGCGATCTTGCGATAGGTCCGTACCAGCTGGTCGTACCGCTCGCGGCCGGCACGCGTCCCCAGCACGTAGCCCATCACCGCGCCGAGCAGGAACTTCTTCATCCGCTCCCCGCCTCCTCATCGCTGGTCAACCTGTTCGCCCATTGTCCCTCACCCGCGCGGCGCCCGCGCACGGCGGCGGTCACCCGGGGTGCTGTACGACCCCGGACAGCGATGCGTTAAGGTATTGTCTCGTTGGCACGGGGAGGACCGAGCTGACAAGCTACATTCCCCTGTAGCTCAATTGGCAGAGCATTCGGCTGTTAACCGGAGGGTTGCTGGTTCGAGTCCAGCCGGGGGAGCGTCGCCCCAGGTAGTTGACCTGGGGCTTTTTCGTTTCCGGGGGTTGCGTGACCGAGTCGGGTTTCCTGCACCGCACTCGCGCGTCCTACGACGCGCTGGCCGAGGACTACGCCGAGTGGATCCGCACCGAGTTGGCCGCCAAGCCGCTGGACCGGGCGGTGCTCAGCGGGTTCGCCGAACTCGTCCGGGAGGCCGATGCCGGGCCGGTGGCGGACATCGGGTGCGGTCCCGGACGCCTGACGGCTCACCTGGACGGTCTCGGCGTGCCCGTGTTCGGGATCGACCTGTCGCCACGGATGATCGCGGTAGCCCGCCGGCTTTACCCCGCGCTGCGGTTCGCGGAGGGCTCGATGATCGCGCTGGACCTCGAGGACGGCAGCCTCGGTGGCCTCCTGGCCTGGTACTCGATCATCCATGTCCCGCGGGAGCGGCTGCCGGAGGTGCTCGCCGAGTTCCACCGGGTGCTGGCACCCGGCGGCTACCTGCAGCTCGGATTCCAGGTCGGTGACGAGCCCTTGCACCGGAGCGAGGCGGCCGGGCACGAGATCTCGCTGGACTTCCACCGGTGCCGGCCGGACCAGATCACCGAGCTGCTGAACCAGGCCGGGCTGGTGCCGTACGCCCGGATGGTGCGCGAGCCCGACGCGGACGGGAACTTTCCGGAGACGACCCCGCAGGCGTTCCTGCTGGCCCGCAAACCTCAGTCCTGACCGGGCACCCCTTCTTCAACAGCTCCGGGGCGCTGCGTCACTGCCTGGTCATTGCCTGGTCCATTCACCGCATCGCGCCGACCGGAAATCCTGCCCTTTCGCCAGGCTGATGGTGGGGTTGCCGCCACCGGGGATGCCGTTGTCGATGATGTCCCCGCCGTTGCTGCCGCTCGTGGTGATCGCCCAGTAGCACTCGGCGCCGACACTCGTCGCCCGGTACGTTCCCGGCTCGACATCCACGCCGACGACCCACACTCCGTCACCGACGGTGTTGGCTGCGGCGGTCCGCTCCGCCTCGCTGATCGCGGCCTCGCGTTCATCCAACCCGGCACTGCGCTGGTCCAGCTCGTCCACCCGCAGTGCGAGGTTGGTGTCGCGTTCGCTGAGTTCCGCTTCGCGCTCGCTCAGGGCGGCGAGGTCCGCTGCCGGAATCTCACCTGGTACCTCGACCTCTTTGGTGACGATTTCCGGTTCGGGTGCGAAAGCAACCGCACCGATGCCGATGCCGACGGCGGCGGCGGCGAGAATGCCGGCCAGCCACGGCCACCGCCGCACCGGCCTGCCGTCGGTGGCGTCGGGGGCCTTTCCACTCGTTTTCGGTAGCTCAGTCATGGCCATTCCTTCCCACGGGGTGATTACTCCTCGTGTGGATCTCCGTGGGTGTTGCGGGGGTTGCCGAGGTGATGCCGGTCCGTTATCGGCCGCTGATCGTCGTCCGGCCGCGGGGCAGGAGGTCACGTCACCTGGGGCACTGCCGATGCGTCGAGCAGGCGCCGCTACGCCGCTTCCCGGCGGCATCGCGGTGCCGGACCGCGGCCGAGCTCGTGGCCGCGATACTCGCATCGGGTGAATCGACCAACCGAGGCGCGGTTTCGGCGAGGCAGCCGACGGCGGGCGTGGGCGGCTCGCTATAGTTCCAGGGCGGACGAGACACAGGCCACCGCGGGGGCGGCTCGGGGGAGCGGCAAGGCGCAGCGGGGGTTCTGCACTCTTTGTTTGCGCGGGCCGGTAGCTCAGTTGGTTAGAGCAGAGGACTCATAATCCTTTGGCCGCGGGTTCGAGCCCCGCCCGGCCCACCCGACTTGAACAGGCGAAACAACCGAACAGACGCCAGCGAAGTTGATCGTTGGGTGCGGCCGTGGGTGCGAGTGCACTCACGGCTATGTCTCGTTCTGCCAGTGACAGCCGCCAGCGGGGGAGGATCGAGGAGCGTGCGAGCTCGCTCCGCGTGGTCGTATACGCCGGGGCCGATCCGGTCACCGGCAGGCGCAGCTACCTGCGTGAGAAGGTCGATGGCACGGACAAGGCGGCCTATCGGCAGGCCGAGAAGGTGCTGAACAAGCTGCTCACCAAGGTCAACGAGCAACGCGCGCCGAGTTCGTCCGCGACTCTGTCGTATGCCATTGACGAGTGGCTGCGTACAACCGAACTCGAAGACAGCACCCGCAATGCCTACGTGGGCTACATCGAGCGCGTGATAAAGCCGACGCTCGGCGATATGGCGGTTAACAAGATTGGCGTCCGCGAATTGGAGAACCTGTACGCGACGCTTCGACGCTGCCGGGCGCGCTGCGATGGCAAGCCGTTCATCGAGAAGCACAATGCCGAGGGTGAGCACGACTGCGTGGAGTCGCAGTGCGAGCCCCACGGATGTAGGCCGATGGCGGCGTCCACGGTCCGGCAGATCCACTCGATCATCAGCGGCATTCTGGGTGCTGCGGTGCGCTGGGACTGGATCAGCTCGAATCCGGCGAAGACTGCGCAGCGGCCGAGGCAGAAGCCGCCGGAACCGGACCCACCATCGGCTGCCGACGCTGCGCGGCTGGTCGAAGCGGCGTTCGAGATAAGCGAGGATTGGGGAACGCTGGTCTGGCTTGTGATGACGACCGGCATGCGCCGCGCCGAAGTGGCTGGACTGCGTTGGTCGCGAGTCGACCTGGATGCCGAGATCATTGAGATTCGGCGGACCTACGTGCAGAGCAAAGGTAAGGGCAAGGAGAAGGACACGAAGACACACCAGATGCGTCGGCTCGCGCTCGACTCCGAGACGGTCGCTCTGCTCCGGGCACACAAGAGGTGGCGCGCGGACGAACTCGCCAAGGTCGGCGTGGAGCTGACCGATGACATGTTCGTGTTTATGAGCGCACGGACAACGGACCCGACCAAGCTCTACTCGCCAGATGCGATCTCTCGCCGGTACAAAAAGATGGCAGCGCGACTTAAGCCGCCGATCAAGACGCACATTCACGCCTTGCGGCACTTCTCGGCAACCGAGCTTCTAACTGCCGGAATCGACCTGCGCACCGTCGCTGGCCGACTCGGCCACGGCGGGGGAGGGGCGACCACCTTGCGTGTTTATGCTGCTTGGGTGGCTGCCTCTGACCGAAAGGCTGCGGAAGTTCTCGGTTCACGTATGCCCAAGAGGAGGCTCTAGATTTACGGCGTGCGAGCATCGTGTACTGTTACTTGAATGGCGAGTCGAATGGCCACCCTTCGGGCCTTATGTAGTCAAGCTTGTCAAGGGGTATGCCAGTCGTTTTTGAGATCTTCTCCATGTTTTCGAGCACTTCCTGTTCGTTTGATGCCAGGGTCCTAACTACTGGCATGCCGCCAGCTTGGATCTGTATCCATCGATGCATAGGTGTTCCGCCTTCGATTACTGTTCCGAATGAGATGTCTTTAAAGTGGATATCATAGTCCGCCAATATATTATTGATAGAATATCTTTGTTGTTCTAGATCCCCATCGGTTGGGTTTGAGGTTCCGTAGTGGCGATAGACTTCTATTAATGGTCCATTTTTGTCGCCATCGTGACTGACATACACTCGGAATCCTGCGTTTCGAAGGGCATTGACTGCCTTTGATTTGTTCTGGCTATTGAATCGTACTCTGCGTGTAACAGTTCCCTTGGGTCTCCACTTCGCGAGGTTATCGATGGATAATGCTGCGACCCGTACGCCCCGGGCCAACTTTGCTCGGGCTCGTGCATTTGAACTGGCGTTGCTGGACGTTACGATCATACCTAGATCCGCCCCGACATCTTCGACCGTTCCGATGAATCCATCGATATCAGAAATGTCCAGATTGCTGCGCCAATGTTTGCAGTCAACGATCATTTTTGCGTCGGTGATCCCAAGCACCTTTCCTTCCACAAGGACATCAATTTGCCTACTTGTTTTGGAGCTTCGACTTGGCAAGTGCGCGTTCCTTGACACGGTGGCATCGCTGCCAACGATGGAAGAAAGTATATCGGCGACGCCATTTTCGAATTCTCTGTATTCGCTCACTGGTCACGCCCTCGGTTTGATACCTATTAAGCACTCTAGTTTTGGGCAGAAGTTGGGCTGGTCATGCTTCGTTGTAGTGCGGCGGGGTTGGAAGACAATGTAGCGCGACCTCCAGCGGGCGTGAGGTACGAGTGCGGTCTGCACTAAGAGCGTGTCTCAGTTGGCCGAGGGGCGGTTGGTGTGCATGATGCTCACTTGTGGACGATCTTGCACGCCGCTTGGTGCCGGACGAGTTGTGGGCCTTGGTCGAACCGCTGATCCCGATGGCCGGTGTGCGGCCCCAGGGCGGCGGCAAGGCGCCGGCGGATGCCCGTGCGGTGTTCACCGCGATCGTGTTCGTGTTGACCAGCGGATGTGCCTGGAGGCACCTACCGCCCTCGTTCGGAGTGACGGTACCCACGGCGCATCGGTGGTTCACCCGCTGGACCGCCGAGGGGTTATGGCCCCGCCTGCACCGCGCTGTGCTCGACGAACTCGGCAGCGAAGGGATGATCGACTGGTCGCGCGCGGTCCTGGGCGGAGCGTCCGTCAGGGCCAAAAAAGGCTCTGTTGATCTATGTGTGGGTGCGGTCTGGTAGTTCGGGACGGTGGCCGCCGAGTGCGAGGAGCGCGAGGGAGATCAGGGCGTCTGCGTGTTTGAATCCGAAGGCCAGTCGTGTCAGCAGCCGGATCTTGGTGTTGGTCGATTCGATCAGCGCGTTGGACAGGCCGTGGTCGAGACTGGCATGGATTGCTGCGCGCTCGGCTCTGATGGTGCGGGCGAGCTTGACGAACTCGGGTATCCGGCAACGCGCCGCCCAGGCCAGCCACCGTTGCAGTGCTTCTTTGCCGGGCTGGCCGCCGACGGCGAAGACGTGCCGGAGTCCTTCTTTAAGCAGGTATGCCCGGTAAAGACGGGGGTCGGTTTTGGCGATCCAGGCAAGTTTGTGGCGCTGATGATCGGTGAGGTTTTCCGGGTTCTTCCACAACGCCCATCGCGCGCGTTTCAAGCCTTGAGCGGCGCCGGCTGATGCGGTGCGGCCACGCCGGTCCTTGTGGCTGCCACCAGGTTGGCGGCGTGCGGTGTTCCATACCTGGCGCCGGACCTGGTCCAGAGCGTCGGTGGCCCACTTGACCACATGGAACGGATCGGCGCAGCGGACCGCGTCCGGGCAGTACTGCTCGACGGTGCGGGCGATCCACGCGGCCGCGTCCGCCGAGACGTGCGTTATCCGCGCGCACCTCTGGGGCCCGAGTAGCTCGAAGAACGCGGCCAGTGTCGGTTTGTCGTTGCCCGCCGCCGCCCATACCAGCCGTCCGGTGTCGTGGTCGACGACAACGGTGAGATATCGATGGTTCTTTTTGTAGCTGATCTCGTCGATCCCGATTCTGCGCAGCCCTGCCAGGCGATCCACTCGTGCGTCGATGTCGGCCCGGACTCGGGTGATGATCGAGCCGACCGTGGGCCAGGCGATCCGCATCAGCTGCCGGACCGTAGACCTCGACGTCGCGGTCGCCAGCCAGGCGACGGTGTCGTCGAAGGCGCGGGTATGCCCGGCTCCGTGCCGGGCCCAGGGCACCGCACTGACCACGACCCCGTGCTCACGACACCGCACCCGGGATGCGTCAGCTTCGACGAATGCCTGCACGGTTCCCAGGTCCAGCGCACGCCATCGACGCCGGCCCCGGCCGGCGTCATAGCGCGGGCAGCGCCGCGAGCACACCCCGCACCGGTCACGATCCCGCCGCCGGACCCGCACCGCGGCCACCAGCACCTGCTCGGCCTCATCGAACTCGACCGACTCCACGACCGCTGTGTTCACGCCCAGCAGCCGACCCCATACCCTGACACCGGGCACGTCGTTCTCCGTCTATCCGGTTTCTGTTCCTCGACAGCTCAGAAACCTAGACCCAGCAACGACGTGCCCTTCTGCTACCTGGGCAAACTACCCACACATCAGTACAAAGAGCCCCAAAAAAGGGGAACCTTGACCGGGCCGAACCCGGTCGACCGCGGCAAACCCGGATCGAAGATCCATGCTCTGTCCGACCGTGGAGGTATCCCGCTCACGGTCGGTGCCTCGGCGGCCAACACGCACGACAGCCACGCCCTCAAACCCCTGGTCAAAGCGGTTCCGCCCATCCGATCCCGACGTGGCCCACGCCGTAGCCGACCCGCCAAGCTGCACGCCGACAAGGCTTACGACATCGCCGGTCTGCGCGGATGGCTCCGACACCGGGGCATCACCCCGCGCATCGCCCGTAAAGGCATCGAGTCCACCGACAAGCTCGGCAAGCACCGCTGGGTCATCGAACGCAGCATCGCTTGGCTGTTCGGCTACCGCCGCCTGACCATCCGCTACGAACGCCATGGACACCTCTTCTGCGCCTTCCTCACCCTCGCAGCGGCACTCACCTGCTACAAGAAACTTACCAAGTAAGACACGCTCTAAGCTGCCGTGGTGACTGGTGAACACGCCCATTGGCAGACGTTCGGTGAGCGGACGATCTATGACAACAAGTGGGTCCGGCTCGGGCTAACTGATGTGCAGGCGCCGAACGGTGAGCGGTGGGAGTATCACGTTGTCCACCTCGCGCGCATCGCCATTGCGTTGATCGTGGACGAGCAGGACCGGGTGCTGATGCTGTGGCGGTATCGGTTTGTTACGGACCAATGGGGTTACGAACTGCTCGGCGGACTGGTAGAGGACGGCGAGGACCCGACCGCGACGGCGGCGCGTGAGGCTGCCGAGGAGAGTGGTTACCGGCCGCTGGGTGAGCCTGAGCATCTGATCGGGTTCGAGCCGTTGCCGGGGCAGGTCACGGCGCCGGTGGACGTGTTCTTGTGGCGCGGCGCCGAGCAGATCGGCGAGCCGACGGACACCGAGGAGGTCGGCCGTTTGGAGTGGGTGTGGCTCAGCCGTATCCCGGGGCTTGCGCAGCGGCAACAGCTCCTTGGGGCGGGTGCGTTGGTGCCGTTGTTGTACTACGTGGCGTCACGCGGCGCCGGTGCTGCTGGTGGGCAGGATGAGCCCACTGAGTCGGCGTAGTTGCCGGTAGGACTTGATCTGGAGTGCGAGACGGCGTGCCTGCCGGGCGTGCGCCAGTGCCGCGTCACGGTCGTGGGCGGCGGCGTAGGCATACGCAAGATCGACCAGCATCCCTGTTCGAGCGCGGACGAAGTCCTCGGGCAGGCGCGGCAGGGCATGGTCGAGTTGGTCGATGGCTTGGTGGTCGCCGAGTCGGCTGAGTGCGCTACCGCGCCAGCGGTCAAGGTGGACGCCGCCGAGGAACAGGAACGGCAACGCCGGGTCTACCGGGTCGTCCGGAAGCAACCCAGCGGCGGTGTCGAACGCGCGGAGTGCGTCGCTGCGGTGAAGGGCCAGGTCACCGGCGCAGTGAACGGTGGGTGAATGCCTGATGTCAGCCCGCCGAGCGTCGTACGCCTGCGGTTCCGGCGCGGAACCGTGGGCGAGCTGAACCGCACCGTTCACCTGACCACCGACCCCCGCGCACTCGCCAGTACCGAGGACACCTGTCCGGCGCTGGCTTTGTGTGGGCAGGAACTTCCGGCAGGCGCCGCAGAAATCCTGCCGCCGGACACGACAGGGATGCCCTGCATCGGGTGCCTGCTCCGCGCTCCAACACCGGACGACCTACCCATGATCGGCGCCGATGCCCGGTGCCTTCCACCCGAGGGTGGCTTGCCGTGAGCACACGGTTGGAGTGGCGACGCACGGCCGAAGACACCGAGGTGCACGGCTGGACCGGCGACTGCGAATGCGGCTGGCCCGTCGCGCTGTGCGGCTACTCCTGCCGCCCCCGCGCCATCATCCCCTGCTCCACTGGGCACCGGTGCCCAGACTGCGCCCGGCTCGCCAACCAGAGCGAAGCACCCATTCCACCGGCAAGCCTCGATAAGCGTCGATGGCAGGGACACGGAGTGCACGCCGCACTTGGGGTCGCCGCGGTGGTACTTCTCGCAGTCTTGCTCGTGCTGTCGGCGGTGGGGCAGTGAACCGACGCCGCCACGCGCCCCCCGACCATTTGGCGCATCTTCGCGCAGATGCCACCGAGATCGCAGGTTGGGACGAAGCCACCCGCAAGTTCCGTACCTGTCTCGACTGCCACACCACCTATGCCACCGCCCAGGACGCCACACGCTGCGAGCAGCTCCATGAAGCCCCACGGCTGCGCGCCGCCGCTAACAAGCACACGCAGAGGGAATCTATGCAGGAACGTGACCAGCGACTTCTAGACCGGGTGCGCTGGCTGCGGTGGTACCTGAACCAGGGCCCCGACGCCGACGTCGCAATCGGCGAGGGGCAGGCCCAGCACACCGAACTGTTCCGGGGCCTTGGGCATCGCCTGCACGACATCGGCCGTGACCTGCTCATACGCGTCAACGAGCTGGATGGCACGCCGTTCCTGCCGCCTGCTCAGTGTCGACAACCGGGCGAGTCGGAGTCCTGACGCGTTACCGGCGAAGGCTGCCCGCCACGCATCTGAGCCGAAAGGCCCCAACACCCGGAACCGTACGCTACCCTGACGCGTCGAAGGGCTACCTGAGGTTCACCCCGAATGGTGGACAGGGGCTTACGAGGGGGTCAGGCCGCCGTTCGGAGTGCCTGCTCGAAGTTGTCGGGGCTGAGCATCCCGATCGCGGAGTGCCGCCGCGTACTGTTGTAGAAGCTGATCCATTTGTCAATCGCGGCAACGAGTTCTGTCTTCGTGGCGTAGGCGTGCCGGTAGTAGTGCTCGTGTTTGAACGTCGACCAGAACGACTCCGCTGGGCTGTTGTCCCAGCAGATTCCGGTCGCGCCCATCGACCGGCGCAGGCCGTGCCGGAAGCACGCCGTCGCTGTCAGGTGCGCGGTGTACTCGCCGCCACGGTCGGAATGCAGGATCGTGCCACGGCATCTGCCGCCACGGGTGCCCACGGCGGCATCGATGGCGTCGGTGACCATCTCGGCGCCGATGTGGTCGGATACGCTGTAGCCCAACACTTTCCGGGACTGTCCGTCCCGGATCGCGCACAGGAACATGTCACCCTGACCACACGTCAGGTACGTGATGTCGGTCAGCCAGACCGCGTCGAGCCGGTCCCGGTCGAAGTGCCGGTCGACCAGATCCGGTGGGAACGACGCGGCCGGATCGACCACTGTCGTCTTCACCTTGAACGTGCGCGGGCTGATGCCCTCAAGCCCGATCGAGGCCATGATCTTGGCGACGGTCTTCGCTGTGACCACCTCGCCCTGCTCACGCAGCTCGGCGGTGATCCGCGGCGACCCGTAGATCCCGCTCGAGTCCTTGTGCGCCTGGGTGATCTTCACCTCGAGATCGGCTCGGCGTTGCTGCCGCGGAGTCAACACCGTTGCCGCCACACGTTTCACATGCGCGTAGTAGCCCGCCCTCGACACGCCCAGCAGCCGCGCCATACGCCGCACTGAGAACCGCGTGTTCGGCGGCGAAGTGGTGGTGTCAGCGAACTTGTCGGGGCCGGCGTACTTGGCCATCAGAGCGAACCGGGCCGGTTCTTCTGCATCGCGGCAAAGTACGCCGAAGCTTTTACCAGGAACGCGTTGTCCTTCTCCAGCTCGGCCACCTGTCCGCGCAACCGCAACAGTTCGGCCCGCTCGGCGGCCTCCAGAGGTTTGTCTCCGTGGACCTCGGCCGCGGTGACCCGTCGACGTTCGTCTTTGACCCAGACACTCAACATGCCCGCGTCGATACCCAGCTCGCGGGAAACCTCAGCGATCGTCCGGCCGGAATCGATCACGCGATGAGCAGCCTCGACCTTGTACTCGGCCGTGTACGAACGGCGCTTGCGAGGAGGCATGAGGACATCCTTTCAGCAGGACGACTGGTCCTGCTAACTCGGTGTCCACTACCCGGGGTGAACCTCAACCCGACGTGACACGGAGGGCAGGTTCGGTGGCCGAACAAGTCGGTGGGGATACACAGGGGGAACTGAACGGGCTGGCATCCGGCGCCGCAGGGGCGCCCATCCCTCACAACTTTCCACCCGTTGTCTACTTGCCGTGCGTTGAGGCCGTGGCGGATGCCACGCGGGCCCGTGTGGCGATGAGAACGACCAAGGACGGCCGGGTGGCGCTACTCGCCTATTCCGCGCTGGATCGGCTGCACACCTGCTGCGGCCCGAACCAACCCTGGATCGTCATGCCTACCGCTGCGCTTGATGGACTCCAGCAGGCGCAGCCCTTCCAGTTGTTGCTGCTCGACATCATGATCCCCGAGGACAAGCGACAGGAGGGTGCTTCGTGAGTGGGCCCGAGGTTGACTACGGGACGCTCGACGGCATCGCCAGCACACTGCGCAACGCCAGCACAGACGTTGACGCGCTCGGCAACTCCGTGCCCGGCACGCCGGACGCGGGCGACGGAACACCCGCCGTGACCGGAATTCTCGCACACCTGGTGGAGAACGCGAGCGCGCTCGTGCTCGGCGCGGCGGGCGCCGGTGACGATGTCGCGTCGGCCAAGCAGCGTTACCAGGAGCAGGACGGCGTCGCGACCGAAGACGTCCAGCGCGCCGGTGGGGCGAGGTGAGACGTGAGCATCGACACCAAGATCGAAGGTAACCCGGAGAACGTCAGGGGTGTCAGCAACTGGCTGCGGGATTCGCTGGCCGCCGGCGTTTCCGATGCAGCGGGTCAGATCTACCAGGCTCGCAACAGCGCGGACGCGGGCTGGCAAGGTGAAGCTGGCGAGGCGTTCAGTGGCAAGATGACCACCGCAGCGCGGAAGACGGATGAGTTGGCCGCCGCCGCCAACACCGCTGCGCAGAACATCGACACCTACGCCGCTGAGCTACACCGGGCACAAGAGGACATGCGAGGTGTACGGGAACGCGCCGCCGCAGCCGGGCTGATGGTGAACGGCGACCTCATTGAAGACCCTGGCAAGGGGCCACCGGCGCCCGGCGCGCCACCGACCGGGGACGCGGTCACCCCCGGGGCTGTCTCGGCGCACAACGACGCCGTGGCTGCCTCCAACGCGCATGCAAGCAAGGTCGCCGCGTACAACACAGCCAAGACTGAATCTGAGGCCGCGAAGCACATCGCGAAGCTGGCCGCGGAGACGGTGAAGAACGCATGGCAGGATATCAAGCAAAAGCCGCTACTTGCCGTCGGTGATCTAACCAACGGCACGGCTGCGGCACTCGCTGCGAAACATGCAAGCATCCTCGGCAAACAGGCGAAGTTCCTTTCCGAGGAGTCCGTTAAACTCGTAGAGCGAGCACGTGCCGCCCCGGCGGGCACCAATGCGTCGCAGATCTACCGTGACTTCGACGCGGGCAGGGCGGTAGCATACCAGGCTGATGATGTCGCCGCTGCCGCGAAGAACGTGGACGGAAACGCCGCCAAATGGGGCTTTCGCGCGGGCGGAGCGCTGGCCGCCGCGGGTGTCGTCTACGATATCGCGAACGGGAAACCGGTCGCGCAGGCGGTCACCTCGGGGGCGGTCGGCTTCGGCGCATCGATGGCCGCAGGCGCCGCGGTCGGCTCATTCATCCCGGTTCCGGTGGCGGGCACGGTGGTAGGCGCAATTGTCGGTGCCGGGGTTGGCGTGTTCACATCCGGTATGGTCGATTCTCTGTGGGAGAACGGAGTGGGCGCTGTGGGCGACGCAATCGAAGACGGACTAGATGCTGTGGGTGACACAGCCGAGGCCGTCGGTGGCGTGATTGGGGACGCGTGGGATGCCATCTTCTAGTTCGTTGCCCCGTCCGGACGAGTGGCCTGCTGGCGTTGGCGCGAGACTGAAGTTCTCGTTCGTGTTCATCCTTCTGCTTGTTCTACTATGCGTTCCCGTTGGATACGGTTTCGTCTCGATTGACAAGCCGTCGGCGCTCAAGTACGTTTGGCTGTTCGCCGCTATCTTGCTATTGATTGCGGCATTTGGTCTGATCACCAGGTTGTATCGACCACATATCGCCAGCGACATCGCAACCACTACGTATCAGGGTCGTCCGGCAACCGAGATTCGGTACTCCATGGTGACGTTCGCGATCTTGATAGCGCTTGTCGGCTGCGCGAGTGCGATGGCCGTGCTGGCTACGTTGGACTACGCATCCGCTGATGGCGTCGGAGGAAAGCCTGTTGTTGTCGTTTTGTGCGGGCTGGCTTCCCTCTTCATGCTCAGCTTTTTCTGGTTGATGGCGGTCGGTCAGTTGCGACGCGGCCGGGTCGTGCTGACTCAACAGGGGATTTACCAGCGGGGATTCACCTTCACCTCGTTTCTGCCGTGGGAGTCCTTTGTCACGGTTGGCGCGGCCTACAATGGCAGGCCCGAGGTGCTGGCGGTCGCATACCGGAACGCGCCGTGGGAGAAGCGGCAGTTCGGCAGGCCGTGGCGGATCGACAGGTTGCCTCCCGTCCCGATGATCGAGATCGACCTGATCTTCTTTGCACTAGATGCCAGCCTCGTCTACCACCTAGTGCGATTCTATGTGGAGAATCCGGTCGCGCGTGCGGAACTCGGCACAGAGGCATCACTTGAGCGGGCCCGTGTCGGTGCGTTCAGCTAACGGTCAGCACCATGAGGCTTCGACTGATCACTGCCGCTTGCGGTTACGCGGCAGGGACCACGGTTCGTCCGTCCGCCCGCGTACCGGCGGCTGCGCGGCCATCCGCCGTTGTACCCCATCCAGCGTGACCGGATCCTCGTCATCGCCAGTGTCGTCGTAGAGCTCGATATCGACCTCGTCGTCCTTGATGGGTTGTCCGGTGTACGGGTTGCGCTTGATCGCCCGTTGGCCGGTCGCCGGGTCGAGCCCGCGGGCTTTCATCTCTTCGGCGGTCATGCCGAACCGGCGCTGGTGGAAGGTGGGCTGTTCGATCATGGCCATGGTGAACGGCTTGTCCAGCAGCGGCGGCCAGTGCTCGCGGGGTCCACGCTGCGGCAGGTCGGCCAGCCGTACCAGCCACTGCGCCGAGGCGGCGTCCACATCAAGTCGAGCCTTGCCGACCACCGCCCACACAGCCCCCGCCGGGCCGTCCGGATCACCGTGGTCGCGGGCGGCGGTGGCCATCACGAACCGCAGCCGCTCACCCCCGATGGCCTTGGCGAGCGCGCGATGCACCGTCCGCTCCCGCCGGGCTGAGTGCAGCCAAAACAGCACGATCCCGAACGCGTCAGTGGCCATCTCCTCGTAGCGCTTGACCTTCTCCAGCAATCGCTGCAACGACTCCGTGCCGGTGTCGTACTCCAAAAAGAACCGAACCATCCGACCTCGTTCTTCGAAGCATCCGTAGGAATCCGGCCGGACCCACCCGGCACCCTCGAATTCCCCGAACCATTCCCGCGCCGTGATTTCCGACATCCAGAGTGTGAGCCCGCCGAATCCCTTTTCCGGGCCGACACATTCCTCGGGATGCGCACACGCGTACTGCACGAGATCGCAGAAGAACTGATTCGTTCCCAGCAGATGCCGCAGTTGCGGCGATTCGGCCAGCCGGGTCAGCCGGGTCTGCCACGCGCCGGGACGCGGCGGATCTTCCACCCGCTGCGCGGCCAGCAGTTGCGCGCCGAGGTAGCCCAGCGCGTAGTGATGCGGCGCCGAGCCGCCACCCACGACCGCCGGACGCCAGCGCCACAACAGCCCCCGCCGCGCCAGCGCGACCAGCCGCCGCTGCGCGCGATCCAGCGTCGGGAACTCCAGCGCGGCGATCTGCGCAGTAGTGAGCACCTTGTGTGCCTCCAGCAGAGCCAGGATGCGCCGGTCGCGATCACGAAGCCAGGACCACACGGCGGCATCGGGCTCACCGGCACGCCTGCTCGACATCCCCCACGCGCACGTGCGCCCCCCATGTGGGAACCATTGCGGTTCGTCGGGCTCTTCCTCCCCGCCACCTGCGGCTTAGTAGCGTACGACCCCACCGTATGCCCACCGTATCCGAGACGGCGGGCATACGGACACCGAAACGGCGACGACTCGGTGACCGGAACGGGACGCTCGGTGCAGGATCAACGGCCCGGTGCGCATGACCGAGTCCGGATCGGACGGACCTCTACGGGCGGCCCAACAGCCAGGATAGCGCGGTTCGCATTGTGGTGCATTCGGTCCGCAACGTGTGGCGACCTGAACTCTCGACTCTTTGGGCACGCACCAGTGACAGTTGTCCGGTTTGCTATGAGGATGCTGACTCGGTCAGGGGTCGAGCACGAGCTGAGGGAGCCGGAGCGCTGGGGTAGCTGAGTTCGATTCGGTCTCCGCTGCGGCGTCTGGGCTCAGCTCGATCACGCCGTCGACCACAACCTCGGTGCGGTCGAGCTCCGGTACCACGGCGTCCTGGCGCACGCGGGGCCGGGCGCGGACCGGTGAGCACCAGCAGCACCTGCTTCTGCCCGGATGCCGCGGGGAAGGGCCGAAGGTTCTCACCGGCTCGCGCGGAGGTAGCCGGTGATCATCGCCACGAGCTCGTGCTCCAGCCGTGTGGTGTCGATGGAGCCGGGCGCGGCGATGAGCTGGTGCACGGTGAGCTCCACGGTGGATGTCACGAGTCGGGCGGCCGTGTCCTTGTCCTGGACCCGGGCTTCGGGGTGGCGGTCGAGCAGGTCCCGCAGGTGACCGATCATCGCCCACTCCTGCTGGGTGATCCTCTCCAGGAGCTCGCCGGAGCGGGGTGCCTGCTCGATCATGATCCGCAGCAGCTGCGGGTCGTCGAGATGGTTTTCGATCACCGTTCGCACGAACACCCGGATGATGTCCTCGAGCGACTCCGGCGGGCCTTTGTACTGGCTGAGCGTTGCGGTGGCCCGGTCACCGTCGAGGTGGCGGGTCAGCAGCTCGGCCAGGATCGCGTCCTTGTTCGGGTAGTACTGGTACAGCGAGCCGATGGAGATCCGCGCCTGCTCGGCGATCCGGTTCGTGGTGCCCGCGGCGTAGCCGTACTCGGCGAAAATGTGAGCAGCGGCGGTGAGGATGCGCTGCCGGGTTAGCTCGGCCCGGACCTGGCGTGGCTGTTTACGTGGCTGAAGCCGGCGCTGCTCCGACGTCATGGCACCCCCTGTGAACCGGCGCGAAAGCGAGTAGTGCGCGAACCGAAAGATTGCTCATAATTGTGCCATGACCAGTAGCAACGTCGTCAACGAGTCCCGTCCGCGCCGGGTGTCTTTCGAGGAGGTCCGCGCTCGGCTCGGGGAGCCCGAGGCCATGATCAAGGCCAAGGTCCACAGCCGCATCGACCGGCATTGCCGCCGTTTCATCGCCCATTCCCCGTTCCTGGCGATGTCCACGTCGGATGCGACCGGCCTGCCCGACTGCTCACCGCGTGGCGACTACCCGGGGTTCGTCAAGGTGCTCGATGAGCGCACGCTCGCGATTCCCGACCGGCCGGGCAACAAGATCGCCGACTCGTTTCGCAATCTCGCCGAGAACGACGGGATCGGACTGATGTTCGTCGTCCCCGGGGTGCGGGAAGTGTTGCGTGTCAACGGTCGTGCGTATCCCACCGACGAACCGGACGTGCTCGCCCGGATGCGGACCGAGGGCAAGGAAGCGGAGCTGGCACTCGTCGTGGATGTGGTGGAGGCTTTCTTCCACTGTGGACGCGCGCTGATCCGGTCTCGGCTGTGGGATCCCGCGAGCCAGGCTCTGGCTGGGGAGTTGCCGTCCGCGGGCGAGATCGCCGCCGACCAGATGGGGCTCGACGTCGATTCGACGGTGCTGGAGAACATGCTCGAAGCCGGCTACCGGCAGCTGTACTGAGGTGATTTGGTTATGCAGCGAACAGTTCTCGAGCAGGTGGAGCCGGTCGCCGCGGGCGTCGTCTCGCTCGTCCTGCGCGGTGCCGAGGGCCCGCTGGCCCCCTGGGAACCGGGCGCGCACGTCGATCTGGCGCTGCCCAACTGGCTGATCCGGCAGTACTCGCTGTGCGGGAACCCGGCCGATCGCGACAGCTACCGCGTCGCCGTCCGTCACGACCGGCTCAGCCGGGGCGGCTCGGAGTACGTCCACCTGTTCCTGCGCACGGGTCGCACGCTCGAAGTCTCGGTGCCACGGAACAACTTTAACCTGCTGCCCGCGCCGGAGTACCTGTTCCTCGGCGGGGGGATCGGCATCACCCCCATCGTGCCGATGCTGGCGACGGCGGTCGAAGCGGGAGCCTCGGCGACGTTGGTGTATGTGGGCAGGTCGGTGGCCACCATGCCGTTCGCCGACGAGCTCCGAGCTGTCTACGGCGATCGGGTGCGCATCTACGCCACCGATGAGCACGGCAGGCCCGACTTCGCCGCGCTGGCGGCCGCGCTGAGCCCACGAGCGCTGGTGTATTGCTGTGGCCCCACGTCGATGCTCGACGCGGCCGAGACGGCGTTTCCTGCGGAGCGGACGCACATCGAGCGTTTCCGGCCGGCGGTCAAGGAGTTCGCGCCCAACAAGCCGTTCGAAGTGCGCTGCGTCCGATCGGGACAGACAATCCAGGTCAGTGCGGACGAGTCCATGCTGGACGCGTTGAACCATGCGAGGTATCGCGTACCGTCTGGCTGCCGCGAAGGGGTTTGCGGAAGTTGCGAGATCGCCGTCGTCGACGGGGAGCCGGAGCATCGCGACGGCATCGGCGCGCCACCCGGCCGCATGTACTGCTGCGTCTCCCGCGCGCTTTCGTCCCGCCTCGCCGTCGACCTCTGACCTGTGCGGCGTGCCGAAGACGGATGTCCCGCGAACAGACTGGTCGACGGCGGGCCGCATCGGTGCGGTGAGCTCGACGGTGGCAGTCATGCGTCGCCGCCCTGGCGCTTGACCTGGGCAACTTCCGACGGAAGGCACCGAAAGCCGACCGGTTGGATCGTGATCTCGAGGCCCTCGACGAGGACCAAAGAGTTCGCGTTGTGGCACGTTAGGCCCACAACGTGGCACAACCCGAACTCTCGTTCGTTATGGCGACTGATCATTGCTCAGCACAGGCATCGTCGCCGATGGGCTCGCTGACCGCCCTTTCAGGTCGGTCACGGTGGTGAACGCTGTGTATGTCACCGCAGAGCGTGATCTCGGCCACATCGCTGCGGATGCTGATGTCGCCACGCTTGTGCCACGCCCGCTCTGTTCGGGGCCAGGCACCGGCTCTTCGCCGACCAGAAAGGCACCTTGCCGGAGACGGGGGCCGCGCAATGGTGACATGGCCATCGGCGGTGTCGTGCGAGAACTGCGGCCGTAAACCGTCCAGGGAGAAGCCCCGGATCCGCGCCGGTCGTGGAGTTCGAGCGGCAACGGCCGCGGCTGTTCGGCCTGGCGTACCGGATGCTCGGTTCGGCGCCGCGGACGCGGAGGATGTCGTTCAGGACGTCTTCCTGCGGTGGTACGGCACCGAACCGGGCTCGGTCAAGGAGCCGTCCGCGTGGCTGGTCAAGGTCACCACCAACATATGCCTGAACCGGCTCGGGTCGGCCCTGAGTCGTCGAGAACGCTATGTCGGACAGTGGCTGCCGGAGCCGGTGCTGACCTCCGATAGCGCGCTGGGGCCGATGGAGACGGCAGAGCAGCGGGGCACGGTATCGCTGGCCTTCCTGGTGCTCGCCGAACGGCTCACCCCAGGCGAGCGGGCGGTTTTCGTGCTGCGTGAAGCGTTCGGCTACAGCCATCGCGAGGTGGCTGAACTGGTCAAGCTTTCGGAGTCGAACTGCCGGAAGTTGCACAGCCGGGCGCGGAAACGGCTGTCAGACGCCGGGCTCCCGCGGTCCGCGGGCGACGTCCCCAAGAATCGGATGCTGGTCGAGCGGTTCCTCGACGCCGCGGCGGTGACCTCGCCGGCCTGGAGCGGATACTCGCCGAGGACGTCACATCGGTCGCCGACGGTGGCGGCACGCTCGGTGTACCCGGTTGCCTGTGCGCGGCGCGGAGAAGGTGGCGCGGTATCTGGCGACCGTCACCAGCCGGTATGTCGAAGATCTCACGGTGTCCATCCGCGAGGTGAACGGCACTCCGGCGGTACTCGGTTGGTTCGCATCCACGCTGCTCGGTGTTTTGGTGCCAGAGATCGTGGACGGCCAGATTACCGGCATCCGGATCGTCGCCAACCCGGACAAGCTCCGGTTCGTCGGCGCGCAACTGACCCGGTTGTCACATTCCGAGGAGTCACTCGGTTCCTAGTGGTGCAAGGCGAGATTCCAGCCACCACGGAGCGACGCATGACGAAACAGGTTCTGGTCACCGGCGGCACTGGACGGCTCGGGCGCGCGCTGGTGCCGCGACTGCTCGATACGGGCCACGACGTGCGGGTGCTGACCCGCAGAAGGCGGGAGCCGGCCGCTCACTGTTGGGTGGTGGGTGATCTGCGCACCGGCAGCGGGCTGGCCGGTGCGGCCGCCGAAGCGGACGTGATCATCCACCTGGCGACCACCAACGGGCGAGGCGATGTGGCTTCGACCGGCAACCTGATCGAGGCCGCGAAAGCGGCGGGCGGCCCGCACCTGGTATACGTGTCGATCGTCGGTATCGACTACGTCGCGCTCGGCTACTACCGAGCGAAGCTGGCGTGCGAACGGCTGGTCGAGCACTCCGGACTGCCGTGGACGATCCTGCGCGCGACCCAGTTCCACGACCTGATCGCCACCATGTGCGATGTCCAACGCCTGCTGCCGGTGACGCTGATGCCGTCGAAGGTGCATTTCCAGCCGATCGACGTCACGGAGGTGGCCGACCAACTGGTCACGCTCGCGGCAGAATCGGCCGCGAACCGGGTGCCGGACATCGGCGGCCCGGAGGTGCGGGAGGCCGCCGAACTGGCCCGCAACTACCTCCGTGCGATCGGCCGCCGACGGCCGGTGTGTGCCGTTCCCTTGCCCGGCAAGGCGATCCGGGACTATCGCGCAGGGCATCACCTCACCCCGAATCGGGCTGCCGGGCGGATCACGTTCGACGACTTCCTGGCCGGAGACCGTGCGCACGGACGGAGCCGGTGATGCGGCGGTGGCTTCGCGTCGGTCTCGGGTTTCTCGCCGCGACCCAGATTGTCGTCGGCGTGTGGGCGCTGTTCTTCCCGGCGCGGTTCTTCGCGCTCGAGGTGGTCGGAATGGGCATGGCCTACAACGAGCATCTGATGCGTGACTACGGCGCCATGACACTTGCCAGCGCCGTGGTGCTCGGTGCCGCGACCATCCATATGGGACCATGGATGACTCGGACCGCACTAGTTATGTACCTGACCTGGGCGGTCCCGCACTTCTTCGTACATCTGACCATGCTCGATCACCTCGGGCCGTCGACCGCCACACTGCTCATGGTCGCGCTCGGCCTCGCGATCGCCTTGCCGGCCGGTCTGCTCGTGCTCACCGAGCGGAGGCTCCGGCCCCTTTGACGGTTCGAACGCACGCAGCTGACGACCACTCCTCTGGGTTTACGATCACAAACAGCCGCCGCCAGCCGGGTACCTCCGAACGGCCTACCGGCTCGCACGCTCACGCTACGAACGACGCGCTGAATCAAGGGCGCGCTGACTGCTCACCTTCCCACCCTGTAGACACGATCATCGAAACCCGCCACCTCGGCGCTTGACCCGCGCATCCTTCGACGGAAGTCACTGGGGCGAGGAGCGGATCACGGCACGGGCGGTGATCGGTGCTTCCCGGACTTACGGCGCTTCATCACCGCCAGCGCTGTTGACCTGCGCAATCTGGGAGAGAAGGCATCGGACACCCACCGGGCGAATCGCGATCTCCGGGCCTTCGACAAGGACCAAAGAGTTCGGGTTGTGCCACGTTAGGCCCACCGATCAACTATCCCGCTGACCTGCGGCGACGATCGAACGGAATGATCTGTCGGCTCGGCTGTGCCCGGCTTGCCGAGCGACGCCAACGCCGCGCCCCCACGCCCCCGGATCCTCGGCGGCCCGCCACTCGAGCAGAGCCCGTAGCTGAGCGTCGTCGGGTTCGCCGGCCGGTTTGCCCCGCAGGGCCTCGCGAATGCTCTCCTCATGCGTTTCGACCGGGTGCGCGTACCGCTTGGTGGTCTCCGACGATGTTGCTCATGTCGTACGAGGCGACGACGTCGAGGGACTTCGTCGATTTCCGGATCCGGTCCCGGTGAACGGCGGCGCACTCGCCTCTGCGCATCGCCGTGCCGACAAGGTGTCCAGCAGCGGTTGGTACCGACGCGGGCCCGGCAACCGCCCGCACGATCGCGTGTTCATCCCGCACTGAACGGAACGAGGTCGGGGCTACAGGACTCACCTGATCCAGGAAGGGTGTCCTTCGCGAGATAGGCGGAGGTCGCGTCGACCACGCAGGTCGACTGCTGGCTGGTGACGTGCCCCCACCCTTCGTTGACGAGCAGCCTGCTGTTCGGTAGCAGGTGGTGCAGGTGGACAGCGCCGGTGGCCGGGGTCGAAGGGTCGAAGCGACTGGTGAGGATCAGTATCGGCTTCTCCGTGCGCACGGACCACGGGCCGGTGTAGCGCTCGCGCGGTTCCGCTTGCCATCCCGCGCAGACGCTCGTGCTGTAGGCACGCAGCGCCGCGAAACGCCCGGCGGCCGGCGCTCGTCGCCATGCCGCCGCCCACCAGGCGAGCGGATGGTCGGGCAGGTCGACGTCATTGCACGTGATCGCGGAGTAGGTGCCCTTGAGGCCGGAATAGGGATCGTCGAGTCCGTTCACGTCGATGAGCCGGACCAGTTCCGCGAGGTCGGCGGTAGCCGACTCGGTAGGCTCCCGCTGGACCCGATAAGTCAGGTCGAGCATGTTGGCCAGCAGCTCCCACGCTACTGGTTGATAGAGCACACCACCGGTGAACGCGACGAGCTTCGGGTAGGTGAGCGTGACGTTCGTGCCGTCCCGAGCGCTGAGCCGGAGGGGTTCGTCTTCGAGCTTCGCCATCAGCGTGTCGAATGCCCGGCGTGGATCGTGCTCGGCGAAGGCACACGACGCACCCTCCGCGCACAGCCTGAGGAACTCGCGGAGCGTAGCGTCAGTCGCGACGTCCGATCCGACGCGCTCGGACGGTACGGTCCAATCTGGACCAGTGAGAAAACGTGCCGGGTTCAGCACGCTGTCGAGTACGAGTGAACCCACCTGTCGCGGGAACAGGTTCGCGTACGCCAGCCCCAGGTGCACGCCGTAGGACTGGCCGAGGAAGTTCAGTCGTCGCTCGCCCAGCGCTTGGCGCACCAGGTCCAGGTCCCTGGCCACGATCGCGGTGGACATATGGTCGAGCAATGCTCCGGTGTGCCTGCGGCAGCGCGCGGCGAACTCGGCGTCCTTGGCCGCCCGGAACCATGCCTGCCGCGTGGTTGTCGGGAACACCGGAACATCGGCGTTGAATTCGTCGCGCTCGCCGGGTGAGGTGAAGCATTTCACGGTGGGCCGAGCCTGGCCGACCCCGCGCTGATCGAGACCGATGACATCGTAGCGATCCCAGACCCGCTGATCCACGGGGGAGGTGAGCTGCCCATCCTCGACCAGACGCAGGTACTCGGTACTGGAGAATCCCGGGCCGCCCCGATTCAGCACAAGCGAACCCAGCTTCAGCTCCGGGTCGGCCGCAGGCGCCTTCACCAGCGCGAGGTTGATCCGATCCCCGCCGGGGTCGGCATGGTCCAGGGGAACGCTCAACGACGCACACTTCAACACGGCGTCGTCCGGGCAGTCCCGCCACTCCAGGCCGGGCTGTCGCGGATGGCCTGCCGTACCGCCCACCGCCGGTGTGGCGCCGGCCAGCAGCAGGGGAACGAGCACGGCCGTCGCGGCCTGTGCCAGGCGACGGCGCCTGCGCCGACAGATCATGAACTCACTCCTCGGTGTGTCGAGCTGGCATTGGGACGTGGCTAGAACGCGCGGTCGGCCGCCCGCTCCAGAAGGTGTCGTGCGCGCGGGAGCGTGACCGGGGATCCCGGTGTCAGGGCTTCGAGGCACAAGCCACTGCAGAGGCTGATCAGGCCGTCGGCGGTATCCTCAAGCCACTCGACGTCGTCCGCCCGTTCGGGGGCGAGTTCCCGCAACCACTGGCGAACCCGTTGATGGCTTCGCGTCGTCAGGATCGCCAGTTGCCGGGTCGCACCGGGTGCCGCATCCACGGAAAGCGCGGAGGCGGACATCTCGAACCAGAACGACAGCATCTTGTCGCCGTCCTGGTCATCGGCGGGAGGGAGGAACTGCACCATGAGCGTGGCGAGCCGGGCCGCACGCGGGCGGTCGGTGTCGTCGATACCGTCATCGTGCAGCTGCTGGTCGAGCAAGTGCGGAAGGATCGCGTCGATCAGCTCGTGTTGGGCCGGAAAGTAGTGCCGGAGCGTGCCGAGCCCGCATCCCGCGCGGGCGGCGACCGCGCGGACCGTGACCGCGGCGATTCCGGACTCCGACGCTATCCGCGCGGCGGCTTCCACGATGTCCGAACGTTTGTTGCCGCTCATCGCACCCCCGTGTCTCTGGACGTCGCCACCGGCTGCCGACGTCATCGATTCTATAGTACATAGTACTAGTACGTTGTACTAGCCTTTTTTGCCTGCGGCAGACGGGCGCCCTGACGCCGGTTCGAAGGACGCGCTGTGCGGGCCGCGCACGCGAATCGTCCTCAATGCGGGATCGCGGAAAGTGTCAGGTGCGACCGACCGCCTGCCGAGGCTGGTTCATTGGACGCTCCGCTCGTGTCGCGGGATCCGCACTGGAACCAGAGGCCTTCTTTGTCCGGCATATGACCATGCGGTGAGTGTCGGCGAAGGTGCTCGGTCAACCCTTCTCGTTTATTCTTGAGAGATAGCCCGCAACGGTCTTGCGAAGTTGGTCAGAATGAGAATATATATCCTCGGCGCGTTCGATGGGGAGGCGCGTTTCGGTCTTGTTTTCGTCAAATACTCCAAGATAGCGCTGGGAACGATTGAACCAGAGGCGGGCGATAGGCTTACGATTATTGTCGTCGAGTAGGACACCGAAATAAGTCTTGGTATCGCGGCCGAAGATGCGATCTGCGGAAACCTCACTACACACGATGGCGCACACTACTCGATACGCCTCGAGTTCTTCCTCGGTGGTGATGATTTCGCGAGAACGGTCGCCGCGCTCCTGTTCGGGATTTTCGGTTGTGGTTGCGGCTTGATCCGCGGGTTGGGTTACCGGTACCGTGTCCACGGTAGACGAGCCGGACTCGTCTGATCCCAGAGCCGTCTTGAGCCGGTCATTGACCTGCTCGGTCAGGAATTGATGCGCGGCCTTTTCGACCAGGGGATAAAATTGTTCACGAACTTTCTGTGTTATATTTTTACCGTCATAAACACGTGCGGCAAGAAATCGTACCCACTCATCACTCGGATCCTTGAATTCCGCGGCCAAGATTCTCTTGATGGTTCCGATGTACTTCAGTTCGCCTGCGGTGCTGAGGACCGAATCGATGTCGAATGAATCGCGGGTCAGCTTGGCCAGTGGCGGAAGCAGTGTCCGGTCTATAGCAGCAAGATCGAGTACCAAGAAGGGCTTGCTGTCCATCTTGTTCGGTTCATCGAGGTCTGTGTAGAATTCCCAGGTCTGACCATTGGTCAGCACTGCGATCCGGGCGTTGGTCACCGAAAAGTAGCGGAACAGTTGCGATGCATGCTCCAGGCGTAACGGCTCAGTTATTTTCTTGGTTTCGATAAGGATCTGAACATGTCCCTCATGAACCAGGGCGTAGTCAATCTTCTCGCCCTTCTTGGTTCCTACATCGGCGGTGAATTCGGGAACTACCTCCGCTGGGTTGAATACGTCATAGCCCAGTACTTTGCCGATAAACGGCATCACCAAGGCGTTCTTAGTGGCTTCCTCGGTCTCGACCGAGTCTCGTTGCTGTTTCAATTTGGCCGACAGTTCGGCGACCCGCTCCGTGATGCTCACGTCGTCTCCTGGTTCTCAGTCAAGTCAGCGCTTCCTAGATCTGATCCTTTATACAGGGAGTTCGTGCGCGGGCACAAAGCCGTTACTGATTGGCGCTGTGGCTGCACCTCAAGGCGGCTGACGTCCTGTGGGGTGCGAGTAGTGAGTTAGTCATGATGCGACGAGTTCCAACGTAGACACGTTTGAACGTTATTTTCTTACAGTTTTTATCGACATTTATTTCGCGCTATTTTTCTGCTTGTCAACGGCTGTGCTCCTGTCGTCGCCCGCGACGGGTACGGACTTCGGGAAGTTCATGCGTGGTGGCGAAGACTTCCACTCGGTTGAGCCGTGCCGTTGCGCCTGCCGGGCCGCGGTCGGGGTGGCCACGCGGAGCCGACCGTTCTCGTCGTTGGTCGGCAACAGCTGACGGTCGAGGCGGGCGCGGAGGTCAGCTCGGGCGGCCGGCGCGACGGAACCGGCGGCGCAGTTGCAGGATGCGGGCCGCGCCGAGCAGCGCCACCAGCAGCGCACCGGCGACAGCGGCCAGCAGCAGCGCCACGCCCAGCGGCAGCGAACCGGATATTCCGAGGAAGGTCACGGTCACGCCGTCCTGGTTCTGCAGGATGAAGATCAGCAGCAGGATCAGCACGAGCGCGCCGACGATGGCGGTGACCCAGGCGGCACCGATCCGCGTGCGGTCCGCAACGGACGGTTGCCCGGCGGCCGTGCTCGGCCCCGGTTCGGCACCTTCGTCCGTCCCGGTCTCGCCACCTCGCCATGCGTCGCCGTTCGCTCCAGTCGAGCTGTTCATGGTGCCCATCATCGCGCGGGAACGGCGAGCTCGCTCGGTGGACCGGCACGCCAGGGTGAGGCGACGCCGTCGTCGGCTTACATGCGTTCCGGTGCGGCGATGCCGAGCAGGCCGAGCCCATGACCGAGGGTGCGTGCGGTCAGCCGGCACAGGGCGAGCCGGTTGCCGCGGACGGGTTCTTCGGCCCTACGGACGTGGCAGGTCTCGTAGAAGGCGGTGAACTCGCGGGCGAGTTGGTAGAGGTAGCCGCACAACCGGTGTGGCTCCAGGCTCGTGCCGACCTCGGCGAGGCTGCCACCGTAGGCGTCGAGCTCCAGCGCGAGGGCACGTTCGGCCGGCTCGAGCGGGGCGCAGGGGTCGACGGACACCTCGGGGTCGCCCGCGCTGCGCAGGATGGACCGGATGCGAGCGTGGGCGTACTGCAGGTACACGGCGGTGTTGCCGGTCAGGGACACCATGCGGTCGACGTCGAACGCGTAGTCCTTGACCCGTGAGGTGGACAGGTCGGCGTACTTGATCGCCCCGATTCCGGCCTGCTCGGCGATCCGGTCCAGCTCGGCCGCGTCGAGGCCGGGGTTCTTCTCCGCGACGACCTCGCGGGCGGCGGCGACCGCGTCGTCGAGAAGGTCGGTCAGTCGTACGGTGCCGCCGGCGCCCGTCCGGACCGAGGACGGTGCCGTACGCGACATGCGCGGCCTCGATGTCCGGGGTGAGCCAGCCGGCGCGGCGCGCGGCCTCGAAGACCAGCTGGAAGTGCAGCGCCTGACGGGAGTCGGTGACGTCGAGTAGGCGGTCCGCCGCGAGCTCGCGGATGCGGTAACGGATGGTGGCCAGGTCGGTGGTGTCGTAGCCGTAGCCGCCGTCCCGCTTGCGCACCATGAGCGGGACCGGCTTGCCCTCCGGGCCGGTGACCTCCGCGGAGAAGATCACCAACGCGCCCTCGCTGTCGACGGCGATCCCGGCGTCGGCGAGCTCGGCGACGGTGTCGGCGAGCCGTGTGTTGTAGAACGACTCGCCGACCGAATCCGCCCCGGTGAGCAGCACCCCGAGCCGGTCGTAGACATCCTGGAAGGCCTTCACGGATTCGGCGACGATCTCCGTCCATCGGCCGACGGTGGTGGGGTCGCCGGACTGCAGCGCGACCACCCGAGCGCGGGCGCGGTCGGCGAAACCGGAGTCGGCGTCGAACACCGTGCGGGCCGCCTGATACAGCGCGTCCAGCGCGGATACCGCCGAGCCGCTCCCGGGCAGCTCGGCATGATGCCAGGTGGCCTCGGGGTGCTCGTCGAGGTACTGGATGAGCATCCCGAACTGGGTGCCCCAGTCCCCGAGATGGTTCTGCCGGACCACCTCCGCGCCGAGGAATTCGAGCACGCGGGCGAGGCTGTCCCCGATGATCGTGGTGCGCAGGTGCCCGACGTGCATCTCCTTGGCGATGTTGGGTGCCGAGTAGTCGATGACCGTCCGCCGCCCCCGCTCCGGTGTCCCGATGCCGAGGCGCCGGCCGGCCAGCCGTGCGGACACCTGCTCCCACACGGCATGGTCGGGAACGGTGATGTTGAGGAAACCCGGCCCGGACAGCTCGGCCGAGCCGACCGGTGTGCCGTCCAGGGCGGCCACGAGTTCGGCGGCGAGGGCTGCCGGCCCGCTACCGGCGCGCTTGGCCAGGGCGAGCGCGGCGTTGGACTGGAAGTCGGCGCGCTCGGATCGGCGCACCACGGGGTCCGCTCCGGCCAGTTCGGGACGTGCGCGGGTGATCGCCGCCGCGACGGCGTCGGCGACCAGATCGAGCAGCGGTGGCACCTCGGGCACGGATCCTCCTTACGTCCCCGGGATTCAACCAGCCGTGCCGAGCACCTCGCGCAGCGCGTCCTCCAGCGTGGTGACGGCGTGCGGCCCTGGCGCATCCGGTGCTCGCCAGGCGATGAACCCGTCCGGCCGGATCAGGACAGCGCCGCTGTCGCCTGCCCCGAACGACCTCGCCCACCGCCGGTCGGGGTCCGCGAGGAACGGTGTGCCGCGGGGCGCGTCGCCACCGATCCGGTACGGGGTGAGCGGCAGTGTGTCGCGCCGCGCGACGGCCTCGGCGGCCTCGACCCAGGCGGCGCCGCCGGGCCCGGCGAGCAGTACGAGCCCGGTGGCCCACAAGTCCACTGTAGACATTTTGCCCTCCGTCCGGCTCAGCCACAGGTGCGGTGCGCGGGTGCCGGGGCGACCGGTGGGGTCGCGCGGATCCTCGACGAGCGCGGCCGCGCTTCCGGGCGGGTAGCAGTAGCCGAACTGCAACGTCACGATGTCGATGAGCTCGATCTCCTCGATCTCGGCGGGGACTTCGGCACCGAACCACTCCTTTCCGGTGGCCAGGGCCTGGTTCACCGTGAGCTCGGCGACCGGACGGCGTTCGGCCTCGTAGCTGGCCAGCAGGGACGGCCCGGCCCAACCGTGCAGGACGTAGGCGAGCTTCCAGGCCAGGTTCGCGGCGTCCTGGATGCCGGTGTTGGCGCCGTAAGCCCCGGACGGCGGCATGACATGGGCCGCGTCTCCGGCCAGGAACACCCGGCCGTCGGCGAACCGGCGCGCCACCGCGGCGGTGGTCTGCCACGGCAGCACGTCCAGCGGCTCGACCGCGAGATCCGGGATGCCCGCTGCGGCTCGGGCCAGCTCCACGCAGCGTTGCGGGGTGAACTCCGCGACCGTCTCGCCACGGTCGGGGCGGTAGGAGACATGCAGGGCCAGCTTGTCGTCGACGACCCGGACCATCCCGGAGAACCCCGGGTTGTCCACCTGGCAGATCACGAAGCTCTTGTCGCGCAGGGCGTCGCCGAGATCGGTACGGACCATGATGCCGGCCACGTCATCCAGCACCCCCACCCCGTCCCTGCCGATACCCAGCTGGGCCCGGATCGGGCTGTTCGCTCCGTCGGCGGCGATCAGGTAGTCCGCGTGCACGGTGGAACGCGTGCCGGTCGCCCGATCGGTCAGCACGGCGGTCACCCCGCCCGGCTCGTCGGTGAACGATTCGAGCTCGGTGCCGAACCGCAGGTCGGCGCCGAGTTCTTCGGCGTGCTGGCGCAGTACCGGCTCCAGCACGTCCTGGGACAGGACCGCTTCAGAGCAGGGGCTGACCTGAGCGAGCTCGTCCTGGGCGTGCTGGGCACCCGACGCGTTGGGCGGGACGAGCCAGTGGTGGTTGGGGCTGGTCAGGCTCTCCGCCCAGAGCAGGCCCGACCCGTTCAACCGCCACGGTCCGGCCGCGCGCACGTCCTCCTCCACCCCCGCCGCGCGGAACAGCTCCATCGTGCGGCCGTTGTAGCCGGGGGTGCGGGGATGCACGGAGGTGCCGGCGTGACGTTCGGCCAGAATCAGGTCGACGCCTTGTCGGCGCAGGAAAAGTGCGGCGGAAAGGCCGACCAGGCTTCCGCCGACGACCAGTACCTGCGTTCGTTCTTCGGGCATGTCGTTGGCTCCTCCTCCGGCGCCGGGTGTGTCGGCGCCCTCGGGTGGTCAGTCGGTGGGCGGGGCAGGGGGCGTCAGCAACCGGTCGAGCTCATCGGCCAGACGGGAATCGACTCCGGCGGGCATCGGGGGACGCATCACCATCCCGAGCACGAGGTACACGATCATCGCCGCGGCCGTCTCCAGGTCGAGATCGTCGCGAACCCGGCCGTCCCGGCGGCCCGCCCGCAGCCAGCCGGTGATGGCGGCGTGCCAGCCTCCGTGCCACTCGGCCAACATGGTGCGCAGCGCCGGGTCCCCGCGTGCGGCCCAGTTCATATCGCTCAGCAGCCGGAACTGCCCCGGATCCGCCTCGGCCTGCTGGGCCAGGCCGGTCAGCATGGTCCGCAGTGCGGCCATGCCGTCGCCCCAGTCGGTCTCCAACTCCAGCGGTGCCAGCAGCCGATCCCGGATGGTGTACTCCAGCACGGCCCGCACCAGGTCGTCCTTGGTGGGGAAGTAGTAGTGCAGGGTCGCGACGGTGATGCCGGCCTCGGTGGCGACCTCGCGGGTGCGCGCCCCGGCCAGCCCCGAGCGGACGAGGGTGCGGTACCCGGCTTCCACCAGCCGATCCCTGCGTTCGGCCGATCGTGGCCCCGGTTTCGCACGCTTCGCCGACATCTCGCCACCCCTTCTTCTATCAGTTGATAGAACGTAGTCGGCGGCTCGTGCTGTTGTCAATCAGTTGATAGAAGACGGCGGTCCGGCCCCACGCACCTGCCGGTTGCGGCGGGTCGGCGATATGCTGTGTTTGGCCGCGGCGCCTTGCGAGCGTGCGAGGGAGGACGGGACGTCACGTGATGTATGGACGGCTACGCAAACGCTGTGAGTCCGTCATCCACCGACTGAACCTGCCGGAGTTCGACTCCGTCGAGGCGTTGTGCCGGCACCTGTCGCAGCAACGGGGGCGGCCCCTGCACCTGCGTCCCCTTCCGCAGCACGGCACCCCGGCCGCGGTCTGCGGTGCCTGGGTGGCGACGAGGAAGGCCGACTACATCTTCGTCGAGCAGCAGACAACCCGGCTGCACCAGGAACACATCACCCTGCACGAGATCGGTCACATGCTGTTCGACCACAACGTATCCACCCCGATCGACCAGGGCGGGTTCGCCGTGCTCCTGCGCGATCTCGATCCTGAGCGTGTGCACCGGGTCCTTGCGCGGACGAGCTACACCAACAGGCAGGAACGGGAGGCCGAGATGATCGCCAGCGTCATCCGTTCCACGGGCGGGAGCGCCGGTACTCCGCCGACCGAGGACACCCTCGGCGGGCTGGAGACAGGACTCGGCTTCTACCGGAGCAGGTGAGCACTGCCCCGGATGTTCGCCTGGGTCGAGATCGCCGGATTCACCTGCCTGTGGCTGGTCGCCGTGCTACGCGCGCCGCAGGCGGTCCGTCATCCGCAGCAGCGCGCCCTGTGGCTGGCCGTCACGTTGATCGCCTTCACCACCACGCTGCACCAAGAGCCGGTCGTCGACACGCTCGGCCGGCTCATCGGTGACCCGACGATCGTCGTGGTCATCAAGCACACCGGCGATGTGGTCGCGTCCTCCGCGATGCTGCATTTCATCTTGACCGCCATGGGCTGGCGCCGGCATTTCCCGTTCCTGCTGCTGGCCGCGATCGGGGTCGGGACGGCGTTGTACTGGATCAATTTCTCGCGCGCGCCGGAGGGGCATGCTGCTACCCCGGAGCTCGACCTGCCCTTGTCCTACTGGTTCATGTTCTTCGGGTTCCATTTCGTCTCCAACTCGTGTGTCGTGGCGGTATGTCTGCGCTACTGGCGGCAGGCCGACCGCTGGCCGATGCGCTGGGGACTGCTCACATTCGGAATCGGTACGCTGTTCGCCTGCCTGCTCTGGATACTTTTCCCCCTGTATTTGTGGACGTGGGTTCCTGGGCTGCTGTCCGCTGCCTCGCTCGTCACGGGAATCGAGGAAATATTGCAGGCGGCCGGCGTGGCGTTGCCGGCGGTACCGGGTATCCGCCGGGCCTTCACCAGTCGAAAGAACCTCTGGACCCTCTGGCCGCTGTGGCGGGATGTCACCAGGTCGAACCCGCAGATCGCACTCGTCATTCCACGGTTTCGGCTGGTCAACGTCCTACTGCGGACGCGACTGGTCGATCTCCACCTGTATCGGGCGGTCATCGAGATCCGGGACGCCATCCTGATCCTCAGCGAGTACATCACGCCTGCGCTGATCGACCGCGCGCGTGCGTACGTCGCCGAGCGGCGCCTGCCCCCCGCGGTCGCGAACGCGACGGTCGCCGCCTGCCTGATCTCGGTCGCCACCCAGGCCAGCAGGCACGGCTCGTTCCCGAAGCAGACCGATCTGCGGGCGGCGAAGATGGGAGGCGAGGATCTTTCCGGCGAGATCGACTTTCTGCGCCAGGTCAGCGAGGCGAGGAAGTCCCCGACCGTGAAGGCTTTCGCCAGGGAGAACACCCTGCCTCCCGTGGGCGCGGGCCGGCAGGAGCAGCCGCAGCAGTAGTCGGATACCGAGGTGACGGCGATCCACGGGACATGTGCCGACCAGTTCGTCGAGGTGCGGGAGGCGTTGGCCTCGACCCTGGACGGGGGGCTGGACGTCGGCGCCTCGGTCGCGGTGTTCCTGGACGGCGAGCCGGTGGTCGACCTGTGGGGAGGCTACGCCGATCCGGAGCGAACCCGGCCATGGCAGCGTGACACCATCACCACCGTCTGGTCGGTGACGAAGACGATGACGGCGCTGTGCACGCTGATCCTCGCGGACCGCGGGGAGCTCCGACTCGACGCTCCCGTCGCCAGGTACTGGCCGGAGTTCGCCTCGGCGGGCAAGGACCGGATCGAGGTTCAGCACCTGCTCGGGCATACCGCGGGGTTGCCCGACTGGGACGAACCACTCAGCGTCGACGATCTGTGCGACTGGGACAAGGCGACCGCATTGCTCGCCCGGCAGGAGCCCCGTTGGGAGCCGGGCACCGTGTCCGGCTATCACGCGCTCACCCACGGGTACCTGGTCGGCGAGGTGGTCCGGCGGGTCTGTGGCCGTTCGGTCGGAACCTTCTTCGCCGAGGAGGTCGCCGGCCCTCTTGGCGCGGACTTTCGGCTGTCACTCACGCCCGAGCAGGATCACCGGGTCGCGCCGATCATCACGCACGACCGGCCTCGGCCGGCCACCGGAAGGACCGAGGCCGCCGCCCTGCCCCGTACCATGATCACCCCCGAGGACAGCTGGGGTACCCGCTGGCGGCGGGCCGAGATCCCGGCCGTGGCTGGTTACGGCAACGCCCGCTCGACGGCGGCGGTCCAGGCGGTGCTGGCCGGTGGTGGTGCGGCCGCGGGGCGGCGACTGCTCTCCGAGGCGGGAGCGCGGGCGGCGCTGACCGTGCAGGCGGACGGCAAGGATCTGGTGCTCGGAGTCCCGCTGCGTCTTGGCACGGGTTACGGGTTGAACTCCGCGGAGATCTCGATCCTGCCGAATCCGAACACCTGCTGGTGGGACGGTTGGGGCGGTTCCCTGGTCGTCGCCGATCTGGACGCTGGTATGAGTGTGGCCTATGTCATGAACCAGATGCGCGGCCGCGAGTACATCATTGGTGACAGCCGCGGTACCGGTGTGCTCACCGCGGCATACCGGGCGCTGGGACGCGGTTAGTTTCCCGTGCTGCCGGGAACCATTCGCCTCGACATGGCGTTGTCGAGGTAGTTGTTTCAGCCGCGGAGCACCGATCGTGCGGGGGAGGCCCACGTGATTGTCGACGGCAAGTACAAGTTGCCGGTGCCGGAACCCCGGCCCGAGTTCCAGCCGACCAGTGCGGAATTCGTGCCGTTCGCGCCGGGGTCGCCGACGGGGGACGACTACCTTCCCGCAGGCCCGGACGCGATCGGCCTGCCCCTGCTCGAGGTGGTGCGCGGGCCGCGCACCGGAGCCAGGTTCTCCCTCCCGCCGGGGGTCACCGTGATCGGCCGCGGTCCCGACTCCGACATCCAGCTCGACGACACCACGGTGTCCCGCCGGCACGTGGAATTCCGCCGCACCGGCGACCGGGTCGTGCTGCACGACGCGGGTTCGCTGAACGGCACCTATCTCAACCGGGAGCCGGTGACCCAGGCCGAGCTCGCCGATGGCGACGAGATCTGGGCCGGCAAGTTCCACCTTCGTTACCGGGGTCGGTAGGCACGTCCAAGGTCGGCCGCCCCGCGGGTCGTGAGCTGTGGCCGCGTGTCCCGAGCGAGGAAGGGGTTCGGTCCCCGCACGTAGACCGTGTCCCGCCCGAGCGCGCGCACGACCCGCCGGTTCGCCGAGGGCACCGGCCGCGTCGCCGTCGCGACCGGCCCGCACCAGGCCGGTAAGAAGGGTCGCCGCCCGCATTCGAGCCGGTATGTCCGGATCGTTCTCCACGATCCGGACCAGGTCACGGACGCCCGGGACAACCCTCGCGAATGATCCGCGCAGCCTGTCCTCCAGGCGCGACATCGTGCTGACAGCGGCGGGCGGTAAGGAAGCGGGTTCGGCATATGTCTGCAGGGCGCGTCCGGTGGTGTGACACTCAGTCATTCTGGCCGCACTGATCACCGTATGCAGTTGGATGTTCGTATCAACTCACCCGATTGTGACTCGAACATACGGTCGAGTATACGGTACGGTGAGTCTGTGAGCAGGACTTTCGGCATCGACACCTCCCGCATGGGCGAGGAGGAACTACTGGCCGCGCTGGGCGAGATCGAACAGCGGCGGCGGGTGGACTATGCCCGAGAGGTGGCGGTCCTGGCCGCGCTGGACGGCCGCACCACCGCCGGGCGGCGGGGGTATCGGGATGTGACGGCGCTGGGGCGGGAGATCGTGGCCCGGCTGGATCAGGATGGGAATCCGCCCACCGAACACGACCTGGTGCGGCCCGCCCGGTTTCTGGACTGGCGCGACACCCGGGGTGGACGGCTACGCGGCACCTTCGAGCTGGACGCGGAGACGGCGGCGTTGGTGACCGGCCTGATCGAACCCCGCGCCAAGCCCCACAGCAGCCCCGAGGAACCCGACCGGCGCAGCAAACACCAGCGGCAAGGCGACGCGTCCGCCGACATGCTCCGGGCCGCGGCCCGATGCCCGGACGACGGACCCACCGAATCCGGCGAACCCGTCACCGTCATGGTCTCGATCACCCCGGACGACCTCAAACACGGCACCGGCCACGGGCTCCTGCACGGGCAGGAATCGCACTCCGCCACCCAGATCCGGCGCATAGCCTGCGACGCCTACGTGGTGCCCGCCCTACTGGGCAGCACCGGCGAGATCCTGAACATCGGGCAGAAACACCGCACCATCCCCCTCGCCATCCGCCGAGCCCTGATCCTGCGAGACAACGGGTGCACGTTCCCCGGCTACCGCCGCAAACCCAAACAATGCCAAGCACACCACGTGATCTTCCGGGCCAACGGTGGCCCGACCGCACTACACAACCTGACACTGCTGTACCCCTACCACCACAACCTGATCCACCACACCGAATGGCACATCCGCATCCGCAACGGACTCCCCGAATTCATCCCACCCACCTTCCTGGACCCGGAACGAAAACCCAGGCGCAATCTGCTGCACCGCCAAGGAATGGGGGCGGCATGAGGGACTGTCCGTGATCTTGTGGGTGGTGGGTGATCTTGACCATGCTGGAGCGGTCGCTCCGGCTGGGAAGGATCTAGGTTGACAAGCGAAGACAGGGTGGTCGGCTCGGCCGCTGACGGGAACTCCTCTGGTGATGATCTTGATGTGCGGGTTGCCCGGGAGTTGATCGACAAGGCTCGTGCGGATGGCGTGTCGCTGGTCGGCCCGAACGGGCTGTTGCGGCAGGTGACGAAGACGGTGCTGGAGTCGGCGCTGAACGCCGAGCTCGATGATCATCTGGGTTATGCGAAGGGCGATGTTGCCGGGAAGTTCGGGGGGAACGAGCGGAACGGTTCGTCGTCGAAAACGGTACGGACCGATGTGGGTGATGTGCGGATCGACGTGCCCCGGGACCGGCAGGGGACGTTCACTCCGCAGATCGTACCGAAGTACGCTCGCCGGGTCGAGGGGTTCGATGATGCGGTCATTTCCCTGTACGCTAAGGGGCTAACGACCGGCGAGATTCAGGCACACCTGGCCGATATTTATGATGCTCGGGTGTCGCGTGAGCTGATCTCGAAGATCACCGATAAGGTGGTTGACGATCTGAATTCGTGGCAAGCCCGGCCGCTGGATCGCGTGTATCCCGTTGTGCTGATCGATGCTATTCATGTCAAGATTCGTGATGGGGCGGTGGCGAACCGGCCGATCTATATCGCGGTGGGGATCACTCTGGCTGGTGAGCGGGATGTGCTGGGCATGTGGGTCGGCACCGGCGGCGAAGGCGCCAAGGGCTGGCTGAACCACTTGTCTGACTTGAAGAACCGTGGTGTCGAGGATGTCCTGATCGTCGCCTGTGACGGCCTGAAGGGGCTCCCCGAGGCGATCGCCGCGTTGTGGCCCCAGGCGGAGGTCCAGTTGTGTGTGGTGCACCTGGTGCGGGCGAGCCTGCGTTACGCCTCGAAGAAGTACTGGTCGGCGATCACGAAACGGCTCAAGCTGATCTACACCGCGCCCACCGCGGAGGCCGCCGAAGTCGAGTTCGTCGAATTCTGCGCCGAGTGGGAGGAACGCTATCCAGCGATGGTCCGGTTGTGGCGTAACAGTTGGGAACAGTTCACACCGTTCCTTGCCCATCCGCCCGAGTTGCGGAGGCTGGTGTACACCACGAATGCGATTGAGAGCCTGAACGCCCGGTTTCGGCAAGCCACGCGGCGGCGCGGTCATTTCCCGAATGATCAGGCTGCGCTCAAAGTGCTCTATCTCGTGATCAATAATCCGCTCAAGAACCGTTCCAATATCACTGGAAAGGTAGTAGGCTGGAAGCAGGCGTTGAACGCGCTCGCCATGCACTACGGCGACCGGCTCGACGTGCAGCAGTGACAGGGTGATCACATCACCACCCACAAGATCGCTGACACTCCCCGGCATGATTGCGGGAATCAGCTCGCCGGCGAGGTTACCGGTTCCACTCGACCATGGTCGTGGCGTCCGGGTTGGTGAAGGCAAGCAGCTGAACAGCCTCGACCTCGATGCGCTCGTTGTCCGTAGTGGACAGTGGGCGAAGTGGTCGCACGGTCAGCACGGCGGTGTCCTTTTTGCGGTGGGTAGTCCAGGTCGCGGCCACGGTGCCGTCGACAAGGACGGTCGCCGCGACCCCCGCGCCGACGCACACCTGCCGGCGGATCTGGTCGGTCATGACCCGGGTGCGGTCCGCGTGCGCCAGCAGGGTGGCGTCGAACTCCGGAAGGAACCGGACCGGCGCCGGCAGGTCGGCCGCGGGCATCGGCCGGTCCGGCAAGTCGAACAACTCCCGCCCGGACTCGTCGGTGTACACCCTCAGCTCGGGCCGCAACCGCGCGAAGACCTCGGGCAGTCCGCTTACCCCGGACCAGGCCCAGGCATCGGCAACGGTCGCCGGGCCGAATGCCGCCAGGTAACGCCGGACCAACTCGCGCACATCCTCGGCGGTGGCCTCTCGCCGTACCCCGGTCCACTCCGCCGAGGCGAACGGGGTCGGGCCACGGACGTTCCAGGTGCCGCTCGGTGCCGGATGCAGCAGCGGCAGCAGATACTGCACCGTCCAACCGAGGGCCGCCGGGTCGATGCCAGGGCGCCGCCGCGCGAGTAGCCGTCCCAGCTCGGGCCGGGTCAGCATCTGGCCGTCGGCGAGCAGGACCCGCGCCTCGGCGACCAACTCGTCCAGGTCGACGCCCGCGGTGCGGCGGCCGAACGCGTTGCGTTGCACCCGGCGCAGCAGCGGCGCCAGCACCGGCCGGACGAACCGGAAGTCCGGTACCGGCATGAGATGCTGGGTAGCCCGCATCATGGTCGACCGCACGAGGGCCCCGTCTTGGATAACCGTGGTCAGGTCACCGATCGAGAACCGCTCGAGCCTGCTCCACAGCGCGAGGTAGGGCAGGTTCGGGTCCTGCGCGTTCAGGCCGAGCACGCGCTCGACGGTGGGGACCACCGGTAGGTTCGCGCGCTCCAGCAGCAACTGGCGTGCCAGCACCGCGCGGTTGAGTGCCCGCGGGCTCAGCACGGTGGCCCGGCCGGGTCCGCGGGCACCCATGTCAGCGCGACTTCCGGAAGAAGGTGCGGACGTCGTCGACCAGCGCCCCCGGTGCCTCCATGGCCAGGAAGTGTCCACCGCTGGCGAGTTCGGTCCAGTGCACGATGTTGTGGTCGCGCTCGGCCCAGGGACGGATGGTCACATCATGGGCGGACACCAGCACCCCGGTCGGCACCGTGCCGCGCTCACCCGTGGACCAGTCCTGCCCGTCGTCGGCCGTCGCGCCCCAGTCGGTGGCCGAGGTCTCCTCGTAGTAGATCTGTGCCGCCGATCCCGCCGTCCCGGTCAGCCAGTACAGCGAGACATCGGTGAGCATCCGGTCGCGGTCGATGCTGTCCTCGGGCAACCCGTCCTCCGGGTCGGTCAGCTCCCTGAACTTCTCCATGATCCAGGCGAGTTGGCCGACCGGCGAGTCGTGCAGCCCGTAGGTCACCGTCTGCGGGCGTTTGGAATTGCACTGCAGGTAGCCGTCGTTGAAGTTCTGCATGTCCTGCCAGACGCGCTGCTCCGCCTCGGTGAGGCCGTCGAACTCGCCCTCGGCTCCGACCGGGAAGGTGAGCAAGGCATTGAGGTGAACCCCGAGCACGTGGTCCGGCGCCTGGCGACCCAGTTCCGGGCCGACCCACGCGCCGGTGTCGTAGCCCTGCACGCCGTAACGTTCGTACCCGAGCGAGGACATCAGCCGCATCAGTACCCCGGCCATGCGGGCCGCGTTCATCCCCGGACCTGCCAGTGGCGTGGAGAAGCCGAACCCGGGCAACGACGGGATCACCAGATGAAAGGCGTCGGCCGGGTCGTCCCCATGGGCGCGGGGATCCGACAGCGGACCGATCACGTCGAGGAAGTCCACGAACCCGCCGGGCCAGCCGTGCAACAGGATCAGGGGAGTGGCGTCCGGTTCCGGCGAGCGTACGTGCAGAAAGTGCAGGTTCTGCCCGTCGACGGTGGTGCGGAACTGCGGGTACTCGTTCAGCTTCGCCTCCTGTGCGCGCCAGTCGTACCCGGTGCGCCAGTATTCGGCCAGGTCCTTCAGATATCCGACCGGGACGCCACGGCTCCAGCCGACCCCCGGCAGCTCGTCCGGCCAGCGAGTGTTGGCCAACCGCGCCCGCAGGTCGTCGAGCTGGTCCTGCGGGATCTCGATCCGGAAGGGCCGGATGTCGTGTGGTGTGTTTGTCATGGGCAGAACGTTAGAAGCCGGTTAGGACAGCACTGATCCTAAGTCGCTGGCAGACTTACCGGGGTGTTGGAGACCCCCGTGCGGCTGCTGAAACTGCTGTCCCTGCTGCAGACGCACCGGGACTGCTCGGGCGCCGAACTGGCGCACCGGCTCGAGGTGACGACGCGCACCGTCCGCAGGGACGTGGAGCGGCTGCGCGAACTCGGGTATCCCGTGCTCGCCGTGCGGGGCGCCGCGGGCTACCGGCTGGGCGCGGGAGCCTCGCTACCGCCGCTGCTGCTGGACGACGAGGAGGCCGTAGCCGTGGCGGTCGGGCTGCGGACGGCGGCGGGCGGATCGGTCACCGGAATCGAGGAGACCTCACTGCGCGCGCTGACCAAGCTCGAGCAGGTGTTGCCCTCCCGCCTGCGGCACCGGGTGAACACCCTGCACACCGCGACGGTCCGCGCCGGTACCGCGCCCGGGCCGCGCGTGTCGGCGGACACCCTGATGGCGATCGCCGACGCTTGCCGGAGGCGGGAGCGGCTGCGGTTCGACTACACCAGCCTGCGCGGTGCGGGCACCATCCGGTCGGTGGAGCCGTATCGGCTGGTCAACTTCGGCCGGCACTGGTACCTCGTCGCCTTCGACACTGATCGCGAGGACTGGCGCACCTTCCGCGTCGACCGGCTGACCCCGCGCACCCCCACCGGCCCGCGGTTCACGCCGAGGAGGCCGCCGCACGGTGACGTCGTCACCTACCTGGCGCACCAGTTGTCCACCCGCACCTGGCCCTGCCAGGCCACGGTCACCCTGCACGAGTCCGCCGACGCCGTGGCCGAGCGGGTATGGCCGGGCATGGGCGTGGTGGAAGCCGTCGATGACCGCAGCTGCCTGCTGCACCTCGGCGCGGACACCGTCGCGTCCCTGGTGTGGATGATCACCTCGGTGGACACCGACTTCACCCTCGTCAGCGGTCCACCCGAGCTCGCGGCGGCGTTTCGCGCGCAGGCGGCCCGCTGCCTGCACGCGGTGCGATAGCCATCCATCCGGTTGCGCTGTGAACGGCGCCGGTCCCGCGGCCCCGGTGGTCGCGCCAGGGAAGTCGTAGCCGCTGACGACCCGTTGCAGGGCGGCGGGCAGGCGGCGTGACGAGACCGCGAAACCGGCGCACCGGGCCGTGCTCGGGCAGATGCTCGGCGGGGACTGAACCTCACGCCCGGCGGGCCAACAAACGCCTAAAATTCCGCCAACAGGGAACTCTTCGCATTGCTTACTGTTGATCGTCACCCAGGTCGGCCGTAGCCTTCCGAACACTGGACTTCCCGCGGACAACGCAAACGGGAGGCTGCATGCCCGAGTACGAATCGAGTCGACGTTCCTTCATCGGATTCGCCGGGAAATCGCTGGCGATAACGGCCGCGGCGACAGCGGTTCCGGCGACCGCCCTCGCGCGAACCGAGCCGGCCGGGGTCGACCCGGCCACCGGTGAGCCGCTCGACGCCGGGGTGGACTGCGATCGGGGGGCTCCGCGATGACCACATTCGTCAGCCGGTCGGAGTGGGGCGCGCGGTCGCCGAGGAACGTCTCGCGCAGCATCACACCGCAGCACGGCGGGGTGACCGTCCACTATGTCGACGCCGGCAACATCGCCCGGCAGAATCATGACGAATGCGCCGGCCAGGTGCGCGCGATTCAGAACCATCACATGGACGGAAAAGAGTGGTCGGATATCGCGTACACCTATCTGGTGTGCATTCACGACTATATTTTCGCCGGCCGTGGAACGGGCGTGCGTACCGCGGCGAACGGCACGACGTCCGGAAATCAGAACTGGTACGCGGTATGCGGTCTGGTGGGTGGAGCGGACCCGGTTCCGGACGAGTTGGTCGCGGCGTACCGGGCGGCGATCGCCCGGTTGCGCGGCGCGGGCGGCGCGGCCGAGGAGATCAACGGTCACCGGGACCACCTGGCCACCTCCTGCCCCGGCGACCGGCTCTACGCCCTCGTGCGGGACGACTCGCTGGACCCCCGGCAGGCCGCGGTGCCGCCGTGGCCGGGGGTGTACCTGTCCTACCCGCCGATCACCTACCACCGCAGCGTCACCGTCTGGCAGCGACGGATGCGCGAGCTCGGCTGGTCCCTGACCGTGGACGGGGCCTACGGGCCGGGGTCGAAGTCCGCCTGCACCGCGTTCCAGCGGGAACGCGGGCTTGGCGTGGACGGCATCGTGGGCCAGAACACCTGGGACGCGTGCTGGTCCTGACCCCTCGCGCCGGGCCGCTCACCCCTGCTGCGCGGCACCGGCGCCGGTGACCGGCAGCACCGGGTAGGCGACCTTGATGTTCGCCCTGTCCAGCCCGCTCTTCAGGTGGCCGCGCAGCGCCCTGCCGAGCGCCCACTGCTCGCCCGGCTGCGTGGTGACCATCACCCGCACGGTCACCGCGCCGTTGCCGATGCTCACCACGCCGCTGATGTCCGGGCGTTCGATGATCTTGGGAGCGTACTCGGGGTCGTCGGCGAACTGGTCGATGTTGAGCTGGATGACCTCCTTGGCCTGCTCCACGTCCACCGAGTAGTCCAGCGGGAGTTCGATCACGGCGTTGGCCCAGTCCTGGTTCATGTTGCAGACGCGCATGATCTCGCCGTTGCGCACGTGCCACAGGCCGCCGTTGAGATCACGGATCCTGGTGACCCGCAGGGTGACCGCCTCCACGGTGCCGACCGCCTCTCCGGCGTCGATCACGTCCCCCACGCCGTACTGGTCCTCGGCGATCATGAACAGCCCGGAGAGGAAGTCCTGCACCAGGCTCTGCGCCCCGAACCCGATCGCGAGGCCGAGTACCCCGGCGCTGGCCAGGATCGGCCCGATGTTGACGCCGATCTGCCCGAGCACGGTCACGAAGGCGATTCCGAGGATGACGAAGGTGGCCACGCTCTTCAACACGGAGGCGACGGTCCGCGCGCGCTGCCGCTGCCGCTCCCCGCGTGAGGCCTCGCCGGACTTCACGATGCGGCCGGCCGCCCTCGTCTTGCTGAGCCGGTCGCGGGAGTTCACCATCCGCTTGGCCAACTGGTCTATCACGCGACCGAGCACCGCCCGCAGCACGAGCGCGACCACGATGACGATCACGATGTTGATCAGGCCGGAGATCATCTCGCTGGAGTTCTCGTTGAACCACTCGGTGATCGCGTTGGCCCGCGCTATCTGAGTAGGCACGCGCGCTCCCTTCGCCTCCGTTACGCCTCCTCAGGAAGGGTGACATGGGCGGCCGGGTGACCGGCACCACGGGGTCGAGCGGCCGCGACGGCCCGTGTCGATCCTCATCCGGACTGTGGCAGCATGACCCGGGTGCGTTTCCATGCCGATCTGCACATCCACTCCAAGTACTCCAGGGCTTGCAGCAAGGACTGTGATCTCGAGCATCTGACCTGGTGGGCCCGGCGTAAGGGCGTCACGCTCGTCGGGACGGGTGACTTCACCCATCCCGCGTGGTTCGACCACCTGCGCGAGTGCCTGGTCCCCGCCGAGCAGGGGCTGTTCCGGTTGCGCGAGGACCTGGACGCCGACATCGTCCGGAGGCTGCCACCGAGCCTGGCCGCGGGGCGGGTCCGGTTCATGCTGTCGGTGGAGATCTCCACGATCTACAAGCGCGCCGAGCGCACCCGCAAGGTGCACCATCTGATCTACCTGCCGGACTTCGACGCGGCCGCGGAGTTCAACCGCAAGCTCGGCCGGATCGGCAACCTCGGATCGGACGGCCGCCCCATCCTCGGGCTGGACTCCCGGGACCTGCTGGAGATCACCCTGGAATGCGGCGAGGGGTCCTACCTGGTGCCCGCGCACATCTGGACCCCGTGGTTCGCGGTGCTGGGTTCCAAATCCGGTTTCGACGCGATCGAGGACTGTTACGCCGATCTCGCCGACCACATCTTCGCGCTGGAGACGGGACTGTCCAGCGACCCGGAGATGAACTGGAAGATCAGCGCGCTGGACCGGTACCGGCTGGTCAGCAACTCCGACGCGCACTCACCGCCGATGCTGGGCAGGGAAGCCACGGTGTTCGACACCGACCTGGACTTCCACGCCGTGCGTCGCGCGCTGGAGACCGGAAACGGGCACGCCGGGTCGATCGAGTTCTTCCCCGAGGAGGGCAAGTACCACGTCGACGGGCACCGCAAGTGCGGCGTCCGGATGGAGCCGCCGGAGACCGAGCGGCACGGCGGCAACTGCCCGGAATGCGGCAAGCCGCTCACCGTCGGGGTGCTGAACAGGGTCGAGGAACTGGCCGACCGCCGGGAGGGCATCCGCCCCGAGGGCGCGGCGGACTTCCGCTGTCTCGTGCCGCTGCCGGAGATCATGAGCGAGATCGTCGGGACCGGGCCGAAAAGCAAGAAGGTGCTGGGGCAGATCGACAAACTCACCGCCGCGCTGGGGCCCGAGCTGGCGATTCTGCAGGACGTTCCGGTGGACGACATCGAACGGCACTCACCCCTGCTCGCCGAGGCCGTGGGCAGGCTGCGCCGCGGCGAGGTGACCAGGCAGCCCGGCTACGACGGCGAGTACGGCGTGATTCGCCTGTTCGAACCGGGGGAGCTGCGGCGGGCCGGAACGATCGACGCGCCCGCGCTGTTCGACGACGGGCTGTTCGGCCTCGGCGAGTCCACGCCGGCGCGGGCCGAGCCGGCGCGGCCGCCGCGTGCGCCGGCCGAGCCGCCCGCCCCGCCGCAGCCGTCGCGCCCGCCGGAGCCGGCGTCATCGCCACCGCCGGCCGCCTCGCCGAGCCGCCTGCTGGACGGGCTGGACCCGGAGCAGCGTGCCGCGGCGGAGGTCACCGGCGGCCCGTTGCTGATCATCGCGGGCCCCGGGACCGGCAAGACCCGCACCCTGACCCACCGGCTCGCGCACCTGCTGACGGCGTACGAGGTGCCACCGGGGCAGTGCCTGGCGATCACCTTCACCCGGCGCGCGGCCGAGGAGATGTCCGAACGGCTCGTCGCGCTGGTACCGGAACACGCGCCAGGGGTGACCGTGGCCACCTTCCACGCGCTCGGGGTCCGCATCCTGCGCGAGCAGCACGAGCGCGCCGGCCTGCCCGCCGACTTCGGCATCGCCGACGCGAACCTGCGGATGGAGATCGCCACCGAGCTGGCGGGGGACGAGAAGCGCGCGGGCAGGTTGCTCACCGAACTGTCCCGGCAGCGGCGCACCGGCGGGTCCGATCTCGAGCTGGCCGATGCCGCCGATCGCTATCTCAAGGCGTTGCGGCAGCGGAACCTGGTCGACTTCGACGACCTCGTCACGCTGCCGGTGACCCTGCTGGAGTCGGACCCGGAGCTGGTCGCGGCCTACCGGGAGCGGTACCGCTGGATCTCGGTGGACGAGTACCAGGACGTGGACGAGCAGCAGTACCGGCTGCTGCGCCTGCTCGCCCCCGCCGACGGCAACCTCACCGCCATCGGCGACCCCGACCAGGCCATCTACCGGTTCCGCGGTGCGGACGTCGGCTTCTTCCTGCGCTTCCGGGAGGACTTCCCGTCCGCGCACACCGTCCGGCTCACCCGCAACTACCGGTCCAGCGCGAAGGTGCTGGCCGCGGCACTGGGGCTGATCGCCCCCGGCACGCTGGTGCCCGGGCGCGCGCTGCACCCGATGGGGGAGCACGGCGACGCCCCGGTCGGCACGCATGCCGCGACCACCGAGCAGGCCGAGGCCTCGTTCGTGGCGCGCACCATCGAGCAGCTACTCGGCGGCGCCTCGTTCCATTCGCTGGACAGCGGCAGGGTGGACTCCGACGGCACCCAGGGGCTGGGATTCTCCGACTTCGCCGTGCTCTACCGGACCGACCGGCAGGCACGTGCCGTCATGGACGCGCTGACCAGGGCGGGTCTGCCGTTCCAGAAACGCTCGCACGACCGGCTGACCGACCGCCCCGGCGTGCCGGCGATCCTCGCCGAGCTGAACTACCTGCCCACCACCGAACCGCCCGGCGGCCCGGCGGTCTCCGTGCCGGGACGGCTACGTCGGGCCGCGGACGCCTGCCTGGAGCGCCTGCCGCGCAACGAGGAACGCGATGCCGCCGCGGCGGACCTGCATACCGCCTTCGAGCTGCTCACGCCGCTCGCCGAGCGCTGCGACGAGGACCTGGAACGCTTCCGCACCGAATTGCTGCTCGGGATCGAGGTGGACACCTGGGACCCCCGAGCCGACCGGGTGTCCCTGCTGACCCTGCACGCGGCGAAGGGGCTGGAGTTCCCGGTGGTGTTCGTGGTCGGCTGCGAGGACGGGCTGCTGCCGCTGCGGTGGCCCGGCGCCGCCGAGAAGGCCGCCGACGAGGAAACCGCGGAGGAGCGCCGGTTGCTGTTCGTCGGGATGACCAGGGCGCAGCGGCACCTGTACCTCAGCCACGTCGCGGAGCGTCTCCGCCAGGGACAGCCCCGGACCACCACCAGGTCGCCGTTCCTCGCCGACCTCGATCCCGAGGTGTGCGAGCGGGTGGGGGACACCCCGCGCCGCAAACCCCGCGAGACCCAGCTGCGCCTGCTCTGATACCGGGTTTGGGCACGGGGCGCGCGGGGCACTCCGGCGGCATGATGGTGGGCAGCACGCCGGTGGTCGTCGAGGCGAACGGTACCGACCTGGCGGGAGACCTGGCGGTACCACCTGGCCCGGCCGGGCTGGTGGTGTTCGCGCATGGCTCGGGGAGTTCCCGACACAGCAGCCGGAACCAGGCCGTGGCCACCGCATTGCGGCGGCACGGGCTTGCCACCCTGCTGCTGGACCTGCTCACCCCGGACGAGGACCGGACCGACGCCGGCACCGGGACACCGCGGTTCGACATCCCGCTGCTGGCCGAACGGGTCGGCGCGGCCGTGGACCGGTTCCGTGAGCATGGCCCGGTCCGGGGCGTTCCGGTCGGGCTGTTCGGCGCCAGCACCGGGGCGGCCGCCGCGCTGGTCGCCGCGAGCGAGCAGCCGGTGGGCGCGGTGGTGTCCCGGGGCGGCCGGCCCGATCTCGCCGGTCCCGCCTTGGCCAGGGTGAGCGCGCCGACCCTGCTGGTCGTCGGCGGACGCGACGAACAGGTACTGGAGCTCAACCGGGAGGCCGCCGCGCGGCTGCAAGCGCCGCATCGGATCGAGGTGGTCGCCGGGGCGAGTCACCTGTTCGAGGAACCGGGCGCGTTGGACCAGGTGGCCGGGCTGGCCGCGGACTGGTTCGAACGGCACCTGCGCGAGTGAGCCTGCGCGCCGTCAGGACAACACGCAGCAGCCGTATCGTTCGTGGTGCCAGATCACGATGTCCAGCGCGCGCAGCTCGGAAAGCGGGCGGCCGTCCGGGGTCCGCCTGCCCCGGGTGATCGCGGCGAGCAGGTCCCGGTTGGCCCGCACATCGTCGTGCAGCGCCCGATAGAAGGTCACCGTCTGGTCGGCGAGGTAGAAGCGCCGGACGAGCGCGTCGCAGATCGGGACCAGGTGCGGGCGTAACCGGTGCAGCACCTTCGAGACCGTCACCGCCGTCCACTGTGGTACCTCCTCGGTGAGCAGGTTGGCGTTGCGGACCAGTCGGAACGGCGGCTCGTCGATCGAGTCCAGCTCCGCGAAGGCGGGTTCGTCCGGGGTGGTCGCGTCCAGCACCCGCTGCATGGCCGCCAGCAGCCGGGGGCCGGCACCCGCGTCCCGTTGGAACAGCGGGATCACGTGATCGTGCCGCAGCCGCAGGGTCAGCAGGTTGGCGGCGAGGCAGTCCGGTGCGGTGAGCGTGCCGGAGAAGTCGTAGAGCTGGTCGTAGGTCGCGAAGGCGAACGGTGCTCTGGGATCGACATACGTGTCCAGATGTGCCGACGCACATTTTCGAAGATCCGCGATACTTCGCACACTACCTGCCTCAGTATGATGTCGATAGATACCAACCACCCCGTCCGGGCGGGCAACTTCCGGCCTCCTCGGTATGGGCCGTCCAGGTACTCCGTATCGCCCGGTCGTCGCAACCCGTTACCGGACGTTTGGATAGCGCACCTCCCTTCCCATGCCCCGATCCTCGCGTGTTCCGGTGATGTGTCACAAGCGTCTGGTCCGGTCATGTTTTCGGGTGTAGTAAGGAAATACGCCGCGCGAAAAGGAAAAGGCACGGTTTCGAAACACGGTATCGGAAACACGACGGGGTGGCGCCGGCCGAGGATGAGCCAAAAGGGTCTGCTCGATGAGCCGAAAGGGTGAGATGCGATGATCCGCACATCCGCTGTCCCGGTCACTCGAACCGGGGTGGCATTTTCCGGGGGCGTGGAGTTTCCCGTCGATTTCCCTCGCACGGTGCGGTTGCGGGACGGGCGCCCCGTGGAGGTCGGGCTGCTCACTCCCGCGGACGCCGCGGAGCTGGGTGCGGCGTTGCGGGCCGCCGACGCCGAGACGCTGCGCCGTAGGTTCTGCGGTCCGCCACCACGCGTCACCCCGCGGCTGCTGCGCTATCTGACTGAATTGGACTACGTGCGTCGCTTCGCGCTGGTCACCCGCGAACCGGGCGGGCGAGGGGTGGGTATCGCCCGGTACGAGGCGACCGACGAACCGGGCGTCGCCGAGGTCGCCGTGGTCGTCGATCGGGCGTGGCGCCGGCTCGGTGGCGCGTCGGCCTTGGTACGGATGCTCGGCGAGGCCGCGGCACAGCGCGGCTTCACCCGGTTCACGGCGACCTACCTGGCCGCGAACCGGCCGGTGGCCGAACTGCTCGACGATGTCGGCGCCAAACAGGTGATCGCGGACGGCATCGGCGAGATGGAGCTGGCCTTGCCCGCCGCGACGAGCGACCGCAAGGCGCGGTCCGGTCGCTTGTCCCCGGTCGGGCCAGGATGCAAGCTGGACGGCAGGGGAGATCATCGTTGAGCACACGAGGAGACTCATGCCGTCCACCCAGCCGCACCGGCAGGTGCGGGTACCGTCCGTCGCCGACCTGGACCGAGCCTGGTCGGTGGTGCGTGCGCGGTTACGCCCGACACCGCTGGACCGCGGCGACGCGGCCGGCGAGCTCGCCGGCCCCGCGCTGAAACTGGAATCGCTGCAACCCACCGGCGCATTCAAGGTGCGCGGCGCGCTCAGTGCGGTGGCGGCGCTCGACCCGGAGCTGCCCGTGGTCGCCGCCTCGGCCGGCAACCACGGGCTCGGGGTGGCCTTCGCCGCCCGCACGCTCGGCCGGTCGGCGACGATCGTGGTGCCGGGCAACGCCTCGCGCGCCAAGGTGGACAAGCTGCGGGCACTGGGCATCGATCTGGTGGAGGTCGGCCAGTCCTACGACGAGGCCGAACGGCACGCGCTGGACCTGGCAGCGGCGGGGGCGCACTTCCTCTCGCCGTACAACGATCCCGAGGTGATCGGCGGGCAGGGCACGATCGGTTACGAGCTCGCCGAGCAACTGGACGGTCCGCTGACCGTCGTGTGCGGGGTCGGTGGTGGTGGACTGGCCGCCGGCCTGGGTCTGTGGGCGTCCACTCGGGCGGATGTGCGGGTCGTCGGCGTGGAGATGGAGGCCTCTACGGCACTGTCCGCCTCGGTGCGGGCGGGCCGATGGGTGGCAGTGGAGGTCGGCCCCACGGTGGCTGACGGGCTGAGCGGCAATATCGAGATCGACTCCGTGACGATCGGTCTGGTGTCCCAGCACGTGGACGAGCTGGTCACGGTCAGCGAGGTCGAGCTGCACGAGGCGATGCGTTACCTCGCCGGCTCGCGTGGGGTGGTCGCCGAGGGCGCGGGTGCGGCACCGGTCGCCGCGTTGCTGAGCGGCAAGGTGGACGCGCGCGGCACCGCGGTCGCGGTGATCTCCGGCCGCAACATCGCCTTGCCGCTGGTGGCGGAACTGCTCGGCGCCCCAGGCTGAGCGGAGCGGTCACCCGGGCCGATGGCCTCGACCGGCAGGTGGCGGCGACGACATAAGGTGAACAGCATGTCTGTGGCCCGAAACGGATCGAACGGCGAGCGCGGTGGGCGCCCCGGCCGTACCCAGGAGGAGCGCAGCGCGGCGATGCGCCAGCGGTTGCTGGACGCCACCATCGAATGCCTGGTCGAGTACGGTTACTCCGGCACGACCACCACGAAGGTCGCCGACCGCGCCGGCGTGACCCGCGGCGCCCAGGTGCACCACTTTCCCACTAAGACCGACCTGGTGGTGTCCGCGATCAGGCATCTCGCGGCCAAGCGCACCGAGCTGGCCTTCGGCGAGCTGGAGCGGCTGCGCTCCTCGGCCGATCCGGTCGGGGACGCGCTGGACCTGCTGTGGGAGATGCACCAGGGCCCGGTGTTCTCGGCCACCGTGGAGCTGTGGGTGGCCGCCAGGACCGACCCCGAGCTGCGCAGGCATATGTCCGTGGTGGAGCCGATCGCCACCAGCAGCCTGGTCGAGTTCGGCAAGGCGCTGCTGCCTGACTATGCGGAGCACCCCGAGTTCCTGCACGCCGTGTACACCGCGATGGACGTGGTGCGCGGCATCCTGATCGCGAGCTGGGCGACGAGGGACCAGGCCGAGCTGGACGCCCGCTGGGCCCGCGGCAGCAAGCACCTGCGCATCCTCTTCGACGCCCTCATGTACCGGGCCGGCCACACCCCCAGCTGACTGCTGTGAGTGGCCCGTTCCCTGCGAAATTCGCAGGGAACACAGCGGCGCGTCAGCGCCCCCGTCTGGGTGGTGGTGGGAGACGGGTGGGCGGGCCACTCACGGCAGTTGTCACTCGGGGGAGAGGAGGTAGTCGACGGCGGCGGTACGGGCTGCGGGTTCCCACATCCACGGGGTGTGGCCGTAGCCGTCGAACCGCAGCAGCACGCTATCGGGCAGCTGCCGGTGCACCCGCTCCGCCCAGACCCGCGGGGTGGCGACGTCGTGGGCGTTGGACAGGATCAGCGTCCGGGCGAAGTCGTCCGGAACCCGCCACGGATGCGGCCGCCAGCGGGACCGCACCGGCCAGCCGGGGCAGGCGGAGCCGATGTCCCAGAACTCCGAGGCGCCGCGCAGCGTGGGCGCGAGGGCCCGGACCCGCCGCGCCAGTTCCGGCAACCGGACGGCGTCGGTGGCTGGCACCCGCACGTCCTGGCACAGGATCGCCCGGTAGGCCGCGTAAGCCTCGCCCGAGCCGACGCCGCCGGTGTCGACAAGGGCACGCACGTCGCCGGTGTTCACCCCAGCGGTGAGACCGGTGGCGATCCGCGGGAAGGCGAGCTCGACGTTGAGCAGGCCGGTGAGCCCGCGGGTGACCTGCTCGGCGGTGACCGGCTCGCCCGCCGCGGTCAGCTCCCCGGCATCAGCCCGCTCCAGCACGGTTTCGACCATCCGGTAGGCGTCATCGTCGCCGGGGGCGCAGCCGGTTTCCGCGCACCACTCGGCGAACTGCGCGAAACCGTCCTCCACCGCGCGAGCGCCGGTTTCCACCATCTCCGGCCAGGTAGCCGCGCGATCGACCACCCCATCCAGCACCAGCGCGCGCAGCCGGTGCGGGAACAGCTCGGCGTAGCTCTGCGCGAGCATCGTTCCGTAGGACATGCCGAGGAAGCTGATCCGCTCCGCACCGAGCGCGGCACGAACGTGGTCCAGGTCCCTGGCCACGGTGGCGGTGTCCAGGTGCCGTGCCAATGGGCCGCTGCCGGAAAGGCAGGACAGGCCGAACCGCAGGTTACGGTCGACGAGCCTGGCGACACCGGCCGCCCCGATGGGGAAGCGGGACACCGAATCGTCCCGCGCAGGGCCGGCGCAGTCCAGCGGTGTGGCGAAACCGGTGGCCCGCACGTCCACGCCCACCACGTCGAACCGGTCGAGCAGCCGCTGCGGGAAGTACTGCCGCAGCGCGGCCGGGCGGCGCACGATCGCCGGGGCGGACACCCCGGGTCCACCCGCGTTGAACATCAGCACGCCGATCCGCTGCTCCGGATCGGCGGCCGGGATCCTGGCCACACCGAGCTCGGTACGTGCCGAGGTGCCCGGCTCGCTCCAGTCCACCGGGACGGTGACCCGAGCGCACCGGGCCGGATGGTCCGCGGGCGCGCCATGGCACGGCTGCCACGCCAGCCGACCACCGCCCGGCTCGGCGCCCACCGGCGGCGCGAGGCCGGTGAGGAGCAGGACGACCAGGACAAGACTGAGGCGGTAAACACGCATAGGCCGCATCCTGGCTGCCTCGGCGCCCGGCCCGCATCGGCCGATATGCCGATCTTGGTCCGCACCTCCAGCATCAACCCCGCCCACCGCCCGGCTGTGGTCAGGGGGTGACCAGGCCGGCTTCGTGGGCCAGCAGGCCGGCCTGGGTGCGGTTCGCGCAGTCCAGCTTCACCAGCATCCGGGAGACGTAACTCTTCACCGTGGCTTCGGAAAGATGCAGCCGCGCCGCGATGTCCGCATTGGACATCCCGTGGCCGAGGCAGGTCAGCACCTCCCGCTCCCGCTCGGTCAGCGCGCCGGTACGGCCGCGGGCGCGCTCCGCGCGCTGCTGGCCGTCGGCGGAGGAGGCGACCAGCCGCCGGGCGGCCTCGGGAGACAGCACCGTGTGGCCGTCCGCCGCCACCCGCACCAGGCTGATCAGGTCGGCGGGCGGGGTGCTCTTCACCAGGAACCCGGCGGCGCCCGCCCGCAGCGCGCGCAGCACGTAGGTGTCGGCGTCGAAGGTGGTCAGCGCCACCACCGCGGGCGGCCGCGGCAGGGTGGAGATCCGCTCGGTCGCGGTCAGCCCGTCCACCCCCGGCATGCGCAGGTCCATCAGTACCACCCGCGGCTGGTACCGCACGACGGCCTCCACCGCTTCGGCCCCGTCCGCGGCCTCGGCCACCACCTCGATGTCCTCGGCCGTGGACAGGATGGTGCGCAGGTGCGCGCACACCATCGGCTCGTCATCGACCACGACCACCCGGATCATCCTGGTCCTTGCTCTCCGCCGTGGGCACGTACGCGGGCAGTATCGCATCGAGCCGGTACCCCCCGGCCCCGGCCACCGGCCCCGCCGCCAGCGACCCGCCGATCAGCTCCACCCGTTGCCGCAGGCCGGGCAGCCCGGCGCCGGAGCCCCGGCCGGCCAGCACCGGGTCGGGCGGCCGCTCGGAGGTCGTGTTGGCCACCTCGATGCGTACGCCCTCGGCCCCGTACCGCAGCCCGACCCGCACCCGGGCGCCGGGCGCGTGCTTGCGCACGTTGGTCAGCGCCTCCTGCACCACCCGGTAGGCGGTGCGGGTGACCGTGGGGGACAGCGAGCCGGGATCCCCCTCGGTCACCAGGTCCACCGGGATGCCCACCGCCCTGGACTCGGCCACCAGCACCGCCGGATCGGCCGCCGCGGCCGATCCGGCGCCCCGTGCACCCGCGCCCGGCTCGGCACCGCCCTCCCGCAGCACGCCGACCAGATCGCGCAACTCGTCCAGCGCCTGGGTGCCGGCAAGGCGGATCTCCTCCACGGCGGTGCGCACCGCCGCGTCGGTGGTGGTGACGCCGAGTGCGCCAGCGTGTAACACGATCAGGCTGAGCCGGTGGGTGACCACGTCGTGCATCTCCGCAGCCAGCCTGCGCCGCTCCTGTGCACGCGCCTGCTCGGCCAGCAGGTGCTGCTCCCGTTCGGCCCGTTCGGCCCGGTCCCGCAGGGAACGCACCAGTTGCTTGCGCGCGTCCAGGTACAGCACGATCGCCAGCGGCAGCGCCGTGTTGAGCAGCCCCGTTGGGGTGATCTCCCAGCTCGGCGCCCACGGCCGGGCGGCGAGCACCATCAGCATGCCGGTCAGGATCAGGGCCCTGCGCCGGTCCAGCAGCAGCCCGATGTTCGCCACGATCGCCGGGGTGGCGGTGGGCGCGCTCCGCATGGTGAGCGCGTCCTCCGGTACCAGCAACCCGGGCGCGAACAGGTCGGAGCCGAGCATCGTCAGCGCCCCCGCGACGGCGAGCAGGGCCACGCCCACCGGGTATCGCGCGAGCAGGCACAGCGAGGCGTCCACGACCAGGTTGATCGTCAGGTGCGCGGCGGCGCCCGCCCAGCCGGTGGTTTTCGGGCCGAGAAGGTACAGCACCACGTCGAGCACGGCGAAGGCGAGCGCGACGACGATCAGCCCGCGGGTGGTCGGACGCTTCACGCCGCAACGGTAGCGCCGCGGCCGCGGGACCCGGCCGGGCACACCACCAACGGGTAACCGCGATCCACGAAAGTTGCACCCGACTGTCCACCTTGCGCGGTGGCGGCACCCGGGCCGGTGCGGTGCAATGGACAGCGTGATCAAGGCAGATGAGTTGTCCAAGAGGTTCGGCGACACCCAGGCCGTGGACTCGCTGTCCTTCGAGGTGCGACCCGGGGTGGTGACCGGCTTCCTCGGCCCCAACGGCGCGGGCAAGTCGACCACCATGCGGATGATCCTCGGGCTGGACCGGCCCACCGGCGGGTCGGTCACCGTGCACGGGAAGTCCTACTCGGACCTTCCGGCGCCGATCCAGGAGGTCGGCTCGGTGCTGGACGCCAAGGCGGTCCAGAGTGGACTGACCGCGCACGCGCATCTGAGCTGGATGGCCAAGGCGGGCGGTGTCCCGCCACGCAGGGTGGACGAGGTGCTCGAGCAGGTCGGCCTGACCGAGGTCGCGGGAAAGCGCGCGGGCGGTTTCTCGCTCGGCATGTCGCAGCGGCTCGGCATTGCCGGCGCGCTGCTCGGCGACCCGCGGGTGCTGCTGTTCGACGAGCCGGTCAACGGGCTCGACCCGGAGGGCATCCAGTGGGTGCGCACCCTGATGCGGGACCTTGCGCGGGAAGGCCGCACCGTGTTCGTCTCCAGCCACCTGATGAACGAGATGGAGGAGACCGCCGACCACGTGCTGGTGATCGGTCGCGGCACGCTGATCGCGGAGGCGAGCATCGGTGAGCTGACCCAGCGCAGCTCGCACGCGCACGTGCGGGTGGTGTCCCCGGACGCGGCCGGGCTGAACGAGGTGCTGGCCCGCGAGGGCGGGGTCGTGCGCACCGGTGAGGCGGGTGAGCTGCTGGTGACCGAACTGGACTCGGCGCGTATCGGTGACCTCGCGCTGGAACACCGGATCGGCGTGCACGAGCTGACCCCGGTCCGCGCCAGCCTGGAGGCCGCCTTCCTCGAGCTCACCGCGGATGCCGCCCAGTTCAGTTCCACTGTGGACCTCTCTGCCGCGGCCGAGACCGCCCGCGCACTCGCCGACGAAGGGAGCCGGTGACATGGCCGGCATGGTTGACGTGGCCGAGAAGAACCGTGCCGGGTACGCGAAGCCCGGTCTGCTGGCGGCCGTGGCCGCGGAGTGGACGAAGCTGCGCGCGCTGCGCTCGACCTGGCTCACCCTGCTCATCGCGGCGGTGGCCGGGATCGGGTTCAGCGCCCTGCTGGCACTGGCCATCGGCAGCGGCGCCGAGATGAGCGAGCAACAGCGCGCCGACATCGACCCGGCCGGCGGCGCGGTCGCCGGGATGACCTTCGCGGTGGTGTTGTTCATCGTGCTCGGCGTGAACGCGGCCGCGCCGGAGTTCAGCAGCCGGATGATCGGCGTGACGCTCACCGTGACCCCGCGGCGCGGCAGGCTGGTCGCCGCCAAGGCGATCGTTCTCGGCCTACTCACCCTGGTCGCGGGCGCGCTCTGTGCGGTGGTGTCCTTTTTCGTCGGCGGCGCCGTGCTTTCCGGTCACGGGGTCACGATGCCGGGGCTCGGCGAGCCCCTGGTGCTCGGCGTGCTCGTGGGGTGGACCGCGCAGCTGGTGACCTTCGCGCTGCTCGGGCTGGCTGTGGCGCTTTTGCTGCGCAGCGCGGCGGGCGCGATCGCATTGCTGCTCGCGCTGCTGTTCCTGCCCGTGATGTTCGGCGGGATGCTGCCGGACTGGGTGTCCGAGGGCGTCATCCGCTTCCTGCCGGGAAGTATCGCGGAGAACCTGACCACGGCCGAGCCCGACCCGGACTCGCTGACCTACCTGCCGCCGGGGGTCGCCGGGCTGCTGCTCGTCGCCTGGGTGGTGCTGCTGCTCGCGGCGGCGCGTGGTGCGCTCTCCGCGCGGGACGCGCGGTGAGCCGGACCGAGCGTAGCGGTGGTCACGGTCACGGGTGACGGGTGAGCCGGTCACATTACGATGTGGCGCGTCAGTAACAGGCAGCCCGTGGGGAGGACCGCAGGTGCGCGACCAACTCGCGGTGCCCGTGACCGAGGCCCCGGCGGCGCCCGCCCCGCTGGCCAGGTGGCCGGTGCTCGCGATCGCGGGGGCCACGGGCCTGGTACTGCTGGCCACCAGCGCCCGGATCGGGTACTTCGGCGACGAGCTGTACTTCCTCGCCTCGGGTAGGTACCACCTGGAGTGGGGTTATGCCGACCAGCCGTGGCTGCTGCCGGTGCTGGCCCTGGTCATGGACACGCTCGCGCCCGGGTCGGTGCTGGTCCTACGGCTGCCCGCCATGATCGTCACGGTGCTGGGCGTGCTGCTGACGGCGCTGCTCGCCCGCGAGTTCGGCGGCGGCCGGAAGGCGCAGGTGCTGGCGGCGGGTGCCTACGCGATCTCCTTCCAGCTACTGGCCTCCGGGCACCTGCTGGCCACCTCCACCATCGACCCCTTCCTGTGGACGTTGACCATCTGGCTGGTGGTGCGCTGGGTGCGGACCCGTGCCGACCGGCTACTGCTGTTCGCCGGCCTGACCACCGCGGTGGCCATGCAGGGCAAGTTCCTGATCGTGTTCTTCTGGCTGGCACTCGGCGTCGTGGTGCTGCTGACCGGACCGCGGGAGTTGCTGCGCCGGCCCGCGCTCTGGGTGGGAGCCGGTGTCACCGTGCTGGCCACCGTGCCCACGGTGTTGTGGCAGGCCCGCAACGACTGGCCGTACCTGGACATGCAGGAGGTGGTCGCCGAGCAGGTGAACCGGTTCATGGGCGGGCCGCTGGCCATCGTTCCGCTGGCCGTCGTCTTCTCCGGGCTGCTGGTCGGCGTCTTCCTGGTCGGTCACGGCCTGTGGCAGCTCCTGCGCGGGCCGGAACTGGCCGAGTACCGGTTTCTCGGCTGGACCGTGCTGCTGGTCACCCTGATCTTCGTGGTGACGGTGGGCCGGTACTACTACATGGCCGGCTTGTACGGGCTGCTGTTCGCGGCCTCCGCCGTGCGGATCGAGCGGCACCGGCCGGCGCGCTGGTGGCGGTGGGTGCCGACCTGGCCGGTGTATGCCCTGTCCGCGCTGCTTGCCATCGGACTGGCGTTGCCCGTGCGCCCGGTGTCCATGGTCACCACCACCGACTTCGTGGCCAGTGGCAGCCTCGGCTGGCCTCGGCTGGCCGACACGGTCGTCGCGGCGCAGCGGCGGCACCCCGGCGCGGTCGTGCTCACCCACACCTACTGGCAAGCCAGCGCGCTCGAGGTGCATGCCCGGCAACGCCTGCCGCCGGTCTACAGTCCCGAACGTGGCTACTGGTACACGGGCACCCCGCCGGAAGGCAGCGACCCGGTGCTGTACGTCGGAGCGGACCCGCGTCACCTCGGCCGGTTCTTCACGAGCACGCAGCGGGTCGGCACGGTGCGGCTGGACGCGAGACCGGACAATGTGAACCAAGGGGTGCCGGTCTGGCTCTGTCACGGACCGAAAGCGCCGTGGCCGCGGCTGTGGCAGCGGATGCGGCGAATGTGAACCGCGGGGAGGAAAACGTGTCAGAACCCGCTACGGGTGCTCCGGTGCGGCTGCGCCCACCACGCAACGAGCTCGACCGCAGGGTCATCGGCTGGTGGCGGGTGCAGGAGCTGATCACCTACGGCATCGTGGTGGCCGTCCTCGTGGTACTCGGCCTGGTCATCCAGGGGGCGCGGTTCTGGCTGCTGCTGGCGGCCGGTGTGGTCGCGGTACTCGGCTTGGGGCTGGCCCTGCTGCTGCCGCTGTGGTGGTACCGGGTGCACCGCTGGGAGGTGACCGGCAGCGCCGTGTACACGCGGTCCGGGTTCTTCTGGCAGGAGTGGCGGGTCGCCCCGATGTCCCGGATCCAGACCGTGGACACCCAGCGCGGCCCGCTGGAGCAGCGATTCGGGTTGTCCACGGTCACCGTCACCACCGCCTCGGCCAAGGGCGCGGTGACGATCCAGGGGCTGGACCACGAGGTGGCGGCCGAGCTCGCGCAGCGGCTCACCGAGGTCACCCAGGCGACGCCGGGGGACGCGACCTGAGGTGCGCCACGTCTTCGGTGCCGAGTTCGACGTCCCGCCCGGGTACCTGAACACACCGAGCATCGGCATCCCCTCCAGCCGGATCGCCGAGGCGGTCGAGCGGGCGGTGTCGCGCTGGCGGTCCGGCGCGAACCGGTCGCCGGAGTTCGACGCCGCGGCGGCCGCGTCCCGCACCGGGTTCGCGGAGCTGGTCGGGGGTGCCGGCCGAGCGGGTGGCCATCGGTGCCCCCGCCGCGCAGGCCGGGCGGGGCGTGACGGTGACCGAGGTGCCGCTCGCGGAGCTGCCGGAGCGGGTCGCCGGGTACGACCTGGTGGCGGTGAGCGTGGTCCAGTCGGCCGACGGTGCGCTGGTCGACCTGCCCGCGCTCCGTGCGGCCGCCGAGTCCGCCGGGGTGCCGGTGCTGCTGGATGCCACCCCGGCGGCGGGTTGGCCGCCGCTGTCGTTGGACTGGGCCGACTGGGGTGTCGCCGCGGGCTACAAGTGGTTGCTCTGTCCCCGCGGCGCCGCCTGGCTCGCCGTGCATCCGCGCGCGTTCGAGCGGACGGTGCCGGTGAGCGCCGGCTGGTACGCGGGCGAGGATCCGTGGCAGACGGTGTACGGCTTGCCGTTGCGGCTGGCCGCGGGCGCTCGCCGGTTCGACCTCTCCCCGGTCTGGCTGGCGCAGGTGGGCGCGGCGGTGGCGCTGCCGTACCTGGCCTCCCTGGACCGAACCGAGGTACACGCGCACTGCGTCGGCCCCGCTGACCGCGAGCGCGCGGGCTGGCGGAGCACGGGTCGGCTTCCACCTGTACAACACCACGGCCGAGGTGGACGCCGTGCTGGCGGCACTCAGCTGAGTGGCCGCTCCTGCGCCGCGCGCGTTCAGGACGGACACCGAGGCAGACGGGACAGCCCGCGTCCAGTACCGTCCAGGCGCGTGGATGGAACGCAGTACTTCGGCGGCTCCGGGCAGGGCGGCGGACACACCGCGCCGCTGCCCAGGGTGCGTCCGGAGCCGCCGTCCACGCGGCGGCGGGACACGTTGATCAAGGGCGGCGGGCTGCTCGCGGTGGCGGTCGTGTCCAGCCTGACCTGGTGGTTGATCCGCGGCAGCGGGGCCGAACAGCCACAGCCGCAGGGCACCCTCGTGGAGAGCCCGTTGACCAGCGGTGAGTTCCGCTACGCCGTGGTGTCCGGCCCGGTCACCTCCGAGGACTGCGTGGCCGACTCCTACGGCGACGTGCGCGACTGGTTCGACCAGCACCAGTGCGAGCAACTGTCCAGATCGCTGTACATCACCGAGTCCGAGGGCGCACGGGCGCTGGTCTCGGTGTCCCGGGTGACCATGCCGGACCCGCGGCAGACCCGGCAGCTCAAGTCGATCACCGACACCAGCGGCACCGGCAACGTCAGCGACCTGGTCCGGGACGGCACGGCCGACATCCCCGGCGCACCCAAGGTCGCCTCCGGCGAGTACGCCTCCACGGTCGCGGAGCGCGACCTGACGATCGTCGAGGCCAACTTCTTCGAGGGGCACACCGACAAGGCGCTGCTGCAACGCATCAGCACCGATGCGCTCCGCCTCGCCGGCACCCTCCCCTGAGAGCCTGTTCCGGAACTGGAGATAGCTGCTCATGGTGAGTGGAAGAACTCGCGCGGCCGAGCCGACCGTGACGCGAGTTCAGGAACAGGCACTGAGGGATCACCGGAGCGGGGTGCCGGGGAGCGGGTTGGCGGCCGGGGTGGTGCCCGCGTCGGCGCGCCAGCGGGTGACCCTGGTGGCCGAGCCGAGCAGGGACTCGGCTGCCATCGAGCGCAGCGCCGTGTCGTCGGTCCTTTCCAGGACGCCCCGCCAGGCCTGCGCGGCATCGGTCTCGGCGACGACGACCAGCGCCATCGCCGAGGGCTGGTCGGTCACCGGCTGCGGGGGTGGGTAGGCGGGTTCGGCCGGTTGTGGTGTGCCGCCCGCGGCGGTCAGCATCCGCTCGGCGGCGTCCCTGCGGTCCCGGTGCGCGGCCGCGCCCTCGCGTACCCCCCTGTCGAAGTCGCCGGGCAGGTAGGCGGCGACCAGCCCGTACACCCAGATCGCGGCGTGCTCGGCGGCCAGCGCCTGCTGCAGCGCCTGCGCCGACTCCTCCGGCAGCTCCCGCACGGTCACGGGTTCCAGCTTGCCCGGCTGCCCGGCGCCCAGTGCCTGGTCCAGCTGCTGCGCCGCCGCGCACCCCGCGGCCACCGAGCCGACCAGCCCGGCCCGGTACCGGGGCACCGAGGGCACCAGCTCCAGCGCCTGCTGCCGGCACTGCGCCAGCCGGGTACCCAGGGTCCTCAGGTCCGGCACCGGGCCGGGGTCCGTGGCCCGCTGCTCGGGCCTGGGCTTGGGCCGGTTCAGCCGGTCGACCTCGGCTTCCAGCCGCTCCGCCTGTGCGGTACGCAGTGCGGCGACCTCGGTGGCCAGCTCGGCGTGTCGCGGCGTCGAGCCGGCGAGTGCGCGCGCCGCCTCCGCCTCGGAACGCGCCCGCTGTAGCAGCGGTAACAACGGGTCCGGGCTGTCCTCGTAACCGGCTGTGCATGCCGCGGCGAGCGGCCCCACCAGCGGCAGGACCAGCGCGAGCGCACCCGCGCGCAACACGTCACGCCGGCCGCGCGGCATCCGTCGGGCTGTTCTTCGGGCTGTCACGTGGAGTCATCCTGCCAGGTGAGGTCCGGACCAGCGGCGGCCGTCCACACCGGCAGGATAAGCTGAACCATCCATGACCGACCGACAATCAGATGGCAGCAGGGACGGACGACCGGCAACATGTCGGGGTACGACCCGGCCACGGACCGCAGCCGATAGGGGAGCATGACGGTGGCAGCAGAACTCGCCAGCCGGCTGGAACCGATCGTGGCCGAGGCCGTCGCGGCCGCCGGTTTCGATCTGGACGCGCTCGAGGTGCAGCAGGCCGGCCGGCGCAAGCTGGTCAAGGTGGTGGTGGACGGCGACGACGGGGTCGGACTCGACGAGGTCGCCGAGATCAGCAGGGCGGTCTCCGCGGTGCTGGACGAGAACGAGGCCCTGATCGCGGGTGCCTACACGCTCGAGGTCACCTCGCCCGGTGTCGACCGCCCGCTCACCAGGGCGAGACACTGGCGGCGAGCCAAGTACCGCCGGGTGCGTATCACGCCGGTGAGCGGGGCCGAGTTCGTCGGCCGCGTCGGGCATGCGGGGGAGCGGGCGGCCAGGGTGCTCGTGGACGGCGGCACCATCCGGGAAGTCGCCTACCGCACCGTGGCCAAGGCGGTGATCGAGATCGAGTTCCGCCAGCCCCCGGTCGAGGAGCTCAAACTGCTGGACGACGATGCGCTCGAAGCGGGCGAGGACTCCACGGCCGAAGCGAAGGAGGAGCCGAGGTGAACGTCGACATCGCGGCGCTGCGCGCTATCGAACGGGACAAGGACATCCCGTTCGAGACGGTGCTCGACGCCATCGAGAACGCCCTGCTGACGGCGTACAAGCACACCGAGGGCCACCAGCCCCGTGCCAAGATCGACATCGATCGGAAGACCGGTTTCGTCCGGGTGCTGGCGCACACCCTCGACGAGAACGGCGAGATCGCCGAGGAGTGGGACGACACCCCGGAAGGGTTCGGCCGGATCGCCGCCACCACCGCCCGCCAGGTGATCCTGCAGCGGTTGCGGGACGCCGAGCACGAGAAGACCTTCGGCGAGTTCTCCGCCAAGGAGAACGACATCGTCGCCGGGGTCATCCAGCGGGACGCCCGCGCGAACGCCCGCGGCATGGTGGTGGTGCAGGTCGGGGACACCGAGGGCGTGCTGCCCGCTGCCGAGCAGGTGCCGGGTGAGAACTACCCGCACGGCAGCCGGATCAAGGCCTATGTCGTGGGTGTCTCGCGCAGCACCCGCGGGCCGCAGATCACCCTGTCCCGGACCCACCCGAACCTGGTGCGCAAGCTGTTCGCGCTGGAGGTGCCCGAGATCGCCGACGGCACGGTGGAGATCGCCGCCGTCGCGCGTGAGGCAGGCCACCGTTCCAAGATCGCGGTCCGCTCCACGGTGTCGGGGGTGAACGCGAAGGGCGCCTGCATCGGTCCGGTGGGTGCCCGGGTGCGCAACGTGATGAGCGAGCTGGCCGGGGAGAAGATCGACATCATCGACTACTCCGAGGATCCGGCTCGCTTCGTCGGGAATGCGTTGTCCCCCGCGAAGGTTGTATCCGTACGAGTCGTGGACGAACGGGCCAAGACCGCACGGGTCGTGGTCCCGGACTTCCAGTTGTCGCTGGCGATCGGTAAGGAAGGCCAGAACGCCCGGCTGGCCGCGCGGCTGACCGGGTGGCGGATCGACATCCGCAGCGATGCCGCGCCGGAGGGCCCGGTGGCCCACGCGGAGCCGCATCGGGACCCCTCACCGCGCCCTGCGGCAACCGGTTCGGCTGACTGAGGGGTGACGAGCTAAACTTGTCAGCGGGCAGGCGCCCGCGGCGCGGTTCCGCACGGCACGGGGCCGGACATCGTCCGGTTCGTACGTGCGTGGGGTGTCGGCGGCGGGCCTTGAACAGCGAGCTGCTGCGGTTGGTCGCGGAGGACGGACGCGTGGTCGTCGACGAACGTCGGCGGCTGCCGGGTCGCGGAGCCTGGTTGCACCGGGATCCGGAGTGTCTGTCCCGAGCCGAACGGCGGCGAGCGTTCTCCAGGGCATTGCGGGTTTCTGGGGTGCTCGACGCCGGCGGTGTTCGGGATCATCTCGAACGGCTCGCGCCAGGTAGTACGGACGCGGGAACCCCCCGCTCCGGATCGGAACGAAGGAAGCAGGTCGACCCGTCATGAGTCAGCCGTGAAGCTGAAGCCATGAACGCGCGACGATAGGACGAGGTCAGCGGGTGCACCGCCTGCCTGACCTCACCAGTTGAGGAGAGCAGTGGCAGGCAAGGCCCGCGTGCACGAGCTCGCGAAAGAGCTCGGTGTCACCAGCAAGGAAGTACTCGCCAAGCTGAAGGAGCAGGGCGAGTTCGTGAAATCCGCGTCCTCCACGGTGGAGGCACCGGTCGCCCGACGACTGCGTGATGCCTTCCCGGGTAAGGACGCCAAATCAGGCAAGCAGGGCGGTCGTAAGCAGGCCGCGTCCAGCAACGGTTCGGGCGATGCCGGTAGCGCCGGCGCTACCCCGGAGCCCGCGGCGCCCACCGCGCCCGCCGAGCCCACGGAGCCCACGGAGCCCACGGAGTCCGCGCCGCCTGCCGAGCGGCAGGCCAAGCCGGAGTCCTCGCGCCCGGCGCCCAAGCCCGGACCCAAACCGGGACCGAAGCCCGGACCGGCGCCCATCCCACCCACGTCCGAGCAGTCGGCACCCGCCAAACCGAGCCCGAAGCCGGAGCAGCCGGAGCAGCCGGAGCAGCCGGAGAAGTCGGAGCAGCCCGCCCAGCCGGCGGCCGCCGACTCCGGCCAGGGCGGTGGAACCGATGGCGGCGCGGTCGTGCCGCCGAAACCGCAGGGACCGAAGTCCGGCGGCCCCAAGCCGGGCCCGCGTTCCCCGCGGGTGGGCAACAACCCGTTCGGCGTCGGTGCCGGCTCGCCGTCCCCACGCCCCGCGCCGCCGCGCCCCGGTGGCCAGCAGCAGGGCGGCGGTGGCGAGCAGCGCGGCCAGCGTTCCGGCGGTGCGGAGCGTCCCGCGGCCAGTTCCCGTGGCGGCGGTGCCCCGAGCGGTAACCGGCCCAGCCCCGGCAACATGCCGCCGCGCCCCAACCCGGGGATGATGCCCGCTCGACCGGCCCGTCCCGGCGGTGGCGGTCAGGGCGGTCCCGGTGGCGGTCGTGGTGGCCCCGGTGGCGGTCGTGGTGGCCCCGGCGGTGGCCGTGGCGGTCCCGGCGGTGGCCGTGGCGGTCCCGGTGGCGGCGGTGCCGGTGGCGGTCGTGGCGGTCCCGGTGGCGGCGGCGGTGGCGGCGGCTTCCGTGGTGGCCCCGGTGGCGGTGCGCCCGCCGGTGGCGGCGGTTTCCGCGGCGGCGGCGGTCGCCCGGGTGGCCGCGGCGGTACGGCCGGCGCGTTCGGTCGTCCCGGTGGTCCCTCGCGCAAGGGTCGCAAGTCGAAGCGGCAGAAGCGCCAGGAGTACATGGACAACATGCAGGCGCCCAGCGTCGGCGGCGTCCGCCTGCCCAAGGGCGGCGGCGAGACGATCCGGCTGCCGCGTGGTGCCTCGCTGACCGACTTCGCCGAGAAGATCGACGCCAACCCGGCCTCCCTGGTGCAGGTGCTGTTCCATCTCGGTGAGATGGTGACCGCCACCCAGTCGGTGTCCGAGGACGTCCTCGAGCTGCTCGGCTCGGAGATGAACTACACCGTGCAGGTGGTCAGCCCCGAGGAGGAGGACCGCGAGCTGCTGGAGACCTTCGACATCACCTATGGCGAGAACGCCGGTGACGAGGAGGACCTGCGGGCGCGGCCGCCGGTGGTGACCGTCATGGGTCACGTCGACCACGGTAAGACCAAGCTGCTGGACACCATTCGCAAGACGAAGGTCGCCGAGGGCGAGGCCGGCGGCATCACCCAGCACATCGGCGCCTACCAGGTGCATACCGAGCTGGAGGGTGCAGACCGGCTGATCACCTTCATCGACACCCCCGGTCACGAGGCGTTCACCGCCATGCGTGCCCGTGGTGCGAACTCCACCGACATCGCGGTGATCGTGGTCGCCGCCGACGACGGGGTGATGCCGCAGACGGTGGAGGCGATCAACCACGCCCAGGCGGCGAAGGCGCCGATCGTGGTGGCGATCAACAAGATCGACCTCGAGGGCGCGAACCCGGACAAGATCCGGCAGCAGCTCACCGAGTACAACCTGGTCGCCGAGGAGTACGGCGGGGACACGATGTTCGTCGAGGTCGCGGCCAAGCCGGGCCTGAATCTCGACGGCCTGCTCGAGGCGATCCTGCTCACCGCGGACGCGACGCTGGACCTGCGGGCCAACCCGGACATGGAGGCCCAGGGCGTGGCGATCGAGGCGCACCTGGACCGTGGTCGTGGTCCGGTGGCGACCGTGCTGGTGCAGCGCGGCACGCTGCGGGTCGGTGACTCGGTGGTCGCCGGGGACGCCTACGGGCGGGTTCGGCGGATGGTGGACGAGCACAACGAGGACGTGACCGAGGCATGGCCCTCCCGTCCGGTGCAGGTCATCGGGTTCACCTCGGTGCCGGGCGCTGGCGACACCTTCCTCGTGGTGGACGAGGACCGGGTGGCCAGGCAGATCGCCGAACGCCGCCAGGCCCGGATCCGCAACGCGATGAACGCGTCCAAGCGCAAGCGGGTCAGCCTGGAGGACCTGGACTCGGCGCTGAAGGAGACCTCGACGCTCAACCTGATCGTCAAGGGCGACAACTCCGGTACCGTCGAGGCGCTGGAAGCGTCCCTGATGCAGATCGAGGTCGGCGACGAGGTCGACCTGAACATCGTGCATCGCGGTGTCGGCGGCGTGACCGAGAGCGATGTCGACCTGGCGACCGCGTCCGACGCGATCGTGCTGGGCTTCAACGTGCGGGCACAGGGCAAGGCGACCGAGCGGGCCGCCCGCGAGGGCGTCGACGTCCGGTACTACACGGTGATCTACCAGGCGATCGAGGAGATCGAGCAGGCACTCAAGGGCATGCTCAAGCCGGAGTACGAGGAGGTCGAACTCGGCAAGGCCGAGGTCCGCGAGGTCTTCAAGTCCTCCAAGGTCGGCACCATCGCCGGCTGCATGGTCACCTCCGGTGAGATCCGGCGCAACGCCAGGGCTCGCCTGCTCAGGGACAATGTCGTGGTCGCCCAGAACCTGCCGATCAGCTCGCTGAAGCGGTACAAGGACGACGCGGTCGAGGTCCGGGACGGCTTCGAATGCGGTCTGACCCTCGGTTCGTACAGCGACATCAAGGTCGGCGACATCGTGGAGACCTACGAGCAGCGGGAGAAGCCGCGTACCTGACAGACCCGCGGCGGGGTCCGGACCACCGGACCCCGCCGGGTCGGCCGTCCACCACAACCACCCGGTGATGCACCTTGTACGTCGGCGCTCTGGAACTCGACATCCTGCTCGGAGACGTCCGTTCGCTGAAGCAGAAACGTTCCGCGGTACGTCCGGTTCTGGCCGAACTGCGCAGGCGGTTCGAGGTGTCGGTGGCCGAGGCCGGGCACCTGGATCTGCATCGCAGGGCCCTGCTCGGGGTGGCCGTGGTCGCCGCGGACGCGGCACACGTACGGGATGTGCTGGACGAGTGCGAGCGGTTGGTCGCGGTGCGCCCGGAGTTCGAGCTGCTTTCGGCACGGCGCAGGTTGGTCGGGCCGGAGGACGAGTAGTTTGTTCACCTCTATTGTGAGAAAGGGGTGTGCGTCGTGGCCGACCAGGCTCGCGCACGCAGGCTGGCGAAGCGGATCTCGCAGATCGTGGCTTCCGCACTGGAGCACGACGTGAAGGACCCGCGGCTGGGCCATGTGACCGTCACCGACGCGAAGATCACCGGCGATCTCCGCGACGCCACCGTCTACTACACCGTGCGTGGGGAGCGGCTGGACGTCGCGCCCGATTTCGCGGGTGCCGCGGCGGCGTTGGAGTCGGCACGTGGTGTGCTGCGCAGCAAGGTGGGTGAGGGCACCGGTGTGCGCTACACGCCGACGTTGACCTTCGTCGCCGACAGCATTCCGGAGGACGCAAAGCGGATCGAGGACCTGCTCACCAAGGCGCGGGAGGCCGATGCCGAGGTGGCCAGGCGGGCCACCGGCGCCCAGCACGCCGGTGAGGTCGATCCCTACCGTGCTCCGCGGGAGGACGACGAAGCCGACGAACTGGCCGAACCGGAGTGGCGCGGCTGACCGTCACCAGCGGGCGGGCATCGTCGCGATGACCTGATCCTCGGTGCCGAGGGCACCGTGGGACCCGCGAGCTGGAACGAGCTCCGCTAGCTCGCCGGCTTCCGCGCCACCAGCAGATCGCGCACGATCGCCTGGTCCACCCGGTGCCGGAAGGCCTCGAACGGCCCGCCCGTGCGTACCTCCAGCCCGGCACCGGCGAGGATCTCGGTGAGTTCCTCCCTGGTCACGACGTGGGTGTTCCAGGAGATCCCGAACGCGCCGCCGGTCCGCAGCGCGCGGGTCCACACCGGAACGGCGGCCGCCAGCAGTTCCCGCGGGCTGCGCGAGCTTTCCCCCCGCGCGCGGTGGCTGCCGTGCTGGACCCCGTACGGGGCGTCGGTGACGATCAGGTCGACCGAACCGCCCTTGAGCAGTTCGTCCGTGGTCAGCGTGTCGCAGTTGAGGTAGCTCATCCTGCGGGTGCGGCCCGCCTTGTAATCCTCCTTGGTGTGGCCGAACTCGATGTCCAGCCGCCTGCCCAGCCGGACCTTGTTGCGGCGCACGGCCCCGCTGGTCGCGTCGTGCTTGATCCGTTTGGTCCGCAGCCAGGTCTTGATGAACTGCTCGTAGGCGTCGAAGTCCTTGCCGTCCACTTCGAACCCGGTGGCGTCGAAGCCGTACATCATCGCCTGGTTCAGTGTGGTTCCCCTGCCGCACAACGGATCCAGTACGTGCAGTCGCCGGTCGAGCATGGCCTGCGGCCGATCGGCGGCCAGCAGGGTGAGGTTGAGCAGCAGCTTGGTGAACAACTCGTTGGTCTTGCCCGAGTACTTCTGGATGGTGAGCAGATCCGAGTCGAACACGGCCAACGGGCCGGCCGGTAGCGGGCGGAACAACTCGCCGGTGAGCTCGAACAGCACGTACAGCGAGGACAGATTGGCCAGGAAGGCGATATCGCGTTCGGTCAGCGGATCGGCGGTGGTGAACGTGACGTAGTCGACACCGCCGATCCGGCGCGGCGCGATCTCGGTGACCTCGGCGGACAGCACGGTGTCCCCGAACACCTCCAGTTCGGCACGCAGCAGGTGAGGTGAGGTGTCGGTGTAGACCCGGTTGGCCGCCGGGTAGATCAGGATCGCGTACTCGGGCATCGGGCGTGCAGCTTACCAAGGAGACCGGAAGTAGGCCGACTCGACAGAAGCGGCTTTGCGTGCGAGACAAGAGGGTCGGCCTACTGGAGGTCGGATTGGTATCTACCGGCACCGTACGGCCACCGTGAACCGTCGTACCCGCTGGTTAGGGTTTCCGGCGTGGGGAAGATCGCGAATCCGGACGGGGAACGTGTCGCACCGCGTCGCGTGCTCGGCCTCGCCGTGCCCGCGCTCGGTGTCCTGGCGGCCGAACCGCTGTACGTACTGGTCGACACGGCCGTGGTCGGCCATCTCGGCGCGCTGCCGCTGGCCGGGCTTGCGCTCGGTGGGGCCATCCTGACCCTGGTCTCCACCCAGCTGACCTTCCTGTCCTACGGCACCACCTCGCGCACGGCGCGGTTGCACGGTGCGGGACGGCGCGCGGAGGCGGTGAGCGAGGGCGTGCAGGCGACCTGGCTGGCGTTCGCGGTCGGCCTGCTGGTGCTGATCGCGGGCCAGTCGCTGGCGGATCCGGTGGCGCGGTTGCTCTCCGGGGACCCCGCGATCGCCGGGCGGGCGGTGTCCTGGCTGCGGATCGCGCTGTTCGGCGCCCCGCTGATCCTGATCACGATGGCCGGTAACGGCTGGATGCGCGGGGTGCAGGACGCGGTCCGCCCGCTGCGCTACGTGCTCGCCGGGAACGGGGCCTCCGCGGTGCTCTGCCCGATCCTGGTGTACCCGGTGGGTTGGGGCCTGGAGGGCTCGGCCGTGGCCAACGTGGTCGCCCAGCTGATCGCGGCCGGGCTGTTCCTGCGGGCACTGGCGCGCGAGCGGGTCTCGCTGCGGCCGCGGCCCGCCGTGGTGCGGGCGCAGCTCGGCCTCGGCCGGGACCTGGTGCTGCGCAGCCTGGCCTTCCAGGCCTGTTTCGTCTCGGCGACCGCGGTGGCCGCGCGGACCTCCACCGAGGCGGTCGGCGCGCATCAGGTCGTGTGGCAGTTGTGGATCTTCCTGTCCCTGGTACTGGACTCGCTCGCGATCGCCGCGCAGTCCCTTGTCGGTGCCGCGCTCGGTGCCGGCTCGGCCCGGCGGGCCAGGGGGGTCGCGGGCCAGATCACCTGGTACGGCCTGGTGTTCGGGGTCGCGCTGGGCCTGCTGTTCGCCGCCACCTCCGGCCTGCTGCCGCACGCCTTCACCTCCGACACCGGGGTGCTGGCCCAGATCCCGCACGCGTGGTGGTTCTTCGTGGCGCTGCAGCCGGTCGCGGGGGTGGTGTTCGCCCTGGACGGCGTGCTGGTGGGCGCGGGGGACGCGGCCTTCCTGCGCACCGCCACCCTCGGCGCCGCGGTGCTCGGCTTCCTGCCGCTGATCTGGGCGTCCCTGGGGCTCGGCTGGGGCCTGGCCGGGATCTGGACCGGGTTGTCGGTGTTCATGCTGCTGCGGCTGGTCGCCGTGCTGGTGCGCTGGCGCAACGGCAGGTGGGCGGTGGTGGGCGCCGTTCGCGCGAGCTAGTTGCGGGTTCGCCGCGCTGTGGCGAATCACACGCCGGTAACAGGTATGTTTCGGCGTTGCTTAGGCGATACAAGTAGTCGGGACGGCAACGCGGGCGTTCCCAGCCGCTGAGCACACCGAACCCCGGGAGGAACCCGTGCCGTCCGCCGTACCGGCCGCGACCCCGCGATCGTGGCTGATCTGGCTGACCGCCGCAGGCGTGTACCTGCTCGCCGTGTTTCACCGGACCTCCTTCGGGGTCGCGGGACTGGAGGCGGTCGATCGTTTCGGGCTCGGTGCCGCCGCGCTCGGCACGTTCACCGTGCTGCAGGTCGGCGTGTACGCGGCGATGCAGATCCCCACCGGCCTGCTGGTCGACCGGTTCGGCTCCCGCCGGGTGCTGACCACCGCGCTGCTGTTCCTCGGCCTCGGCCAGGTGCTGCTGGCCGTCGCGACCTCCTACCCGCTCGGCCTGCTCGCCCGCGGTGTCCTCGGCTTCGGCGACGCGCTCACCTTCGTCAGCGTGCTCCGGCTGATCGCCGCGCACTTCCCCGGCAAGCAGTACGCGCTGGTCACCTCGTTCACCACCGCGCTGGGCTACGTCGGCAACTTCGCCGCCACCGTGCCGCTGACCCTGCTACTGGCCGGGCCCGGCTGGACCTCCACCTTCCTCGTCGCGGGCATCGTGACCGCGGCCTTCGCCGTGGTGGTCACGCTGCGGGTGCGCAACACCCCGGAAGGGGTGCCGGAGGTGCGCAGCTCCGCGGCGAGCCCGCGGGCGGTCGGTAGGCAGGTCGCCGCGGCCTGGCGGATTCCCGGCACCCGGCTGGGGTTCTGGGTGCACTTCAGCACGATGTTCGCCCCGAACGTGCTGGCCCTGCTCTGGGGTGTGCCGTTCCTGGTGCAGGGGCAGGGTCTGCCCGTGGCCACCGCCGGGGCCCTGCTCACCGTGTTCGTCTTCGGCTCGATGCTCGGCGGCCCGGTGGTGGGCGCTCTGATCGGCCGCCGCCCCTCGCTGCGGATGCCGCTGGTCGGCGGCTACCTGCTCGGCGCGGCGGTGGTGTGGGCGGTACTGCTCGGCTGGCCGGGAGGCGCGGTACCGATCGGCGTGCTGGTGCCCTGCTTCGCCTTCCTCTCGCTCGGCGGTCCGGCCTCGATGATCGGGTTCGCCCTGGCGCGGGACTACAACCCGCTGCACCGGGTGGGTACCGCGACCGGGGTGGTGAACGTCGGTGGCTTCGTCGCCACCACGCTCACCGCGCTGGCGATCGGCGTGCTGCTGGAGGTCGCCGGCGGTTCCTTCCGGATCGCCCTGCTGGCGGTCGTGGCGCTGTTGCTGCTCGGCGGCTTCCGGATGCTGGTCTGGTGGCGGCGTACCCGGGCCGCACTGTTCGCCGCGCAGGCCCGCGGCGAGGAGATTCCGGTGCAGGTGCGCCGCCGGCCGTGGGACGCGCGGGAGCGGCAGGTCTCCGCCGCTTAGTCGGCCGATAGGGTGCGCGCGTGTCCAGCCAGCAACACCCTCGCCGCACCCCGCCACCGCCCGGCCTGGTGATCGTCGACAAGCCGGACGGGCTGACCTCGCACGACGTGGTGGCCAGGGTCCGCCGGATCATGGGCACCCGCAAGGTCGGCCACGCGGGCACCCTGGACCCGATGGCGACCGGGGTGCTGGTGCTCGGGATCGAGCGGGCCACCAAGCTGCTCGGCCACCTCGCGCTGGACCGCAAGACCTACCTGGCCACGATCGCGCTCGGCGTGTCGACCACCACCGACGACGCGCAGGGGGAGGCACTGGGCGCACCCGACGAGGCGGCGCTGGCCGCGGTCACCGACGACGCGATCCACACCGGCATCAGTGCGCTGAGCGGGGATATCGAGCAGGTACCGAGTTCGGTCAGCGCGGTGAAGGTGGACGGCAGGCGGGCCTATGCCCGGGTGCGAGCCGGTGAGCAGGTCGAGCTCGAGGCGCGGCCGGTGACCGTGCACCGCTTCGACCTGCTCGCCACCCGCAGGGAGCCGGACCGGGTCGAGCTCGACGTGGTGATCGACTGCTCCTCAGGGACCTACGTCCGCGCGTTGGCGAGGGATCTGGGTGGTGCGCTCGCCGGCGGCGGGCACCTGCTGGCGCTGCGCCGCACCACGGTGGGGCCGTTCACCCTCGCCACCGCCCGCACGCTGGAGGCTCTCGAGCAGCGCCCCGAGCTCTCCCTCGACCTCGAGGCCGCGGTGGCCGCAGCCTTCCCCCGGCACGACGTGGACAAGACCACCGCCCGCGCGGTCCAGTATGGACAGCGGATCCCGGCCGCCGGGATCGCCGGGACCTACGGGGTGTTCGCCCCGGACGGCCGGGTGCTCGCGCTGGCCGCCGACTCCGGTGCGGTGGCCCGTTCGGTCGTCGTGCTGGCCCCGGCTTAGGGTGGGGCCGTGCAGCGATGGCGCGGTTTGACCGATCTTCCCGGCGGCTGGGGACGATGCGTCGTCACGATCGGCGTTTTCGACGGGGTGCATCGTGGACACCAGGCCCTGATCCGCAGGACCGTCGGGGTCGCAGGCGAGCGTGGGCTGCCGAGCGTGGTGCTGACCTTCGACCCGCACCCCTCCGAGGTGGTGCGGCCAGGCAGCCATCCCGCGCAGCTCACTACCCTGCGGCGCAAGGCCGAGCTGGTCGAGCAGCTCGGCGTCGACGTGTTCGCGGTGTTGCCGTTCACCCCCGAACTGTCCCGCCTGCCCGCGCATGACTTCGTGCACGAGATCCTGGTCGACAAGCTGCACGCCGCGGTGGTGGTCGTCGGCCAGAACTTCACCTTCGGGCACAAGGCCGCCGGGGACATCGAACTGCTGAAGACGCTCGGCAAACGATTCGGGTTCGTCGCCATGGGAGCCGAGCTGCAGGGCCGGACCCTGCCCGCGGCGCGGGAGGACACCGGGCAGGCCGAGGGCGAGATCACCTTTTCCTCCACCTACGTCCGCTCCTGTATCGACGCGGGCGATGTGGCCGCGGCCGCCGACGCGTTGGGCCGCCCGCACCGGCTGGAGGGCATCGTGGTGCGTGGCCACCGGAGGGGACACGAGCTCGGATACCCGACGGCCAACCTGTCCATGCCGCGGTTCACCGCGGTGCCCGCCGACGGCGTCTACAGCGGCTGGTTCATCCGGCTCGACGAGCCGGAGCGCAAGCTGCCCGCCGCGGTCTCGGTCGGGAGCAACCCGACCTTCTCCGGGCGGGAACGCACCGTGGAGGCGTTCGTGCTGGATGTCGACGAGGACTTCTACGGTCAACACGTGGCCCTGGATTTCGTCAGCAGGCTGCGTGGCCAGATCCGGTTCGACGGCCCCGACGCGCTGGTCACGCAGATGGATGAGGACGTGCTGCGGACCAGGGCGGTGCTGGGGTTGGGCTGAGCGGACGGGTGCTATCGCGAACGCGTGGGCGATTCGACCCCGGACGGGCGGCCCGACCTGGCAAGATGCGAGGCAGCCGCGAGGCTGACCAGATGCTGTCAAGGGGAGCGGGCCAAGGTGGAGGACCACAAGATCGTCCAGCGCAACATCGCATTGCAGCGGGAGTGGTACGGCGAACCGCTCGGTGACCGGGTGCGCAGGCTGGTGGTGGCCTTCGACGTCTCCCAAGCGTACCTGGCCGAGGTGCTGGGCATCAGCGCGCCGATGCTGAGCCAGGTGATGAGCGGCAGGCGAGCGAAGATCGGCAACCCGGTCGTGCTCGCCCGGATGATCATGCTGGAACGCAAGATCCTGACACCCGAGGTCGCCTCCGGGAAGCGGACGGCGCTCAAGGCCGCGCTGGAGGACGTGCGGGAGTCCCGGCCCACGGTCAGCAGGGACACCGTGCCGGTCGGCGGGGGAGTGGACGACCAGGCCGTGCTCACCGCCCTGCGGGACATCGCCGAGGACGAGAACCTGGTGGACGCGGCCGACCGCCTCGACCCCGACTTCCCGGCGATCGCCGACGTGCTCCGCCGGGCGGGCAAGACCGGCTGAGTATGCCGGCGATGCGGCTGTTCAGTGCACTGGTGCCGCCCGATCCGGTGGTGGAGTCGCTGCGTACCGCGCTGGCGGACGCACCTTCGGACGCCCGGCTGCGCCGGCTGCCGCCCGGGCAGTGGCACATCACCCTGGGCTTCTTCGGCGAGGACGACCCGGAGGCCAGGGCGGCCTGGTTACGCCCGCGGCTGGCCGGGCGCCCCATGCTCGACCTGCGGCTGGCCGGGGCGGGCACCTTTCCCGGGGTCCTGTGGGTCGGGGTGCGCTCGGCCGGGCTGGACGCGCTGGCCGGGGCGAGTGGCGCGGACGAGCTGGACAGGCCGTTCCACCCGCACCTCACCGTCGCGCGCGGGCACGACCCCGGCGCGCGGCGGCGGCTGCTGTCCCGGTTGCGGGACTACCGTGGGCCGTGGTGGACCGCGACCGAGGTCGTGCTGTTCGCCAGCGAGCGGGGCGGGGACGGGATGCGCTACACCCCGATCGAGCGGTTCGGCCTCGGCGCCGGTCTGGGCTGAACGGCCTACTGCTATGCTCGGTGTTCGGGTCCGGCTGCAGTCCGTGGCGGCCGCGACCGTCCTCATACCGGCGCCGACGCGCCGGGTGACACGGCACAGCTACACACAAGGAGATACCCAGCGTGGCACTGTCCACCGACGAGAAGAAGACGATCCTCGACGAGTACGGCCTGCACGACTCGGACACCGGATCGCCGGAGGCCCAGGTGGCCCTGCTGACCAAGCGGATCATCGGGCTGACCGAGCATCTCAAGATGCACAAGCACGACCACCACTCCCGTCGCGGCCTGTTGCTGCTGGTCGGCCGTCGCCGCCGGCTGCTCAACTACGTGATGAAGGTGGACATCGAACGGTACCGTTCGCTGATCAAGCGTCTCGGCCTGCGCCGATGACCAGGTCCGAGGGGGAGTGACCGATTCGGTCGCTCCCCCTCGGTACACCAAAGGAAGATGGAACACGGGCGACGCCGAGCGGCGTCGGCCCGCCGGGACGGGCAGAACGGCACGTCCCGTACACGCAAGGCATGCGCATGGCGTGCGAGGGCCAGTTCGCCGGTCCTCGGTAGTGGCTTCCGGGCTCGTTCCCGGTGGCTTCGATCGATGACCGGCCTCGTTCCTCGGGCGTCCCCCAACGGGTGGGGATCGTGCGTCTGCCCGAGAGGTAACGAGGAGAAAGACTCTTATGACCGACTCCACCGGAGTCACCGTGCACGAAACCGAAGCCGTGATCGACAACGGGCGGTTCGGCACCCGCACCGTCCGGTTCGAGACCGGACGGCTGGCCCGGCTGGCCGCCGGCGCCGTCGTCGCCTACCTGGACGACGAGACCATGCTGCTGTCCGCGACCACCGCGTCCAAGCAGCCCAAGGAGCAACTCGACTTTTTCCCGCTGACCGTGGACGTCGAGGAGCGGATGTACGCGATCGGCAAGGTGCCGGGCTCGTTCTTCCGCCGGGAAGGTCGCCCCTCCACCGACGCGGTGCTGACCTGCCGGCTGATCGACCGGCCGCTGCGCCCTTCCTTCGCCGACGGGCTGCGCAACGAGATCCAGGTCGTCATCACCGTGCAGAGCCTGCACCCGGACGACCCCTATGACGTGCTGGCGATCAACGCGGCCTCGGCGTCCACACAGATCAGCGGGCTGCCGTTCTCCGGTCCGGTCGGCGGCGTGCGCGTCGCGCTGATCGAGGACCAGTGGGTGGCCTTCCCCACCTGGGAGCAGCTCGAGCAGGCCACGTTCAACATGGTGGTGGCCGGCCGCATCGTCGGCGACGCCCCGGAGGACGTGGCCATCATGATGGTCGAGGCCGAGGGCACCGAAAACACCCTCGACCTGGTCGAGGCGGGCGCGACCGCGCCGACCGAGCAGGTCGTGGCCGAGGGCCTGGACGCGGCCAAGCCGTTCATCCGGATGCTCTGCGAGGCGCAACAGCGGCTGGCCGAGCCGGCCGCCAAGCCGACCGGCGACTTCCCGCTGTTCCTGGCCTACCAGGAGGACGCCTACGAGGCTGTGGCCGGTATCGCCACCGAGAGTCTCACCAAGGCGCTGGCGATCCACGGCAAACAGGAGCGGGACAACGCCACCGACGAGATCAAGGCCGACGTGCTGGCCAGGATCGGCGTCGGCGAGGGCGAGACCTTCGAGGGCCGGGAGAAGGAGATCGGCGCCGCGTTCCGGGCGCTGACCAAGAAGCTGATCCGGCAGCGCATCCTGCGCGACCAGGTGCGGATCGACGGCCGCGGCCCAGGGGACATCCGGCAGCTCGCGGCCGAGGTGTCGGTAGTGCCGAGGGCGCACGGTTCGGCGCTGTTCGAGCGGGGCGAGACGCAGATCCTCGGCATCACCACGCTGAACATGCTGCGGATGGAGCAGCAGCTGGACACGCTGTCCCCGGAGACGAGCAAGCGCTACCTGCACCACTACAACTTCCCGCCCTTCTCCACCGGCGAGACCGGCCGGGTCGGCACGCCGAAACGGCGGGAGGTCGGGCACGGCATGCTGGCCGAGCGGGCGCTGGTGCCGGTGCTGCCCAAGCGGGACGAGTTCCCCTACGCGATCCGGCAGGTCTCCGAGGCGCTCGGTTCGAACGGTTCCACCTCGATGGGTTCGGTCTGCGCGTCCACGATGGGCCTGCTGAACGCCGGGGTGCCGCTGAAGGCGCCGGTGGCGGGGATCGCCATGGGTCTGGTGTCCGACGAGGTGGACGGCAAGACCGAGTTCGTCGCGCTGACCGACATCCTCGGCGCCGAGGACGCCTTCGGTGACATGGACTTCAAGGTCGCCGGCACCAAGGACATCGTGACCGCGCTGCAACTGGACACCAAGCTGGACGGCATTCCGTCCGATGTGCTCGCCGCCGCGCTGAACCAGGCCAAGGAAGCCCGGCTGACGATCCTGGACGTGATCTCCGAGGCCATCGACTCCCCGGACGAGATGAGCCCGTACGCGCCGCGGGTGACCAGCGTGAAGGTCCCGGTGGACAAGATCGGCGAGGTGATCGGGCCGAAGGGCAAGATGATCAACTCGATCACCGAGGAGACCGGCGCCGACATCTCCATCGAGGACGACGGCACGATCTACGTCGGCGCCTCCGACGGGCCCTCGGCGGAGGCCGCGATCGACAAGATCAACGCGATCGCGAACCCGCAGCTGCCCAAGGTCGGCGAGCGCTTCCTCGGCACCGTGGTGAAGACGGCCGCGTTCGGCGCGTTCGTCTCGCTGCTGCCCGGCAAGGACGGCCTCGTGCACATCTCGAAGCTGGGTAACGGCAAGCGGATCGGCAAGGTCGAGGACGTGGTGAATGTCGGTGACAAGCTCCGGGTGGAGATCGCCGACATCGACAGTCGCGGCAAGATCAGCCTCACCGTCGTGAACGACGAGGAGGACAAGCCCGCCGCGGCCGAGACCCCCGACACGGCCGAGACCCCCGACACGGCCGACGCCACCCAGTAACCCCGGTTCGGACACCGGCCATGAGTGCCCCGTCCCTCGCTGACATGCGAGGGACGCAGCGGCGCGTCAGTACCTCCGCTTGGGCGGTGGTGGGAGACGGGTGGGCGGGTCACTCATAGCGGTTGGTGAGGAAAGCATGGCGCGACAGATCGCTGGGCACGAGCAGCCCGTGGGCAGTACCCGGACCCTGGAGTCGACCGCGGACGGTTCGCTGGTGAAGCGCACGGTGTTGCCGGGCGGGCTGCGGGTGATCACCGAACGGATCCCGGGATCGAGTTCAGCGACTGTCGGGTTGTGGGTGGGTGTCGGCTCCCGGGACGAGCAGCCCGCCGTCGCCGGTGCCGCGCACTACCTGGAACACCTGCTGTTCAAGGGCACCGGCAAGCGGGACGCCACCCGGATCGCCGAGGAGATCGACGCCGTCGGCGGCGAGTTCAACGCGTTCACCGCCAAGGAGCACACCTGCTACTACGCGCAGGTGCTGGACGAGGACCTGCCGCTGGCGGTCGACCTGGTGACCGACGTGGTGTTCGACGCCCTGTGCACGGATTCCGATGTGGACACCGAGCGCAGCGTGGTGCTCGAGGAGATCGCCATGCGCGACGACGACCCCGAGGACCTGCTGCACGAGACCTTCGTGCACACCGTGCTCGGCGAGCACCCGCTCGGCAGGCCGGTGCTCGGCACCGAGCCCTCGATCACCGGAATGTCGGCTGGCGCGCTGCGCTCGTTCTACCGCCGCCGCTACGTCCTGCCGAAGATGGTGCTCGCGGTGGCGGGGAATCTCCAGCACGCTACGGTCCTTCGCTTGGTGCGCAAGGCTTTGCGCGACCGACTGTCCGGTTCGGATGGTCCACGTCCGCCGCGGAGGGGGCGGGCGAGGGTACCCGCGTCGCGCAAGCTGGCCTTGCGCACCGATGACACCGAGCAGGCACACGTGATGCTCGGCCTGCGCGCGCTGTCCCGGCACGACGAGCGCCGGTGCACCCTGTCCGTGCTGAACGCGGCACTGGGCGGGGGGATGAGCTCGCGGTTGTTCCAGGAGGTCCGGGAACGGCGTGGGCTGGCCTACCAGGTGTACTCCTCGGTGGCCGGCTACGCCGACGCCGGGCACCTTTCGGTGTACGCGGGCTGCCAGCCGGAGCGGCTCGGCGAGGTCGCCGGGCTGCTGGCGTCGCTGCTCGGTCAGGTCGCCGAGGACGGCCTGACCGAAACCGAGGTGGCGCGGGCGAAGGGGCAACTGCGCGGCGGCCTGGTGCTCGGCCTCGAGGACACCGCGTCCCGGATGTCCCGGATCGGCAAGAACGAGCTGAACTACGGCGAGTACCTCGGCGTGCGCGACACCATCGCCCGGATCGACGCGGTGACCACCGGCGACGTCGCCCGGTTGGCCCGGATGCTGCTGGGTAGACCCGGTGGGATCGCCGCGGCCGCGGTGGTGGGTCCATACGCGCACGAGGAGGACCTGCCCGACGAGCTGCACAGCGTAATCGCCTAGCGGACAAGGGGAGTGACAGGATGAACCAGCCGGCGTCACGTGGTGTCGACAACCCGATCCGGGTCGGCGTGCTCGGCGCGCGCGGCCGGATGGGCACCCAGGTGTGCAGGGCCGTGGAGGACGCACCCGACACGCGGCTGGTCGCGGCGGTGGACGCGGGCGAACGGATGGCCGACCTCACCGACGGGGGCGCGGAGGTCGTCGTCGACTTCACCCACCCGGACGTGGTGCTGGACAACCTGCGCTTCCTGCTGGAGCACGGCATCCACGCGGTGGTCGGCACCACCGGTTTCGACCAGGCCAAACTGGATACCGTGCGGGGCTGGCTGGGCGAACACCCGGAGCTCGGTGTGCTGGTCGCGCCCAACTTCGCCCTCGGCGCGGTGCTCGCGATGCGTTTCGCTCAGCAGGCCGCCCGCTTCTACTCCTCGGCCGAGGTGATCGAGCTGCACCACAACCGCAAGGCGGACGCCCCTTCCGGTACCGCGGCGCACACCGCCCGGGTGATCGCGCAGGCCCGGGCCGACGCCGGCCTCGCCCCGGGAGCGGACGCCACCACCTCCGAGCTGGCCGGTGCGCGTGGTGCCAGGGTGGATGACGTTCCGGTGCACTCCGTCCGCCTTCCGGGCCTGGTCGCGCACGAGGAGATCCTGTTCGGCGGTGAGGGTGAGACGCTGACGATCCGGCACGACTCCCTGGATCGGACGTCGTTCATGCCAGGAGTCCTGGTGGCGGTGCGGTCCATCCCGGGCAGGCCGGGGCTGACCGTCGGCCTGGACCAGATGCTGGATCTGTGATGACCCGATGAGGGCGCGCAACGTCGCGCTGCTGCTGACCGTCGCGGTCGCCGTGTACCTGGTGCTGCTGGCGGGCCGCGCGGTGGCGTTGCTGCGGACCGGGGAGACCGTTCCGATGCTGCTCGGGACCGGGGTGTTGCTGCTGCCCTTGCTCGGCGTCTGGATGTTGGCGACCACCTGGCGTTCCGGCGTCCGGATCCAGCGGCTCGCCCGCAGGCTGGAGGCGGAGGGCGGCCTGCCCGACGTGTCCGACCTGCCGCGGCGGCCGTCCGGCAGGGTGGACCGCGCGGCCGCCGACGAGTGGTTCGAGCGGCGCAAGGCCGAGCTGACCGCGGAGCCCGAGGACTGGCGACACTGGTACCGGCTGGCCTACGCCTACGACATCGCAGGCGATCGCCGGCGCGCCAGGGCGACCATGCGCAAGGCCGTCGAGCTCGAGGCCGCCGCGGGTTCCTGAACCGGTCAGACCGCGGCACCGGGTCAGAACTGCAGCCAGGCGGCGAACATGGCGGGCGACGCGGCCAGCGCGCTGAACCGGATGCAGCGGCCGAGCAGCCCGGCGGTGAGGAACACCGACATCGGCATGCGCACCAGACCGGCGAGCACCGTGGTCGCCATGAACGGCGGAAGCCCGAAGAGGGCGCTGGCCCCGTACGTTCCGGTCATCCAGTGCGGATGGCGGTGACAGCGCTCGCGCAGCGCCTCCAGCCAGCTCCGCAGCCGCTTGGTGCGGTCCCGCCAACGCTCCCGCCGTGCCGACGGGCGCCGCCGGCCGTGCAGCTTGTCGGTGAGGAAGGACGGCAGCCGGATCGAGCCCCGCGCGGCGAGGTAGAACAGCAGCTTGCCGGCGACCTGACCGGTTGCGACGGCGATGCCGATCGCCAGCCAGGGAACGCCGGAGGTACTGGAGGCGAGGCCGATCACGAACAGTTCGGCGCTGATCAGCGGAACCACGGCGGAGCCGAAGGCCACGCCGAGCGCCACGCACAACCAGCCGAACACGCTGCCTCCCGGTGAGATCCCACATATCAAGCTAGCAGCCGGCACGGCAGGCACACTGGTGTCGACCCCACCTTTTCCGGGGTGGATGGCGCCACCGTCGGTTGGTGATCACCTGCTGGTCGGCATCCTGTCACCTGGCGGTGCCAGGCTGGCCCCGTGGCCCCGGCACATGTCGACGTTCATCGGCCAGAACGGCACGACTCCTCCGAAACCGGTTTCACCGGGCGGTTCGCCCGGTTCTGCGCGGCGGTGGTGCGCCGGTTGCCCTTCGGGCTCGCCGCCGTCGTGCCGCCCAGCCTGCTCGGGTTCGCCCTGATCAACAGCTGCACCTTCGGGGTGGACCTGCTGTTGCTGACGGTCTTTCGCGGGGTACTCGGGCTGCCGGTGGCGGCGGGGTTCACCCTGGCCTACCTGATCGCCTTCGGCCTGGCTTTCGTGCTGAACCGGCACTTCAACTTCCGCTCGCACGCGCCGGTCGGCAGGCAGGCCGTGCTGTACGCGGTGGCGATCGCGATCAACTACCTGGCGTTCATCCTCGGTGTCGGCGGCGGGTTGGTCGCGCTCGGCCTGCAGTACCACCTGTCCCGCATCATCGCGGGCGCCTGCGAGGCGGTCTACATGTACAGCGTCATGCGCTGGGTCATCTTCCGCGAGCCCGGCGGCCGCCGCGGACGGCAAACTCGCCTACGTGAATAGCAAAAGCAGCTTGTTCACTTAGGTTGTTTTCCATGACGTGGATCATGGTGAAAAACCGGCTCCGACCTGCTGTTTTGTGTGCGACTGGGAGACTGTCCGATATAGCAGCTCTGACCGGTGGTGGCGGCGTCGCGGGCGGCCAGGATGCGGCCGACGTTGCGCTGCGGTAACCGGTGCGAGCGGACAGCTCGGCGGCGGTGTCGCCCGGCGGCTCGCCGCGGCGGACGCATCCCTGCGCCCGCTCGGCCGGGACCCCGCCCGGCTGCCGCAGTTGCCCGGAGCCATCGCGGCACCGCCGGCCGAGACATCGCCGATGTGGCCGCTGCCGTGCTGACCGGCGATGGCCACGACGGCGCCACCTACGACATCACCGGGCCGACGGCGTTGACGCTGGCCGAGACGGCCGAGGAGCTGAGCCGGTTCGCCGGGCGCACCGTGACCTACGTGCCGGAGACGCGCGAGGAAGCCTACGCATCAAGGTCGGACTACGGGGCCGCCGACTGGGAGGTGGCGGGCTGGGTCAGTTCCTACGAGGCCATCGCCACCGGCGAACTGAGCACGGTCAGCACCACGGTGCCCGAACTGACCGGCCACCCCGCCCAGTCCTTCGCCGAATACCTGCAGCGATACCCGGAGAGTTACCGCCATCTGAGGTCGTGAGTATTGCGGGCAGTGCCCGCCACGGGCCCGGCGAGGACGGGAGTCACCCACTCGTGGCGCTGGCCTCCCCGTCCGTGGCGTGCGCCTGCCCCGGCGGGCATCGGCGTGACGGCCCGTCACGCCGGTGGACACGACCAGGCGGATCTGCCCGCTGGACCTCGCTGTGACGATCTCCGCTGGCTAGTTTCGGAAGGCAGGAGGACCAGGAAAACCGAGGAGGACGAAGGATGCCTGCGTCGAGCGACAACCCCGCCAACGGCCTGGACCGCCGTGGATTCCTGCGTGCGACAGCGGCGATGGGCGGTGCGGCGGCGCTGGGCGTGCTCGGCGCGTCCCCGGCCGAGGCCCAGCGGGACGAACTGCCCCCGGTCGGCGCCGAGATCCCGTACAGCATGCTGGCGACCGACACACAGGTGCGGATCCGCACTGATCTGGTGAGGGTGGACTTCCGCGGTGGCATCAAGCACCGAGTCGAGGCGGACCCTTACGACCCGGATCGCTCGGTGCGGCTGCGCACGCTCGAGTTCAAGGTGACCGGCAAACTGCCGGACGACAACGGCACCGAGGGCGGCACGATCACGCTCGAGCAGAACAACCCGGACGCCGATGTGCAGAGCCGACTCCGGCTGACCCAGGGGAACCCGCCCCGGTACGAGATGGTCATGGTGCTCAGCTTCACCATGACCATCGACCGGCCGGGCAGCGAACGGCTTGTCCTGACCACAGAGGACCCCGCGCGGCTCTTCGCGCGCCTCACCCAGTTCCCACCACAGCGCGACCTGTACGAGTTGGAGAACCCCGTCGACCTGGTGCTCCCGGACACCACGATCGTCACGCTCAGAAGGTTCCCGGTGAAGGTCAGCGGGCTCTGAGGCTCACGATCTCGCTCCGGCGAGGATGAGGTTATGGACGGCGTGCGCGGCGGCGCGACCGGCCCTGGTGGCGCCGATCGTGCTGGCCGAGGGGCCGTAGCCGACCAGGTGCAGGCGCGGTTCGGCGACGACGCGGGTGCCGTCCATCCGGATTCCGCCGCCGGGTTCGCGGATCCGTAACGGCGCCAGGTGGTCGAAGGTGGCGCGGAAGCCGGTGGCCCACAGGATCACGTCGGCCCGCTGCACGGTGCCGTCCGCCCAGACGACACCGTGCGGGGTGATCCGCTCGAACATCGGCTTTCGGTCCAGCAATCCCGCCGCACGGGCCCGCTCGGCCTCGGGGGTGAGGGTCAGTTCGGTAACGCTCACCACGCTGGCGGGCGGCCTACCCGCCCGCACGGCCTTCTCCACCTTGGCGACGGCGGCCCGGCCGTGCTCAGGGGTGAACGGGCCCTTGTGGAACACCGGCGGCCTGCGGGTCACCCAGGTCGTACCGGCCGGTTCGCCCTCGGTGGCGATCTCGGTGAGCAGTTGGACCGCGGAGGTGCCGCCGCCGACCACCACGACGTGCTTGCCGCGGAACTCGGCGGGGCCGGTGTAGTCGGCGGTGTGCGGTTGCCTTCCGGTGAAGCTGTCCTGGCCTGGGTAGTGCGGCCAGAATGGACGGTCCCAGGTCCGGTCGCGTTGATCACCGCGCGCGCCGCCCAGGTTTCGGTGGCGCTGTCCACCAGCAGCCGGCCGTCCTCGCTCCGGCGCACGGACCGCACGTCCACCGGGCGCAGCACCGGAAGGTCGAAGGCCCGCTCGTAGCGGTCGAAGTACTCGGAGACGACCTCCGCGGCGGGGCGGTCGCCGTCCGGTGTGCCGAGCGGGAGGCCCGGCAGGTCGTGGATTCCGTGCACCTTGCCCAGCCGCAGCGAGGGCCACCGGTACTGCCAGGCCCCGCCGGCTCGCTTGCCGTGGTCGAGCACGGCGAAGTCCAGCCCGGCGCGGCGCAGGAAGTAGGCGGCGGACAGCCCGGCCTGCCCCGCACCGATCACCACGACATCGGTCTCGTGGTCCGCGGCCCTGTTCATACCCGGTACGACCGGCCCGGTGCGGCACCGTATTTCCGCGCCAGACCGGGTGTTGGTCACAGCAACCGACAACCCGGCTAGCGCCTTGCCTAGCCAGGGGAGGCGGCGCCCGGAGAGAGAGCCGGCCCCGGCCGGGAACCGCCACGACGCCTACGCCAACGGCCAACACATCACCGTGTTGGCTACCCACGTAACCGTGTTGGCCGTTCGCGGACGTGGCCGGGCCTACTCGGTGAGGTGAAGTGCGAGGTCGCCGGTGAGGCGGAGTTCGCGAACGGTCCGTTCACCCGTGTCGAGGGTGCGCATCGTTCCGTCCGGATTCCAGCCCACGCTGCGGAAGAAGGCGAGCGAGGCGGAGTCGGACTGGGCGACCCAGGTGATCCCGCGTTCCGCACCCTGCTCGCGCAGCCCGGTGGCGGCCGCGACCAGCAGGCGGCCACCGTGGCCTCGGCGGCCCCACCGGGGCTCGACCAGGATGGTGCCGATCAGCCCGGTGCGGGCGGCGTCCGCGGGCAGGTCACCGTCCGCGCTAGCGACCTCCGGTTCCGGAGCCGGCCCGGCGACGCAGAAACCCACCGGAAACTCGCCCTCGAATGCCAGGTAGACGCCGGTCTCCGGATGGGCGACCGCGTCCGCCCACTGCCGTTCGACGTCCTCGGCATCCAGCCTATCCAGCACGCTCGCCCCGAGGATGTCCGTGTACGCGGCGCGCCAGGTGTCGCGCTGGATCCGGCCGATCTCGGCGGCGTCGTCGGTGCGGGCGCTGCGGACCTGAGCTGTGCTCATACACCCAACGTACGTGGCCCGCTCCGGCGCGGGCCAGCACGGTGTCGAATAACCACTGTATTTTTGTCAGTGGTTATGAGACGGTCTGCTCATGGGCAATCGATCATGGCTGGCCTGGAGTGCGCTCGGCACCGTCTACGTCGTCTGGGGATCCACCTACCTGGGGATCCGGTACCTCGTCGACTCGCTGCCGCCACTGCTGGGGGCCGGCCTGCGGTTCGCCATGGCCGGCCCGATCCTGCTCGCCCTCGTGCTGATCTTCGGCGGCCGCTCCGCGTTGCGGATGACCCGCGCGCAACTGGGTTCCGCCGCGCTGGTCGGCCTGCTGATGGCCGGTGGTGGCCAGGGCATCCTCACCATCGCCGAGACCCAGGTCGCCTCCGGCCTGGCGGCCCTGCTGGTCGCCTGCGTCCCGCTGTTCGTGCTGCTTCTGCGCCGTGCCCTCGGCCAGCGTACGCCGGGCGGCACCCTGTTCGGGGTGCTGCTCGGACTGGCGGGTCTGGCGGTGTTGCTGCTGCTGGGTTCCACCGGCGACGGCGCACACGGTTCGGCCTGGTGGGGTCCGTTCGCCGTGCTGCTGGCGGCGCTGAGCTGGTCCATCGGCACCGTGGCGACCACCCGGCTGCCGATGCCCGCCAACCCGTTCGCCGGTTCCGCCGTGCAGCTGTGCACCGCCGGGGTGGCACTGAACGTGGTCGGGCTGCTTTCCGGGCAGCGGATCGACCCTGACGCGGTCACCACCGAATCCTGGCTGGCGTTGGGGTACCTGGTCGTCGCGGGCTCGCTGATCGGCTACAGCGCCTACGTCTACGTGCTGCACCGGCTGCCGGTGTCCACGGTGGCCACCTACGCCTACGTCAACCCGGCGATCGCGGTGCTGCTCGGCGTGCTGATCGCGGACGAGCGCATCGGGCTGGGGCAACTCGTTGGGGGAGCGCTGGTGGTGCTGGCCGTGCTGGTGGTGGTGCGGGCGGAGCGCGCCGGAGCCCGACCGGAACGAAAAGTGTCGGTGGGTGCTGGCACGATGGCTCCATCATGCGAACGGTGAGTACGGCGGTCGCCAGGCGGATCGCGCTGGCGGCCCAGGGTTTCACGGACCCACGGCCGGAAGGTGAGCCCACCCGGCGGCACCTGCGGCGCGTGCTGTCCAGGGTGCAGTTGTTCCAACTGGACTCGGTCAACGTCGCGGTGCGTGCGCACTACGCGCCGCTGTTCGCCCGGCTGGGGTCCTACGATCCCGCGCTGGTGGACGATGCCGCCTGGTCGCATTCCGCCCGCAGGCCGCGGCTGCTGGTGGAGTACTGGGCGCATGAGGCCAGCCTGGTGCCGGTCGAGGACTGGCCGCTGCTGCAGTCCGGCGCCAAGCGGCGCGGCTGGTGGAAGGGCTACCAGCGGATCATCGACAACTCACCGTCCCTTGTGGACGATGTGGTGGCCGTGGTGAAGGAACTCGGCCCGGTGGGGGCCGGCACGATCGAGCGGCAGCTCACCGGCGGCTCCACCCGCAAGCAGGGCGCCTGGTGGGATCGCTCAGAGGTGAAGAAGGTCTGCGAGTGGCTGTTCGCGATGGGGCAGCTCACCACCGGCACCAGACGGAGTTTCCAGCGCTGCTACGACCTGCCCGAACGTGTGCTGCCCCCGGAGGTCCTGGCCAGGCAGGTCGATCCCGAGCAGGCCGCGCGGGAGCTGACCGATCGGGCGGCGCGGGCGCTGGGCATCGCCACCGAACCGGACCTGCGGGACTACTACCGGCTCGGGCCGGACGTCAGTCAGCGGGCCGTGGCCGAGCTGGTGGAACAGGGCAGCGTGGAACCGGTCACCGTGCGCGGCTGGCGGGCGCAGGCCTACCGGCACGCCTCGGCCAAGGCTCCCCGCTCCGTTCCCGGGCGAGCCCTGCTCTGCCCGTTCGACCCGCTGATCTGGGAACGTTCGCGGACCGAGCGGCTGTTCGGCTTCCACTACCGGATCGAGATCTACGTGCCGGAGCCGAAGCGGGCCTACGGCTACTACGTGTTCCCTTTCCTGCTGGACGGCGAGCTGGTCGGCCGGGTCGACCTGAAGGCAGACCGGGCCCGGGGCGTGCTGCGAGTGCCGGGCGCCTTCGCCGAACCCGGAGCCGACCACGGCCGCGTCGTCGCGGAGCTCGCGGGCGAGCTCCGGGCGATGGCGGAGTGGCTCGAGCTGGACGGGGTCGCGGTCGGGGAGCGTGGTGCCCTGGCCGGTCCGCTGCGCTCGGTCCTGCGGCGCGGGTAGCGACCGGGACCGCGCGCCCGGCTCGGGCCACCCCGATCAGGCCGCCGACGTGTTCCCGCAGGTTGTGCAGCACCGCGGCCGGCTTGCCGCTCGGCACACACTCGCCGCGCGGCCGGGAGCCCAGTCGATCGCGTTCCTCGGTTCATCGGGGATGGAGCCGTTGTACTCCGGGTGATGACCAGCAGCCTGTCCGCCGCGGCGATCTCCCGGCGCAGGTCCGTCCCAGGCGACCCTGCGCTCGGGCCCGCCTCGGCGTCCTGGTTGGCAAGTCCCTCGCTGACCACCAGCAACGGCCAGGTGACTCGGGAGGAGGCGACCAGGTCCGGAGCGCACGGCGTCTCGGCATGCCGGCCTGCGCCGTTCGCAGCCCCGCGGTCAATCGCCGCAGCTGTCAGGGGTTCTGGGTGGATCCGGCGCAGGGACCGAGCAGTTCCGGCCACGACCAGGTCGCCCAGCTCGACGCAGTCGCCCGCGGCGTGCAACGGCCGGATTCGGCGGTCCGGCCGATGAACACCGGGCCGACGACATGCATGGACACCAAGGTCCAGCCGAGCCTGTCCCGGCCGGGAGCACCACCCACACAGTTGCATTCGGGTGACAACGGTGGTCTAGACCTTGACGAAATGGTGGTCTAGACCACATGTTGCTCGGGGCGGGCTTCGCGCCCACACCGAGAACCCTGCTCTCGAAGCATTAGGAGACAGATGTCCACAAAACGATGGCGTTTTGGCACCCTGCTCATGGCCGCGTCCCTCGCGCTGGCCGGCGCCGTGACCGGGACCGCGCAGGCCGCGACCAACCCCACCGCCACCTTCACCAAGGTGTCCGACTGGGGGACCGGGTTCACCGGGCAGGTCGAGATCGAGGCCGGATCGACCGCGCTGACCTCCTGGACGGTGGAGCTCGACCTGCCGTCCGGTACCAGCATCGGGTCGACCTGGGAAGCGCAGATGACCCGCTCCGGCGACCACTACACCTTCACCAACCGCTCCTACAACGGGAACGTGCCCGCGGGTGGCTCGACCAGCTTCGGTTTCAACGGCTCCGGCCCCGGTGAGCCGGTCGACTGCACGGTCAACGGCAACCCGTGCGACGGCTCCTCCGGCGAACCCGACACCCAGGCGCCGAGCGTGCCCGCCGGGCTCGGCGCGGGGGAGACCACCAGCAGCACCATCCCGCTGAGCTGGAGCCCGGCGCAGGACAACGTGGGCGTGACCGGCTACGAGGTCTTCCAGGGCGACTCCACCACCCCGGTGGGCAGCACCGCGTCCACCTCGTTCACCGCGGGCGGCCTGCAGCCGGAGACGACCTACACCTTCCGGGTGCGAGCCAAGGACGAGGCCGGGAACGTCTCCGGCCTGAGCCAGCCGGTCTCGGCGACCACCAAGGAGTTCGGCGAGCCGGGGCCCGGCGGCGACCGCAAGGTCGGGTACTTCACCCAGTGGGGCATCTACGATCGCAACTACCTGGTGAAGGACCTGGACACCTCCGGCTCCGCGGAGAAGCTGACACACATCAACTACGCGTTCGGCAACCTCGACTCCTCGGGCAAGTGCTTCCAGGCCAACCAGACCGGCCAGGGTGACGCCTGGGCGGACTACCAGCGGCGGTTCCGGGCCGACCAGACCGTCAACGGCCAGGCCGACAGCTACAGCCAGCCGCTGGCGGGCAACCTGAACCAGCTCAAGCAGCTGAAGGAGAAGCACCCGCACCTGAAGGTCAACCTGTCGCTGGGCGGGTGGACCTGGTCGAAGTACTTCTCCAACGCCGCACTGACCGAGGCCTCCCGCGAGGCACACGTGTCCTCCTGCCTGGACATGTGGATCAAGGGCAACCTGCCGAAGATCGGTGGTGAGCCGCAGGGCGGTGCCGGTGCCGCGGCAGGGGTGTTCGACGGTATCGACCTCGACTGGGAGTGGCCCGGTTCGGAAGGTGCCGAGGGCAACGTGGTCCGGCCCGAGGACAAGCGCAACTTCACCCTGCTGTTGCAGGAGTGGCGGGACCAGCTGGACGCCTACGGCGCGACCACCGGCGAGCACTACGAGCTGACCGCGTTCCTTCCGGCCGACCCGGACAAGGTGACCGCGGGCTACGAGGTGGACAAGGTCTTCGACTACCTCGACTTCGCCACGGTCCAGGGTTACGACCTGCACGGGGCCTGGCAGTCGGTGACCAACAACCAGTCGACGCTGCGGCTGCCGGCCAACGACCCCGGCCCGAAGCCGTTCAGCATCGAGATCGCGGTGAACGCCTGGACCAGCAAGGGTGCCCCGGCCAACCGGCTGGTGCTCGGCATCCCGTTCTACAGCCGCGGCTGGACCGGGGTGACCGACGCCGACAACGGCCTGCACCAGCAGGCTACCGGGCCGGCGCCGGGAACCTACGAGGACGGGATCGACGACTACAAGAAGATCAAACCGTTGCTCAACCAGGGATATCAGCTGTATCGCGACGAGCAGGCCGGGCACGCATGGCTGTTCGACGGCACCACCTTCTGGACCTTCGACGACCCGACCGAGATCGCCCGCAAGACGGCGTGGATCAACGATCACGGTCTGGGCGGGGCGATGATCTGGTCGATGGACGGCGATACCGCCAACGGTGAGCTGATGACCGCCGTGCACAACGGCATCGGCTGACGCCGGTACCGACCGTCCCCGCGAGGTCGCCGCCTTCCCGAGAGGGGGAAGGCGGCGACCTCCGGTGCGGTTACCCGGTGGCGCGGGTGAGCACCGCGTTGCCCGAGCCGGTGCGGGCACGCACGTTCAGCGTTTCGAGCCGATCCGTCGGTTGCTCGGTCACATCCAGCTCGCTGGACACCGTGCCGGAGCCGGAGGACAGCTTGACCTCGGCGAGCACCCCGGGGCGGATGCCGATCCGGATATCCCCGGAACCGGTGACCAGCTCCAGCGAGCCCGAGGAGGCGTCCGCAACCGACAGGCCGCCACCGCCGCTGCGTACCTGCACCTCGCCGGCGGAGGTTCCGACCCAGACCGTTCCGGTTCCGGTGGCCAGGGTGGCCGTGCCGCCCAGCGAGGCGACCTCGACATCGCCGCTACCGGTACGCAGGTGCAGCCCGGACGGGATCGGGCCGAGCCGGATCGCGCCGGTCCCGCTGCGCACGATGGCCGCGCCGTCCGACCGTTCCACGCTCACCTCGCCGGAACCGCTGGACACGTCGACCCGGCCGGCCGCCCCGGTGACGTCGACCGCGGCCGCACCCGACCGCACCTGCAGCGCCGAACCCGCGGGCGCGTGCACGGTCACCGCGAGCGGGATGTTGCGCAGGGGCAGGGGTTTCGGCCCGCGTACCACCAGCCGGTTGCCGACCTTCTCCACCCTGGTCTGCTGCACCGCATCGGCGGGGCTTCCACCCAGGTCCGTGCCGAGTTGCTGGCCGAACTGCTCACCGACCCAGGCCAGCAGGCTGGATACCCCGCTCAACCAGGGCGCCTGCGCGCCGGGGTCGTGCCGCACCTCGACCAGCGCGGGTCGTGACTCGGTTGGTCCGGTCCGCTCGTCCTGCTCGCCGAGCCGGATGTCCACCCGGCCCACGGTGAGGCTGACATCCAGCTCCAGCGGGCCCTCGGCGTCGAAGGTGTGGTTGCGGACCAGTTCCTCACTCTCCGTGCCGTTGCGTTGTTCGGTCATGACTACCCCTGAACCCAGCCGTGCAGGCGGGAGTCGCTGTTGCCGCCGCCCTGCCGGTGTCGCTCGCCGTGCTGGTGCTGCCGCTGACCCTTGCCCTGGAGTGCGCCCTGCACGGCCTGGGAGACGAAGGTGTTCAGCGAGACGCCCTGCGCGGACGCCGCCTGCTCGGCCTGGCCCTTGAGCTGTTCGAACAGGCGCAAGGTGATTCGGCTGATGTCCCGCCCGTCGATCGGCGGTGGCGGGGGAGGAGAAGTCTCCCGTTCGGCGGTGTCGTCCTGGTGGTCACCGGTCCCGGTGACCACCACCCGGACGTCGCGCCCGTCGAGGCGCACGTCCACCACGTGATCCGGCAGCTCGGCCGTGACCTCGGCGGCCAGGTCGGCGAGCGCGTTCATCAGCGCCAGCCGGGCGGCCGGCTCCAGCGCCGCGGCCAGCACGGTCGCGGCCCGCCGGGTCTGCTCGTCCCCCGCGGAGGCCGCCGTGGCGAGGTCCTCTCGCAACGTGCTGAGGTATGGTGTCAAATCCATGACATCATAATGACACCATCGATGGTGCTTTTCAAGGCAGTCGCGGCGTCATGGCACCGTCGAGGTGCCACCGCGGTGGTGGCACCCGCGCCGCCCATCGGAGTGTCGGGGGCGGCCGTTAGGCTGCCCGAGTCAGCAGCCGACCAGGGGAGTCCGAGGGAGCGAACGTGGCAGAGACCGTGTCGCCAAAGGTGCAGTTGATCGCGAAGACCGAGTTCTTCCCACCGGAGGACGTGCCGTGGTCCACCGACGCCGACGGTGGTCAGGCACTCGCCGAGTTCGCCGGCCGGGCCTGCTACCAGTCCTGGAAGAAGCCGAACCCGAAGACCGCGACCAATGCCGGCTATCTGGACCACATCATCGAGGTCGGCCACCTTTCCGTGCTCGAGCACGGCTCGGTGACCTTCTACATCACCGGGATCTCCCGGTCGCTCACCCACGAGCTGATCCGGCACCGGCACTTCTCCTACTCGCAGCTCTCCCAGCGCTACGTGCCCGAGCGCAACGCGGCCTTCGTCGAGCCGGAGGTGATCGCGGAGGATCCGGAGCTGCACGAGAAGTTCGTCGCCGCGGCGCAGGCCAGTGTGGACGCCTACGCCGATCTGCTCGCCGGGCTGGAGAAGAAGTTCGCCGACGCGCCGAGCGCCACCCTGCGCCGCAAGCAGGCCCGCCAGGCCGCCCGCTCGGTGCTGCCGAACGCCACCGAGACCCGCATCGTGGTGACCGGGAACTACCGAGCCTGGCGGCATTTCATCGCCATGCGTGCCACCGAGCACGCCGATGTGGAGATCCGCAGGCTAGCCGTGGAGTGTCTGCGGCACCTGCAGAAGGCCGCGTACAACGTCTTCGCCGACTTCACCATCTCGACCCTGCCGGACGGGACCGAGGTCGCTTCCAGCCCGAAGGTCCTGGAAGGATAATGCGCAGGCTCGCCATCGACATCCAGCCCGGCGAGTACGCCGTGGCACGGCTGGACGCCGGCGCGACGGTGCCGGCGGAACTGCTGCAAGCCGACGGGAGCGAGCTGGTGTCGGTCACCCGCACCCCGGCGGAGACCTCGGTGATCTGCCCCGCGGGCAGCGTTCCGGAGGGCGCCGAGGCGGAGCGGGGCTGGCGGGTGCTGACCGTGCGCGGTCCGCTCGCGTTCACCCTGACCGGGATCATCGCCGCGCTGTCCAGCGAGTTGGCCGCAGCGGGGGTCGCGCTGTTCAGCCTGTCCACTTTCGACACCGACCACGTGCTGGTGAAGGAACCGGACCTGGACCGGGCCGCGGCCGCGCTGCGGGCCGCCGGGCACGAGGTGGCCGGGGACTGACCGGCGCCGCGCTCATTCCTCGCAGAGGTACCGGGACGCGGCCCGGACGCACGCGGGCCGGTGCTGGCACCAGGTCACCGCGAGCCCGGTGGGTGCGCAGGGGCGCTTGCAGTGCAGGCACCGGTCGGCCTTCGGTTTGGCGCTGGCCACGATCTTCTCCCTGGCCTGTGCCCTCCGTGCGGCGACCTCCGCGCTCTTGTCGATGGCCTTGTTGATGGTGCCGAGAATGCTCATGACCGACCTGCTCTCTGTGTCGCCCGGTACCCCGACAGCCGCCGACCCGTCCGCGGTCGCATGCGGATCAACGAATACTTCGGGTAACCGGTTCGTTGCGAATCGTCACCTCTTCATGGTAAGTTCGCGCGCCCGTTTCGCGAGTCGCGAAAACGGGGGAAAGTCCTCGCGTGCTCGAATCCGGCCGGTAATGACCGCGGCTCGTCTCTGGGGCTCCCCGGTGACCAGGACACGCATATGGCGCACCGGACCGTCGAGCCGGCGCCGGGTACCCCGGAACCCGTACGGCCTTCACACGGTCGGACTACCATCCCACCGGACCCGAAGGAGGCGTGCGCACAGTGACCGATGATCAGACCCAGCAGGCACACCAGGCTGACCGGACGCAGCCCACACCGGGCCCGCGTTCGGTCGCGGGGCGTTACGTGTTGCTGGGCGAGCTCGGCCGCGGTGGCATGGGCGTGGTGTGGCGGGCCGAGGACCAGGTGATCGGCAGGCAGGTCGCGATCAAGGAGTTGCGACTCCCGGAGGGTGCGCGGGACGCCGGAACGTTCCAGGAGCGGGTGCTGCGCGAGGTCCGCACCGGCGGCAGGCTGAACGACCCCGCGGTGGTCACCGTGTACGACGTGGTCGCCGAGGGGGACACCACCTACATCGTGATGGAGCTGGTGGAGGCCCCGACACTGTCCGAACTGGTCCGGCGGCACGGACCGATGTCCGCGCAGCAGGTGGCCGTCATCGGCGAGCAGGTGCTGGCGGCCCTGCAGGCCGCGCACGAGGCCGGGATCGTGCACCGCGACGTGAAGCCGGGCAACATCATGGTGACCGCGGGCGGCCGGGTGAAGCTCACCGACTTCGGCATCGCGCAGGCCGTGGACGACCCTCGGCTGACCACCAGCGGGATGATCGTCGGCTCGCCCGCCTTCATGGCACCGGAGCGGGTCGCCGGGCACGAGGCGCTGCCGGCCTCCGACCTGTGGTCATTGGGCGCGACCTTGTTCTTCGCCGTGGAGGGCCTGGTCGCGTTCGAACGGCCGACCACCGCGGCCACCCTGCACGCGATCATGCACGAGGTCCCGTACCTCACCCACGCGCAGGGGCCGCTGGCCTCGGCGATCATGGGGCTGCTGATCTCCAGCCCGGATGCCCGGCTGTCCGCCCAGCAGGCGCGCGGCCTGCTGTCGATGGCGGGCACCCAGTCCGGTGCGCCCACCCCGCCCGGGGGGCAGCAGACGGCGCTGTACTCCGGCGCGGCGCCCACCATGGTCGGCGGGCACACCGGGCCGCGGCCGGCGCCGCCGGACCGGACCAGGCGCAACCTGTTGCTGGCCGGTGCCGCGGTGGCCGCCGTCGCCCTGCTGATCGGCGGCCTCTTCCTGGGTAAATGGATCTTCGAGCCGGCCCCGGACACCGATCCGGCCATGTTGCCGACCATGACCTACGGCAAGGGCGGTGACCTCAGCATCGATGACCGTTCCTACAGCTGCCATCGTGGCCAGTTGCGACCGGACTTCGAGCTGAACAGGGCCGACTGCGACGAGCCGCACGAGCTGGAGATCTACGACCGGGTGACCGCGCTCGGCAACAACTCCCGCAGCAAGAGCACCCCGGTCGACTACCCGCCCGAGCAGGACCTGCGCGAGTTCGCCGAGACGCACTGCGCGATGAGCTTCCACACCAACACGATCAAGTCGGAGAAGCGGGACCGGATCAACTATGCCGCGCTCGTCCCGGCGCAAGAGGAATGGGAACGCGTCCCGGACAGCGGCGACCCGACGCGGCAGGTGCTCTGCGTGGCGCGGGCGGCCTCGGGTGGCCAGCTGAACGGGTACGTGTCCAGCAACGTCCGGTAGCCGTCCGGCGCCGGCCAGGAGAAGTTCCCGCGCCCGGCAGGGGGAGCAGGCGATCCTTCGCCCGTGGCGGGGCGGGAACGGCCGATCCCGGCGCCCGCGCAGGTCGTCGCCCTGAACCCGGGGTGACGAGGTACGGTCAGCAGCATGGTCACACCACCCACCGCAGCGCCAGGAAGACCGTTCGGTCGCGTGCTCACCGCGATGGTCACGCCGTTCGACGCCGAGGGCGGCCTCGACCTGAAGCGGGCGCAGGAGCTCGCCCAGCACCTGGTGGACCTCGGCAACGACGGGCTCGTGCTGAACGGCACGACCGGGGAAAGCCCGACCACCACCAATGCCGAGAAGACCGACCTGATCCGCGCCGTGGTCGAGGCCGTGGGGGACAAGGCCACGGTGGTCGCGGGCACCGGCACGTACAACACCGCACACAGCATCGAGCTGACCAGGGCCGCGGAGAAGGCGGGCGCGCACGGCGCGCTGGTGGTGACCCCGTACTACTCGCGGCCGGTCCAGGCCGGGCTGCACGCGCATTTCACCGCGGTCGCGGACGCCACCGAGTTACCGATCATGCTCTACGACATCCCGCCCCGCTCGGTGGTGCCGATCGAGGTGGACACCCTGCGTAGGCTTGCCGAGCACCCGCGGATCCTCGCGGTGAAGGACGCCAAGGGTGACCTGCTCGCCGGCAGCGAGGTCATCGCCAACACCCACCTCGCCTACTACTCCGGCGACGACGGGCTGAACCTGCCCTGGCTGTCGGTGGGCGCGACCGGGATCGTCAGCGTGATCGGACACGTTGTCGCGGGACGGATCCGCGCGATGATCGAGGCCTATGAGGACGGTGACACCTCGACGGCCCGTACCAACCACCGGGGTATGCTCCCGGTGTACCGGGCGTTCTCCCGGGTGGGTGGCGTCGTGTTCAGCAAGACGGCGTTGCGGATGCGCGGTTACGACGCGGGCGACCCGCGGCTGCCGCTGGTCCCGGCCACGCGGGAGCAGGTCGAGGCGATCGCCGCCGACCTGACCCAGGCCGGGGTGCCGCTGGACGACGCGCCGACCTCCGACTATCACGGCTCGAAGGTGGCCTACGCCGACTCGGCGGCCGCCTACGTCGCGCCGACCACACACACCAGCGTTGGGACTATTCACCCTTGAGCAAGGACGCACTACTGCACGGCCCCGGTCCGACCAACGCGCCACCCGCGCTGCCCGACGGCGGCCTGCGCGTGGTCGCGCTGGGCGGGATCGGCGAGGTCGGCCGGAACATGACCGTCTTCGAGTACGAAGGACGGTTGCTGATCGTCGACTGCGGGGTGTTCTTCCCCGAGGACGACCAGCCCGGCGTCGACCTGATCCTGCCCGACTTCCGGGCGATCGAGGACCGCCTGGAGGACATCGAGGCGCTGGTGCTCACGCACGGGCACGAGGACCACATCGGCGCGGTGCCGTTCCTGCTGCGGTTGCGCCCCGACCTGCCGGTCTACGGTTCGCGGTTCACCCTCGCGTTGCTGGCCGCCAAGTGCAAGGAGCACAAGCAGCGGCCCACACTGATCGAGGTGCGCGAGGGGGAACGCCGGGACCTCGGTGTGTTCGGGCTGGAGTTCTTCGCGGTCAACCATTCCATTCCGGACGGGCTCGCGGTGGCCATCCGCACGCCGGCCGGGCTGGTGCTGCACACCGGCGACATCAAGCTGGACCAGTTGCCGCTGGACAACCGCCTCACCGACCTGGCGGGGTTCGCCCGGCTCGGCGACGAGGGCGTCGACCTGTTCTGCGTGGACTCCACCAACGCCGAGGTACCCGGGTTCGTCACGCCCGAGCGCGATATCGGGCCGGTGCTGGACGACGTGATCTCGCAGGTCGACCGGCGGGTGATCGTGGCCTGCTTCGCCAGCCACGTGCACCGGGTGCAGCAGGTGCTGGACGTGGCGCAGGCACACGGCCGCCGGGTGGCCTTCGTCGGCCGGTCCATGGTGCGCAACATGGGGATCGCGGTCGATCTCGGCCTGCTGCAGGTACCGGAAGGTTTGCTGATCGACCTGGACCAGGCGGCGAACCTGCCGGAGAGCAAGGTGCTGTTCGTCTCCACCGGTTCGCAGGGCGAGCCGCTGTCGGCGCTGTCCAGGATGGCGCGCAGCGAGCACCGGCAGATCTCCATCCGGGCCGGGGACACCGTGGTGCTGGCCAGCTCGCTGATCCCGGGCAACGAGACCGCGGTCTTCGGGGTGGTGAACGGGCTGATCCGGCTGGGCGCCAACGTGGTGCACCAGGGCAACGCGAAGGTGCACGTCTCCGGGCACGCCTCCGCCGGTGAGCTGCTCTACCTGTACAACGCGGTACGTCCCAGCAACGTCATGCCGGTGCACGGCGAGTGGCGGCACCTGCGGGCCAACGGTGAGCTCGCGGTCCGCACCGGGGTGGACCCGCGGAACGTGGTGATCGCCGAGGACGGGGTGGTCGTCGATCTGATCGACGGGCAGGCCACGGTCACCGGCCGGGTCGAGGTGGGGCACGTGTACGTGGACGGGCTCTCCGTCGGTGACGTCGGCGAGTCCACCCTGTCCGACCGGCTGGTGCTGGGCGAGGGTGGATTCCTCGCGATCAATGTCGTGGTGGACTCCAGCACCGGGCGGGCGGTGTCGCCGCCGACGGTTTCCGGGCGGGGCTTCTCCGACGACCCCAAGGCGCTGGACGCCGTGCTGCCCCTGGTGGAGATGGAGCTGTCCCGCACCGAGTCCGAGGGAATCACGGATCCGCACCGGATCGCCCAGTCGGTCCGCCGGGTGGTCGGGCGCTGGGTGGCGGAGACCTACCGGCGACGGCCGATGATCGTGCCGACCGTCATTCCGGTGTGATTCCGGTCAGCTTCGTCTGCCCGCCGCGATGAGCAGGGCGAAGCCGACGGTGAGGACCTGCGCCAGCAGCGCGCGACGGGCCCGGCGCTGCTCGGCTCGAGTGGTGGGGTGCATGGTCGGCAGTCTGCTGGCCGTCCCGGGTACGGGGCGTCCCTCCCGGGTTCGGTCTTCCTCCCTCCCTGGGTGGACCCCGGCGGGCTCACGTGGCCTCCACCGGCAGCGGTTCCCCACCGGGGTGCCGGGGGCCGGGGTCGTTGAGTTGCACCAGGGCGGCGCCACCGAGCAGCACGGCCGCCCCGAGCACCTGCGGCCAGCCGAGCGCCTCGCCCAGCAGCAGCCAGGCCGCGGTCGCGGCCACCACCGGTTCCAGCAGCGCCAGCACGCTGGCCACGGATACCGGCAGGTGCCGCAGCGAGGTGATGCCCGCCAGGTAGGCCAGCGCGGTGGAGAACACCGCGACCAGCACCAGCAGTAACCACACCGGGGGGTGCCACGGCCCGAACGCGGCCGGCACACCGAGCACGGCGGCCGGCATCGTCCAGGGCGGCGCCACCGCGCACACGGCCACCGCACCGATCAGCATGCCCCAGGTGATCATGCCGAGCGGGTGTCGGGAGGAGACCCCGCGCTCGCCGAGCAGGAAGTAGCCCGCCGAGCACAGCGCGGCGCCGAGCCCGGCCAGCAGGCCTACCGGGTCCAGCCGCAGCCCCGCGCCGACCTGCGCGACCATGGCCAGGCCGAGCATGGCCAGCGCGATCCCGATCCACATCGGCCGGGGCAGCCGCACCCCGCGCACGAACCGGACCCACAGGGCCACCAGCACCGGCGAGGTGAACTCCAGCAGGATCGCGATGCCCACCGGGATCCGCGCGGCCGCGATGAAGTAGCACAGCTGCACACCCGCGACGCCGAGCAGGCCGTAGGCCACCAGCAGGGGCCACTCCCCGCGCCGCACCCGCAGCAACGAGGGGCGCACCACCGCCACGCCCGCCACCAGCAGCACCGCGGCCAGCCCGATCCGGGCGGCGGCCACCTGCTCCGGGGCGAGCCCGGCCAGCATCGCGGGTTTGCCGATCGCGCCCGAGCTGCCGAAACAGAGCGAGGCGAGGATGATCAGCGTGGTGCCGCGGGTACGGCTGGGAACGAAGCCGGGTGAGCGCTGGGAGACATCGGTGACCACCCGATGAGCCTATGTCCCGGTACCGAGCGAATATCGCTCGTGGGCCTCGGCGCCCGTCAGTGCCGCCAGGGGCTCCTGGTGTCGGTCGGCCTGGTCGGGTCGTGGAAGCGGGGGCGGTCCGGTTCACCGCGTCGCAGCGACACCAGCCCGTCGGTGATCGCCTGCATGATCTTGGCGTGTGCCCGTACCGCGTGCCCCGGCGTGCCCGCGGTGAACTCGGACAGCTCCACCGGCTCACCGAAGTGCACCCGGAAGGTCGGCCTGCGCAGCGGCGCGGTCAGCCCGGACCGGGCCAGCGGCAGCACGTCCTGGATCCCGGTGACCGTCTCCGTGCCCCAGTACACCGCCTCGTGCGCGCCCCATTGGCTGACCGGTACCACCGGCGTGCCCGCGGCCAGCGCGAGCCGGGCGGCTCCGGTCTTGCCGCGCTCCGGCCACAGGCCCGGATCGTGGCTGATCCGGCCCTCCGGGTACACGATGATCGGTTCGCGGCTGGCGCGCAGCTCCTCGGTGGCCGCGGTGAACTGCTCGATGGCCGTGGCCTTGCCGCGATCCACCCGCAGGTGCCCGCTGGCGCGCAGCGCCGGGCCCAGCACGGGCGCGTCCAGCAGGCCGCCGGCCAGCAGGAACCGCGGCGCGATACCGATCCGGCGGCAGGCCGCCATCAGCACGAACGCGTCGAACACGCCGATGTGGTTCGCGGCCATCAGCAGGGGACGCCCGCGTAGCTCGCTCGCCAGGCCGCCGGTGACCTTCAGCCGGCCGGCCAGGCGCACCACGGCCGTGTCCACGGCCAGCATCGCGCGCCAGATCGGGGGCGTCCGCGGGCCGGTACCCCGGCGTGTCGGCTCGTTGTCGGCGTCATGCAGCGCGAACATGGTGCAGAGCATGGCATGCGGGCGGCCCCGCCCGGACGCCCGCTCCGGTACCACTGGTGCCACCGGGACAAATGTTTCGGGTGAGCCCCGAGTGGCAGCAGTGATCAGAGTGGTCAAACGGTTACCGTAGGAGGCATGGCGAGCGGGTCGGTGACTAAGGGACCTGGTAAGGGACGCAGTACGTCACGTGCTGGCGGGCGCGGTAAGGCGCCGGCCAAGGGGACCCGTGGCTCCGGCAGGTCACGTCCGGCGCCCGCGCGGACATCGGCCCGTAAACCCCCGGCACGCCGGCCCGCGGCACGGCGTTCGTCCTCCGGCGGCGGCTTCGGCAAGGCCGTACGCGGCGGCTGGAACCTGCTGGCCAAGGGCCTCGGCGGGCTCGCCCGCACGATCGGCCGCAGCCGGGAGCTGGAGCCGGAGCATCGGCGCGACGGGATGGCGCTCGGCCTGGTCGCGCTCGGGCTGATCGTGGCGGTCGGGGTGTGGTGGCAGGCCGCGGGCCCGATCGGGCAGTGGGTCGCGATCGGTACCCGCAGCGTCGTCGGCGCCGGTTCGGTGACCCTGCCGCTGGCCCTGTTCGTCATCGCGGTCGCGCTGATGCGGACCGAGCCGAAGCCGGAGACCCGCCCCCGGATGGTGATCGGCAGCCTGCTGGTCACCCTGTCCGTGCTCGGCCTGCTGCACCTGTTCAACGGTAAGCCGGACACCGGCGAGGACCAGATGTACGCGGGCGGCTGGCTCGGCTGGTTCTCCGGTGGGCTGCTCGCCAAGGGCGTCACCTCCTGGGTGGCCGTGCCGCTGCTGATCCTCGCCCTCGGCTACGGCGTGTTGATCTTCACCGCCACCCCGGTCCGGGAGATCCCGCAGCGGCTGCGGGACTGGGGCCTCGACCCGGAGGAGCGGGCGGCGGCCGAGGCCGAACGCAAGGCCATCGCGGAGGAACGCGCCGCGGTCACGGAGGCGGACACCGCCGCCGTCCGGCTGCGCAAACCGTCCCGGCGCAGGCAGGCCAGCGGGAACGAGGAGAGCCCGGCCACGGGGGCGAGCGCGGCGGCCGAGGACGGTCCCCCGGCCGCGCCCGCGGCCAGCCGGGCCAAGGCCAAGCCGATCGAGGCCCCCGAACAGCAGCCGAGGTCCCGCAAGGGCGAGCAGACCGCGCTGGCCGTCACCCGGACCGTCGAGGGCGACTACAAGCTGCCCCCACCCGACCTGCTCACCCTCGGCGAGCCGCCGAAGAGCCGGAGCAAGGCCAACGACGCCATGATCGAGGCGATCGCCGGGGTGCTGGAGCAGTTCAACGTGGACGCCCAGGTCACCGGCTTCACCCGGGGTCCGACGGTGACCCGGTACGAGGTCGAGCTCGGGCCCGGGGTGAAGGTCGAGAAGATCACGGCGCTGACCAAGAACATCGCCTATGCCGCCGCGACCGACAACGTGCGGCTGCTGGCGCCGATACCCGGCAAGTCCGCCGTCGGGATCGAGGTGCCCAACTCCGACCGGGAGATGGTGCTGCTGGGCGACGTGCTGCGCTCGACCAAGGCAGCCAAGGACGAGCACCCGATGGTGATCGGGCTCGGCAAGGACATCGAGGGTCATTTCGTCACGGCGAACCTGACCAAGATGCCGCACCTGCTGGTGGCGGGCTCCACCGGCTCCGGTAAGTCCAGCTTCGTCAACTCGATGCTGGTCTCGCTGCTGGCCAGGGCCACCCCGGACGAGTGCAGGATGATCCTGATCGACCCGAAGATGGTCGAGCTGACCCCCTACGAGGGCATCCCGCACCTGATCACCCCCATCATCACCCAGCCGAAGAAGGCCGCCGCCGCGCTGGCCTGGCTGGTGGAGGAGATGGAGCAGCGCTACCAGGACATGCAGGCCAACCGGGTCCGGCACATCGACGACTTCAACAGCAAGGTGCGCTCCGGGGACATCACCGCCCCGCCGGGCAGCGAGCGCGTGTACGAGCCGTACCCGTACATCCTGGCGATCGTCGACGAGCTCGCCGACCTGATGATGACGGCCCCACGGGACGTGGAGGACGCGGTCGTGCGGATCACCCAGAAGGCCAGGGCCGCGGGGATCCACCTGGTGCTCGCCACCCAGCGACCCTCGGTGGACGTGGTGACCGGCCTGATCAAGACCAACGTGCCGTCCCGGCTGGCGTTCGCCACCTCCTCGCTCACCGACTCGCGGGTCATCCTGGACCAGCCCGGCGCGGAGAAGCTGATCGGCATGGGCGACGCCCTGTACCTGCCGATGGGCGCAGGTAAACCGGCCCGGATCCAGGGCAGCTTCGTCGGGGACGACGAGATCAACGCGATCGTCAACTTCACCAAGGAGCAGGCCGAGCCGGATTACACCGACGGGGTCACCGCGGCCAAGGCAGGCGAGAAGAAGGAGATCGACCCGGACATCGGCGACGACCTCGACGTGCTGCTCCAGGCCACGGAACTGGTGGTCACCTCGCAGTTCGGGTCCACGTCGATGCTGCAGCGCAAGCTGCGGGTCGGCTTCGCCAAGGCGGGCAGGCTGATGGACCTGCTGGAGACCAGGGGAGTGGTCGGCCCCTCCGAAGGCTCCAAGGCCAGGGACGTGCTGATCAAGCCGGAGGAACTGGAGTCGGTGCTGCACACGATGCGCGGCGGTGGCCCGCCCGCCGCGGAAGGCGACGACTAGCGGCGTGTTTGCCGCTCATGTACGCGAGTTTGCCGCCCACGTACGTGAGTTTGCCGCCCACGTACGTGAGTTTGCCGTTCCGGTGTGCGAGTTCGCCGCCCGCGTAGGCGACGCAGCGAGCATGACCGCGTCCTCGGACCCGCTGGTGGGCGGGTCCGAGGACGCGGCTCGGGTCAGCTGGCGCCGAACTGGCGGACCGCCTGGTAGTAGGTCCAGGCGGCGCTGTCGCACGCCCACCGGCCCGCGCAGATGGTCTTCATGTCGTCGTAGAAGTTGTCGTCGATCCGCTTACGGTTCGGTTCGGAGAACCGGCCCTGTCGCTTGTAGTTGCGGTAGCCGAAGTCGTGCCGGTGGCAGGCGCGGGTGAAGTCGTAGCCCAGCGGCTTGTCCGGGGACCAGGAGCAGGCGTCGGTGGACCAGTCCAGCCGGTTCGGGTACGGCCGGTCGGCTCTGATCTGCGCGAACTGGGACAGGGACTTGCTGTACAGGTAGTTGTCGGTGACGGCCCGGATGTCGGTGGCCTGCGCGGTACCGGCACCGAGGACGAGCGCCGCGCCGACGGTGGTCGCGGCGGCCAGCCGCCGGAACGTGCTGCGCACGGTAGTCGCGTACATGAGGTTCCCTCGCTGATCGTTTCGACAGGGCGCGACCAGCTTCAGGGCTCAACATCATCCGGACCTACCGCCGAGCGGGGTATTGTACGTGAATATCACTCCACTGTGCGGTGATGGTGAGCTGTACCGGGACGGTCGATTCCGGATTCGCGCAGGTCAAGTAGCATACGTGCGTTGCCGAGGGTGTTCGGTTTCACGAACGGGAGGTCGAGGAACTCGGCCACGCCGGTGTCCGCCGAGCGCCGCATCTCCTCGTAGACCTCGTTCGGCACCGGCGTTCCGTCGATCTTGGTAAAGCCGTGCCGTGCGAAGAAGGTGGTCTCGAAGGTGAGCACGAACAGGCGCGGCAGCCCCAGTTCCCGCGCCAGCTCGATCAACCGGGCGACCAGCGCGTGCCCGATGCCGCGGCCGCGCATCCGCCGGTCCACCGCCACCGTCCTGATCTCCGCCAGGTCCTCCCAGAGCACGTGCAGCGCGCCACACCCGACCAGCTCGCCGTCCAGCTCGGCGACCCAGAACTCCTGCACGTCCTCGTACAGGGTGACCAGTTCCTTCTCCAGCAGCACGCGTCCGGCGTCGGAGTCCACCAAGGACTTGATCTTGGGCACATCGGCGATCCGGGCGCGGCGGACGGCGGGGTCGGGAGATCCATGGGCCACGGGGCCAACTTAGCGCTTCGCCGGTTCAGGGTAGGTCGGTGGCCGGGGCGGCGATCCACTCGGCGCCCCGGTGCATGACCCTGACGAGTGGGGCCGGCAACCCTCCAGCGATGATTGACGTCACCTAGTTCAGTGAGTGATGGCCCTGGTGGCCGAGGCGCAGCGGAGGATTCCTCGGGTGAACAACGTTGAGGTCGCCGAGTCGACGACACATCCCTCGGTGAAAGCGTCAGCACACCCCCGGGCCCGGAAGTACCGCCCGGAGCTGCAGGGGCTGCGCGCGCTGGCGGCCGTGCTGGTGGTCGTCTACCACGTCTGGTTCGACCGGATCTCCGGCGGCGTGGACGTGTTCTTCGTGATCACCGGCTTCCTGATCACCGGCCAGCTGGTCCGCGCGAGCGAGCGCGGCCGCATCGAGTTCCGGCCGATGTGGGGCCGGATGATCAAGCGCCTGTTCCCTGCCGCACTGACCGTGCTGGTCGCGATCATGGCGTTCAGCTTCGCCTTCCTGCCGGAAAGCCGGTGGTTTCAGACGATCAGGGAGGTCGTGGCCTCCGCGCTGTATGTGGAGAACTGGCGGCTGGCCGTGGACTCGGTCGACTACTTCGCCCAGCACGACACCGCCAGCGTGGTGCAGCACTTCTGGTCGCTTTCCATCCAGGGGCAGTTCTACCTGGTGTGGCCGCTGTTGATCGCCCTCATCGCGCTCGCGACCAGGGCGGCCGGCCGCAGTGTGCGCACCGGGGTGCTGGTTATGCTGGTGACGACCTTCGCCACCTCGCTGGCCTACTCGGTCCTGCTGACCTGGCAAAACCAGCCGCTGGCCTACTTCCACTCGTTGACCAGGGTGTGGGAGTTCGCGCTCGGTGGCCTGCTGGCGCTCGCCATCGACGCCATCGTGCTGCCCCGCCTGCTCCGCGTTCTCCTCGGCTGGATCGGGGTGTTCGGGCTCGCGTCCTGCGGGATGCTGCTGCAGGTCGGCACGGTCTTCCCGGGGTACGCGGCGCTCTGGCCGACGATGGCGGCGGTGCTGGTGATCGTCGCGGGAGCGACCGACAGCCGGTTGGGCGCGGATCGGATCCTGGCCGCCAGGCCGCTGGAGTACGTCGGCAACCTCAGCTACGCCCTGTACCTGTGGCACTGGCCGGTGCTGCTGTTCTACCTGGTGATCCGGGATCGCGAGGAGGTCGGCTGGCGCGGTGGCGCCGCGATCATCGGCTTGTCCTTCGTGCTGGCCGCGCTGACCTATCACCTGGTGGAGAAACCGGTGCGGGATTCGCGGATCGGTGTGCGCTCCCGGTGGGGCTCCTACCGCTTCGGCGCCGCCACCCTGGTGCCGGTGCTGATCGCCGCGGGTGCCTGGCAGGCGGTGGCCACCCAGCGAGTGGGGGAGTCCACGATCGAGGTCGGCGACCCCGACCACCCCGGCGCCGCCGCGATGGCGCCCGGGTTCACCTACACCGGTGCCGAGGAGGTGGAACCAGCGCCGTCGCTGGTCGCGTTACCGGAGGACTGGGCGGGCATCCCCGGCCCGTGCCCGCGGCCGTCGAGCAACGAGGAACTGGAGGTCTGCGCCAACGGGGTCGACGCGGCGGGGGCGGAGAAGCGGGTGGTGATCGTCGGCGACTCGCATATCCAGCAGTACCTCGCCGCCTTCCTGCCGATGGCCGAGCGCCGCAACTGGCAGCTGTCGGCGATCCTGAAGGGCGCCTGCCCGTTCTCGGTGGACGCCGACGCGATGCCGGGCGACGCCGGATGCATCCAGTGGAACGCCGATGTCGCCGACTACCTCGCCGAGACCAGACCGGACGCCGTGGTCACCCTGGCCACCCGCGATGTGCGCGCCGGGCCGACCGAGTACACGCCGCCTGGCTACGTCGAGCAGTGGCGGGCGATGGAGCGGGCCGGGATCCCGGTGGTCGCGATCCGGGACAACGCGCGGCACGACTTCTCCGGTCCGGCCTGCGTGGAGCGGCACGGGCCGGAATCGGTCGAGTGCAGCACCCCGCGCGGTGCGTTGTTCGCCGAGCGGCCGCCCTACGCGGCCATCCCGGACGTGCCGTCGAATGTGTCCTTCCTCGACTTCACCGACTACTACTGCACCGAGCTGGCCTGCCCGTCACTGATCGGCAACGTGCTGGTCTACCTGGACGGACATCATCTCAGCGCGACCTACATGTCCACCATGTCGCCGATCATCGAGCAGCAGTTCGTGTCCGTGCTCGGCTGGTGACGCCGCGCCCGCGTCCGGAGTTCGGGATCGTGCGAGGCTGTGGTGCAGATCACCTGCGCGGCGAACCGCGCAGGGCGCCGTGGCCGTGTGGGCCGCGACCGCCGGCGGCCGGTTACCCTGGTCGACGTGTCTTCTTCTGCCATCACCGACTCCGCACCGGGCGGCGACCGCCGGGTCTCGTTGCTGACGCTGGGCTGCGCCCGCAACGAGGTCGACTCCGAGGAGCTCGCCGGCAGGCTCGCCGCGGGCGGCTGGGAGCTGTCCGAGGACGCGGAGGACTCCTCCGTGGTCGTGGTCAACACCTGCGGTTTCGTCGACTCGGCGAAGAAGGACTCGGTGGACACCCTGCTGGCCGCGGCGGACACCGGGGCCAAGGTGGTCGCGGTCGGCTGCCTCGCCGAGCGGTATGGCAACGAGCTGGCCGAGAACCTGCCCGAGGCGGACGCGGTCCTCGGCTTCGACCACTACCCGAACCTGGCCGATCGGCTGGACGACGTGGTCGCGGGCCGCCAGGTCGCCGCGCACACCCCTGCCGACCGGCGCACCCTGCTGCCGATCAGCCCGGTGGAGCGTCCCGCGGCCGCCGAGGGGGTGACGGTTCCCGGGCACGGGGCCTGGGGGCCGCGGGTGCTGCGCACCAGGCTGGCCGATTCGCCGGTGGCCGCACTGAAGATCGCCTCGGGCTGTGACCGGCGCTGCTCCTTCTGTGCCATCCCGTCCTTCCGCGGCTCGTTCACCTCCCGCGCCCCGGAGGACGTCCTCGGCGAGGCCGCCTGGTTGGCCGGTCAGGGGGCGCGTGAGTTGTTCCTGGTCAGCGAGAACTCGACCTCCTACGGCAAGGACCTCGGCCGCGAGCACGGCGGTGCCAAGGCGCTGGAGCTGCTGCTGCCCCGGCTGGCCGAGATCGAGGGCATCGAGCGGGTGCGGGTGTCCTACCTGCAGCCCGCCGAGACGCGGCCAGGGCTGGTGCGCGCGATCGCCACCACGCAGGGGGTCGCCGACTACTTCGATCTCTCTTTCCAGCACGCGAGCGAGACCGTGCTGCGTCGGATGCGTCGCTTCGGCTCCTGCGATTCCTTCCTCGCGCTGATCGAGCAGATCCGGCAGTACGCGCCCGCGGCCGGGATCCGCACCAACGTGATCGTGGGCTTCCCCGGGGAGACCGAGGAGGATCTCGCCGAGCTCGAACGGTTCCTGATCGGCGCGCGGCTGGACGCGGTCGGCGTCTTCGGTTACTCCGACGAGGACGGCACCGAGGCTGCGACCCTGGACGGCAAACTGGACGCCGAGGTCGTCGCGGAGCGGGTCGCGCGCATCTCCGGGCTGGTCGAGGAGCTCACCGCCCAGCGGGCGGAGGACCGCGTCGGCGAGGTGGTCGAGGTGCTGGTCGAGTCGGTCGAGAACGACACGGAAGGCGAGGTGCGGGGCCGAGCCGCGCATCAGGCTCCCGAGGTCGACGGCGAGTGCGTGGTGCTGGAGGCGGCCGGGTCCGCTGCGGGCGAGCTGGTGCGCTGCGAGGTGGTCGACTCCGAGGGAGTGGACCTGATCGTGCGCCCGCTCGCGCCGGACAAGGGCGCGCCCCGGTGAGTGCCGCCGCCGACGGCACGCCGGAGGCGGACGACGGCACGCCGGAGGCGCACGAGGCATCGCACGCCCCTGCCCCCACGCCCGTTCCGACCCTGAACGTCGCCAACGTGCTGACCCTGTCCAGGTTGGTGCTGGTACCCGCGTTCGTGTTCGCCCTGTTCGCGGACGGCGGGGTGGACACCGGGTGGCGGCTGGTCGCCACCGCGCTGTTCGCGGTCGCCTCACTCACCGACCAGATCGACGGCTGGGTGGCCCGCCGCTACGGGTTGATCACCGACTTCGGCAAGATCGCCGACCCGATCGCGGACAAGGCACTGATCGGCGCCGCGCTGGTCGGGCTGAGCCTGCTCGGTGAGCTCGGATGGTGGGTCACCATCGTGATCGCCGTCCGGGAGATCGGGGTGACCCTGCTGCGGTTCTGGGTCATCCGGCACGGGGTGATCCCGGCGAGCCGGGGTGGCAAGGCGAAGACCCTGGCCCAGATCGCGGCGATCGTGCTCTATCTGCTGCCGCTGCCCGCCGGGGCGGAGCCGGTGCGCTGGGTGCTGATGGGCTTCGCGCTGATACTCACCGTAGCCACCGGGCTGGACTACGTGGTGCGGGCCGTGAAGCTGCGGGCCACCGGTAAACGTGCCGCGGTGGGCCGATGACCGGTATCGACGCCCGGGCGGTCGTGACCACGCTGACCAGCCGCGGGGAGAGCGTCGCCGCGGCCGAGTCGCTGACCGCCGGGCTGGTCTGCGCCACCCTGGCCGAGGTGCCGGGTGCCAGCGCCGTGTTGCGGGGCGGCCTGGTCGTGTACGCGACCGAGCTGAAGGTCTCGCTCGCCGGAGTGGACCCCGCGCTGCTGGCGGAACGCGGCGCCGTGCACCCCGAGGTGGCCGCGCAGCTCGCGGCCGGGGCGAGGCGGATCTGCGGAGCCGACTGGGGGCTCGGGCTCACCGGGGTCGCCGGTCCGGATCCGCAGGATGGGATCGACCCCGGAACGGCGCACGTCGGCCTGGCGGGCCAGGGCGTGCGGACTACCCGTACGCTGCGCCTTTCCGGCGACCGGACGTCCATCCGGGTGGCGTCGGCCGCCGCGGCGCTGGACCTGCTCCGGGAACATTTACGGTGACCAAGACGTTCGCCCATGGCGGAAGGACGTGTCAATGACTGCACCGGTCCGTCTGGTCTGGGTAACGTGGTAACTACCCGAAGGGAGGCGCGTGATGACCGTGCTGTTGCGTGAGGCGATCGGTGATCGGCTCCGTCATGCCCGCACCAACCAAAGCCGCACGCTGCGCGAGATCTCGCGTGCTGCCAGGGTGAGCCTCGGTTACCTCTCCGAGGTGGAGCGTGGGCAGAAGGAAGCCTCGAGTGAACTGCTCGCCTCCATCTGCGATGCCTTGGAGCTGCCGCTCGCCGAGCTGCTGCACAACGTCGCCGCCGATGTCTCCGCGCTGGACGGGGTGCGAGTCGGCGCTGTGGACGAGCGAGCGGAGCGGACCGAGCACGAGACCGGTAGCGAGGTGCCGGAGCCCGCGGAGGCCGGCACCGCGAGCGGGGAGCTGGAGGGCGGCCGGCTGGTGCCGGACGTGATCGGCAACGACCTCGCCGACCTGCGCATGTCCGGCAGCCTGCGGCCGCCGATGTCGCCGACGCTGCGGACCACGATCAGTGGTCCGAAGCTGGCCTCCACCCTCGCCGCCTGAACCGGCCCGTCGTGATGACCCCGAGTGGTTTCTCGGGGTCATCGCCGTGCGTGCCCTCCGGTGGGTCTCCGGTCGGCTCGTGGTGGGGCATCGTCCCTGAGCCGATCCCTGATTTCCGCGGGGTCGCCTGGAACGACGGGCGCTGACCTGACACGATGGAACCCAACGCCGCGGTCGGGACGTTGAGAAATGCACAGGGGAAGTTTCGACGTTCCACAGACCAGCGGATCAACAGGCACGTGGGACGCAAGAAGGCAGGCGGAGGAGATGGCCAACCCTTTCGTGAAGTTCTGGAAGTACCTCATGGCGGCGTTCTCGTCGAAGGTCGACGAGCATGCCGATCCGAAGGTGCAGATCCAGCAGGCCATCGAGGAGGCGCAGCGTAATCACCAGGCGCTCTCCCAGCAGGCCGCATCGGTGATCGGGAACCAGCGGCAGCTGGAGATGAAGCTGAACCGCCAGCTCGGCGAGGTGGAGAAGCTACAGGCCTCCACCCGGCAGGCCCTCGTGCTCGCCGAGGAGGCCAGGTCGAAGGGCGACGAGCAGAAGGCGACCGAGTTCGAGAACGCCGCCGAGGGATTCGCCGCCCAGCTGGTCACCGCGGAGCAGAGCATCGAGGACCTGAAGAACCTGCACGACCAGTCGCTGCAGGCGGCGGACCAGGCCAAGCAGGCCGTCGAGCGCAATGCCTCGATGCTGCAGCAGAAGCTGGCCGAGCGCACGAAGCTGCTCTCGCAGTTGGAGCAGGCCAAGATGCAGGAGAAGGTCTCGGCCTCGCTGAACCAGATGACCGAGCTGGCCGCCCCGGGCAACACCCCCTCGCTGGACGAGGTGCGGGACAAGATCGAGAAGCGCTACACCACGGCGCTCGGCTCGGCCGAGCTGGCACAGAACTCGGTGCAGGGCCGGATGATGGAGGTGCAGCACTCGACCACGCAGCTGGCCGGGCACAGCCGGCTGGAGCAGATCCGCGCCTCGATGAAGGGCGATTCGGTGGCCCAGGTGACCGACGGCTCCGCGGACAAGGCCGCCGCGGGCTCCGGGTCGGCCGCCGGTGAGTCCGCGGCGGCGCCCAGCGCGAACATCCAGCAGGAGATCCAGGCCCGGATCCAAGCAGAGCAGCAGAAGAACCAGGCGTAGCCGGCGATGGCAGGCCCCGGAAGGCGCGATTACGGCGAGTTCCGCGATTTCGGTGACTTCAAGGCCAGGCTGGAGAAGCATCTGGAGCACCTGCCCGACTACGCCCAGCGTGCCTACCGGCAGGTAGAGCGTTACCTGCCCGCCGAGCAGCGGGACGGTAGGTCCGGCCACAGGGGCCGCCGTCCCAGCCTGCCGTTGCCCGGTTCGGTCGAGGACGTGCCGGTCGTGGCCGAGCTGAAGTCCAAGTGGGAGCGCTGGAACGAGCCGGCCGCCAAGCTGGAACGCCGTAAGCGGCGGACGTCCCGGGCGCTCACGTTGTGGATCGTGCTGACCATCCTGAGCGGTCTCGCCGTGGTCGCGGGCGTCACCGGCGCGAGCACCGTGTCGGGCCTGGTCCTCGGTGGGGTCGCGGCCGCCGTGGTGTTCGGTGCCCTCGGCGTGCGCGCCGGGATGCGGCTGCGCACGTTGAACCGGACCGAGCTGCCCGCCAGCACGGCTCCGCCGCCGCTGCCGCCGTCCACCTCGGTCGCGCGCGGGCCGATGGAACGGCTCGCCGAGAGTGAGGCCTCGCTCACCGAGCTGCTCACCCAACTCGCCAAGCCGCCGGCAGGGGTCTCGGTCACCGTTCCCGAGGTATCGGTCGAGGACGCACGTGCCACGGCGGACGAGGCGGCCGCCGCGCTGCGTAGCCTCGCCGCGCGTATTCAGGCGATCGAGCGAGCGACGGAGAACACGCCTGCCACCGAACGCGGCCAGCTGGAGGCGGCCGTGCACGGTCTGGTCGAGCAGCTGGAGGAAGGGCTGGAGGAGTACGGCAGCCTGGTCGCCGCGGCCGGGCGCGCGGTGGCCGCCAGCAGCGGGGGAGCGCAACCCGCGAAGGAATCCCTCACCGACGCCACCGACCGCCTCGCCGGACTTGCCATGGCCCTTCGTGAACTCTCCTGACCTGCGGCGACGCGCTCACCGGGGGCGGGCAGCCAGCGCGCGGTTGATCCGCCGCACCACACCGGGCCCGGATAGCGCGAAACTGGTGTAGACCTGCACCAGGCTTGCCCCCGCGTCCAGCATCCGCGTCGCGTCCTGCGGCCCGCCGATCCCGCCGACGCCGATGATCGGCAGCCGGCCCCCGGTACGCGCGTGCACGAACCGCACGACCTCGCGGGCACGGGCGCCGAGCGGCCTGCCGGACAGTCCGCCGGACTCCCGTGCGAGCCCGCCCTCCGCGGGCGACACGCCGTCCCGACCGAGGGTGGTGTTGGTGGCGATGATGCCGGACACCGCGTGCCGGGCGCAGACCTCGAGCAGCTCATCGAGGGCGTCCTCGGTGAGGTCCGGGGCGACCTTCACCAGCAGTGGCACGCTGGCGCGACCGTGCCGCTCGGCCAGCGCCGCCGAGGCGGAACGCAGCTCGGCGAGCAACTCGGCCAGCGCGCCACGGTCCTGCAGCGTCCGCAGCCCCGGCGTGTTCGGCGAGCTGACGTTGATCGCGAAGTAGTCGGCATGGGGGTACAGCGCTTCCAGCGAGGCGAGGTAGTCGGGCACGGCATCGGCCACCGCGACGGCCTTGGACTTACCGATGCTGATTCCGAGCGGAACCTCCGGCTTGCCGGTGGCGGTCAGCCGCGCGGCCAGTGCCTCCGCACCCGCGTTGTTGAACCCCATCCGGTTGATCACCGCGCCGCTTTCGGGCAGCACGAACAGCCGAGGTCGCGGGTTTCCCGGTTGCGGCAGCCTGGTGACCGTGCCGATCTCGACGAAACCGAAGCCGAGTGCGGGCCAGGCGGCGAGCGCACGGCCCTCCTTGTCCATTCCGGCGGCCAGCCCGACCGGGTTGCGGAAGCGCAGCCCGAACACCGTGCTCGGCGCGTCGATCCGGTAGCGGCGTTCCAGCGCCGACCGCAGGGGAGGCGCCGAGCCGATCCTGCGCAGGGCACCGACGGTGCGCTCATGCACCGTCTCCGGGTCGTTGCGGCCCATCCGGTACAGCGCGGGTCGGACGATCTTGTCGAACAGCACGGCTCCTCATGCTGCCGCATGAGCCCGCGGGGCACGGGATCAGGTACCAGCCGTCCACTCCGAGTCCAGGATCGCGTAGACCAGGGCGTCGGCCCACCGGCCCTTGACGATCTCGTTGTGCCGCAGGTACGCCTCGCGGCGCATGCCGAGCCGCTCCATCACCCCGGCCGAGGCCGTGTTTCGTGCGTCACACCTGGCGATGATCCGGTGCAGGCCCAGGCCGGTGAAACCCAGGCGGAGCAGTTCCGCGGCCGACTCGGTGGCGAAACCGTGGCCGTGCTGGTCGGGGTGGAAGATGAAGCCGATCTCCCCGCTGCGGTGCCGCTCGCTCAACCAGTCCAGGTCGAGTTCGCCGATCAGGTGACCGGTGTCCACCCGCCGGACGGCAAGGCTGAGGCAGTCTCCCTCCCGCGTCAACCGGTCCCGGTCGAGCCTGCGTGCCAGTGCCGCCTCGACCTCGGCGGCCGAGCGCGGCTCCCAGTACAGGTACCGGGCGACGTCCGCGCGGGACTGGTAGGCGTGCACTTGCTCGAGATCGGCCATGGTGAACGGGCGCAGGTCGAGCCGGGCGGTGCCGATCGGGAATTCCGGCCGGAGCATGGTCGCCACGCTAGCCTCCGGGCACGGGGAAGCGAAACGAATTGTGCGCCGCCGGCGCCGCGATGCGCGGGTTCGAGCGGGTGGCGCGCCTGTAGCCGGTGCCGCGGATCACGGCGGGTGGCCGTGCCATGAAGAGACCCCCGACGCCGCTCCCGGCCGCGAGGGTCGGGCCCGGGCCGGACCGGTGCCCGGGAGCGTCGGGGGACCGGTGACTGCCTGGTATTCACCGAAAGGCAAGCACACGAAGCAGGCGACTGTCTGGAAGTGGTCCCCTGCCGGAAAGTCCTATCGCGTGCCGCCCGTCAGCGGGCAGCCACCTCACGAGTCCTGTCGTCAATCAACTTCGGACCACCTCCTTTCCCGTGTACCCGCCACGCTAGGGAAGAGTTCGTGGCGCGGCAACACGATTTCGCGATCAGCGAGCGAGAGTCCGGTCGATCTCGGCGAGCAGCCCGGCGCGGGCGGGTCCTTCCAGGAACGAGGCCTCGACGCCGTTGCGGGCCAGCCGTGCCAGTTCGGCCGGCCGCAGGCGGAGGGTTTCGGCGACGGCGAGGTACTCGCCGTTCAACGTGACGCCGAACATCGGCGGATCGTCCGTGTTCAGCGTCACCAGCAGCCCGTGGTCCAGCATCCGGCGGACGGGATGCGCCTCGATCGAGGGGACCTGCCGGGTGCATACGTTGGACGTGGGACACACCTCCAACGGGATTCCGTGCGTGCCAAGGTATTCGAGCAACGCCGGATCGGAGGTGCAGCTCGTCCCGTGCCCGATCCGTTCCGCGCCGAGGTCGTGCACGGCCGACCAGATGGTCGCCGGCCCGGTGGTCTCGCCCGCGTGCGGCACGCTGTGCAGGCCGGCCTCGCGGGCAGCGGTGAAGTAGGGCTCGAACTGCGCTCGCCCGACCCCGACCTCCGGGCCGCCGAGGCCGAGGCTGACCAGGCCCTCGGGCCGGTTGGTCAGGGCGAAGACCAGCGTTTCCTTTCCGGCCTTGGTTCCCTTCTCCCCGGGAATGTCGAAGCACCAGGCCAGGTCCACTCCGTGTTCCTCGGCCGCGGCCGCGCGGCCGGTGGCCAGGCCGGTCAGCAGTTCGTCGCCGGGGATGCCGTCCAGCAGGTGGTTGTACGGGGTGACGGTCACCTCCGCGTAGCGGCAGTTCTGCGCGGCCAGATCCGCGGCGAGCCCGGTGACCAGGGTGTGGATATCGGTACTGTCGCGCAGCAACTGCTGCACGGCCCAGTACACCTTGAGGAAGTGGTCGAAGTCGCGGAAGGTGAAGAACTCGCGCAGCTGGGCGGCGTCGGTCGGCACCCCGGAGGCGGGATGCCTGCGGGCCAGCGAGGTCACGGTCTCGATGCCCGCCGAGCCGACGAGGTGGACGTGTAGTTCGACTTTGGGCAGGGCGGCAACGACATCGCGCAGGGCCGAGTTTTCGGGCATGACGAACTCCCTGAGTAAAAGAAGATGAGCACGAGACGGGTGGCGTGGAACGACCCGTCGGTCAGGGAGCGAGATCGCCGCGTTCGCGGTCGCTGCCGTACAGCGGGAGCTGATAGGTCGGCATGGGCACGAAGTCTACCGGTCCGGGCAAGGCCCCGGCTGGCATCGAGGGCAGAACCAGGTCGGCCTGCCGTGCACCCCGGCGCCCTGCGTGGCGATGCGAACCCTTCCACCGCATCGGAAACACCCGTGCCTGCCGCGTTCGTACACCCAGTTCCTTCGGCCGCGGGCCAACTCGCCGGTGGTGCTCTGTTCATGCCGCCACGCGTTGGCCAGCAACAGCTTGCGAGCCAAGGACACCACCCGCTCTGGGTCGACATCGGACACTGGAGTCCACGGGGAGACACCGAGCAGGAAGCAGATCTCCACCTTGTACAGGTTGCCGATCCCGGCCATGATCCGCTGGTCGAGTAGGGCCAGCCCGAGTTCCCTTTCCGGGGCCGCGGCCAGCGCGCCGGCGGCCGTCCGCACGTGCTCGCTGGTCCACTGTGGATCCAGGAGGTCCGGGCCGAGGTGCCCGACCAGCCGGGACTCCGCCTCGGTCGGCAGCAACTCCAGGTCGTGCAGGCGGAAGCCGACGGCCTCGGCGGTGTCCCCGGCCAGGATGACCCTGGCGTGGTGCGCGGGCGCCCGCCAGCGACCTCCCGGCCGTAGCACCTGCCAGGACCCGTCCATCCTCAGGTGGCTGTGCAGGCTCAGCCCGGCGGAGAACCGGGTGAATATGTGCTTGCCCACGGTGCGGACCTCTGACACCCGCTGCCCGCGGAGGTCGGCGGTGGCCAGTGCCGGATGGCGGAACTCGGTGCGGTACAGCCTCTGCCCGGCCATCGCCCGCTCCAGGGTCCGCCCGGCGAGGAAGACGGTGTCACCCTCGGGCACGGTGGGTCAGCCGGTCTCGGGCTCGGCGTAGGCGGGTGTGGCGGGGAACTCCGAGGTCGTCTCGGGCTCGGTCTCGAGTTCGCCCTCGCTGGCCTCCCTGGCGAGGCGGTGCCGCCCGGCCCGGTCGGAACGCAGGATCTTGGCCAGCACCATGTTGAAGGTGAGCGCGATCTCCTGCGCGCTCGGCGAGGTCCACTCGTGGATCGGCATGCACGCGCCCTGCGCCTGCTGGATGGCCAGCCGGTCCGGGATGGCGGTCGGCATGACCAGCCTGCCGAACGCCTCCCTGAGCTCGCCGACCCGGTACTGGTGCTCGTAGGAGCGCACCCGCAGCCGGTTCACCAGCACCCCGGCCGGGCGCAGGTTCGGGTTGTGTTCCGCGCGGATGGTCTCGATTGCCTCCAGCGCGCGCTCGGCGCCGGCAACCGCGTACATCGTCGGCTCGGTGACGAGCAGGGCACTGTCCGCGGCCATCAGGGCCGAGCGGGTGAGCCTGCCCAGCGAGGGCGGGCAGTCCAGGATGGCCAGCTCGTAGGGCCGCTGGTCCGGTGGGTTGTCGTGCAGCTCGTCCAGCGCCCTGGCCAGGTTGTCCAATCGCCGTCCGCTGCTGCCCGGCTCGTTCAGCAGCTCCAACTCCTCGCAGCCGACCAGCACGTCGAGGTCCTCGCTCCACGCGCTCGGGGCGATCGCCCGGTCGAGCACCGCGCGCCGGGGGGTCTCCAGGACCTCGACCAGCGTCGCCTCGGTCAACGGCGGGTCCAGGGTGGCCGTGGCGTTGCCCTGAGGATCGAGATCACCCACCAGCGCGCGTGCACCCCGGCGCAGGGCTGCGGAGGCGAGGCCGAGCGCAACCGTCGTTTTCCCGACGCCTCCCTTGAGGCTGAGTACCGCGACCGTGTGCACGCCGCCAAGCCTACGGGGCATGCACCGGGGACACACCAGGCCCGGCTACCCTCGAGACCCATGCGAACGGACACATCCGCAGGTCGTGGCTCGGCGGCGGTGCGGACCGTGCTGGAGGCCTCGCTGGACGAGGCGCGGGCGCGCGGGATCGAACAGCCCAAGGTGGTCGATGTCGGTGGCGGCAGCGGCGGCTGGGCGGTGCCGTTCGCTTCCGCCGGCTGCCTGGTCACGGTGGTCGAACCCAACCCGAACGCGCTGGCCACGCTGCGCAGGCGGGCCGAGGAAGGCGGGGTGGCCGAGCGGATCACCGTGGTCGCCGACGACTCGGAGGCGCTGCACCAGCATGTCCCGGCGGACTCGGCCGACCTGGTACTGGCGCACGGCCTGTTCGAGGTGGTCGACGACCCCAGCGCGACCGCGACCGCGCTGGCCAGGGTGCTGGCACCCGGCGGGACGGTGTCGGTGCTGGTCGCCAACCGGCATGCCGCGGTCCTGCAACGCGCGTTGGCCGGCAGGCTGACCACGGCCCGGCAGCTGCTGGCCAGCCCGGAAGGCGTGCTGTCCGAGGACGGCGAGACCCTGCTGCGCAGGTTGGACACCGCGCGGCTGGCTGAGTTGCTGGTCGGGGCCGGGCTGGAGATCACCCTGCTGCAGGGCGACGGGGTGGTGCCGGACACCGCGCAGCCCGCCGCGCACCCGACCGACACCGAGGCCGGTACCTGGGAGAGCGAGCTCGCCGAGTTCGAGGCGCTGGCGGCGAACACGCCCCCGTTGCGGGACATCGCCGGCCGGTTGCACGCGCTGGCCACGCGCCCGCGCGGCTAGCCTGGGAGGTCATGGGAGCGAACACGGGCCTGCCCGCCGACTTCGCGCGGTTCCGGGTCCGGGAGACGGCACCGCCCGAGGAGTGGCCGGACGACACCGGCTGTGGCGTGCTGCACGTCGACATGGACGCCTTTTTCGCGGCCGTCGAGCTGCGCACCCGGCCGGAGCTGGTGGACCGCCCGGTGGTCGTGGCCGCGGCGGGCCCCCGCTCGGTGGTGCTGTCCGCCAACTACCCGGCACGCCGGTACGGGGTGCATTCGGCCATGCCGGTCGGGGCGGCCAAGCGGCTCTGCCCGCAGGCGGTCTACCTGCCGCCGACCCGCGGTCTCTACGCGGAGGTCTCCCGTGGCGTGCTGGCGATCTTCGGCGAGCTGACCCCGCTGGTGGAGCCGCTCAGCCTGGATGAGGCATTCCTGGACGTCAGCGGCGCGCTGCGTCGACTGGACCGCACTCCGGCCGGCGTCGGCGCCTGGATCCGGCAGCGGGTGGTCGCCGAGCACGGGATCACCTGCTCGGTCGGGGTGGCGCCGGCCAAGTTCGTCGCCAAACTCGCCTCCGGGATGGCCAAGCCGGACGGCATGGTGGTGGTGCCCGCCGAGCGCACGCTCGACTTCCTGCATCCGCTGCCGGTGTCCGCGCTCTGGGGCGTCGGCAAGCGCACCGAGGCGCACCTGCGTCAACTCGGCCTGGGCACCATCGGCGACATCGCCCGTGCCCCGCTGGCGCGGCTGCGGCGCTCGCTCGGCACCGCCCTCGGCGACCATCTGCACGAGCTGGCCGCCGGCCGCGACGAGCGACCGGTGGTGCCGGACGCGCCGGAGAAGTCACTCGGCGCGGAACACACCTTCGATGTGGATCAGCACGACCGGCAGGCGTTGGAGCGGGAGCTGCTCCGGCTGTCCGAGCGGGTCGCGGCGACCCTGCGGGCGAAGGGCCTGCGCGGCAGGACGGTGTCGATCAAGGTCCGGTTCGCCGACTTCCGGACCATCACCCGGGCGAGGACCCTGCTGTCGGGCACCGACACCGCCAGGGAGATCCACGCGACGGCCGTGGCCCTGTTCGCCGAGCACGGCACCGCGGGCGCCGTGCGGCTGATCGGGGTCCGGGTGGACGGGCTGTCCGGTGCGGACGAGGGGGAACAGCTCAGTTTCGAGACGGACGAGCCGCGCTGGCGACACGCCGAGGTGGCCGCGGACGTCGCCCGGTCCCGGTTCGGCGCCGCCGCGGTCCGCCCGGCCTCCTTGCTGCCGCCTGACGAGCGGCAAAACCGGTCGTGACACCCAGGTCAACGGCCGGTGCCGACCCCCTACCGCAAATCCGTTCGACGCTTGATGCGGGATCGGGTAGTCCTTCGCGCGCGGGGCTCGTATCCTTGGTGGTGACACCTCGCCAGGGGTGTTGGTTGGGTCCACGACGTTGCGCGGCCCGGCGCCCGCGACAGCTGTGCCGGAGGAGGAGACATGCCACTCTCCGAGCATGAGCAGCGGCTGCTCGAACAGATCGAGCGCGAGCTCTATGCCGAGGACCCCAAGTTCGCATCTACGGTGCGAGGCACGAGACTGCGCCGTCCCGCGCGCAAACGGCGGTTCCAGGGCGCGGCCCTGTTCGTCGTGGGCGTCGCGCTCCTGGTGCTGGGCGTGATGGTGCCGTTCCGGGTTGCCGAGATCCCGCTGATCAGCGTGGCCGGCTTCCTGGTGATGTTCTTAGGGGTCCTGCTCGCCGTCACCTCGCTGCGGTCGCACGGGGACGGAGAAGGCGCCGAAGGCGCCGAGGCCGCCTCGGGCGGGAAGCATCCACCGCGCCGTAGTTCCTTTACGCAGCGGATGGAAGACCGCTTCCGGCAGCGTTTCGACGACCAGCAGTAACGCCACCCCGTCCCCGGGCCGAGCAGCTGCCCCGCTCGGGCACGGGGTGTCGCGCCGCGCTGAGGGACCCTTCCCTTCCACACCGTCCGGATGTCCCGGTTCTCCGCGCCGTGTCCGCTCGGCCTGTTGGCCGCATGCGAACAGCCAACTCGTGCGCGTGGGCGGCAAACACGCGCGCGTGGGCGGCAAACACGCCGGGGGAGGGGGAGCTGGGGTCAGCCGCGGCGGCGGAAGAGGGAGCGGGGCAGCAGCCTGCCCCGAAGCGATACCGGGGCGCTGCGCCGTAGGCTCTGCCGCAACCCGTGGAACGCCGAGGCGAACTCGGGGTCGCCCTCCCGATCGGTCGGGCTGTACCAGGAACGCTCCACCACGCCCACCACGGTGCGCAGGTGGTCCTTGCCCTCCTCGTCGAGGTGGTGCCGGTGGGCGAGCTTCTGCGCGGCCACCCGCACGGTGTCGCTCTTCGGGATCGTGGTGCCACGGTCCGCGCACTCGTCCAGCAGCTCGTCCCATGCCGCGTCGGCCGCGGTGGACCGGCTGGTCGCGATCGTACGCAGCCTGCGCCTTCTGGTTACTTCCCTGGCGACCGAGGGCGCGAGCCCGAGCAGCACGATGATCAGCAGGCCGAGGGCGAACGTCCAGTGCACCTGCCAGCCCGCCAGCACCAGGGACACCACCCACAGCAGGCCGACCGTCGCTGACAACCAGTCGGGTACCCCGCCCGAGCGATGGCGCAGCGCGGAGGATCGCCTGCCGAGCAGCACCGTCGCCACGGTCAGCACCAGCGCCGCGAGCCCCGCGATCAGGGCGCCCCAACCGGACCAGGCCGGCGGCCGTTCGAGGAAGTTCGGCTGGGCCTCGCCCGGCGGCAGCGGGACGGCGTTCTGCTCGGTCTCCGCGCCGGCCGAGGGCTCCGGCGAGGCCGAGGGGGACGGCTCCTCGGCGCCGGTGTCGCCGGAGGAGTCCGAGGGTGTGTCGTTGCGTTGCAGGTAGGGCGGCAGGTAACCGCGGCCGTCGGCCAGCGGGGTCGGGTCGAAGGAGACCCAGCCGCTGGCGCCGAAGTAGACCTCGACCCAGGCGTGCGCGTCCTGCGAGGTGATCGAGCGGTAGTCGGAGGCGGGATAGCCGGTGGTGAAGCCGACCGCCACCCTGGCCGGGATGTCCAGCGCGCGCAGCATCACGGCCATCGCGGAGGCGAACTGTTCGCAGAAGCCGCGCTTGCCGTTGAGCAGGAAGTCGGCGAGCGCGTCGGAGTCGGAGGCCTCCGCGGTTCGGGTGTCGTAGGTGAACCCGTTCTCCGCGGTGGTGAAGTACCGCCAGAGCGCGGCCGCCTTGTCGAAGGTGGTCGGCTCGTTCCGGGTCAGTTGCTCGGCCAGCGCCATCACCCGGGGATCCACCTGGCCGGCCTCGGTGTAGATCGGCGGGAGCTCCGAGGGATTCGACCGCGCGGCGCGTAGCTCCTCCCTGCTGGGCTCGGTCAGCGAGGCCATCTCGACGTACGGTCCCGGTGCCTGCCGCCGCTCGCGGAACACCGAGCCGCTGGTCTGGTCGTAGAACCAGCCATCGGAGATGTTGGCGAGGTTGCGTGGTGCGCCGTACACCGGCAGCCACACGTCCACCCAGTTGACCGGGTCGATCTGGATCTCCCGGCTCTGCGCGGTGCCGTTGTCCCCTGGCGCCGCCGGCAGCGGGCCGTTCGCGGGTACCCCGGCCGGCATCGCCTCCGGTAACCCCCAACCCTCGTTGGGGCGGTAGGTGTTCAGCGTGAACGCGCGCAGCAGGCGCTGGTCGTCGCCGAGCCCGCGGACTCGGAACAGCTCCACGTTGGCGCCCTGGTCCAGCATGCCCCGCAGGGAGGTGAACGGGTTGACGCCCAGCCCACCGCTGACCGCCGTCTGGTCCCCGCTGCCGGCGCCGGGCAGCCTGCCCGCTGTGCCGATCGCCGTCACCCCGGACCCGGCCACCAGGCCGACCAGCAACGCCACACAGACCACGGCGACCGGCGCGGTGGCCGCGCTCGGTGACCCGCCGAGACTCGGGCCGTCGCGATTGCGCCAGCGCCGGTGCCGGTGGCTGCCGTCCACCGCGAGCAGCCCGGCGAAGGCGCCGGCACCGAGGGCGAAGGTCCACCACGGCAACAGCTCGTTGGAAAGGGACGCGGGCACCGCGTAGACACACAGCAGGATCAGGCCGCTGGCCGCCGGGGCGCTCGCCGCGATCGCCAGCGTGTCCACCAGGATCGCGACCAGCCCGATCGCGATGGTGACCAGGCACAGGATCGGCGGGCCCGCCTCCACCGGCGGCAGGCCGGTGCGAACCTGCTCGAACGAGGCCACCAGCACGTCGTTCAGCTCGGCCAGGGCCGTGGGCCCGGGCAGGATGGCCAGGGTGCCGCTGCGGGTGAACACCCCGACCACCAGGAACAGCAGCACGGCCAACTGGGCGAGGCCGACCAGCAAGGTCGGGGTGCGCAGGGTGCGCAGGGCCAGGCCGGTGCAGGCGACCAGCACGGTCGCCACGATCACGTAGCCGAGCCATGCCCAGCCGGCGACCACCCCGGTGAGCGAGGTAGCGGCGCAGATCGTGGCCAACCCGGCCGCGACCGGCGCGAGTACGGTACCGCCCCACGCCGCCGGCTGCCGGGAGGGTCGCTGGGGCTGAACCTGGTGCGGCTGCGCCTGCCCTGGCGGTGCGGCGGTCATGAGCCACCGCCGATCAGCGAGCCGCGCCGGGCCGCGCTGGTGCACAGGCCGGACCAGACCTCGGGCATCGGGCTGCTCGGCCCGGCGACGATCACGCCCCAGCCGGCCGCGCGCAACAGCGTGGCGGACTCGGCGACCGACCCCGGTTGGTCTGGGCCGCCGGTGCCACCCGCCCAGGCCGGCGTGTCCAGCAGCACGGCGAGGCTGCGGGTGCCGCGCGGGCGGTAGCGGATCAACTCGTGCACGCTCTCGTTGCTCACCGTGCCGAGCACCGCGATGAGCTCCTGCCCGTGCGCGGGGTCGTAGCCGGTGGTGATGTCCCGCTGGTGTGCTGGCTGCAGCGCGGCGAGCGAGTCGAGCACGATGTTGTCGTAGTACTCGCCGCCCTCGCCAGGGGTGTCCGCCAGCACGGTGCCGTGCTCGGTGACCAGCCGGACCCGATGCCCGGCGCGGCGCAGGTGCAGGCACACACTGGCGCCGAAGGACACCGCCCACTCCAGGCTGGCGGCCGGGCCGGTGCCGTGGTGCGCGGCGGCGCGGTGGTCCAGCAGGACGGTGGTCCCCCCGCGCCAGGGCCGCTCCTCGATCCGGACCATGATCTCGTCCCGCCGCGCGGTGGACGGCCAGTGCACCTTGCGCAGGTCGTCGCCCTGCCGGTACTGGCGCACGATCGCGTCGGTCTCCCCCTGCCCGGCGTGCAGCCGGATGCTGCCGTCGTCCCCGGACCCGATCCCGGCGCCGATCGGCAGGCCGGAGAGCCCGACCACTGTGGGCACCACGACCAGCCGCGAGTGCCCGATCAGCTCCCGGTCGAACTCGCACAACCCGAACGGGTCGGTGATGGTGGCGCGCAGTGGTCCGACCTGCTGGATGCCGCGCAGCACCGGCTGCAGCGCGTAGCGCAGGGCCACCGGACGGTGGTGCGGAAGGTGTTCCACCACGAACCGGGGCCGACCACCGAGCGCGTAGGGCACGCCGTCCTCCAGCATCACCTCGCCGGCGGGCAACCTGCCGTTCCGCCACAGTTCGAGCTGCACCTCACCGGAGCGGCCGACCGCGACCCGTTCGGGCAGCAGGGTGCGGGTGGCGCCGATCCGGACCCTGGTCGCCGCGACGAACAACACGATCAGCAGCGGTAGGGCCACGACGAACAGGGCCACCCTGAGCAGGTCCCGCTCGTTCAGTACGGCCGCGCAGACCGCGGCCGCGACCCCGGCCGCGAGCAGGCAGCGACCGCGGGTGGTCAGTCCGGACAGCGCGCGCAGCATGTACCGACTCCTGGACCGTGCTCGAAGCCGCGGTTCACCGCCGGACCTGCCCGTTGCCCGCCGCGTTGCCGTGCGGGACGGGGACGCGGTGCAGCACCGCGCGCACGACGTCGGTCGCCGAGCGGCGGGCGGCATGTGCCTCGGTGGTGAGCACCAGCCGGTGCGCCAGCACCGGAACGGCGACGGCGTGCAGGTCGTCCGGCACCACGAAATCGCGGCCGGAGAGCGCGGCCTGCGCCCGCGCCGCCCGCACCAGGTGCAGGGTGGCCCGGGGGGAGGCGCCCAGTCGCAGCTCCGGGACCTGCCGGGTGGCACTGACCAGTTCGACGGCGTACTGCCGTACCTCGGGCGCGACGTGCACTCGACGGACGACGCTGATCAGCCTGCTGACCGTCTCGGCGTCGGACACTGGCTCCAGCTCGCCGAGCGGGTTGTGCCCCGAGTGCTCGTCCACCATGGCCAGCTCGGCCTGCGGGTCGGGGTAGCCGATGGACACCCGCGCGGTGAACCGGTCCCGCTGCGCCTCGGGCAGGGCGTAGGTGCCCTCCATCTCGATCGGGTTCTGGGTGGCGATCACCATGAACGGCTCGTCGAGGTGGTAGGTGGTGGTGTCCACCGTGACCTGCTGTTCCTCCATGCACTCCAGCAGCGCCGACTGGGTCTTCGGGGAGGCCCTGTTGATCTCGTCGCCGACCACGATGTTGGCGAAAACCGGGCCGTAGCGGAACTCGAAGTTTCCGGTCTGCCGGTTGTAGATGGACACCCCGGTGACATCGCTCGGCAACAGGTCGGGGGTGAACTGGACGCGGCTCACCGAGCAGTCGATCGACCGGGCCAGCGCCTTGGCCAGTGAGGTCTTGCCGACCCCCGGCACGTCCTCGACCAGGAGGTGCCCCTGTGCGAGCAGGGTGACCAGCGCGATCCGCACGACCTCGGGCTTGCCGACCAGCACCCGCTCCACGTTGCCCGTGATCCGGCGGGCGGCGTCGTGCAACTCCTCGAGGCTCGCGGTGCCTTCCTGGTCCCGCGGTCCGCCGTCGCTACCCGGGTAGAGCGACTGTTGCGTTACCTGTTCGCCGGGCGCAGCAGACTGCGTTCTCGACGTCACTCGACCTCCTGGTGCCGAAGCCCTTGCGGTTGTCGCTGGGGCGCGAGGCGCACGGCCGGAGGCTGCCGAGGCAACCGAGACGCACCAGTGTTTCCGGTGTACCGGGGACCGCCCTCGCGGAGGCCAGCTTCCCACGAAGTGTGTCAAACCGGGGCGAACTAGGGGAGGGAACCCCGTGCTCACTCAACGTTACCGACCAGATTGGGCTGTTCGGGTGAGAGCACCCTCGGCGGAACACACTCAGCCGGGGCCTCCCATGACGGTGGGTTCTGGCCTATGCTGCGATGCGAGTTCGGTCCGCTACGGAGAGGCGTAACGGGACATCATGACCGACGTTGGCATCCAGATCCCGAAGGACGGCACCGCGTTCGCCGTCGCCCCGGAGCTGGCCGCCGACGCGTTCACACGGCTCAGCCAGCTGCAGGACGTCGTCGGCGAGATGGTCAGGCAGGCCAAGTCGCTCGGCAGACGGGTACCCCTCGGCGAGGGGTACGCGGGCGAGGTCGGCGATTTCATGGCCGAGTACGGCATCGGCGACACCGGCTCCGCGGTGGAGTCGCTCACCCGGTTCGGCCGGGAGCTCGAGGAGCTCAAGGCGCAGATCAGCCGGGCGCTGCGGCGGTACGAGGAACAGGACGAGGACAGTGCCGCCGCCGCGGGCGGGGTCGACTGCTCGGGTGGGTAGCGCATGACACGGCGGCTGAGGACGGCCGGGGCCCGTCGTGGTGAGCGCAGGAACGCGCGCTCGTCGCGAGCCGGTGGCACGGTGCCGGCACTGCTGGCGCTGGCCGCGCTGGTCGCGGGCTGCGCCGCCGAGTCCGCGCGGGGTCACGCCCGGCCCGCGGACGGCGGACTGGTCGTGTCCTCGAGCGCCGCGGAGGACACCCCGCGGCAGGCCGAACCCGCGCTCGCCGACCTGCGGCCCTGCGAGCTGCTCGGCCCGGTGGACCGGTCGACGGTCGGGCTGACCGAGCTGGGTACGGAGAAGACCGTGGGGGACGCGCCGGCCTGTGACTGGACCGAGCCCGGGGTATTCGGCCTGCTGGTCAGCGTGGACGCCGGAACCGGGTTGGCCGGGATCGACCCCGGCTCCGGCACGACCGAGGAGGTCGAGCTCGGTGCGCACAAGGCGCTGCTGGTCGCCGACCGCGCGGCCGACGACGGCACCTGCGCGCTGCTGATCGGCGTCGGCGATCCGGCCGAGGACTCGGCCACCGTGCAGATCGACGTCAGCAACACCGACTTCACCGATACCGACTCGGCCTGCCGCCGGGCAAGGATCGCCGGTGAGCTGATCGAACCGAAGCTGCCCTGACCGACCGAGGAGTGGAGGTGCGTCGCACGTGAACGAGCGGGCGATACCGACCCCGAACAGGCGGTACGAGTCCTACCGGCACGAGACCATGCGGGACGAGGTCGAGTCGGGCAATGATCCGAGCGCCGCCGGCGAGATCGGCCTGCATTGGGGCGAGCTGGCCGGGCGACTGCGGGAGTCCACGCAGGAGCTGCGGAACCTGTCCACCGGCAGCGTGGAACTGTGGCAGGGCACCGCGGGCGATGCCCTGCGCGGAGTGCTGGACAAGGCCGCCGGCTGGTCCGACGAGGCGGCGGAGATCTCGGCGGCGGTCGCGGAGGCGGTGAGCCAGCAGGCCTCGGTCGCGGCCAGGGCCAGGGCCGAGATGCCGGAGCCGGTCGCGTACGACCCCGCCGCGATGATCCGCGAGGCCGCGGCCGGCGGGGACATCCAGGCGCTGGTCGGGCTGTCCGACGCGCTGGCGCAGCGGCGCGAGGACGCCGAAGCGGCCCGGCAGAAGGCGGTCGACGTGATGAACAACCGGGATGCCGAGCTCCGGGCGGCCGTGCCGCGCACGGCCTTCGCCGCGCCACCCACCCTGACCGGCGACCGGCCCGCCGGGGACTGACTCATGATCCGGGTCTCGGCCTCGGCCTTCGACATCCTCTGGACCGATCTCGGGTACTCCACCCGACCGGGACCGCTCGCGGTGCGTAGCGTCGGGGAGACCGAGCAGGAGCGCACCGATATCCGCGCCGCGGTGTACGACAACCTGGCCGAGCGAGGGCTGTTCGCGGACGGCAGGTTGGACCCCGTGCTGGAGGATCGGCTCGCCGCACTGGCCACGGCCGAGGTGTACGTGGAATGCGAGGCACTGGTCGATATCGCCGATGGCGAGCCGCTGCGCGCGGTGGCTGCGGCCGGGGGAGCGCGGGCGGTGCTCGCCGTGCAGCCCCGGCAGACGATCGGCCTGTCGGAGATCCGGGACACCGAGCTGGTGCCCGCTGCCGTCGGGGTCCTACCCGAGCTGGAACCCGGGCCCGGCTACGGGATCAGCCTGCCCGCCGCGCGGCTCGGCGGCGGGATGACGGACCCGGTGTTCGACGAGGGCGGGGAGGGCGAGAAGTCCACCCCCTACCAGCAGCAGGCCCGTGAGGTACTCGCGATCCAGGCGCGCCCGGTGTTCGGGGCGGGGCAGTTCTCGGTCCGGGCGCGGGAACGCGGCGGCAAGGTGCGCAGGCTGGGCGGGGTGAGCTGGTTCGTCACCGACGTCGGTGCCTATCTCGGCACCGTGGCCCCCGGCCGGGGCGGTCAGGACTGGATGAGTGTCGCGCCCGCGGACAGCGCGCGGCTGGTCGGGAAGCTGTCCGACATCCTGGAGCGGTAACAGGTCTCCCCACCTTCGCCCACCCGACTTCCCACCCACCCCCACCACGGCCCGCGAGCCCGCCGAGGGGCCGCCTTCCCGCCGTCCTCGCCCCCGATATGGGCCCGCGGTATCACCCGGGACGGCGATGTTCCCCCACGACCACCCACCGGAAGCCACCTTTGTGACCTGCGAAAACGTCGACAGAGTAGTCCTCTTTGGTGTCATTCAGCGTTGACTGTGGTGGAAAGTGGGGTACGGTGGTGGCCAGTGGGGCGGAAGGGAGCCCCCGTGGCCGATCTCGGTGGAACCGCCGCTGGCGGGACGGCGGAGTTCGGTAGGGAGGTGGCGGCCGATGTTTCTCGGCACCCACACCCCGAAACTGGACGACAAAGGGCGGCTCACGTTGCCTGCGAAGTTCCGGGACGCGTTGGCGGGTGGGCTGATGATCACCAAGGGACAGGATCACTGCCTCTACGTCTTCCCGCGTGCCGAGTTCGAGCAGATGGCGCGCAAGGTCGCCGAGGCCCCGTTCACCAACGAGGCGGTTCGGGCCTACCAGCGGTACCTGTTCGCCGGTACCGACGAACAACGCCCGGACGGGCAGGGGCGCATCGCGATCGCGCCCGAGCTGCGGCGCTATGCCGGGCTGAACAAGGAGTGCGTGGTGATCGGTGCGATCACCAGGTTGGAGATCTGGGACTCCCAGGCGTGGGAGGTCTACCTGGAGGAACACGAGGAGAGCTACGCGAAAGCGCAGGAGGAAGTACTGCCGGGCGTGTTCTAGTCGCGCGGCCGTCCGCACCCCCGCCGTCGGGGGGCGGGGGTCGCGGGCGGCGTGAGGGGAGCCGGCGCGGCCCGGAGATGGTGGACGCGGATGCCGTGAGGCCTCTGTCCGCTCAGTGGCCCTGGTGCACCTTCCCCGGCACCAGGTCCACAGCGGGCGGGCGGAGACCTGACGGCATCGGTGAGGGCGGCGACGCCACGGGCCGTCGGTCGGGCGCCAGGACTGCGGAAGGGGGGTTGGCCGTGACCGAGCATCTACCGGTGCTGGCGGAGCGCGTGCTCGCCCTGTTCGCCCCCGCGCTCGCCGACCGGGAGGCCGTGCTGGTCGACGCGACGGTCGGGCTCGGTGGTCATGCCGACGCCCTGCTGTCCGCGCATCCCGGCTTGCGGGTCATCGCACTGGACACCGATCCCGCCGCACTCGAGCGGTCCGCCGAGCGGCTGGCCCGGCACGGCGACCGAGTCCATTTCGTACACGCCGTCTACGACCGGATGCCCCAGGTGCTGGCCGAGTTCGGTCTGTCCCGTGTGGACGGTGTGTTGTTCGATCTCGGCGTGTCGTCGATGCAGCTCGACCGTACCGAGCGTGGTTTCTCCTACGCCAGGGACGCGCCGCTGGACATGCGGATGGACGCGACCTCCGGACCGACCGCGGCCGACGTGCTGAACACCTATCCCGCCACCGAACTGACCAGAGTACTGCGGGACTACGGCGAGGAACGGTTCGCAGCCCGGATCGCCAAGGCGGTCGTGGCGGAGCGGCAACGGCAGCCGTTCGACCGCAGTGAGCGGCTGGTGCGGCTGCTGTACGACCAGGTGCCCGCGCCGAGCAGGCGGACAGGGGGGCACCCGGCCAAGCGCACCTTCCAGGCACTGCGCATCGAGGTGAACGGCGAGCTGGAGGTGCTGCGGGCCGCCATCCCGGCCGCGCTGGCGGCGCTGGCCGTCGGTGGCCGGATCGTCGTCGAGTCCTACCACTCGCTGGAGGACCGGATGGTGAAGCGTGCCTTCGCCGAGCTCGCCACGTCCCGCACCCCGGAAGGGCTGCCGGTCGAGCTGCCGGGCCATGGGCCACAGCTGCGGCTGCTGACCAGGGGTGCGGAGAAGGCGGACGAGACGGAGATGCGGCAGAACCCGCGCGCGAGCTCTGTGCGGCTACGCGCGGCGGAGCGGATTGGAGAGGCAGCATGACGGCTCCCGCCCGGACACGCACCCGCACCCGCACGCGTGCCCAGCAGGTCCGTACGCGGACCAAGCCGGCGCAGTCCACCGTGGAGGCGCCGGAGGAACCGGAGACCAGGGCTCCCCGCCGTGCCCAGCCACGCGGGCGCAGCTCGGCGGCCGAGCGTGCCTACGCCCGTCGCGCGCAGCGGACCGAGGAGCTGCGTGCCGCCGAAGCCGATACCGGCGGCCGCCGCCGGTTCCGGCTGCTTCGGCTGGTCAAGCTGCGCCTGCCGCGCTCACGGGCGTCCTTCGTGCTGGTGATGATGGGACTGCTCGCCGCGGGGGTGGCCACCACGCTGTGGCTGTCCACCCAGGCCATCGCCGACACCTACCGGCTCAAGGAACTCCGGCAGGCCAACGCCGACCTCAGCGAGCGGGCCGAGCAACTGCAACGCGAGGTCACCATGCGGGAGTCCCCGTCCTGGCTCGCCGAGCAGGCACGGCAGCTCGGCATGGTGCCCGGCGGTGACCCCGCCCGGCTGGTCGTCGACCGCGAGGGCGAGACCACCCTGGTCGGCGAGCCGGAGAAGGTCACCACGCCGGCCCCACCACCGCCGGCGACCCCGCCCGCGGAGTCGGAGCCGGACGCGGGAAACCAGGACGGCGCGAACCAGGACGACGCGGACCAGGACGACGCGGACCAGGACGACCGGGACAGCGCGCCAGGCGGTGAGCGGCAGGCGGGGGACAACGCGGCACCAGGGGGAGGAGACTGACGATGCCGGGTGACGCGCGCCGGACGGGCCGCCCCAGCAGCAGCATCCGCCGCACCTACTCGGCGGGCTCGCGCCGGACCAGCGCCGTCAACGACAAGAGCGGAGCCAGAAGCCGGTTCACGTTGGTCCGGATCGTGCTGGTCGTGGTGCTCTGCGCGGCCGGGTTGAAGCTGGTGCACGTACAGGCCTTCGAGGCGGAGGCGCTGTCCAAGCGGGCCGAGCAGCAGCGCACCACCACGATCGACCTGCCCGCGCACCGTGGGGCCATTGTGGACCGTAACGGAGCGAAGCTCGCGTTCAGCGTGGAGACCCGCACCCTCACGGTGAGCCTGCGGTCGATGCGGGAGCAGTGGAACGAGATCGCCCGCAAACACCCCGAGCAGGGCAGGAACTTCCAGACGAGGGTGGCCGAGGTCGCCAGGTTCATCGCGGAGAAGGTGCCGGACAAGACCACCGAACAGGACCTGCTGCGGCGGTTCAACAAGCCGAACTCGTTCACCTACCTGGTGGACGGCGTGATGCCCTCGGTCGCCGAGGAGATCACCGAGAAGTACCCCGAGATCGGTGTGGAGAAGCGCGCCCAGCGGGAGTACCCCGGAGGCACGCTGGCCGCCAACGTGATCGGCTATGCCAACTGGCGGATGGAGAACCCGGACGTCTTCAAGCACAACCTGCACGGCCTGGTCGGCCTGGAGAGCACGCGGGACAAGACCCTTGCCGGCACGCCCGGGCGCAGGCTGGTGGACACCGCACAGGGCAGCAACAGCGTGGTCATGCCGGGCTCGGAACGGGAGTTGCAGCCGGCGACGGCGGGCTCCGACCTGGAACTGACCATCGACTCCGACGTCCAGTACTACCTGCAGCGCGAGCTCGGTGAGTACGTCAGGAAGACACACGCCAAGGGCGGTAGTGCCGTGGTCATGGACGCGCGGACCGGCGAGGTCTACGCGCTGGCCAACGACCAGACGTTCAACCCGAACGACAGCGACACCCTCACCGACGACCTGTTGAGCAACGAGGCGGTCACCACCCCGTTCGAGCCGGGCTCGGTGAACAAGGTGGTCACCGCGGCGGCCGCCATCGAGTACGGCGTGACCGAGCCGGACTCGGTGTACGAGGTGCCCGACCACGTCCGGGTGGCCGACCACACCGTGCACGACGCGTGGAGCCACCCCACCCAGCGGTTCACCACCACCGGCATCTTCGCGAAGTCTTCGAACGTCGGCACCCTGTTGCTGGCCGACAAGATCGGACCGGAGCGTTACATGGAGCTGGTGCGGCGGTTCGGCCTCGGTCAGCCCACCGGCATCGGGCTGCCGGGGGAGAGCCCGGGGTACGTGCCGCCGCGGGACTCCTGGTCCGGAACCACCTTCGGCAACCTGCCGATCGGTCAGGGGCTGTCGATGACCGTCGTGCAGATGACCGCGATGTTCCAGGCGATCGCCAACGAGGGCCTGCGGGTGGAGCCTCGGCTGGTGCGGGCCACGGTGAAGCCGGACGGCACCAGGGTCCCCGAACCACCGCCGGATACCCAGCAGGTGGTCGGTCCACAGACGGCGAAGACGGTGAAGGACATGCTGCGGGCCGTCACCCAGGACAGCAGCGTCGGCGACCACAACGACAACGGCACCGCGCCCGGGGCGGCACTGGACGGGTACCAGATCTCCGGCAAGACCGGCACCGGGCAGCAGATCGACCCGGAGACCAAGGCATACAGCTCCACGCTGGAGAACATCACCTTCGCCGGGATCCTGCCCGCGGACAACCCGCGGTTCGTGGTCGGTGTCCGGCTGGACGCCCCGGATACCGACAACGCGGGCCCGTTGTTCCACGAGGTGGCCTCCTACCTGGCCCAGCGCTTCAACCTGCCGCTGTCCGACAAACCCGCCCCAGTGGTCCCCCTGATCCACTGAAGCGTGTTCCTGGACGTCGGCGTCCAGGGCACCTCCGGCGGGGTCAGAGGCCGGCGGTGCGGAAACGGCGGACGGCCAGCGGAACGAAGATCAGCAGTAGCAGGACCGACCAGCCGACGGTGGCCAGCACCGGATTGGCCACCGGCCAGGCGGTCTCACCCCGCGGCATCGCCGGCATGTTGCCGAACAACTCCCGGCAGGCCATCGCCGCCGCGCTCACCGGGTTCCAGTCCGCGATGGTGCGCAGGATCGCCGGCATTCCCTCGGTCGGCACGAAGACGTTGGAGATCATCGTCACCGGCATGACCAGCGGGGAGATCTTCGCCGCGGTCTCCTCGTCCTTGATCAGGGAACCGAAGTAGACCCCGATCCAGGACACCGCGTACTGCAGCAACAGCAGCAGCCCGAAGGCCCCGAGCGCGGCGCCGAGCCCGTTGTGCGCCCGCCAGCCGAACAGCAGCCCGCAGCCGGCCATCACCAGCAGGCTGCCCGCGGCGACGAGCAGGTCGGCCGCGGTCTGGCCGAACGGGACGGCGACGCGGGACATCGGCATGGAGCGGAACCGGTCCATCACGCCGAGACCGTTGTCCTTGGCGACCACGGTGAGCGAGCCGACCAGGCCGAACACGGTGCCCATCACGAACAGCCCCGGCATCAGGTACTCGCGGTAGTCCACCTCGCCCGGGATCGGGATGGCGCTGCCGAACACGTAACCGAACAGGATCACCGAGATGAGCGGGAAGGCGAAGGTGGCGACGATCTGGCTCGGCTGGTGCTTGAGCTTGAGCAGGTTGCGTTGCAGGACGGTGAGCCCGTCGCCGAACCCGGCCAGCAGGCGAGAGCCCCGCGGGGTGTCGAGTGTGGTCATCGGGCGACCTCCGGTACCCGCGGGCTGCCCTCGGTCGGCGCCTGCCGGGTCGGTTTGCCGGTGAGCGTGAGGAACACCTCGTCCAGCGTCGGCTGCCGGATGCCGACATCCACGGCCTGCACCCCGGCCTCGTCCAACCTGCGCACGACATCGGGCAGGGTGAGGGTGACGCCCAGCACCGGCACGCTGAGCAGCCGGTTGTCCTGGTCGATGTCCGGTTCCCCGGAGTCGGCGATGCGGGCCAGTGCCCGCCCGGCCGCAGGCAGGTCGACGCCGGGGCTGAGGGTGACGTCGATCCGGCCGCCGATCCGCGCCTTGAGCTCGTGCGGACTTCCGGAGGCGATCACCGTGCCGGAGTCGATCACCGCGATGTTCGCGGCGAGCTGGTCGGCCTCGTCCAGGTACTGGGTGGTGAGCAGCACCGTGGTGCCGTCCGAGACGAGCTCGCGCACGGTGTCCCAGATCTCGTTGCGGCTGCGCGGGTCGAGCCCGGTGGTCGGCTCGTCGAGGAACAGCACGGTCGGCGCCACGATCAGGCTGGAGATGAGGTCGAGCCTGCGCCGCATACCCCCGGAGTAGGTCTTCACCGGCCGGTCGGCCGCGTGCGCGAGGTCGAACCGCTCGAGTAGCTCGTCGGCCCGCAGGCGGGCGCGCCTGGTGCCCAGCCGGAACAGCTTGCCGAAGATCCGCAGGTTCTCCCTGCCGGTGAGGATCTCGTCCAGTGCCGCGTGCTGCCCGGCCAGCCCGATCCGGCCGCGCACGGCGTGCGGCTCGCGCACCACGTCGTGCCCCGCCACCGACGCGCTGCCGGAGTCCGGCCTGGTGAGCGTGGCGAATACCCGTACGGCCGTGCTCTTGCCCGCGCCGTTCGGCCCGAGCAGCCCGTAGACCGTCCCCCGCGGTACGGACAGGTCCAGCCCGGCGAGTGCGTGGGTACTGCCGAATCTCTTGTGCAGCCCCTCGGCGACGACGATGGCGTCGCCGTTCGTGGTTCCCATGGCCCCTCCAGTGAGTACGTTGTACGCGGTTCACGCTAACCAACCGGGTACGATGTACGCAACCAAGTATCGCGGTACGTTTGGCAGGCTCCGTGTCCAGTCGAAAGTCGGGTTGTTCAGGTCCGTTGCGCGCGTCACTACTGCTGTGACCCGCAACGACATCCCGCCCGTCGCCCACCGTCACCCCATCGGTGGCGCTGCGCGCCGCGGTGATAATGGGCCTGGCGGCCCGCGGTCGCCGGGTCGTGCTGAACAACCCTCTCTGTGCTGGCGAGGTGACTGAGGTGGCAGTGGAGCGGTCCGGCGGTCCCGGGAAGCGGTCCGCGGTGGATGCGGAGCAGGTACCCGTCCAGGTGCGGTTGTGGCTACCCGCCGAGCACGGCTCGCGGGGGCCCGCGCCGGGCTACAGCCGGGAACAGATCGCCGACGCGGCGATCGCGCTGGCCGACGAGCTGGGGCTGGCCGCGGTGTCCATGCGCAAGGTGGCCGCACGGCTCGGGACCGGCGCGATGAGCCTCTACCGTTACGTGGAGAACAAGGAGGCCCTCCACGACCTGATGCTCGACCGGATGATCGGCAAGGAACCCCGGCCGGAGCTGACCGGTGAGTGGCGGGTGAACCTGCGCATGCTGGCGCGCGAGCACCGGCGGTTGTACCTGGCCCACCCGTGGCTGACCCTGCTCGCCGTCGGCCGACCCGCGATGGGGCCCAACATGCTGCGCGGGCTCGAGTACGCCATGGCCGCCGTGGACGGGCTGGGTCTCGGCATCGACGACATGCTGGAGACCTACGAGTGGCTCACCAACTGGGTCGCCGGTTTCGCGCAGCGGGAGCTCGCGGAACGCCAGGCCTGGGAACACACCGACCTCGAGCGGTGGCAGGAGTGCATGGGCCCCTACGTGGAGAGCCTGATCAGCAGCGGCGACTACCCGTACTTCACCAGGGTGCTCAGGGAGGCCGAGCACCGGGACGCCGACGACCGCTTCGAGCGCGGTATCGACCGGATCATCGCCGGCATCGAGGCGACCCTGCCGCCGCGCTGAGCGGGCCGGTCGACCCGGCTACTTGTCGTACAGGGCCTCGATGGCACCCGCGTGGTTCTTGCTGACGACATTGCGCTTGAGCTTCAGGCTGGGGGTGATCTCGCCGCCGGCCTCGCTGAAGTCGTTCGGCAGGATGGTGAACTTCTTGATCGCCTCGGCGTGCGATACGGCCTTGTTCGCCTCGTCCACCGCCTGTTGCACGGTCGCCCGCAGGTCGGTGTCCTCGGCCAGGTCCGCCACGGTCGTGCCCTCCGGCTTGCCGTGCTGGGACTTCCAGGTGGGGAAGAACTCCTCGTCGATGGTCACCAGCACACCGATGAACGGGCGCTGGTCGCCGACCACCATCGCCTGGCTGATCAGCGGGTTCGCCTTCATCCGATCCTCGAGGCCGGAGGGTGCGACGTTCTTGCCGCCGGCGGTGACGATGATCTCCTTCTTCCGCCCGGTGATCCGGAGGAAGCCCTCGCCGTCCAGCTCGCCGAGGTCCCCGGTGTGGAACCAGCCGTCCTCGAGCGACTCCCGGGTGGCGTCCGGGTTGTTCCAGTAGCCGCCGAAAACCACGTCGCCCTTCAGCAGCACCTCCCCGTCCTCGGCGACGCGGACCGAGGTGCCTGCCACCGGCTTGCCCACGGTGCCGACCTTGAACGCGTTCTCGGTGTTCACGCAGGCGGCCGCGGAGGTCTCGGTGAGCCCGTAGCCCTCGAACACCGGGACGCCGACCCCGCGGAAGAAGTGCGCCAGCCGCCCGCCCAGCGGTGCGCCCCCGGAGACCGCCGCCTTGCAGCGTCCGCCGAGCGCGGCCCGTAGCTTGGCGAAGACGAGTTTGTCGAACACCGCGTGCTTCAGCCGCAGCCCGAGCCCGACGCTGCCGGCGTCGCGGGCCTGGCTGTAGGCCACCGCGGTGGCCTCGGCCGCGTCGAAGATCTTGCCCTTGCCCTCGGAGTGCGCTTTCAGCTTCGCGTTGTTGTACACCTTCTCGAACACCCGCGGCACGGCCACTACGAAGGTGGGACGGAAGGTGCCGAGGTCGGCGACCAGGTCCTTGACGTCGGCGGTGTGCCCGAGGGTGACCCGCGCGGTCAGCGCGGTGATCGCGATCGCGCGGGCGAGGATGTGCGCGAGCGGCAGGAAGATCAGCAGCGAGTTGCCCTGCTCCATCAGTTGCGGGAACGCGTCGATGTCCGCGCGGACCTCGGCGAGGAGGTTGTAGTGGGTCAGCTCGACGCCCTTGGGCCTGCCCGTGGTGCCCGAGGTGTAGACGATGGTGGCCAGCTCGTCCGAGCCCACCGAGGTGCGCCGGTTGTGCGCCTCCTCGTCGCCGAGCCCGTCCCCGGCCGCGGTCAGTTCCTCGATCGCACCGCCGGAACCCTCGATCTGCCACGCGTGTTCGAGGTTCTCCAGCTTGCCCCTGTGCTCGCCGAGGGTGGCGTGGTGCTCGGCGGTCTCCACGAACACCGCCTTCGCGCCGGAGTCGGCCAGGATCCAGTGCACCTGCTCGGCCGAGGAGGTGTCGTAGATCGGCACGGTGACCCCGCCGGCCGCCCAGATGGCGAAGTCGATGAGTGTCCACTCGTAGCGGGTCTTGGACATCAGCCCGACCCGGTCGCCCTTGCCGATGCCCGCGCTGATCAGGCCCTTCGCCACCGCCAGCACCTGTGCGGCGAACTCCCGCGCGGTCACGTCCAGCCAGGAACCGTCGACCTGGCGCCGGAAGCTGACCACATCGCCGAACCGTTCGGCATTCGCCCACACGATGTCGGCCATGTTCTCGTCCTCGTCGACCGCCTGGGTTGCGGGAGCGCTGTACTCGCGCACGTGGACCTCCGGATCAGATCTCCAGCCTGGTGTTACTCGTCGGTCAACCTAGCTGGTCGAATACGGTTTGACTATGGTGCCCGCCGCTATGCCCTGGTGGCGTGACATTCTGCATGCGTGACCGTTATGGACAACTCGACACCGGCGCTGGACATCGTCGACGAAACGTTCCTCGCGGTCCCGCCGAGTACGGTCGCGGCGGCATTCGCCGATCCGCGGTCCTGGGCGCGGTACTGGCCGGACCTGGTGCTGGAGGTCTACACCGACCGCGGTGAGCATGGCCTGCGCTGGACCGTGCGGGGTGCGCTGGTGGGCACGATGGAGATCTGGCTGGAGCCGATGCTGGACGGGACCGTGCTGCATTACTTCCTGCGTGCCTCACTCGTGGGGCCGGGCGGCCGCCCGCTTCCGGTCCGGCCCGGCGAGCTGCGCAGGGAGTTCGACCGCAGGGCACGGGCGGCCAAGGGTATCGCGCTGGACCTCAAGGAGACCCTCGAGGACGGCAGGGAGCCCGGCATCCCGCCGCGAACTGGGTAAGCTGGGGCGGCGTGAGGGTTCATGTCGTCTCCGACGTACACGGCAACGCCGAGGCCCTCGCCCGCGCGGGGGACGGCGCCGATGCCCTGATCGTCCTGGGTGACCTGCTCGACTTCGTCGACTACCGCGAGCACGGCAAGGGGATCCTCGGCGCGCTGTTCGGCGCCGAGCAGGTCGCCACCTTCGCGCGGCTGCGCCGCGAGGGGACCAGGGAGGACACCATCGCGTTCTCCCGCTCGCTGTGGGCGAGCCTCGAGGACCCGGCGGGCGCGGTCGAGGAAGCGGTGCGGGAGCAGTACGCGACCCTGTTCGCGGCGATGACCGCGCCGACCTACGCCACCCCCGGCAACGTGGACACCCCCGCCCTGTGGCCGGAGTTCGCCGGCGCCGGCGTGCGGGTGCTGGACGGCGAGGTGGCCGAGCTCGGCGGGTTGCGCTTCGGCTTCGTCGGCGGGGCGCTGCTGCCGCCGGGGGTGACCCCGCGCCGCAGCGCCGTATGGCAGCCGTACCTGCGCACCAGGGAGGACTACGACGCCTCGGTGGCCGCCCTGTCCGGGGTCGACGTGCTGTGCACGCACATACCGCCCGCCGTCGCCGAGCTGACCTACGACGTGGTCGCCCGGCGTGCGGAACTCGGCTCGGACGCGCTGCTGGACCTGCTCGGAAAGGAGCAGCCGCGGTGGTCCCTGTTCGGGCACGTGCACCAGCCGCTGAGCTCGCGGGCGCGGGTCGCCTTCACCGAGTGCCGTAACGTCGGTCACTTCAAGGAAGCCGAGTCACCCTACGTGCTGCGCTGGTGACGCGTCCCGGCGGACAGTGCGCCGCCGGCGAGACGGTAGCCTCATCCGCATGGCCGACGAGTCCACGCAGTCCATCGAGGTCGCCGCCGCACCCGAGCGGATCATGGCCGTGATCGCGGACCTGCCCGCCTACCCGGAGTGGGCCAAGGCCGTCCAGGAGACCGAGGTACTCGCCGAGGACGAGCAGGGCAGGGCCAAGCAGGTCAGGTTCACCTTGGACGCCGGGCCGGTGAAGGACGTCTACACCCTCGAGTACGACTGGGCCGATGACGGGCTCTCGGTGAGCTGGCACCTGGTCAAGGGCCAGATGCAGAAGGCGCAGAACGGTCGTTACCTGCTCGAGCCGCGGGGTGCGGCGACCAAGGTCACCTACACCCTCTCCGTCGAGCTCGCGCTGCCGATGATCGGCCTGCTTCGTCGCAAGGCCGAGAAGATGATCATGGATACCGCGTTGAAGGAGCTGAAGCGCCGGGTGGAGAACCTGGCGTAGGCGGCAGGAAAGGACAGGCGTGCGCATCCTGCTGTTCACCGGCAAGGGCGGGGTCGGCAAGACCACCCTGGCCGCGGCCACGGCCGCCGGGCTCGCCGGCACGGGCAGGAAGGCACTGGTGGTCTCGACCGATCCGGCGCACTCCCTCGGCGACGCCTTCGGCCGCCCGCTCACCGCCGATCCTTCCGAAGTGGACACTCACCTGCACGCGGTGCAGGTGGACCCGCGCGGGCTGGCCGACCAGGCGTGGCAGGACCTGCGGCACACGCTGCGGCACGCGCTGGCCGGCGCCGGGGTGGACGCGCTGGACGCCGAGGAACTGACCGTACTGCCCGGGATCGACGAGGTGCTCGCGCTCACCGAGGTGCACCGTCTCGCCCGGTCCGGGCCGTGGGACACCGTGGTGGTGGACTGCGGTCCGACCGCGGAGACCCTGCGGCTACTCGCGCTTCCGGAGGCCATCTCCGGCTACCTCGGGAGGATCTTCGGCAGGCCGGCCAGGATCGGTGGGCGCCGCTGGGCGCGCGCCGCCGACTCGGTGCGGCAGCTGGGCGAGCACCTGGCGTCGCTGCGCGAGCTGTTGACCGATCCCGGCGTCACCACCGTCCGGCTGGTGCTCACCCCGGAGCGGGTGGTGGTGGCCGAGACCCGCCGCACGCTCAGCTCGCTCGCCCTGCGCGGGATCCGGGTGGACGGGCTGGTGGTCAACAGGGTGATGCCGACGCCGGGCCGGTGGCGCGGGGCCGCCGCCTCCTGGATGCGAACCCGGCGGGCGCAGCAGCAGGCCGTGCTGGGTGAGTTCGCCGGAGCGGGCCTCGACCCGGCGCTGGTGCGGCCGGTGGAACACCGCGCGGCCGAGCCGGTCGGCCTGCCCGCGCTGCGGGCGATCGCCGAGGAACTCTACGGCGGTCACGATCCGCTCGACGGCGAGGACGCCCCGGCCGCACCGCTGCTACGGGTGTCCGAAGTGGACAACGGCTACGAGCTGCGGGTGGCGCTGCCGTTGAGCAAGGACGCGGCGGTGGACCTCGCCAGGGTGGAGGACGACCTGGCGATCACGGTGGACGGGTTCCGCAGGCTCATCGCGCTGCCCGAGCTGCTGCGGCCGTGCCGGGTGACCGGCGCCGAGGCCGGTGCGCGGGGCCTGCTGGTGTCCTTCGTCCGGGAGAGCGGGAGCGAGCGATGACCGAGGAGACCGCCGCGGCCCGGCTGGCCGAGGAGATCCGGTTACTGGTGGAGCTGGTGGTCGAGCGCGCGGCGCCGTGGCTGGACGGGCTGGTCGCCGCCGGCCACGGCGGCACCGACGGTGGCGAGCACCGGCAGCGCGCGGCCGAGGAGGAACCGGCGGGGCCGACCACCTGCGGCTGGTGCCCGCTGTGCGCCGTGGTCGCCGTCGCCCGCGGGGAACGCCCGGAGTTCGCCGCCCGGCTGCTGGACCAGGCCACCCAGCTGGTGGCGCTGCTGCGGGCGGTGCTCGCCGACCGCTGGGAGCCGGAGCAGGGCGTGCACATGCCCGGCTTCCGGCCGGACGCCGGTGCCGAACCGGCGGGGCAGGACGCCGGGCAGCGGGTGCAGCGGATCGCCGTGCACCGTCGGGAGGACTGGGATTCGGCGCGGTCGGCGGAGGAACGCTAGGTGCTGACGATCGGTGTTGACGTCGGGGGAACGAGCGTGCGGGCCGGCGTCGTCGACGAGCAGGGCGACCTGCTGGACACCGCACGGGTCGCCACCCCTGGCGGGGAGGACGCGCTGGAGGACGCGATCGCCGGGGTGGTCGCCCAGCTGCGCAACCGGCACGAGGTGGCCGCGGTGGGCCTTGCCGTGGCCGCGTTCGTCGGCACCGACCGCCGTTCGGTGATGTTCGCGCCGCACCTGGCCTGGCGGGCCAGCCCGGTGGCCGACCGGATCGCCAAGCGGGTGGGCCTGCCGGTGACCCTCGAGCACGACGCGAACGCGGCCACGGTCGGCGAGCACCGGTACGGCGCGGCACGGGGAGCGCGGGTGGCCTGCCTGATCGCGGTGGGCACCGGCATCGGCGCCGGGCTGCTGCTCGGCGGCGACCTCTTCCGCGGGGCGCACGGGGTGGCGCCGGAGCTGGGGCACCTGTGCGTCGTACCCGGCGGTCGGCCGTGCTCCTGCGGCAAGTACGGCTGCTGGGAACGGTACTGCAGTGGCACGGCGCTCGCGGCCACCGCGGTGGAACTGCTGGCCAGGCACCCGAGCCGGTCCACCGTGCTGGCCAGGGAACTGTCCGGCGACCCCGGCTCGGTGACCGGGCGGCGGGTCGCGGGCGCCGCGCGGGACGGCGACCCGATCGCGTTGCGCGCGCTGGCGGAGCTGGCGCGCTGGCTGGGTGAAGGGCTGGCGCTGGTCGCCGATGTCTACGACCCCGAGGTGGTCGTCGTCGCCGGCGGGGTCTCCGGGTCGGCCACACTGTTCCTGGACGAGGCCCGCGAGCACTACGCGCGGGTGGTCACCGGCGCCGGGCACCGCCCGCTGGCCCGCATCCGCACCGCACAGCTCGGGGACGAGACAACCATCGTCGGTGCGGCCACGCTGGCGAGGGACGCGCGGAAGAAGCCGGGCACCCTCGGGGGTGTGGCACCCTAGCCGGATGCTGCTCGGTGACGGGGAAGGCTTCGTGAAGTGCGCCTGCGGCAACCGGCACTGGGGACGGTACGGCGCGGCCGGGCTGCTGCTGTCCGACCCCGAGCGCGGCGTGCTGCTGCAGCGCAGGGCCTGGTGGACACACCACGGCCGTACCTGGGCGTTGCCGGGCGGCGCCGTGCGGCCGGAGGAGAGTCCGGCACAGGCCGCCACCAGGGAGGCCGAGGAGGAGGCCGCCGTCGCGGCCGAGGCGGTGTGGGTACTCGCGGCCTCCACCGAGGACCACGGCACCTGGAGCTACACCACCGTGCTGGCCACCGCGCGTGGCCCGGTCCGGCCGCGGGCGATCAGCAGGGAGAGCGCCGAGCTGCGCTGGGTGCCGGCCGGGCAGGTGGAGCGGCTTCCGCTGCACCGGGATTTCGCCGCGGCCTGGCCGCGGCTGCGCGCGCAGCTCGAACGGGAGCTGGTGCTGGTGGTGGACGCGGCGAACGTGATCGGCTCGCGGCCGGACGGCTGGTGGCGGGACCGCGCCGCCGCCGCGGTCCGGTTGCGCGACCGGCTCGGTGGCCTAGCCCGGGTGCGCGGCATCGACCTGGGCCTGCCGGCCGAGGGGGAGTGGTCCTGGTGGCCGCGGGTGATACTGGTGGTCGAGGGTCGGGCACGGGACACCCCGCCGGACGGGCTGGTGGAGGTGGTCGCCGCCGAGCGGGACGGCGACCAGGCCGTGGTGGACACCGCCCGCGGGGCACTGGCCGACCGGCCACGGGACCACGTCGTGGTGGTGACCGCCGACCGGGAGCTACGGGCAAGGGCACAGGGCGAGGGTGCCGCCGTGCTCGGCCCGCGTAGCCTGCTCGACCTGCTGGAGCTCGACTAGCCTGCCGGGCCGGAAGGGGAGCCCGCGCGCAGCTCGGCGACCAGCGCGTTCACCACGGCGCCCAGGTTCCCGCCGTTGGCCAGCGCGACCGCGCGCTGCCGCTGGTAGCTGGCGCCCCGGTCCAGGATCTCGGCCACCCCGCGCAGCTCGGTCACGCAGTCCAGCTGCTTGGCCACCGGTTCCAGCCGCTCCAGCAGGTCGGCGAGGTCCTCGGTCACCAGCCGCTCGTTTCCGGCCGCGTCGGTGATCACGATGGCATCCATCCCGTACCGTGCCGCCCGCCACTTGTTCTCCTGGACATGCCACGGCGGCAGGGTCGGCAGCCGCTCGCCCGCGTCCAGCCGGGTGCTGAGGTCCTCCACGAGGCACTGGGTCAGCGCGGTGACCGCGGACACCTCGGCCAGCGTCGGCAGGCCGTCGCACACCCGGTTCTCGATGGTGCCGAAGTGCGGCGCGGGCCGGATGTCCCAGCGGATCTCGGAGAAGTGGTCGATCACCCCGGTGACGAACATGTCCGCCACATAGCTTTCCAGCTCCGACCAGTGCCGGAACTGGAACGGCAGCCCCGCGGTCGGTAGCTGCTGGAACATCAGGGCGCGGTTCGACGCGTACCCGGTGTCCTCGCCGGCCCAGTAGGGCGAGGAGGCCGAAAGCGCCTGCAGGTGCGGCGCGTGGTTCAGCAGCGCGTCCAGGATCGGCAGCACCTTGCCGCGGTGGTCGATACCGACGTGCACGTGCACGCCGTAGATCAGCATCTGCCTGCCCCACCACTGGGTGCGGTCGATCAGCTTGGCGTAGCGTTCCTTGTTCGTCACCTTCTGCCGTGTCCAGCTGGAGAAGGGGTGGGCGCCCGCGCAGAACAGCTCGATCCCGAGCGGGTCGGTGACCGAGCGCACCAGCTCGACCGAGTCGGCGAGGTCCGCGCGCACCTCGCCGACCGTCGAGCAGACGCCGGTGGTCACCTCCACGGTGTTCAGCAGCAGCTCGTGCTTGATCTTCGGGTGCGCCGGGCTGCCGGCCGGGCAGACATCGGTGACGATTCGCTCGGCCACCGAGGCCAGCTCACCGGTGTCCGCCTCGATCAGGGCGAGCTCCCATTCCGCGCCGACGGTCGATCGGCGGGAGGGGTGGAAGTCGATCCGCACGGCGCAGCCCGGGTCGGCCGGTCACACCTGCGCGCCGGTACTCGGGTCGGCGCCGTCCGGCGGGCCTTGCTTGACCCGCAGCAGGAGCAGCGCGAGCGCGGCGGCGAGGCCGAGCAGCCCGAGCGGGGTGCCGACCGAGCTGGACAGTCCCACCAGGCCCGGCGCGATCAGCAGTACCAGCGCGATCACGAAGAACAGCAGCACCACGATGGCGCCCTTGCGGGGCTTCGGCAACGGCGGCGGCTCCGGCGGGACGTAGTGCTCGTCCTCGTCCTCGGTCCCGCCCCCCGCGGGCTGGGAGCCGTCCAGCATGGTGGCGTCCCACTCGGTGTCGCTACTTCGCCAGTCCGAGGCCGGTCGTGCCGGTGGCCGCGACACTCCCCTTTCCTCGCTTTCCCCGCCGTCGCCGACCTCCTCGGTGTCGCCGGTGTTCCTCTCCCGCCGGGTCTCCGGCTCCTCCGTGTCGCCCTTGCCCAGGCCGTCGCCCACCCCCTGCGCGCGCAGGTCGGCGACGATCTCGGCGAACGTGGCGTCCACGTCCTCCGGGCCGTCGCTGCCACCCACCCTGCTCATGCCTCGGCTCCTTCTCGCTGCGCTCCTGGGCCCGTGGGCCGGACCTGCGATGCTCGCGAGGCGTCGCTTTCGGGGCTCATGCCTCGGCTCCTTCTCGCCGCGGTCCGCGGCCCGGCGCCCCCAGCGGCTGGTGTGCCCGTACGACATCGAGACTGCGCTCGAAGACCAGCGGGGCGTCGTGGTCCGGCGTCGCCACATGGAAGCTGTCCCGCGGTAGGACCTCGGTGAACTCCGTGCTGCGCACGCTCTCGGCGAGGTACGCACCCCGCGGGCGCATGCTCGCGGGCGTGCCGGCGAGGCCATGACACGGCAACACCCCGGACCCGGTCGGGCCGGTGTGCGCGAACGGTTCCGCGCCGGCGAGCACAGGCATTCGCGATCGTCCTCCGGTTGAGCTCTGCCACCTGCCATGGTCGCACGACCGGACACCCCGGCGGGTCCGTCCGCGGAGCCGAACGGGGCTACCGACCATGTGACATGTGTCGCTGCCACGACGCAACCGGACCTCCGGCCGTTGTGCGCGTACGCTGGCGCTTCGTAGGCTGGATGGCCGGAGCGGTCTTGCCCCGAACCGGCAGCGAGGAGGACATGGCGCGGTGCTGTACTGGCTGATGAAGTATGTGCTGCTCGGGCCGGTGCTTCGGCTCCTGTGGCCGATGAAGGTCGTCGGCCTGGAGAACGTCCCGGACTCCGGTGGCGCCATCCTCGCCGGTAACCACATCGCGGTGGCGGACTCCTTCTTCATGCCGCTCTACGTCAAGCGCAAGGTGACCTTTCCCGCCAAGCAGGAGTACTTCACCGAGAAGGGGATCAAGGGCCGGCTGAAGAAGTGGTTCTTCCTCGGGGTCGGCCAGTTCCCGATCGACCGCTCCGGTGGCTCCGCGGCGCAGGCCGCGCTGGACACCGCGATCCGGCTGGTCCGTGCGGGGCACCTGCTGGGGATCTACCCGGAGGGCACCCGATCCCCGGACGGCAGGCTGTACAAGGGCAAGACCGGGGTCGCCCGGATCGCGCTGGAGTCCGGCGGAGTGGTCGTGCCGGTGGCGGTGCTCGGAACCGACAAGGTGAACCCGATCGGGTCGAAGATGTGGCGACCGCGCCGGCTCGAGGTCCGCTTCGGCAAGCCACTGGACTTCTCCCGCTACGAGGGTCTCTCCGGCGACCGCTTCGTCGAGCGGTCGATCACCGACGAGATCATGTACGCCCTGATGGAACTGTCCGGCCAGGAGTACGTGGACATCTACGCGGCCAGGGCCAAGGAGCTGGCGGATGCGGAGGCCGGTGGGATACGGCCGGCCGTGCCCACCCAGGCGGCCTCGGGCAGGGAGGCCGGCAGGCTCCCGGAGACCAAGGCCGGCTAGACCGAACGCACCTATTAGGGTGCCCCGGTGCGATTCTTCTACGACACCGAGTTCATCGAGGACGGCGTGACCATCGACCTGGTTTCGATCGGTGTCGTAGATGCCAGGGGGCGCGAGTTCTACGCCGTGTCCACCGACTTCGACCCGGGCAAGGCCGGGCCGTGGGTGCGGGAGAACGTCCTGCCGAAGCTGCCCTCGCCGGGCGACCCGGCCTGGCGCAGCCGCGCGCGCATCCGGTCCGACCTGCTGGAGTTCTTCGGTAAGCCGCCCGGTGGGATCGAGCTGTGGGCCTGGTTCGCCGCCTACGACCACGTCGCGCTCGCCCAGCTGTGGGGCCCGATGCCGGCGTTGCCGCGCCAGCTGCCGCGGTTCACCAGGGACCTGCGGCAGCGCTGGGAGGACGTCGGCAAGCCGAAGCTGCCCACCCCGCCCGAGGACGCGCACGACGCGCTCGCCGACGCCCGGCACAACCTCGAACGCTGGCGGATCATCGAGAAGGTCAGCCGCACCCGCGGCTTCCCCGCCCACAGCTACGAGTGACCCGTTCCCGGCGAAGGTCGCCGGGAACGGGCCACTCACAGGCAGATATGGACTAGCCGTCGAGATCGCTGGCCACGAGATCGGCAACCGTGTCGACGGCGGCCTGCGCGCCTTCGCCCTCCGCGCTGATCAGGACCTCGTCACCGTGCCCGGCGGCCAACGTCATCAGGTTGAGCACGCTGCCCGCGGCCACCGCGTCGTGACCGTCCTTGGCGATGGTGACCTGCACCTGCTGCGCCGCGGCGGTCTTGGCGACCAGCGCGGCCGGCCGTGCGTGCAGGCCGACCTTGCTGGCGACCGTGACCCGTCTCTCGACCATGGATCATCCTTCCCGTTTCCGTGGGTCAAGCCCGGGGTGCCGCGTCGTCCTTGGTGTTCTTGTCCGCGGCTTTGGGGTCCTCGGGGGTCTCCGCGGCCGTGATCTCCTCGTCGTCCTCCCGGCCTGGGGTGCGCAGGTTCCACTTGGTGATCACGAACCGGAAGAGGAAGTAGTAGATCACCGCGTAGACCAGGCCGATCGGGATCAGCAGCCAGGCGTTGCTCGCCGCCTCGGCCCGCATGTTCAGCAGGAAGTCGATCGCACCCGCGGAGAAGCCGAAGCCGAGGTGGATGTCCAGCGCGTTGACCAGGGCCAGGGAGAGCCCGGTGAGCACCGCGTGCAGGATGTACAGCGGGAACGCGACGAACATGAAGGCGAACTCGAGCGGCTCGGTGACACCGGTGAGGAACGCGGTCAGTGCCGCCGAGAACATGATACCGCCGACGACCTTCTTCTGGCTCGGCCGCGAGGTGTGCCAGATCGCCAACGCCGCCGCGGGAAGGGCGAACATGAAGATCGGGAAGAATCCGGTCATGAAGGCGCCGGCGTTCGGGTCCCCGTCGAAGAAGTTGTTGATGTCGCCGCCGTCGAAGATGAACCACACCGGCACGTTCAGCAGCTGGTGCAGGCCGACCGGGATGAGCAGCCGGTTCAGCATGCCGTAGATGCCGCCACCCACGATCGGGGCGCCGGTGACCGCCTCACCGAGATTCTGCATACCGGCATCGATCACCGGGAAGATCAACCCGAAGACCACACCGATGAGCAGCAGTACGAACGAGTTGATGATCGGTACGAACCGGCGGCCGCCGAAGAACGCCAGGTACGGCGGTAGCTTGATGCGATGGAACCGCTGCCACAGCACGGCGGTGACCAGGCCGACCACGATGCCGCCCAGCACGCTGTAGGGCCACTTGAGAGGGTTCAGCCACCAGCCTGCGCCCTCTTCGAAGCCCTCCAGCTCGCTGATCGGGGCGAAGACCTGCACCACCTGGTTGAACACGACCCAGCCGACAACCGCGGCCACGCCGGTTGAACCGTCGCCCTTGCGGGCGAAGCCGACCGCGATACCGACCGCGAACAGCAGCGGCAGGAAGTTGAAGAGGCCGCCGCCTGCCGCGGCGAGCACCTCGGCGATCTTGTTCCAGCCGAGCCCGTCCTCGCCCAGCATGTCGGCTTGGCCGAACCGCAGCAGCAGTGCGGCGGCGGGCAGGGTGGCGATGGGAAGCATGAGGCTGCGGCCGAAGCGTTGTAGCCCGGCCATCCCCTTGCGTTGCCCCTTCGCCCCCGATTCCGAGGTAGTACTCATCGGGTACCTCCATGTTTCGCAAGGTGACCGGAATCCGGGGTACTCCGGTCCAATTGCATGGTGAGCTGGTAGTGATCTCCCCGGTACCAGGACGTCATGTCTTCCACCGGTTCCCCGCGCGCGCTGGAGACCCTCCGGAAGACCAGCAGCGGGCTGCCGGTACGGATCCCGAGCAGCGACGCTGTTTCCTTGTCCGCCGATTCCGCCCAGACGGTCTGCCAGGCGTGATCCAGCCGAAGGTCGTAGCCGGCGGCCAGATGGGCGTACAGCGACTCGGTGAGGTCGAGATCGAACAGGCCGGGCACCCTGCGCGGGTGGTACCAGCCGCGTTCCACCGCCAACGGCACTCCGTCGGCCCGGCGCAGCCTGCGGAGCCGGTACGCGGGCTCGCCCTCGTCCAGGCGCAGTGCGGTCGCCGTCGGGCCAGGGGGCACCTCCATGGTCGTGCCGACGACCTCGGTGGTCGGGGAAAGCCCGCGGCGGCGCATGTCGTCGGTGAACGACATCAGGTAGAGCTGCAGCTCCATCCGCCTGCTGGCGGTGAAGGTGCCCTTGCCGCGCACCCTGGACAGCAGCCCTTCCTCGACGAGCTTGCCGATCGCGGAGCGGACCGTGAGCCTGGAGACGTCGTAGCGCTCGGCCAGTTCGCGTTCGGAAGGGATCGGAGAACCCGGTGGCAACTCGCGCTCGACGCTGCGGCGCAGGATCTCCCTGAGTTGAGCGTGTTTCGGCGTGGGCCCTTCCACCACGCGGTCCACGGAAGCACCGGTCGTAGGATCCATCCGGCACCTCCGTTCCCCGTTGATCCGACGTGCGCTCGCGTCCGGGCCGGAACATTGGTACGTTCCGGTCTAGACCATTCGCTGATGGGGCAGAATGCTCCGCCGCGCGACGGGTGTCAACCACCGTTACGAGTTCGTGTTCGACACGGCGGTGATATCGCTGTCCCGCGGCGGGATGCTGCAGCCGACGCGACACGTACAGAGCAAGGAGGCCGCTGTGGCGGATGAAAGGCCGGAGCAGATTCTCGCGGCACTCGGTGGCGCCGACAACGTCATCGACATCGAGGGTTGCATCACCCGGCTGCGGTGTGAGCTGGAGGACGGCTCCCTCGTCGACGAGGCCGCGCTGAAGAAGGCGGGTGCGCACGGGGTGATGAAGGCGGGGTCGGTCGTTCAGGTCATCGTCGGCCCCGAGGCGGACACCATCGCCAGCGATATCCAGGACTTGATGTGACACTCTCCGTGCAGAGCCCGGTGTCCGGCGTGACCGCGCCGATGACGGAGGTGCCCGACCCGGTGTTCGCCGAGGCCATGGTCGGCCCCGGCATCGCCGTGCGGCCGAGCGGCGGCCGTGCCGACGCGGTGGCGCCGGTGGCCGGGACCGTGGCGACCCTGCACCCGCACGCCTTCGTCGTGACGGCCGAGGACGGCCGCGGGGTGCTGGTGCACCTGGGGATCGACACGGTGAAGCAGAAGGGCGAAGGGTTCACCCTGCACGTGGTCAAGGGTGAGTCGGTGCGGGCGGGCCAGCCGATCGTCAGCTGGGACCCGGATTCGGTCAGCGCGGCCGGTTACTCCCCGATGGTGCCCGTGGTGGCCCTGGACGCCGCCGCCGACGTGCTGAGCGGGCTGACCCCCGAGGTCACCGTCGCGGCAGGCGACCCCCTCTTCACCTGGTCCTGAGGGAGCCCTGAACGCCACTGTCGGGACGTTGGACGTCGTGAACGTGGCTTTCGGGACATCTGACGTCCCGAAAGCCACGTTCAGGGCTTTTCTGGGGGTTGGGTCAGGCGGGCAGGATCTGGCCATCCTGCACGCGGACGTTCACCTTGGGCAGCGGCTCGCTCGCCGGGCCGTTGCGTACCTCGCCGGTGCCGGCGTCGAACACCGAGCCGTGGCACGGGCAGCGCAGCTCGGCCCCGTCCGGCTGGACCTTGCAGCCCTGGTGCGTGCAGACAGCGCTGAACGCGGCCGCGGTGGTGTCGTCGGGCCGGGACACGATGACGTCCTCGCCGTTCATCGTGACGGCTTTGGCCTCGCCCACCCCGATGTCCTCCAGCGCCGCCAGCGGTTGGTCGCCGCTCGGCGCGTCTCCCGCGCCGGTCCCGGTGCCCGTGCCGGTGCCGGTCTGGTCCTGCGGCGTGTTCGAACCGGAGTCGCTGGATCCGCACGCGGTGAGCGCGACCGTGCCGGCGACGGCGCCCGCGGTGGCCGCCCCGACGGTGAGTGCTGTGCGACGGGTATGCAGTTCGGCAGTCATGCCCGTTGACACGATCCGCCCCGCAGGGAGGTTCACTACCGGGCCGGACCGGGCCGGAAATGAACCCGGAGAGCGGCAGGCTCGTGTCTCTGCCAGAGTCACCGGAACGCCGACGGAGCGGAGCGGGCATGAGCGTGGTGGTGCTGCGCGGGCTGATCGTGCTGGGCCTGCTGGGTTCGGCCTGGGTCCACCTCGACCTGTGGCTGGTCGGGTACCGCGACATCGAGGTCATCGGCCCGCTGTTCCTGGTGAACGTGATCGCGGGGGTGGTGATCGCGGTCGGCGTGGCCTGCTGGCGGCACTGGCTGCCCGCGCTCGCCGCGGTCGGCTTCGGCGCGGCCACACTCGGCGCCTTCCTGCTGTCGGTGACGGTGGGCCTGTTCGGCATGCAGGGTGTGCTGGACGGCTCCCCGCAGTTGCTGGCCGCGCTGGCGGAGACGGTATGCGTGCTCGGCGGTGGACTCTGGCTGCTGGCCATGGCCCGGGAGCGCGATCCCCGGTGAACGGGGTCGAGGACGAGCTCATGCGTGCGCTGCACGACGATCACGCTGCCGCGCTGTGGTCCTACGCGCTCCACCTCACCAGTGGTGACCGGGCGCGGGCCGAGGACGTGGTCCAGGAGACGCTGCTGCGTGCCTGGCGGCACCCCCGCGTGCTGGACCAGTCGCAGGGCTCGGCGCGCGCCTGGCTGTTCACCGTGGCCCGGCGCATCGCGATCGACGGCTGGCGCTCGGCGGCCGCGCGCTCCGAGGTGACCACCGACGCCCCGCCCGAGTTGGCCGAACCGGACGGGACCGAGCGCGCCGTGCAGGGCTGGCTGGTCGCCGAGGCACTCGGCGACCTGTCGCCCCGGCATCGTGAGGTGCTGATGCTGTGCTACTTCCACGGCCTTTCGGTGGCCGACGCGGCGTTGCGGCTCGGTGTCGCCGAGGGGACGGTCAAGTCCCGCACGCACTATGCCCTGCGCGCGCTCCGGCTGATCATGGAGGAGAAGGGGGTGACCCCATGACCGGGCACGATCCCGCGGGTGAGGACCCGTTCCGCGAGTTCGACGCCGCCTACGTGCTGGGCGCCCTGTCCCCGGAGGACCGGTTCGCTTTCGAGCAGCACCTGCGGATGTGCGCCGACTGCGCCCGTTCGGTGCGCGAGCTGGCCGGCATGCCCGGGTTGCTCGCCCAGGCGCGCACCGAGACCGTGCCGGTCGAACCGCCGCCCGCGCACCTGCTGCCCGCGCTGACCGGCAAGGTACGGCGAGCCCGCAGGCGCACGCTGGTGGGCACGGTGACCGCCGCCGTGGTGGGCATCGCCGCCGGTGCCGCCGCGGTCGCCGCACTGGTGCTGCCCGTCGCTCCCGAGGAACCGGCCGGGGTGGCCATGACACCGGTCTCGCGGTACGCGGTGCCGGTGCAGGCCACGGCGCGGCTCACCAACCTGGAATGGGGCAGCAAGGTGGAGATGTCCTGTACCTACCGCGCGGGCAACGGCGGGGACTACGCGCTGGTGGCGGTGCGGCGGGACGGCGGGCTCGCCGAGCTGGCGAGCTGGCACGCGGTCGCCGAGGACACGGTGCGCATCTCGGTGGGGACCAGGCTGCAGGACGACGATATCCAGGCACTGGAGATCCGCACCCCGGAGGGGAAGCCGCTGTTGCGGATGACGCCGTAGCGAACGCTCCGTTCGCGCCCCGTCCGCGGGGCCGCCCGGAACGATCCGGTGAACGCGCTCGCGCGGTGTGCGTGGGCTGTCGCCGCAGGTCATCGCGTTGGCGAGGGGTAAAGGGGCCGGGATGGCCCGGTGCCGACCACCGCGGGCGGCATGGCTGAACGGACCGTTCACACCTACCGTTCCTTGCCCTGGTTCGCTCGCCTGTTCGATGCTCGTGGGTATGGGACTGGTGGTCATGCTCCTCTTCGCCGCGGCCGGTGCGGGCGCAGGCCTGACCGGCTGGTGGCTGCTCGGCCGGGCACGGCCTCCCGCGGCCACGCCCGCGGCGAGCTGCGCGCTGGCCACGGCGTTGCTCGCGGCCGTGGTCGCCGGGCGCTGGTGGGGACAGGCGTGGCCGGACTGGTGGCTGCCCGTGCCGCTGGTCCTCACGGCGTTCGGGGTTCCGCTCGCGCTGGCGGACCTCGCACACCGGCGGCTGCCGGACGTGCTGACCCTGCCGCTGTATGCGGCGGTCGGGCTGGCGCTGGGCATCGCCGCCACGGCCGCACCCGATGCGGCCCTCGCCACCAGTGCCTTGCTCGGTGCGCTGGTGTTCGGCGGCGCGCACCTGCTGATGCATCTCGCCGCACCCCGCGCGCTCGGTGCCGGGGACGTGAAACTCGCCGGCAGCCTCGGCGCCGTGCTGGGCGTGGGCGGTTGGGCGGTGCTGGTGCTGGCGGCCTGCCTGTCCGCGGTGGCCGCCGCGTCGATGGCGGCCGTGGCGAGGCTGAGCCGGGCCGGTCGCTGGCGGGACGGGGTGCCGCACGGCCCCGGGCTGATCGCGGCCGCCTGGCTGGTCACCGTTTTCCCGGGAACCGGATGGGAGGTGCCTGTGGGTAGTTGATTCGTCCTCGCGTGGCTCGTGACAGGATCGTCCCTGTGTTGCGCTGGATGACCGCTGGTGAATCGCATGGCCCCGCCCTCGCGGCCATACTCGAGGGCATGGTGGCCGGAGTGGAAGTCACCACCGCCGACCTGGGTGAGCAGCTCGCGCGGCGGAGGCTCGGCTTCGGCCGCAGCCCTCGGATGGGGTTCGAGACCGACCGCGTCGAGTTCGTGGGCGGGGTCCGGCACGGCCGTACCCAGGGCGGGCCGGTCGCGGTGCAGATCGAGAACGCCGAATGGCCCAAGTGGGACAAGGTCATGGCGGCCGATCCGGTGGATCCGGCCGAGCTCGAGGGCCTGGCTCGCAACGAGCCGCTGACCCGGCCCCGCCCGGGGCACGCCGATCTGGCCGGTATGCAGAAGTACGGGTTCGACGAGGCGCGCCCGGTGCTGGAGCGTGCCAGTGCCAGGGAGACCGCGTCCCGGACGGCGCTGGGCACGGTCGCGCGGGCCTATCTGCGGCAGTTGCTGGGTGCCGAGGTGGTCAGCCACGTGGTGTCCATCGGCGGCGCCGAGGCTCCGGAGGGGCCGCTGCCGCGGCCCGAGGACCTGGCGGCCGTGGACGAGAGCCCGGTGCGGGCGTTCGGCGAGGCCGCTACCGAGGCCATGGTGGCCGAGGTGGACGCCGTACGGAAGGCGGGGGACACCGTCGGCGGGGTGATCGAGGTGATCACCTACGGGCTGCCGCCGGGGCTGGGTTCCCACGTGCACTGGGACCGCAGGCTGGACTCCCGGCTGGCCGGGGCGCTGATGGGCGTGCAGGCCATGAAGGGCGTCGAGGTCGGCGACGGCTTCACCACCGCGCGCCGGTGGGGTAGCGGGGCGCATGACGAGATCGACCCGGGTTCCGGGGTCACCGGGGTGACGCGGCGGTCGAACCGGGCGGGTGGCCTGGAAGGTGGCATCACCAACGGCGAGCCGGTGCGGGTACGGGTGGCGATGAAACCGATCTCCACCGTGCCCCGCGCGCTGTCCACGGTGGATGTCTCCACCGGTGAGGCCGCGGTCGCGATCCACCAGCGTTCGGACGTGTGCGCGGTGCCGCGGGCCGGGGTGGTGCTCGAATCCGTCGTGGCGCTGGTGCTCGCCGACGCGGCGGTGGAGAAGTTCGGCGGCGACTCGCTGGCGGAGAGCAAGCGCAATGCCGAGGCGTACCTGCGCGAGCTGGAGCAGCGATGGTGAGACCACGGGCGGTCCTGATCGGCCCTCCGGGCTCGGGCAAGTCCACCGTGGGCCGATTGCTGGCCGAACGGCTCGGCACCGGGTTCCTGGACAGCGACGACGCCGTCGAGGCCCGCGCGGGCAGGACGATCTCGGAGATCTTCACGGCCGAGGGCGAACCCGCCTTCCGGGAACTGGAACGTGCGGCCATCGCCACCGCGCTCGAGGAACACGGGGGCGTGCTCGCGCTCGGCGGTGGCGCGGTGCTGGCCGAGGAGACCCGGCGGCGGTTGGCCGCGCATAAGGTCGTGTTCCTCGCCGTCGGAATGTCCGAGGGTGTCCGCCGCACCGGGATGTCCACGGCGCGGCCGCTGCTGACCGGGGTCAACCCGCGGGCCACCTACAAGGCGCTGCTGGACGCGCGGCTGCCGATCTACCGCGAGGTCGCCATGCTGGAGATCGACACCGACGAGCGCGCTCCCGGCGAGGTGGCCGACGCCGTGCTGGAGTTGCTCGGCGAGGCGGACCCGCCTGCCGAGCCCGATCGCACGGACACCGCACAGACTTAGGAGTTGTTGGCAACTATGACCGACCCGGTTCGCGTCAAGGTCGAGACGGAGCGGCCGTACGACGTCCTGATCGGCCGTGGCCTGCTCGGGGAGCTGACCGAGGCGCTGCGGGAGACCTCAGGCGTCGCCCTGATCCACCCGCCCACCCTCACCACCGCGGCCGAGGCGATCCGGGCCGAGCTCGCCGAGGCCGGGCTGGACGCGCACCGGGTGGAGATCCCGGACGCCGAAGAGGGCAAGGCGCTGTCCGTGGCCGGGTTCTGCTGGGAGGTTCTCGGCCGCATCGGGCTGGACCGGCGGGGCGCCGTGGTCGGGCTCGGCGGCGGAGCCGTGACCGACCTGGCCGGATTCGTGGCCGCCACCTGGATGCGCGGGGTCCGCCTGGTCAACGTGCCGACCACCCTGCTGGGCATGGTGGACGCCGCGGTCGGCGGGAAGACCGGCATCAACACCGAGGCGGGCAAGAACCTGGTCGGGGTCTTCCACGAGCCGTCCATGGTGCTGGCCGATCTGGCCACCCTGGAGACCCTGCCGCCGAACGAACTGGTGGCCGGCATGGCCGAGGTGGTCAAGGCCGGCTTCATCGCCGACCCGCGCATCCTGGAACTGATCGAGCGGGATCCGGCCGGCGCGCTGGACACCGAGGGTGAACTGCTCGGCGAGCTGGTCCGGCGTTCCATCCAGGTCAAGGCCGATGTGGTGGCCGCCGACCTGCGGGAGTCCGGGATGCGCGAGTTCCTCAACTACGGGCACACGCTCGGGCACGCCATCGAGCGTCGCGAGCGCTACCGGTGGCGGCACGGGGCCGCGGTGAGCATCGGGCTGGTCTTCGCGGCCGAGCTGGCCAGGCTGGCCGGCAGGCTGGACGATGCCACCGCCGACCGGCACGGCACGGTGCTGCGGGCACTCGGCCTGCCAACCCGCTACGACGGCGACGCGCTTCCGCAGTTGCTGGAGGGCATGCGCGGGGACAAGAAGACCCGCTCCGGCACGCTGCGCTTCGTGGTGCTGGACGGGCTCGGCAAGCCGGGCAGGCTGGAGGGCCCCGATCCATCCCTGCTGGCCGCGGCCTACTCCGCGATCGCCGCCGAGTCCGCCGACAACGGGGGAGGGGTGCTGCTGTGACCGTGCCCGGTGATGCCGGCCGGAAGGTCCTGGTGCTGAACGGCCCGAACCTCGGGCGGCTCGGCATGCGGGAGCCGGAGGTCTACGGCTCGACCACGCACCAGGAGCTGGCCGAGCGGTGTACCGAGGCGGGTTCCCGGCTCGGCCTGGACGTCGAGGTGCGGCAGACCGATCACGAGGGCGAGCTGGTCGGCTGGCTGCACGAGGCCGCCGACGCCGGCTGGCCGGTGGTGCTGAACGCGGCCGCGTGGACCCATTACTCCATCGCGGTGCGCGACGCGGCGGCCCAGCTGCCCGCTCCGCTGATCGAGGTGCATATCTCCAATGTGCACAAGCGGGAACCGTTCCGGCAGCACAGCGTGCTGTCCGATATCGCGCGCGGGGTGATCCTCGGCCTCGGCGTGGACGGCTACCTGCTCGCCCTGCGGTGGCTCGCCGATCACGTGGCCGACAACGCGGGATGACGGCGCTTCCCGTGCTGCGTGGCCCCCGGGTCCGGCTGCGGGGCTTGCGGCGGGCCGACGCCCCGGCCGTGCTGCGGGTGTTCGCCGATCCGGAGATGAGCCGGTTCTTGGAGGCCGACCTCTCCGACCCGGCGCGGGCCAAGGAGATGGTCGAGCGGCGGCTGGACTACCAGGGGCCGGAGGGCACCGGGCACTGGGTGGTCGAGCTCGGCGGCACCGTGGTCGGGCTCGCCCACCTGCGCCCCTCCTGGGAACTGCCCGTGGAGGGCGCCGAGATCGGCTGGTTCGTGGACGGCGCCTACGGCGGCAGGGGGTTGGCCACCGAGGCCGCCGCACTGTTGCTGGAGCACGGCTTCGACACCGTCGGCCTGCCCGCCGTGTGGGCACTCGTCCACGAGGCCAACCTGGCCAGCCGGAAGCTGGCCGAGCGGCTGGGCTTCCAGGATGTCGGCGGCGGTGAGCACTACGGCGGCCCGCACCGCGTGTACGTGGCACCGGCCCGGCCCGCGACCGGGGTGCACCACATCGAGCTGTGGGTTCCCGACCTGGAACGTGCGAGGGAGTCCTTCGGTTGGCTGCTGGGTGCGCTGGGCTGGTGGGAGTATCAGCGGTGGAGCGCGGGAACGAGCTGGCGGTCCGGCGGCTGGTACCTGGTGGTGGAGCAGTCACCGGCACTGTCCGGAGACGTCCACGACCGGTGCCGGCCCGGCCTGAACCACATCGCACTGCGGGTGCCGTCCCGGCGACGGCTGGACGAGCTCGTCGCGCGGGCGGCCGAGCACGGCTGGAGCCCGCTGTTCGCCGAGCGTTACCCGCATGCGGGTGGCCCCGAGCACTACGCCGCGTACCTGGAGAACCCGGACGGCTACGAGGTCGAGCTGGTCGCGCCCGGTAGCTGAACCCCGCCGCAACACCCGTATGTGGTCATCAGGACGGGTGAGGTAATCCGTAGACTGTTCTCAGGTCTCGACGCGGTCGAGCGCGAGGGGGAGCGGACGGAGGTCCACGGTCGGTATGCGTACAGCCCGTTGTCGTAGCAGCGCGGTCGCCGCGGCCCTGATCGCCGCCACGGGCGTCCTCGCCGGCTGCACCACGAGCAACGCGCTGCCCCAGGCCGACGGTGGGGACCAGCCGATCGCGGGCGGGGCCGAGCCCGAGCCGCCACCGCCGCGGGACCTCCCGCTCGAGGTCGACAACGTGCGGCAGAGCGACAGGGTGGTGGCCGCGGGCGCCGCCGACGCGGTCTACAACTACGGCCCCTCGGCGATGCTCGACGGTGGCCGCGTCCGCATGTGGTGGTGCAGCCAGTACGGCAGCGCGCCGCCCCCCGGCGACGACATCCTTTACGCCGAGGCGCCGGGAGCCAGTGGACCGTTCACCGGGCCCGGCGGTGGCGCGCCGAAAGCCGTGCTGTCCGGCGACCCCGGCGGGTTCGACGGCGTGCACACGTGCGATCCCTCGGTGCTCAGGGTCGACGGCACGTACTACCTGTACTACACCGGAGCCGCGGGTGATCACGCGCTCGGCAACTCGATCGGTCTCGCGGTGAGCCACGACGGGACCAATTTCACCCGCTCTGCGCGGCAGCCGATCCTGCGGCCCGCGCACGACGAGCGCAGGGACAACATCTACGGCGCGGGCCAGCCGGCCGCCGTCCACCTGGACGGCTGGTTCTACCTGATGTTCACCGACACCACCGGCGAGGCCGCGGGCTGGAACGGCGCAGGGCAGTTCGTCGTGCGATCCGAGGACCCGGCCTTCGGCGGCGGTGTCGAGGCGCTGGGCCCGCGGGGCTTCGTCCCGGTGGGCGACACCGGGAGCCCGCGGAGGCGGTCCCTCGTCGACGCGTTCAGCGCGGATCTGATGTGGGTGGACGCGCTCTCCGCCTTCGCCATCGCGCACGAGACCGACGCCGGCACGACGATCACCTTCTGGAACCGGGAGTTCACCGCGAACCCGTACCAGCCGGTGGTGATACCCGGCCCGTGGAAGGAAGGGCCCGGCCTGGTGCGCCGGCCGGACGGTCACGCGCCGGTTTCCGCGACCGACCCGTGCGGCCGGGTGCCGTTCGATGTCATCCGCGCCACCACGATCGGGGGCGCGGACGCACCCACCAACCTGCGGCACTTCGGCATCGACGCGCACGGGGTGGACGCCTGCGCGGACCGGGAGCGGGCGCTGGCCGTACTGGACGGGACCGCGATGCCCTCGCCGGTACGCACGATGGACCTGGTGACCGGCGGCACCGTGGTCCGGGTGGACCGGCGCTCGGTGGCCGCCGCGCTCGCCGAGCGGGTGCTCGACCGCAGGCTGCCGGAGCTGGAAGGGCTCCCGGCCACCGCCCGGCTGCGCCCCGGGGCGAAGGCGGTGAACGCGCCCGAGTCCGGGATGGGGCTGGTACTCGACGACGGCAGGTTGTGGCCGATCCGTTCCCCGGAGGCCGCGGAGCTGAACGACTCCGCGGTCCGGCCGATCACCGAGCGCCAGTGGGTCGCCTACCCGGCGGGCTCGGCCCTGGAGAACTGATCGGACTCCTCCCCGGCCCGTCCCGAGCCGCCGATCCGGCTGCCCACGAACAGCCCCAGGCCGGCCGGCACCAGCACCAGCAGCGCGGTGAACGCGGCGCCGCCGGTCAGCGCGCTGCCGAGCGCGTTCAGCCCGGTCTGGTCGACGAGGAGGCTCCTGCCGAGGACGGTGAGCAGCCCGGAGACCGGGCCGGAGACCAGCGCCGCGATGAACCAGACCCGGCTGCGGTCGTCCAGTCCCAGCCAGGCGTCGATGGCACTCCACAGCGCCGCCGCGCCGACCAGCAGGGCCAGCACCACGGCGGTGATCACTGTCAGGTCGGTCGGCTGGTACACCGTGACCTTGGCGAGCGCGACCGCGGCGACGGCATGCAGCACGGCCATACCGAGTCCGCGAACAATCCAGGACCGCATCCGCCTACTGTAACCGGGCGCCGGTCCCGCGGGGGAACGTTCCTGACCCACCGACATTAGGGTGGCGGGGTGCCGGAAACACATGCTCGCCGCCGCGCCACCCTGCGCGCCATGCTGACCGAAGCCGACCTGAACGCCCTGCTGGTCACCGACCTGACGAACATCCGCTACCTGACCGGGTTCACCGGTTCCAACGCCGCGTTGCTGCTGCACGCCGAGGGCGAGGCCGGGACGGTGTTCTGTACCGACGGGAGGTACGCCACCCAGGCCGAGACCGAGGTCCCCGATCTCGAGCACGTGCTGCAACGGGCCAGCGCGGCCGCACTGGCCGGCCGGGCGGGGGAGCGGCCCGCCCGTTACCGCCGGACCGGGTTCGAAAGCCAGCACGTGAGTGTCGACGCCTTCGACGCGCTGGACGACCTGGCGAAAGGGGTCGAGCTGGCCCGCGCGCCCGGGCTCACCGAGAAGCTGCGGATGGTCAAGGACGAGGACGAGGTCGCCCGGCTGCGGGAGGCCTGCGCCGTCGCCGACCGGGCGCTGGCGGACCTGGTCGCGGCAGGCGGGCTGCGGCCCGGCCGGACCGAGCTGGAGGTCGCCAGGGACCTGGAGAACCGGATGCTGGACCACGGCGCCGCGGGCGCCGCCTTCGAGTCCATCGTCGCGGCCGGAGCCCATTCGGCGGTCCCGCACCATCGGCCCACCGGCAGCACGCTGGCCACCGGTGACCTCGTCAAGCTCGACTTCGGCGCCGTGGTCGAGGGCTACCACTCGGATATGACCAGGACCTTCGCGCTCGGCGAACCGGCCGCATGGCAGCGGGACCTGTACGACCTGGTGCACCAGGCACAGGCCACCGGGTGCGGCGCCGCCCGCCCGGGTGCCGAGGTGTCCGGGGTGGACCGGACGGTCCGGGACGTGATCACTGAGGCGGGGCACGGTGACGAGTTCGCGCACGGCCTCGGGCACGGCGTGGGACTGCAGGTTCACGAGGCGCCCAGCCTGGCGGCCACGGGCATCGGTACACTGTCCGCCGGTATGGCGGTCACCGTCGAGCCTGGCGTCTACCTCGCCGGTCGCGGTGGCGTGCGCATCGAGGACACGCTCGTCGTGCGGGACGGTACTCCCGAGATCCTCACCCTGAGCACCAAAGAACTCGTGGTCGTCTAGACCGCGCCCGACAGCAGGAGAGCACACACCCGTGGCCACCACCAACGACCTGAAGAACGGCATGGTCCTCAACCTCGACGGCCAGCTCTGGTCCGTCGTGAACTTCCAGCACGTGAAGCCGGGCAAGGGCGGTGCGTTCGTGCGTACGACGCTCAAGAACGTGCTGTCCGGAAAGGTCGTGGACAAGACGTTCAACGCAGGCACCAAGGTCGACACCGCGAACGTGGACCGGCGGGAGATGACCTACCTCTACCAGGACGGCGTCGATTACGTCTTCATGGACGGCGACACCTTCGACCAGCTCACCGTGCCCGGCGAGACGGTCGGTGGGGCGGCCAAGTACATGCTGGAGAACAACACCGCCACCGTGGCCACCCACGACGGTGTTCCGCTCTACGTGGAACTGCCCGCCTCGGTGGAGCTGGTCATCCAGCACACCGACCCCGGCATCCAGGGCGACCGGTCGACCGGCGGCACCAAGCCGGCCCAGGTGGAGACCGGGGCCGAGGTCCAGGTTCCGTTGTTCCTCTCCACCGGCGAGAAGATCAAGGTCGACACCAGGGACGGCCGGTATCTCGGCCGTGTCTCCGGCTGAGGCCGTGGTGAGTCCCGGGCGAACACCCACTCGCGGCGGCGGCACCAGCCGCCGCGCCTCGCGCAGGCGCGCCGTGGAGATCCTGTACGAGGCCGCCCAGCGGTCCGTCGACGCCGTCACCCTGCTGTCCGACCGGGTCGGTTCCACCGACGCCGAGGTGGTCAGCGACTACACGATCACCTTGGTCGAGGGCGTGACGGTGCGGCGGGAGCGGATCGACGAACTGCTCGAGGAACACGCGCAGGGCTGGAGCCTCGACCGTATGCCGGTGGTCGACCTCGCCGTGTTGCGGGTAGGGGTGTACGAGCTGCTGTGGGCGGCCGATGTGCCGGACCCGGTGGCGATCGACGAGGCGGTCGGCGTCGCCAAGGAACTCTCCACGGACGACTCGCCGCGTTTCGTCAACGGCGTGCTCGGCCGGATCGGCAGCATCGCCGACCGGTTGCGGGCCGTGCTGTAGCGCTCGCGCACGACCCGGGAATTCGTCGGCGGCTTCCCCGCAGGACGAGAAGTCGCCGACGAATTCCCAGCACGCGGCCCCTGCGAAGGGCCGGTCCTCGTGCGGGGACTCAGTCCTCCTTCGAGGGCCGGGCCTCCGGTGGAAGCACACCCCAGTCGATCAGTTGTTCGGTAAGCTCGCCCGGGGTCATGTCGTAGATGATCGCCAGCGAACGCAGGTCCTCGGTGCGAATCGAGAGCACCTTGCCGTTGTAGTCGCCGCGTTGGCTCTGGATCGTCGCGGCATACCGGGCGAGCGGACCGACCTTCTCGGCAGGCAGTTGCTGGAGCCGCTCCAGGTTGATGACGATCTTGGTGGCCGGCTCGGCTCCGGACGGCACCCGTCCTTCGGGCAGCAACTCGACGACGGGTACCCCGTAGAAGTCGGCCAGTTCGGCCAGCTTCTGCACGGTCACCGCGCGATCGCCACGTTCGTAGGAGCCGACGACGACCGCCTTCCAGCGCCCACCGGACTTCTGTTCGACTCCGTGCAGGGACAAGCCCTGCTGCTGGCGGATCCCGCGGAGCTTGGCCCCGAGCGCCTTGGCGTAATCGCCCATCTGGTGGTTCTCCGTTTCCTCGCCCCGTTCGGTCGGACGGACCGAACGGGCACTCCTTGAGTCGAATACTCAGAGTAATGGTTACTCGTTGTCGTCACCAGGTCAAGCAGATCATTGGCTGAGGTGGTTCCCGGCACGTCCGCACCACCCGGAAGGCTGAGGTCGGTGCCCTGCTACTGTCAGTTCGATCCCCAGATCAACGGGGGGATCGACGTCCTTTAAGGACCCGTCCGGCGAGGCGGGGAAGGAGGTCCACCGTGGCGCCACGTCCACGTGGCGCGGCGGAACCGGGTGATGAGCGGGAGCTGCTCTCGTCCGGCGACGTCGCGCGCACCATCGCTCGAATGGCCCATCAGGTCATCGAGAAGACCGCTTTGGGTGCGGCTCCAGCGGCTCCACCCGTGTTGCTCGGCATCCCGACCAGGGGAGCGCCGCTTGCCCACCGGCTCGCCGAGCGGGTCACCGAGTTCTCCGGGGTCGAGGTACCCGCGGGTGCGATCGACGTCACGCTGTACCGGGACGACCTGCGCCGCAGGCCGACCCGGCCGCTGGAGCAGACACAGCTGCCGGAGTCCGGGATCGACGACCGCGTGGTCGTGCTGGTGGACGACGTGCTGTACTCCGGGCGGACCATTCGCGCCGCCCTGGACGCCCTGCGTGAACACGGCCGGCCGCGCTCGGTACAGCTCGCCGTGCTGGTCGATCGCGGCCATCGTGAGCTGCCGATCCGTGCCGACTACGTGGGCAAGAACGTGCCCACCTCGCGGGCCGAGGACATCGCGGTCCTGCTGACCGAGGTGGATGAGCGGGACGCGGTGCTGCTGCGGACCCGCGAGACGGGGGCGGAGGAGCAACGGTGAGGCACCTGCTCGCGACGGACGGGCTGGCGGCCGACCAGGCCACCGCGGTGCTGGACACCGCCGACGAGCTCAAACGAACCCTGCTCGGCCGCGAGGTACGCAAGCTGCCCACGCTGCGCGGGCGGACCGTGATCACGATGTTCTACGAGAACTCCACCCGCACCAGGGTCTCCTTCGAGCTCGCCGGCAAGTGGATGAGTGCCGACGTGATCAATGTCTCGGCCGGTGGGTCCTCGGTCGGCAAGGGTGAGTCGCTGCGCGACACCGCGCTGACGCTGTCCGCGGCCGGTGCGGACTGCGTGATCATCCGGCACCCGGCCTCGGGCGCGGCCCACCGGCTGTCCGGCTGGCTGGCCGAGACGCCGACGGCCGTGGTGAACGCGGGTGACGGCACGCACGAGCACCCGACGCAGGCCCTGCTGGACGCCGCCACGCTGCGGGAACGCCTCGGTGAGCTGGCCGGGCGCCGGGTCGGCATCGTCGGGGACGTCCTGCACAGCAGGGTCGCCCGGTCCAACGTGCACCTGCTGGCCACACTGGGCGCCGAGGTGGTGCTGGTCGCCCCGCCCACCCTGCTGCCGCCCGGGGCCGAGTCCCTTCCGGTCACCGTGGCGCATCACCTGGACGCCGAGCTGCCCGCGCTGGACGCGGTGATGATGCTGCGGGTGCAGACCGAACGCATGCACGGGGGGTTCTTCCCCTCGGCGCGGGAGTACTCCATCGCCTACGGGCTGAACGAGGCGCGGCTGCGGCTGCTGCCCGAGCACGCCGTGGTGCTGCATCCGGGTCCCATGCTGCGCGGGATGGAGATCGCGCCGGCCGTGGCCGACGCGCCCCAGTCCGCGATCATCGAACAGGTCCGCAACGGCGTGCACGTCCGGATGGCCGTGCTGTACCACCTGCTGGCCGGAGAGGGAGAGGCCGCGTGAACGACCAGGAGAGTGCCCTGAACGCCACTATCGGGACGTCCAGCGTTGCGAACGGCACTTCTGAGACGTCTGACGTCGCGAACGCCACGTTCAGGGCACCGGTGCTGATTGAGGGAGCACGGCCGTACGGCGAGGGGGAGCCCGTCGACCTGCTGGTCGTGGACGGGGTGATCGCGGAGATCGGTGACCTGGACGCGCCGGAGGGGGTCGAGGTGATCCGGGCACGGGGTCAGGTGCTGCTGCCCGGATTCGTCGACCTGCACACCCACCTGCGGGAACCGGGCAGGGAGGACGCCGAGACCATCGCCAGTGGCTCGGCCGCGGCCGCGCTCGGCGGCTACACCGCGGTGTTCGCCATGGCCAACACCAGCCCGGTCGCGGACAACCAGGTGATCGTGGAGCACGTGTGGCGGCGTGGCCGTGAGGTCGGGCTGGTCGACGTGCACCCGGTGGGCGCGGTGACGGTCGGGCTGGCCGGGGAGAAGCTGGCCGAGCTGGGCACGATGGCGGGCTCGGCGGCCGGGGTGCGGATGTTCTCCGACGACGGGCACTGCGTGGCCGACCCGCTGATCATGCGCAGAGCGCTGGAGTACTCGACCGCGCTGAACGTGGTGATCGCCCAGCATGCCGAGGAGCCCGCGCTCACCGCCGGTGCGCAGGCGCACGAGGGCGAGCGGGCGGCCCGGCTGGGCTACTCCGGCTGGCCTGCCTCGGCCGAGGAGGCGATCGTGGCGCGAGACTGCCTGCTCGCCGAGTACGCGAAGGCGCGCCTGCACGTGTGTCACGTGTCCAGCGCCGGCACGGTGGACGTGCTGGAGTGGGCGAAACCGCGTGCGGACGGCCGGGTCTCCGCCGAGGTCACCCCGCATCACCTTGTGCTCACCGACGAGCGGCTGGCCACCTACGATCCGATCAACAAGGTCAACCCGCCGCTGCGCACGGACGCCGACGTCGAGCGGATGCGCGGCGCGCTGGCCGAGGGCGTGATCGACTGCGTGGCCACCGACCACGCGCCGCACCCCGCGCAGGACAAGGACTGCGAGTGGGCGGTGGCCAAACCGGGCATGCTCGGCCTGCAGACCGCGCTGTCGATCGTGGTGCGGACCATGGTCGAACCCGGCCTGCTGGACTGGCGCGGCGTCGCCAGGGTGATGAGCGAGCGGCCGGCGGAGATCGCCGGTCTCCCGGACCAGGGCAGGCCGATCGAGCCGGGCGAGCCGGCGAACCTGGTGCTGGTGGACCCGGAAGCCGAATGGACGGTGCGCGGCGCCGAGTTGGCCAGCATCGCGGCCAACACCCCGTACGAGGGCATGCGGTTACCCGCCGCCGTGACCGCGACGTTGCTGCGCGGGCGGATCACGGCCGGAGCAGGGAGGAAACACTGATGGATCGGTTACTGCTGACCCTGCTGGTGGTGGCGTTCTTCGGGCTGTGCGTCCTCGGCATGTGGCGCGGGTGGCGACGCCAGGCACGTGCGCAGAGTGTCGAGTTCGCCCCCTTCCCCGAGGTGCCCGCCGATCCGGGAACACCGGTACTGCCCGCGATGCGCGGGGTCTACGTCTGCTCGACCAGGGCGGGTCACTGGCAGCAGCGGATCGTGACCAGGGGTGCGGGGGTGCGCAGCGCGGCGACGCTGTGCCTGTACCCCGAAGGGGTCGAGGTGCGGCGCGAGGGCGCACCGGAGTTCTGGATCCCGCGGGAGTCGGTTGTCGACGCGAAGCTCGCCAGGGGTATGGCGGGCAAGGTGCTGGGCACCGACAGCCTGCTGGTGATCACCTGGCGGCTGGCGGGCACGGACATCGACACCGGGTTCCGCGGTGACGGGACCGATAGCTATCCACAATGGATCGACGCACTGGGTGCGGGCACTGTTGAGAAAGGATCGCAGGAATGACGGCGACACGGGTGCCGGCGGCGTTGGCGCTGGAGGACGGCCGCGTGTTTCGCGGTGTCGGGTACGGCGCGCAGGGCCGCACGCTCGGCGAGGTGGTGTTCTGCACCGGGATGACCGGGTACCAGGAGACCCTCACCGACCCCTCCTACCACCGGCAGATCGTCGTGCAGACCGCTCCGCAGATCGGCAACACCGGGTGGAACGACGAGGACGACGAATCGGCCCGTATCTGGGCGTCCGGTTACGTGGTGCGCGACCCGGCACGTGCGCCGTCCAACTGGCGTTGCAGCCGCACGCTGGACGCGGAGCTGCGCGCGCAGGGCATCGTCGGGATCTCCGAGGTGGACACCCGCACGTTGACCAGGCATATCCGCGAGCACGGCGCGATGCGCGCGGGTGTGTTCTCCGGCGAGGCCATCGGGTCGGACGAGGAGATGACCGCGGCGGTACTGGAAAGCCCCTCGATGAAGGGGGCCGATCTGGCAGGCGAGGTGAGCACCCCGCGGCCCTACGTGGTGCCCGCGCAGGGGCAGCGGCGGTTCCGGGTGGCCGCGCTCGACCTGGGGATCAAGTCCAACACCCCACGCCTGCTGACCCGCCGGGGCATCGAGGTGCACGTGCTGCCGATGTCCTCCGGCCTGGAGGACCTGCTGGCGGTGGAGCCGGACGGGGTGTTCCTCTCCAACGGTCCCGGCGACCCGGAGACCCAGACCCATGCCATCGCGCTCACCCGGGCGGTGCTGGAGCGGGGGCTGCCGCTGTTCGGCATCTGCTTCGGCAACCAGATTCTCGGCCGCGCGCTGGGGCTGGGCACCTACAAGATGCGTTACGGCCACCGGGGGATCAACATCCCGGTGATCGACGTGGCCACCGGGCGGGTGGCGATCACCGCGCAGAACCACGGGTTCGCGCTGGAAGGCGAGGCGGGGCAACGCTTCGACTCGCCCTTCGGCGCGGCCACGATCAGCCACTACTGCCCGAACGACGGCACGGTGGAAGGCCTGCGCTGCGCCGAGGTACCCGCGTTCTCCGTGCAGTACCACCCGGAGGCCGCGGCGGGCCCGCACGACGCTGAGCCCCTTTTCGACGAGTTCGTGAGTCTGATGGAGGTGCACCATGATGGCCGCTAGAGGTGGGTCGAAACCGGCCATCGAGCGCCTCCACATCCGGAATTACCGGGTGCTGCGTGATGTCACCTTCGAGAAGCTCACCCCGTTGACCGTCTTGTTCGGCCCGAACGGCAGCGGCAAGTCGACGGTGTTCGACGTGTTTGCGTTCCTGCATGAGGCGTTCACCACCAACCTGCGACGGGCATGGGACGCGCGCAACAGGATGGCGGAAATCCGCAGTCGGGGGATGGACGGGCCGGTCGAGTTCGAGCTGAAGTACCGGGACCCGGCGAGTGGCCGGCTGATCACGTACCAACTGGCAATCGACGAGGACAGTGGCTCACCAACGGTGGTGGGGGAGTTGCTTCGCTGGACCGTCAATCCGGGGCAGGGACGCCCGACCGAGATCCTGAACTTCTCGCGCGGTGAAGGCGCGGTGTATGACGAGCAGGTTGCGGCGAAGGTGTCGGAGCGCCTCGACAGCCCGGATCTTCTCGCGGTCAGCAGCCTCGGCCAGCTCAGTCGCTATCCCCAGGTCGCCGCGTTGCGGCGGTTCATCACGGGCTGGTACCTGTCGTACCTGAACATCGATCAGGTACGACAGCAGCCGATGTCCGGTCCGCAGGAGAAGTTGTCCGTCATCGGCGACAACCTGGCGAACGTGATCCAGTACCTCGGTGAGCGGCATCCGGAACGTCTTGAGACAATTTTCGAGGTTCTCGGGCAGCGGGTGCCAAGCCTGGAACGCGTCGACCCGGAACAGATGCCTGACGGCAGGCTCCTGCTCCGGCTCAAGGACCGGCCGTTCGATAAGCCGGTACTCGCCCAGTTCATCTCCGACGGAACGCTGAAGCTGCTGGCTTACCTGACGGTGCTCTACGATCCCGACCCAGCGCCGATCGTCGGGATAGAAGAGCCAGAGAACCAACTTCACCCCAAACTGCTGTACAGCCTCGCTGAAGAAGCGAGAGCGGCGGCCGGCCGGAGCCAGATGCTGGTCACGACCCATTCACCATACTTCGCCGATGCGTTGCGGCCGGAGGAGTTGTGGGCTCTCTACCGGGCCGACGACGGATTCACCCGTAGCGTCCGTGCCTCGGGGATCCAGCCTCTGGTGGCCATGGCGGATGCCGGAGGCACGCTGGGGAGCCTGTGGATGGAGGGGTATTTCGACGTCGCGGACCCGCTCACCCGTTCCGGGCGGCCGGCGTGAGTGGCCCGGCTACCGTCGAGATCTTGGTCGAGGAGCCGTCGGCCGGGAAAGTTCTGGAGATTCTGGTTCCGCGGATCGCACCAGAACTTCGCTTCGCTGTTCGGGAGTTCCAAGGTAAAACCATGCTGATGAAGGAGTTGCCTCGACGGCTGAAAGGTTACGCCGTTCGTATGGCTTGGGAAGACCTCAAGGTGGTCGTACTCGTTGATCGTGACGAGGAGGACTGTCTCGCTCTCAAGTCACAGTTGGATCGGTACGCGGCCGACGCGGGTCTCAGCACGCCGAATACTGCCCGGCGTGGCTTCCAGGTCCTGAACCGCATCGTGGTCGAGGAGCTGGAGGCTTGGTACTTTGGTGATGTGCCCGCGCTGTGTCGCGCCTATCCGAGGTTGCCAGCGAGTTTGGGACAGCAGAGCCGCTATCGTGATCCGGACGCGATATCCGGAGGAACCTGGGAAATGCTGGAACAGGTGCTCCGGAAGTCCGGCTACCACAAAGCCGGCCTCCGCAAACTGCGGGCCGCGCTGGATATCGCCCCGCACATGAATGTTGAGTCCAACCGTTCGAGGAGCTTCGAGGTTTTCCGAGACGGGCTTCGTCGTTTGGCTGATGAGGATAGGCATGCCGAAAAGAACTGACATCGAGCACGTGCTCGTCATCGGGTCCGGCCCGATCGTGATCGGCCAGGCCGCGGAGTTCGACTACTCGGGCACCCAGGCCTGCCGGGTGCTGCGGGCCGAGGGCATGCGGGTGAGCCTGGTCAACTCCAACCCGGCGACGATCATGACCGACCCGGAGTTCGCCGACGCCACCTACGTGGAACCGGTCACCCCGGAGTTCGTGGAGAAGGTGATCGCGACCGAGCGGCCGGACGCGCTGCTGGCCACGCTGGGCGGGCAGACCGCGCTGAACGCCGCGGTGGCGCTGCACGAGCAGGGGGTGCTGGAGAAGTACGGCGTGGAGCTGATCGGCGCGGACGTCGACGCCATCCAGCGCGGCGAGGACCGGCAGAAGTTCAAGGACATCGTGCGCACGGTCGGTGCCGGGGTGCCGCGCAGCGCCGTGTGCCACTCCATGGGCGAGGTACGCGCGACCGTGGCCGAGCTGGGACTGCCGGTGGTGATCCGGCCCTCGTTCACCATGGGTGGGCTCGGCTCCGGCATGGCGCACACGCAGGAGGAGCTGGAGCGCATGGCCTCGCTCGGGCTGGAGGAGAGCCCGGTCACCGAGGTGTTGATCGAGGAGAGCGTGCTCGGCTGGAAGGAGTACGAGCTCGAGCTGATGCGCGACCGGCACGACAACGTGGTGGTGGTCTGCTCGATCGAGAACGTGGACGCGATGGGGGTGCACACCGGTGACTCGGTGACCGTGGCGCCGGCGATGACCCTGACCGACCGGGAGTACCAGCACATGCGCGATGTGGGGATCGCCGTGCTGCGCGAGGTCGGCGTGGACACCGGCGGCTGCAACATCCAGTTCGCGGTCAACCCGGTGGACGGCCGGATGGTCGTGATCGAGATGAACCCGCGGGTGTCCCGGTCCTCGGCGCTGGCCTCCAAGGCCACCGGCTTCCCGATCGCCAAGATCGCCGCGAGGCTGGCCATCGGCTACACCCTGGACGAGATCCGCAACGACATCACCGGCGAGACCCCCGCGTCCTTCGAACCGACCCTGGACTACGTGGTGGTCAAGGTGCCCCGGTTCGCCTTCGAGAAGTTCCCCGGCGCGGACCCGACGCTGACCACGACGATGAAGAGCGTCGGCGAGGCGATGTCCATCGGCCGCAGCTTCGCCGAGGCACTGGGGAAGGCGATGCGCTCGATCGAGACCAAGGCGACCGGCTTCTGGACCGCGCCCGATCCCGACGGTGCCACGCTGGAGTCCACGCTGGAGGACCTGCGCACGCCGCGGGAGGGCAGGCTGTACGCGGTGGAGCGGGCCCTGCGGCTGGGCGCGACCGTGGCGCAGGTCCATGCCGCCAGCGGGATCGATCCCTGGTTCATCGATCAGGTCGGGCTGATCGGCGAGGTCGGCGAGCAGGTGCGCAGCGCCCCGGTGCTGGACGCGACCCTGCTGCGGCGGGCCAAGCGCACCGGGCTTTCCGACCGCCAGCTCGCGGTGCTGCGCCCCGAGTTGGCCGGCGAGGACGGGGTGCGCTCGCTGCGGCACCGGCTCGGCGTGCGGCCGGTGTTCAAGACCGTGGACACCTGCGCGGCCGAGTTCGCCGCGCGCACCCCGTACCACTACTCGGGGTACGAGTCCGATCCGGCCGCGGAGTCGGAGGTGGCGCCGCAGCCGGAGCGGCCGAAGGTGCTGATCCTCGGCTCCGGACCGAACCGGATCGGCCAGGGCATCGAGTTCGACTACTCCTGCGTGCACGCCGCGATCGCGCTGCGCGAGGCCGGGTTCGAGACGGTGATGGTCAACTGCAACCCGGAGACCGTCTCCACCGACTACGACACCTCCGACCGGCTCTACTTCGAACCGCTGACCTTCGAGGACGTGCTGGAGGTGGTGCACGCCGAGCAGACGTCCGGCACGGTCGCGGGCGTGATCGTGCAGTTGGGCGGGCAGACCCCGCTCGGGCTGGCCCAGCGGCTCGCGGACGCCGGGGTGCCGATCGTGGGCACCCCGCCGGAGGCCATCCACCTCGCCGAGGAGCGCGGCGCCTTCGGCACGGTGCTGGTGAACGCGGGCCTGCCCGCGCCGAGGTACGGCATGGCGACCTCGTTCGGGGGCGCCAAGCGGATCGCCGACGAGATCGGCTATCCGGTGCTGGTCCGCCCCTCTTACGTGCTCGGCGGGCGCGGCATGGAGATCGTGTACGACGAGGACCACCTCGAGGGCTACATCCAGCGCGCCACCGAGGTCTCTCCTGAGCACCCGGTGCTGGTGGACCGCTTCCTCGACGACGCGATCGAGATCGACGTGGACGCGCTCTACGACGGCGAGCAGCTCTACCTCGGCGGCGTGATGGAGCACATCGAGGAGGCCGGAATCCACTCCGGGGACTCCTCCTGCGCCCTGCCGCCGATCACCCTCGGCCAGACCGACCTGGAGGCCGTGCGCGGCTCCACCGAGGCGATCGCCAAGGGAGTCGGGGTGCGTGGCCTGCTGAACGTGCAGTACGCCCTCAAGGACGACGTGCTCTACGTGCTGGAAGCCAACCCGAGGGCCTCGCGCACCGTCCCGTTCGTCTCCAAGGCCACCGCGGTGCCGCTGGCCAAGGCCGCCTCGTTGATCATGACCGGCTCGTCCATCCGGGACCTGCGGGCCGCCGGGGTACTGCCGGCCGAGGGCGACGGGGGCCTGCTGCCCCCGGACTCACCGGTGTCGGTGAAGGAAGCGGTGCTGCCCTTCCACCGGTTCCGCACCCCGGAGGGGCACGGGGTGGACTCGCTGCTCGGTCCGGAGATGAAGTCCACCGGCGAGGTGATGGGGGTGGACGTCTCCTTCGGCAAGGCCTACGCCAAGTCGCAGGCCGGGGCCTACGGCTCCCTACCGACCAGCGGCACGGTGTTCGTCTCGGTCGCCAACCGGGACAAGCGTTCGCTGATCTTCCCGGTGAAGCGGCTCGCGGACCTCGGATTCCGGGTGCTGGCGACGGCCGGCACCGCGGAGGTGCTGCGCCGCAACGGCATCCCCTGCGCCGGCGTGCGCAAGCACTACGAGGGCAGCGCCGAGGGCGAGCCGAACATCGTCGAGCTCATCCTGGCCGGCGAGGTCGACATGGTGATCAACACGCCGTACGGCAACAGCGGGCCACGGGTGGACGGCTACGAGATCCGCACCGCCGCGGTGTCCAGGGACATCCCCTGCGTCACCACCATCCAGGGTGCGGCGGCGGCCGTGCACGGTATCGAGGAGCTGATCAGGGGCGATATCGGCGTACGCTCCCTGCAGCAGCTGCAGTCCGCGCTGCGGGCCACCCGGTCGTGAGCGGCCGGTTCGGCGCGCGGCTGGCCGAGGCGGTGGCCGCACGCGGGGCGCTGTGCGCGGGGGTGGACCCCCATCCCGGGCTGCTGGCGGCCTGGGGCCTGCCTGCCGACCCCGGCGGCCTGGAGCGGTTCGCGCTGACCGCCACCGAGGTGCTGGCCGAGCGGGTGGCGGTGGTCAAACCGCAGTCGGCCTTCTTCGAGGCGTACGGCGCGCGGGGGATCGCGGTACTGGAGCGGGTGGTGGCATCGGCCCGGCAGGGCGGCGCACTGGTGCTGCTGGACGTCAAACGTGGCGACATCGGCTCCACCATGGCCGCCTACGCGGCGGCCTACCTCGCCGAGGGGACGCTGGGGGCCGATGCGGTCACGGTGTCGCCCTACCTCGGCTTCGAGGCGCTGACGCCCGCGCTGGAGGCAGGCAAGGGAGCGTTCGTGCTGGCGCGTACCTCCAACCCGGAGGGCGCCGCGGTGCAGACCGCGCGGCTGGCCGACGGCCGCACGGTGGCCCAGTCGATCGTGGACGCCGCGGCGGAGCGCAACGCGGACGCCGCCCCGCTGGGCGATGTGGGCGTCGTCGTGGGTGCCACGGTGGATCCGGCCGAACTGGACCTCAGCCGGCTGCACGGCCCCGTCCTGGCTCCCGGATTCGGTGCCCAGGGCGCCACCGTGGCCGACCTGCGCCGGGTCTTCGGTCCCGGCCTGCCAGGAGTGCTGCCCGCCTCGTCCAGGGAGATCCTGCGGCACGGGCCTGATCCGGTCGCGCTGCGTGAAGCCGTACGGCGTACGCAAGCAATTCTGGAAACTTGAGCAGCCGGATGGCGGATTCCGCTCGGCCGACCGCAATAGCAGGCTGTCTGTTCGGCGCTGACCGGCCACCCCGCATTGTGGCCCGTACGCAGGGATCGGTACGGTCGCGACACCCACCCAGAATTTGAGTACTACCGGAGGAAAACGTGGCACTTCCCCAGCTCACCGAGGAACAGCGTGCTGCGGCGCTGGAGAAGGCCGCTGCCGCCCGTCGCGCCCGCGCGGAGCTCAAGGAGCGACTCAAGCGGGGCGGCACGACCCTTGCCGATGTCCTCAAGCAGGCTGACGAGGACGAGGTCCTCGGCAAGATGAAGGTGTCTGCCCTGCTCGAGGCTCTTCCCGGCGTCGGCAAGGTGCGCGCGCAGCAGACCATGGAGCGTCTCGAGATCGCCACCAGCCGCCGCCTGCGCGGCCTCGGCGACCGGCAGCGGAAGGCGCTGCTCGCCGAGTTCAGCGGCGAGTGAGCGACGCACGAATCGGCGCCACAGGGCACCAGGGTGAGCCGGTGGCCGGGAAACAGTCCCGGCACCGGCTCACCGTCGTGTCGGGCCCCTCCGGCGTCGGCAAGTCCAGCGTCGTGGGCGAGCTGCGCCGGCTGAACCCGGAGATCTACTTCAGCGTCTCGGTGACCACCCGCGCACCCCGCCCCGGCGAGGTGGACGGGCGGCACTACCACTTCGTCGACCGGGCGCGGTTCCAGGAGATGGCCGCCCGCGGCGACCTGCTCGAACATGCCGAGTTCGCGGGGAACCGCTACGGCACCCCGCGAGCCCCGGTGGAGGAGGCCCTGCGGGCCGGGCGGCCCGCGGTGCTGGAGATCGAGCTGCAGGGCGCCCGCCAGGTTCGCGCGGCCATGCCGGACGCGCGGCTGGTGATGCTGGTGCCGCCGTCCTGGGGCGAGCTGGTCGGCAGGCTGACCGGCCGGGGCACCGAGCAGGACGATGCGGTGCGTGCCCGGCTCGTCGAGGCCGAGCGTGAGCTGGCCGCGGCGGGGGAGTTCGACACCACGGTGGTGAACGCCGACGTGCGGGTGGCCGCACGGGAGTTGCTAGACTTGATGACCGGCGAAGATTTCCAGACTGTGGACGTCGTCGACAGCGACGACGATTCCGAACAGTCGTGACCATTCAGGAGCTGTGCGAGTGACCGCGATTACGCTGGGTGCCCAGGGCGAGGCGTTGGAGGGCATCACCAACCCGCCGATCGACGACCTGCTGGACAAGGTCAGCTCCAAGTACGCCCTGGTAATCTACTCGGCCAAGCGGGCGCGCCAGATCAACGACTACTACGCGCAGCTCGGTGAGGGGTTGCTGGAGTACGTCGGGCCGCTGGTGGAGCCGGGGCCGAGGGAGAAGCCGCTGTCCATCGCGCTGCGCGAGATCCACGCCGGGCTGCTCGAGCACACCGAGGGCGAGTGACCGAGCCGGATTCCGGCAAACCTCGCGTCGTCCTCGGCGTAGGCGGCGGGATCGCCGCCTACAAGGCCTGCGAGGTACTGCGTGGGCTGACCGAGTCGGGCCATGACGTCCGGGTCGTGCCCACCGAGTCGGCGCTGCGGTTCGTCGGCGCCGCTACCTTCGAGGCACTGTCCGGGCACCCCGTGCACACCGGGGTGTTCACCGAGGTGCCCGAGGTGCAGCACGTGCGGGTCGGCAAGGAGGCCGACCTGGTGTTGGTCGTCCCGGCGACGGCCGACCTGCTGGCGAAGGCCGCGCACGGGCTCGCCGACGACCTGCTGACCAACACCCTGCTCACCGCCCGCTGCCCGGTCGCGTTCTTCCCCGCCATGCACACCGAGATGTGGGAACACCCGGCGACCAGGGACAACGTGGCGCTGCTGCGGTCCCGCGGGCTGGTGGTCGCCGAACCGGACGCGGGCAGGCTGACCGGCGTGGACACCGGTAAGGGCAGGCTCACGGACCCGCGGGAGATCGTGGATCTCGCCAGGCTGCTGCTGGCCGAGCCGTCCGCCCTGCCACGTGACCTGGAGGGTCTGCGCGTGGTGGTGTCCGCGGGCGGCACCCGTGAGCCCCTGGACCCGGTTCGCTACCTCGGCAACCGGTCTTCCGGCAAGCAGGGTTACGCCTTGGCCAGGGTGGCCGCGCAGCGGGGTGCGGAGGTCACCCTGGTGGCCGCGCATACGGTGGCGCTGCCCGATCCCGCCGGGGCACGGCTGGTGCCGGTGTCCACCGCCGAGGAGCTGCGCGCGGCGATGCACCGCGCCGCCGAGCGGGCCGATGTCGTGGTGATGGCCGCCGCCGTGGCCGATTTCCGCCCCGACCAACTGGCCGCGCACAAGATCAAGAAGCGGGACGGCGAGCCGGACCCGACCATCACCCTCGCCCGGAACCCGGACATCCTGGCCGAGCTGGTCGCCGGGCGGCGCGCGGGCCAGACCATCGTGGGCTTCGCCGCGGAGACCGGCGACGAGCGGGGTGGGGTGCTGGATCACGCCAGGACCAAGTTCAAGCGCAAGGGCAGTGACCTCCTCGTGGTCAACGCGGTCGGCCAGGGCAGGGCCTTCGAGGTCGAGGACAACGCGGGCTGGCTGTTGTCCGCGAACGGCGACGAGCGGCCCGTCCCGCTCGGCAGCAAGGCACAACTGGCGGCCGCGATGTGGGACGCGGTGGTGCGCTTCCGGCGGAGCTGACCGGAACGACCCGACATTCGAACAGGCGCCGACCGTCCGCGAATCTCGGTAGGCTTTCGGGCGACTACTGTCCAGCCGGACCAGCGAGGGATGTGACGAGTCTCGTGAGCGCGTCGAACCGCAGGTTGTTCACGTCGGAGTCGGTGACGGAGGGGCACCCGGACAAGATCTGCGACGCGATCAGCGACGCCGTCCTGGACGCGCTGCTGGCCGACGATCCGCGCAGCCGGGTCGCGGTGGAAACCATGATCACCACCGGCCAGGTGCACGTGGCGGGCGAGGTGACCACCGAGGCGTACGCGGATATCCCGAAGATCGTGCGGGACAAGATCCTGGAGATCGGGTACGACTCCTCGGCCAAGGGGTTCGACGGCAACTCGTGCGGGGTGAACGTGGCCATCGGCTCGCAGTCCCCGGACATCGCGCAGGGCGTGGACACCGCCTACGAGGTCCGGGCTGGAGAACAGCCCCGGCGGGAAGGTCCCCAGAGGGAAGACACAGCCGAGATCGACAGGCAGGGCGCGGGCGACCAGGGGCTGATGTTCGGTTACGCCTGTTCGGACACCCCGGAGTTGCTGCCGTTGCCGATCGCGCTGGCGCACCGGTTGTCCCGGCGGCTCGCCGCGGTGCGCAAGGACGGGGTGCTGCCCTACCTGCGCCCGGACGGCAAGACCCAGGTGACCATCGAGTACGCGGGGGAGCAGCCGGTGCGGCTGGACACCGTGGTGGTCTCCAGCCAGCACGCCGAGGGCATCGACCTGGACACCATGCTCGGGGTGGATGTGCGGGAGCAGGTCGTCGGCCCGGTGGTGCACGATCTCGGCTGGGACGTGGCCGACACCCGCCTCCTGGTCAACCCGACCGGGCGGTTCGTGATCGGTGGGCCGATGGGGGACGCGGGCCTGACCGGCCGCAAGATCATCGTGGACACCTACGGCGGGATGGCCCGGCACGGTGGCGGCGCCTTCTCCGGCAAGGACCCTTCCAAGGTGGACCGTTCGGCGACCTACGCGATGCGCTGGGTGGCGAAGAACGTGGTGGCGGCGGGGCTGGCCGGGCGGATCGAGGTGCAGGTGGCCTACGCGATCGGCAAGGCCTCCCCGGTCGGGCTGTTCGTGGAGACCTTCGGCACCGAGACCGTGGACCCGGCGAAGATCCAGGCCGCCATCACCGAGGTGTTCGACCTGCGCCCGGCCGCGATCATCCGGGACCTGGACCTGCTGCGCCCGATCTACGCGCAGACGGCCTCCTACGGCCACTTCGGTCGCCCCGAGCTGGACCTGCCGTGGGAGCGCACCGATCGGGCGGCCGCGCTCCGCTCCGCCACCGGCGCCTGAAGGCGTCGAGTGTCCGGATGGACACGTTCAGGGGATGCGCGTGGTCTGCGTCACACTCCACTGGGGGTTGGGTGACTTGTTGCTAATGTCCCGGCTTCGTGGCAGCCATCCCCGAACTCGCCGCGCCCGAGGTGCGCGCGGAGAATGCCTCGAAGGTCTCCGCTCGGTACCTCAGCTGGGACGCCATCCGGGTGCTCGGCATCGGAGCGGTGCTCGCCTTTCACGCCACCTTCCTGGCGCCGGTCAACCTGTCCGGGCTCGACCCGTTGCCCGCGCCGTTGCGGATGGACTTCCCCTTCGGTGCCGCGGTGCTGATCGTCGTCTCCGGGTACTTCGCCGCCATGACGATCGGCAGGCAGACCCCGGTGCGCTGGTGGGTGCGCCGGATCGCCCGGTTACTGCCCGCGTTCCTCGTCGCCGTACTGGCGATCTTCGCTGTCACCCGGTTGCTCGCCCCCGCGGACTACCCGCAGCCCGGCCTCGGTGACCTGATCGGCAACCTCACGCTGATGCACCTCTGGATCCCCGAGGTGCGGTACATCGACCTCGCGCACTGGACGGTGCCGGTCCAGGTCGGTGCGTTCACCGCGATCGCGGTGCTGGCGTTCCGCGGCAGGCTCAGGGGCAAGGCGGCCACCGGGGTGCTGTGGGCCGTGCTGCTGGTGCCGCTCGCCGTGCGCGGGCTGGCCATGGCGCCGGGGGACACCCCGCCGCAGTGGCTGAGCGTGGTGCTGGACGGCAGCGGGCTGAACCGCTCGCATCTGGTGATCGCGGGCGTGATCATCTACCGCTGGTCCAAGGGCCGGATGAGTTTCGGGCAGCTGTTCGCCATGCTCTGCGTGATCCTGGTGGCGCACGCCTGGCATCCACCGAACGGGGACTCGGTGCAGGCCTTCACCCTCGGGCTGGTGCTGATCTGCGTCGCGGCCTACCGGCCGGCCTGGGAGCTGCCGTGGCTCGACCGGTTCGCCCGGCCGCTGCGCTGGCTGGCCGGCATCTCCTACGGCGTGTACCTGATGCACTACACGGTCGGCACGATCCTCGCGCTCCGGCTGGCCGAGCTCGGGTTGCGCTGGTGGGTGTGGGTGCCCGCGTTCACCGGCTGCGCGGTGTTGCTCGGCTGGGCGTTGACGGCCTGGGTGGAACGCCCCGCCTACCGGCTGCTCACCCGGCGACTGGCCACCCCGTCCTGACCGTCTGGTAGAGAAAGGGGCGTGACCAGCCCCGAGCCGACCCCGCTGTGGGACCTGCCGAGTCCCGCGCCGAAGCCCGACCCGCCGCGCAAGGCCGCGGCGGGCCGCAAGCGCGGGGCCGGCCGCAAGGGGCAGCGGCAGCCTGCGGAGACCGACCCGGTGGCCAGGGTGATCGTCGATGTGCCCCTGGCGCACCTGGACCGCACCTTCGACTACCGGGTGCCGCGGGAACTGGACGACGCCGCGGTGCCGGGATGCCGGGTGCGGGTGCGGTTCGCCGGCCAGCTGGTGGACGGGTTCCTGGTGGAGCGGGGCGCGGACACCGAGCACACCGGCACCCTCGCCTTCCTGGAGCGGGTGACCTCGAGTGAACCGGTGCTGCCCCCGCGGCTTGCCGCGCTCTGCCGCGCGGTGGCCCAGCGCTACGGCGGGACGCTGATCGACGTGCTGCGCCTCGCGCTCCCGCCCCGGCACGCCAAGGTCGAAGGCGAACCGGCCAGGGAGCCCGCGGCCACCCCGCCGCGGCCGGCCGAGACAGGGTGGCCGCGCTACCCGCGCGGCCCTGTCCTGGCCGAGGCGCTGGGCACCGGCCGCGCGGCGCACGCCGTCTGGCAGGCCCTGCCCGGGGAGGACTGGCCCGCCCGGCTGGCCGAGCTGGCCGCGACCGTCGCCGCGACCGGCCGGGGCGCGCTGCTGGTGGTGCCCGATCATCGCGATGTGGCCAGGCTGCACGTGGCCTGCGCCGAGCGGGTGGGTGAGCGGGCCGTGGTCGCTCTTTCGGCCGACCTGGGGCCCGCCGAGCGCTACCGGCGCTGGCTCGCCGTCCTGCGCGGTGCGGTCCGGGTGGTGGTCGGTACCAGGGCGGCCATGTTCGCGCCGGTCGTCGACACCGGCCTCTTCGTGGTCTGGGACGACGGGGACGACCTGCACGTCGACCCGCATATGCCGTACCCGCACGTGCGGGACGTGCTGATGCTGCGCGCGCACACCGAGGGCGCCTCGTTGCTGGTCGCGGGGTTCGCCCGCACCGCGGAGGCGCAGCTGTTGCTGGAGTCGGGGTGGGCGCATCCGGTGCTCGCCGACCGGGAAAGGGTGCGCGCCGAGTCACCTCGGGTGACGGCGTTCGGCGAGGACTTCGACCTGGCGCGGGACCAGGCCGCGCGAGCCGCCCGGCTGCCCGCGGTGGCGTTCGAGGCCGCCCGCGCGGCGCTGGCCGCGGGGGCACCGGTACTGGTGCAGGTTCCGCGGCGCGGCTACGTGCCCGGGTTGGCCTGCGGCCGGTGCCGCGGCCCCGTCCGCTGTCGCCGCTGCGCGGGCCCGCTGATGCTGCCCGGTGGGACCGGTGGCTCCGCGGCAGGCCCGCCGAGTTGCCGGTGGTGCGGCGTCCCCGACTCGAGTTTCCGGTGCGCAGCCTGCGGCTCCGACCGGCTGCGTGCGGTGGTGGTCGGCGCGAAGCGAACCGCGGAGGAACTCGGCAGGGCGTTCCCCGGGGTTCCCGTACGCACCTCGGGTGCCAGCGAGGTGCTGTCCACCGTCGAGGCCGAACCGGCGCTGGTGGTGTGCACCCCCGGCGCCGAGCCGGTGGCCGAGGGCGGCTACGGCACGGCCTTGCTGCTGGACGGCTGGGCCCTGCTCGGCAGGCAGGACCTGCGCGCCGCCGAGGAGACGCTGCGCAGGTGGATGACCGCGGCCGCACTGGTGCGCAGGGGGACCCGCGGCGGCAGGGTGGTGGTCGGCGCGGACGCCGCGCTGTCGCCGGTGCAGGCGCTCGTCCGGTGGGACCCCGGTTGGCATGCCGAGCGTGAACTGGCCGAGCGCACCGAGCTCGGCTTCCCGCCCGCCGTGCGGATGGCCAGCCTGGAGGGCTCGCCGGACGCGCTGGCGGGCCTGCTGGCGGAGATCGGCCTGCCGCCCTCGGCCGAGCTGCTCGGCCCGGTCCCGCTCGGGGAGCCGGACGCCGAGGGGCGCACCGAACGGGAACGCGCGCTGGTGCGAGTACCGCGGCAGGACGGCAACGCCCTTGCCGCCGCGATGCACGCGGCCGCCGCGCTGCGCAGCGCGCGTAAGGATCCCGAGCCGGTACGGATGCAGCTGGATCCGCTCGAGCTCATCTGATTTCCGCCGGGCGAGGCCTGTCCCGCGGTCAGCGTCACGCTGTCGACCCCGACCCCGACCCCGACCGCGGACCCGTCTGCCGCCGGTCGCCCTCGCGCTGGTGCGGCAGGCTGGAGCGCTGCTCGGGGTGCCGGGGGCAGGCCTCTAGACTGGCCGGGATGGTCGATCTCCCAGGTGGCAAGAACGGTCCGGCCGAGGACGGGGCGGGCTGATGCGGCTGGTGTTCGCGGGCACCCCGGAACCAGCCGTTCCCGCGCTGCGCGCCCTGATAGCCGCGGGCCGGCACGAGGTGGTGGCCGTGGTGACCCGCCCGGACGCCAGGTCGGGGCGGGGGCGCAGGGCCACCCGCTCGCCGGTGGCGGCCCTCGCCGACGAGCACGGTATCGAGGTGCTGACCCCGCAGCGTGCCGGTGACTCCGATTTCCTCGCGCGGTTGGCCGAGCTGGCCCCGGACGCCTGCCCGGTGGTGGCCTACGGCGCGCTCCTGCCGCGGCGGGCGCTGGAGGTGCCCCGGCACGGCTGGGTCAACCTGCACTTCTCACTGCTGCCGGCCTGGCGGGGTGCCGCGCCGGTGCAGGCCGCGATCCGGGCGGGGGACGAGCTGACCGGCGCCTCGACCTTCCGGATCGTGCGCGAGCTGGACGCGGGTCCGGTGTACGGCGTGGTGACCGAGCCGATCGCGGACACCGACACCGCGGGCACGCTGCTGGAACGGCTCGCCGCCTCCGGCGCGAAGCTTCTCGTGTCTACTATGGATGGTATCGAGGACGGGACGCTGCGTGCGGAACCGCAGCCGGCCGAGGGCCTCAGTTACGCGCCCAAGGTGTCGGTCGAGGACGCGCGGGTGGTGTTCACCGACCCCGCCCTCGCCGTGCACCGTCAGGTACGTGCGGTCACCCCGGAACCGGGTGCGTGGGCCGAGTTCCGCGGCGAGCGGCTGAAGCTCGGCCCGGTCACGATCGCCGCGGACGCCGGCCCGCTGGCGCCGGGTGAGCTGCTGGTGGAACGCAAGCGGGTACTCGCCGGGACCGCGACCGTGCCGGTGCGGCTCGGTGAGGTGCAGGCGCAGGGCAAGAAACGGATGGCGGCCGCCGACTGGGCGCGTGGCACGAGGATCGAGCGAGGGGAGCGTCTGACGTGAGCCGGGATCGGAAACCCGCACGACCGCAGCGGGGGAGGCCGGCGCCTCGCAAGGAGGGGCCGCGCCGCCCGCCACCGGAGGACCCGCCGAGGCGGGCCGCGCTGGACGTGCTGCGCGCGATCCGGGAGCGCGACGCCTACGCCAACCTCGCGCTGCCGGAGCTGCTGCGCGACCGCCGGATCACCGGAAGGGACGCCTCGTTCGCCACCGAGCTGACCTACGGCACGGCGCGGGCGCAGGGCCTGCTCGACGAGATCATCCGCGCCTGCCTCGACCGGCCACTGGACAAAGTGGACGCCGTCGTGCTGGACGCGCTGCGGCTCGGCGCTTATCAGCTACTGCGTACCAGGGTCGCGCAGCACGCCGCGGTGACCTCCACCGTGGATCTGGTGCGTGCGGACGCGGGCTCGCATGTGGCCGGCTTCGCCAACGCGGTGCTACGTCAAGTGTCCGAAAAGGATGAACAGGCCTGGGTGGAGGAGATCGCACCGGATCCCGCCACCGACCCGATCGGTAACCTGGCGCTGCGCAGCGCGCACCCGCGCTGGGTGGCTCGCTCGTTCGCCGAGGCGCTGGGGGACAGGGGGCCCGAGTTGGAGGCCGCGCTGCTGGCCGACGACGCCCGGCCCGCGGTGCACCTCGTCGCCAGGCCCGGCGCGATCAGCGCCGAGGAGCTGGCCGCGATCACCGGCGGGGACCCCGCTCCCTACTCGCCCTACGGTGTGCACCTGCCGCCGGGTACCGGTGACCTCGCCGACTCGGAGTTGATCAAGGAGCGGCTGGCCGCGGTGCAGGACGAGGGCAGCCAGCTGTGCGCGATCGCCACCATCGCGGTGCCGGTAACGGGCGAGGACACCCGCTGGCTGGACCTGTGCGCGGGTCCGGGTGGCAAGGCGGCGCTGCTCGGCGCGCTGGCCGAGTCCGCGGGCGCCACCCTGGACGCGGTGGAGAAGGCCCCGCACCGGGCACGGATGGTGGAGCGGGCGACCGAGGACCTGCCGGTCACCGTGCATGTCGCCGACGGCCGGGAGTCCGGATTGGACGGTGTGTACGACCGGGTGCTGGTGGACGCGCCGTGCACCGGGCTCGGCGCGTTGCGGCGCAGGCCGGAGGCACGCTGGAGGCGCAAGCCCTCGGATGTCGCCGAGCTGACCAGGTTGCAGGGGCAACTGCTGCTCGCCGCACTGGACCTGGTCCGGCCCGGCGGGGTGGTGAGCTATGTCGTGTGCTCCCCGCACCTGGCCGAGACCGAGGGTGTGGTGCACGAGTCCGCGCGCAGGGCGGGGGCGCGGACCCTGGACGCCCGCGAGTTCTTTCCCGGGGTGCCCACCCTCGGCGCGGGTCCCTACGTGCAGCTGTGGCCACACCGGCACGGCACCGACGCGATGTTCTGCGCGATCCTGCGCAAGCCGGCGGACTCCTGATGGCCCGGTCGCTCGGGCTGGTCGTGAGCTCCTGCGGCGGGGTGGAGAGCAGGCTGTGCGCCGAGCTCGCCGAACCCGCCGCGGCGCGCGGCTGGGAACTGGCGATCACGCTGACCCCGACGGCGGCGGAGTGGCTCGCCGACTCCGGCGAGCTCGGCCGGCTGCGCGGGCTCACCGGGCTGGAGATACGCAGCACCTCCCGGTTGCCCAGCCGGCCGCGGCCGCACCCGGACCCTGAGGTGTTCCTGTTCGCCCCGGCCACCGCGGGCTCGGTGGCGAAACTGGCACTCGGGCTGGCGGACAACCAGGCGCTGACCGTGCTCGACGACGCCCTTGGCGAGCCGGGGGTGACCATGGTGGTCGGCTACCAGGTCCGCGACGCGCGGTTCCGGCACCCGGCCTGGCAGGGCCACCTGGACGCGCTGGCCTCGGCCGGCGTGCGGACGCACCGGCTGGAGGTCGATCGGGAGTGGACCGATGTGCTCGACCTGCTGCCCGTGCTACGTTGACCGGCTGCCTTGAGGAAGGACAAGCTGGCCATGCCGAAGCCGGAACGTGCCGATTACACCGACACCGAGATCGATTCCATCTGGGTGGGCGGGGCCCCGGAACTGAACTCCACCGTCACCCTGGCCGAGTACGACCCGGGCTGGCCCCTGCTGTACGAGCGGGAGGCCGAACGGATCCGGGGTGTCCTCGGTGACCGGGTGGTGCTGCTGGAACACGTCGGTTCCACCTCGGTCCCCGGCCTGTGCGCCGAACCGATCATCGACATCCTGCTCGTCGTGCCGGATTCCGACGACGAGGACGCCTACCTGCCCGCGCTGGAGAAGGCCGGGTACCGCCTGGTGATCCGGGAACCGGACCGGGAACGCCACCGCGCGTTCAAGGGTCCGGACACCGATGCCAACCTGCACGTCCACTCGCCGGACAGCGGCGAGATCGAGCGGTTCCTGATCTTCCGCGACCACCTGCGAACCGATCCGGCCGACCGTGACCTGTACGCCGGGACCAAGCGCGAGCTCGCCGCCCGCACCTGGAGGTACATCCAGCACTACGCCGACGCCAAGACCGGGGTGATCGGCGAGATCATGGCGCGTGCTCGGGGGAACGTGGCGGCGCGGCGGGTTCGGCGTACACCTGATTGATGCTGCTGCCGCGGGCGGCGATATCCGTGCCGTAGACGTGCAGCGAGACGGCCGGCCGGTCGCCGTCGTTGCACACCCGGTGGATATCCCGCTCCGGCGGCACCAGCCAGCACACGTCGCCGGGCAGGTTCACCGCGGTGCCGGCGGGCTCGACCCGCCCGGTCGGGTCGAGGCGGTAGCGGGTCTCCGCCTCCCTGCCGGTCACCACCCCGACCACGCACCAGCAGGCGTGGCTGTGCACCGGAGTGCGCTGCCCGGGAAGCCAGACCAGGGACACCACGGAAAACCTGCGCCGACCGTCCACATGCACCAGATGCTGCCGGTACCGCAGCGGGTCGGGCTCGGTGTGCTCGGGCGCCAGCACGCCGTCCGCGTCCAGCAAGCCGGACAGCGCGCCCGCCGCGGCGCGGGCCCGGTCGTGCGGATCGTCGATCCGGTCGAACAGCCCGGACAGCCGGGCCACGAACTCGGTCATTCTCGGGGTAACCACATGGTCATCGTGGGCTCGCCCGCCCGGCCCGGTCCAATGACGAAAAGTCCGGCCGGGCCAAACCGCGCTTATGGTTCGCGCGGGCCCGGAGGGTTGTTCAGAACGACCCCAGCGACCGCGGGCCGACAGGCCCGTGCGAGCGGTCGTTGCGGGTCACAGTAGTGGCGGCGCACACTGCGGACCTGAACAACCCGACTTTGGACACGACACCGGCCGGCGTGGAACCAGCCCGGTGGCCGTCGCGGGCGGGCGGCGCCGGTGGTAGTGCTGGATGGGTGCTGGAACTGCGTCATCTACGGATGCTGTACGAGGTCGCGCGGGCGGGCTCGTTCTCGGGTGCGGCAAGGGAACTCGGCTACACCCAGCCGGCGATCAGCCAGCAGATGCGGGCGCTCGAACGTGCCTTCGGCACTCCGCTGGTGGTGCGTGAGGGCAGGCGGGTGGTCTTCACCGAGGCCGGTGCCGAGCTGCTGCGGCACGCCGAGGACCTGTTGCACCGGGTCACCGTCGCGCAGACCACCGTGGCCGCGGTGGCCGGCCGCCACACGGGACGGGTGCGGCTGACCGTGTTTCCCAGCGGCAGCGCGACCCTGGTTCCACCCGTGGCCGCGCTGGTGCGCAGCAGGCACCCGGCCGTGAGCCTGTCCCTTGCGGAGGGAGAACCACCGGATTCCTTGCACACCATGCGTTCCGGTGGCTGCGATGTGGTGCTCGGCTTCAGTTACCCGGAAGGGCGGGACGAGCCGGAGGCGAGTGGGTTGCTCCGGATGCCACTGATGTCCGACCCGCTGGTGGCGCTGTTGCCCGCCGGGCACCACCTGGCGCAGCGCCGGGTCGTCCACCTGGCCGAACTGGCAGGCGAGGCGTGGATCGGCGGCTGCCCGCGGTGTCGCGGCCACCTCGTGGACGCCTGCGCCACGGCCGGTTTCACCCCGGACATCACCTTCGCGACCGACGACACCCTTGCCGTGCAGGGGCTGGTGGCCGCCGGGTTGGGCGTCTCGGTGACCCCGCGGCTCATGCTCGCCGCCGCCTGCAGGCCGGATGTGGTCGCGCGCCCGCTGGAACCCGCGATGCATCGCAGCATCTCCGCGTTCACCTGGCCGGACCTGGTCCGCGTGCCGACCGTGCGTATCGTCCTGGACGCCTTCCGGGACGTCACCTCGGCACCCATCCCCACGGCTCAGGTGTGCTGAGCCGGGCCCGTCCTCGCCAGGCGCGGGGTGACCGGCAGCCCGGCGGCGCGCCAGGCTGCGAAGCCCCCGGTCACATCCGCGACCTCGCGCAGCCCGAGTAGCTCCGTCACCTGCCAGGCGGCCAGGCTGGAGGTGTAGCCCTCGTTGCAGATCAGGATGATCTCGCGGTCGGTATCCGCGGGTGCCAGCTCCTTGAGTCGCCATTCGCTGGAGACGTCCAACCGCCATTCCAGCACGTGCCGGGACACCGCGACCGCGCCGGGGATCTCGCCGAACCGCAGCCGGTACTCCAGCGGGCGCAGGTCCACCAGCAGCGCGCCCCGTTCCACCGCGCGCACGGCCTCCTCGGGCGGGTAGCGCCGGATCCGTTCCCTGGCGCGCGCGAGCTGCCGGGAGATCACATCGGGTTCGGCCGTCATCGGTGCGCCGTCCTGGTGCGCGCGGCGAGGCGTTCCAGGTCCCCGGTGTCCGGCTCCGGCGAGTCGCACGGCAGCTCCCGCAGGTGGTGCGGACCCGATGGCAACCAGCAGTAGAAGTTCATCCTGCGCAGCGGCTGGGAGTAGGCGTGCACGGTGACCGCGGGCTCGGTGGCGATGTTGACCAGGTTGTGCAGGTAGTCGGTGCCGAACGCGACGCTGCTGCCCGCGGGGTGGGTCCGCGTGCGCAGGCTCCCACCGCGCAGGTCGCCGTGGTCCTCGATCAGGCTGCCGCCGGCGACCCCGAACGCCCCGACACTGCCGCCGTGGTCGTGCAGCAGCGTGTCCTGCCCGAGTTCCCAGCAGATCAGCCACACCTCGAAATCGGTGTCCCGGTGCAACCGGGTGACGTAACGCTCGCCGAGATCGAACCGCACGTGTTCGGACCACAGCTCGGGCAGTTCCAGGACGGTGGACACGATCCGGTGCAGCCCTGCCGGCCGGACCCGCTTCCCGCCGACCCGGGTGCCCTGGTCGATCTCGTCGGGCCGGGGGCACAGCTCGGCCCAGTGCTTCGACGTCCGCAACGTACGCAATGTAGTTGTCACGAGACAAGCTCCTCCGCTTGAACCCGCGATGTGACCTGGCGCCGGCCCGTGTGGCCCTCGCCGGATCCCATCGTCGGCATGGTCTCGCTCGGGTGACCCCGCCGCGCACCCGACGAACCTCGTCGAGCGGCTGCGTGGCGACCCGGGTGAATGGTTGTGTTCCGCGGCGATCGCCGCTGTATCGATCTTAACTCACCCTGCGGTACAAGGGAATCGTTTGCGGTTCCGGGGGAATCAGTCGTCCCGGTCGTCGAGGCTGTCCAGCTCCCGGGAGTCGCCCGAGTCGGCGAAGATGAACACCCGGACGGCATGGCCGGTGTCCGGGTGCACCTGGGCGAGATAGGCGTGTACCTGGCTGCCCACGACATCCTCGACAGCGTTGATGAAGTCGGCCCTGGTCACGTCGTGCAACGCCTCGTGGTGCCTGATCACGGCCTCCCGGTGCCCGCGCGCGCTGAGCACGCTGTCCGCGGCGGTGAGGCTGTCGATCGACAGCACCACCAGGCTCACTGGTACGTCCTGGCTCACCGACACCTTGACGTTGCTCGGGCCCCGCCCGTAGAAGGAACGCTCCAGCTGCGTGATCCGTTCCGCAACGGCGCTGCGTTGCGCGCGGGTGATCTGCACGGCCGCGTCCCCTCCGTCGGTGCCCTGCCTTCGTCCTGCTTCCCGGCCCCGGGGAGCGTACCCCGCGGCCGGTGACAATCGCCGGACCAACCATTCCGACCTAGCGCGAGGTAGGCCGCACACGGCATAGTGTCGGGTCTTCCGAGCCGAATACAGGGGAGCCGACTTATGTCACGACGGCGCACCGCGCTGTTCGCACTGCTTGGCGTACTGGGCCTGGCCGTGGCCTGCGTGAATCCGGAAACGCGGGAAGGGGCCTCGGGTGGGGCCGAGACGGGAGGGGACGGGCCGGACCGGATCGCGTTCTTCGGTTTCGCCAAGGCGAATTCCTTCGCGACGGCGACTTTTGCCGGGATCGAGGAGTACGCGAAGGCCAACGGTGCCGAGGCGGAGTTCCACGACCCCAACTTCGACGCGCAGACCCAGGTACGGCAGATCCAGGACGCCATCACCTCCGGTCGGTTCGATGTGTTCATCGTGCAGGCCAACGACGGCACCGCGGTGGTGCCGGCCGTGCGTTCCGCGGTGCAGCAGGGCATCACCGTGGTGGTGGAGTTCACCCCGGTGGGTACCCGCTACGACACGGCGGAGCCGCAGGTACCCGGAACGATCACACTGCTCGACGTTCCGGTGGACAACGGCCGCAAACTGGGCGAGCTCGGGGTGGAGGCCTGCCGCGACCGGGGTGCCGAGCCGTGCCGGATGGCCTACCTGGAGGGCATGAAGACCCTTCCGCTGGACAACGCACGCACCGAGGCGGTGCTGAGTACGGTACGCGCGGCGGGTGTCGAGGTGGTCGCCAGCGTCGAGGGCGGCTACACCAAGCAGAGCGGGCGAGCGGCGATGCAGGACATCCTGCAGGCCAACCCGCGGGTGGACGTGGTGATCGGGTCCTCACAGGCCATCGCGGGCGCGGAGGCCGTCGCCGGGGACGAGGACGTGCTGTTCGTCGGCAACGGCGGTTCCCGGCAGGCCGTGCGGGCGGTCCAGGAAGGCCGCTGGTTCGCCACCTACTACCAGCCGGAGAGGACCGCCGGTGCCAAGGCCGCCGAGCTGGGCCTGCGCAAGGCCCACGGGGAGCAGGTGCCGGAGTCGACCTCCTACGCCGAGTTCGCGCCCGGCGAGGGAAAGGGCACCGCGGACGTGCTGGCCGACGTGACCGGTGAGTACGACGAGTAGCACCCCCGGCACGGGCGTGCGGGTCAGTCTCGAGCGCGTCCGGAAGAGTTACGGCGGCACGGTGGTGCTGGACGACGTCTCGCTCGCCCTGCGTGGCGGCGAGGTGCACGGGGTCCTCGGCGAGAACGGGGCGGGGAAGAGCACGCTGCTGCGCATCGTGTGCGGGGCGGTGCGGGCCGACGGCGGCCGGGCCTTCGTGGATGGCGAGCCGGTCGCGCTGGGCAGTCCGCGGCAGGCGTTGCGGCACCGGATCGCGTTGATCTCCCAGGAACTGGCCATGGTGCCCGCGCTCCCCGTGCTGGACAACGTGTTCCTCGGTGCCTGGTCGCAACGCGCGGGCCTGCGGCGGCAGGGAGCGGACCGGGCGCGGTTCGCCGACTTGCTGGAGCGCACCGGCTTCCGGCTCGATCCCGACACGCCCGTGCGCGACCTGCCGGTGGTGGGGCAGCTCCAGGTGGAGATCCTGCGCGCGCTGGCAAGGGACGCGCGGGTGATCGCGCTGGACGAACCGACCGCGCTGCTGACCAGGGCCGAGACCGAGCAGCTACACGAGCTGATCCGCGGGCTCGCCGCGGACGGGGTCGCGGTGGTGCTGATCTCGCACTTCCTCGAGGACGTACTGGCCGTATGCGATCTGGTGACCGTGCTGCGGGACGGTCGGCGGGTGCTCACCGCGCCCGCCGCGGAACAGACCGCGCCCGGGCTGATCGGCCATATGGTCGGCAGGCCGGTGGAGGTGCTCTACCCGGAACCGCCCGAGGTGCCCGCGGACGCCCCGGAGTTGCTCGCGGCCCGGGGGCTGCGGCGCGGCGCGGCGGTGCGCGAGGTGAGCCTCCGGGTGCGAGCCGGGGAGATCGTCGGGATCGCCGGGCTGGTCGGCAGCGGCCGTTCGGAGACGCTGCGGGCGATCTTCGGTGCCGACCGGCGGGAGGCGGGCGAGGTACTGGTGGCGGGCAGGCCGGTGCCGCCCGGCTCGCCGGCCCGCGCCATCCGGCACGGCCTCGCCATGGTCCCGGAGAACCGCAAGGAGCAGGGCCTGGTGCTGATCCGCTCGGTGCGGGAGAACCTGGCGCTGGCCAGCCTGGGGGAGCGACAGCGGGCCGGGCTGTTGCGCAGGCGCGCGGAGTCCGCGGCCGCCGGCGGTATGGTTGACCGGCTCGATGTGCGCGGCGCCGATCCGGCCGGCCCGGTGTGGACGTTGTCCGGGGGCAACCAGCAGAAGGTGCTGTTCGGAAGGTGGTTGGTACGCACGCCACGGGTGCTGCTGGTGGACGAGCCGACCAGGGGGGTGGACGTGGCGGCCAAGGTGCAGATTCACGAGCTGCTGGTGGACCTGGCCCGGCGCGGGATGGGCGTGCTGCTGGTGTCCTCCGAGGTCGAGGAGGTACTCGGCCTCGCCCACCGGGTGCTGGTCATGCGGCAGGGGCGGGTCGTGGGCGAGGTCGCCCGCGGCACCGCGTCCAGGGAGGAGGTACTCGGCCTTGCCTTCGCCGACGCCGGGCAGTGACCTCGACGACCGTGGCGACCGCGGCCCGGTGGACACCGTGCCGCGGGAACGGACCCGCCCGGCCGGCGTCGCGGGCAGGCGGTTCACCCTGCTGCGTGACTACGGCATCCTGCTCAGCCTGCTCGCGATGGTGGTCGCCCTCTCGCTGAGCACCGACACCTTCCTCACCGCGGGGAACCTGGTGAACCTGCTCGACCAGGCGGTGGTGGTCGGCCTACTGGCCTGCGGCGCGACCCTGTGCATCATCGCCGGCGTCTTCGACCTCTCGATGAGCGCCGTGCTCGCGGTGTCGGCGATCGTGGCGGTGCTGGTCACCACCGAGGCCGGGGTGACGCTGGGGGTGCTCGCCGCGCTCGGCACCGGGGCGGTGCTCGGCGCCTGCAACGGCATCGTGGTGATGACCGCCAGGGTGCACTCGTTCATCGCCACGCTCGCCGCCAGCATCGTGTACCGGGGGCTCGCGGTGATCATCACGGGCGGCGCGATCGTGTACCCGGCCGCCGGGCAGCTGGCCGCGTTCCAGTCGTTGAGCTGGCCCACCGTGCTCGGTGGGGTCACCGCGTCCTCGCTGCTGTTCCTGCTGGTGGCGGCGGTGTGCTGGGTGCTGCTGTCCGGCACGACCTACGGCAGGAGGATCTACGCCGTCGGCGGGAACGAGGAGGCGGCACGACTCTCCGGCGTCCGGGTCGGGCTGATCCGGGTGTCGGTGTTCGTGCTGAGCGGGATCTGCGCCGCGCTGGCCGGGCTGGTGCTCGCCTCGCGGGGCGGTTCGGCGCAGGCCAGCATGGGCACCCTGCTGGAGCTCACCGCGATCGCCGCGGCCGTGGTCGGTGGCACCAGCGTGCGTGGCGGGGAGGGCGCCATCTGGCGCGGCATGATCGGGGTGCTCATCCTTACCCTGATCGGCAACGGCTTCAACCTGCTCGGCTGGGACACCACCTACAAGCAGGTCGTGGAGGGTCTGCTGATCCTCGGCGCGGTCAGCATGGACCAGGTGCTGCGGCGCCGCAGGACCTAGCGAGAGCGGAAGAAGGCACACGAGTGCGGATCGGGGTACGGCTCGGCGGAGAGCAGGCGCACGGCGCCTTGCTGGTCGAGGGCCGGCTACGCGCGGCAGGCACCGCGCGGCTGGGCGCGGCGCCGCACCGCGCCCTGTCCGGGCTGCTGCGTGAGCTCGCCGAGGCCGCCCCCGGGCGGATCGACGCGGTGACCTGGGACGTGTCCGCGCTGCTGGACGCCGCGCTGTACCCGCCGGTACGCCGGGTCGCCGCGCTGCGCCTGCAACCGAGGCCCGCGCGCACCTGCTCGCTCGCCGACCACCCCTCGGCCCTGGTGCGTTCGCTGGTGAACTGGCGTGGGCACGCCACCGGCGGGCACGACCTGTTCGGCGGTGAGCTGGCCGAGCTGGACATCCCGGCTGTGCTGCGCCTGGTGGAGCCGTTCGGCACGGTGGAGGACGCCGCGCCGGGGTCGGCCGCGGTGCTGGTCGTGACCGCCACCGGAGCGGTCAGCTGTGCCGAGCACGAACGGGCCGTCGCCGAGCGGGTGCTCGGCCGCTGCCCGCGGCTACGGGTGTGCCTTTCCCATGAGGTCGGCGGAATCGGCCTGCTGGAGCGGGAGGCGGCGACCGTGCTGAACGCGGCCCTGCTCGGTGCGGCCGAGCAGATCGCGGGGCGCTGCGTCCGCGCGACCGATGCGCTGCCCGGCCCGCCGAGCTGCTGGTTCGCCACCGGTGACGGCGGCCGGATGTCCCCGGAACGGCTGCGTTCCCTGCCGGTGCTCGGGCTCGGCGCCGAGCGCGCCGCCGGGCTGCTCGGTGCGTCCATCCTGAGTGAGCGGTCGAACGCGCTGATCATGATCGCGGATACCGGGACGGCGCTGGTGGGCCGGGTGCACGACGGCCTGCCGCAGGTGGCCGCGGACCTACCGGGTCCGAGCGGGGTCCGGCTGGCCGCACCGCAGGCGGTGCTCACCACGACCGCAGCGCGGACCGCGCCCGCCACGGTGGCGGCCTACGCCGAGCACGACCCCGGCGCGGCGGTCGTGCTGGCGGTGGCCGCCGGTGCCGTGGACGGTCACGAGGACACGCGGGCGCTGGCGGACCGGCTCGGCGCGGACACCGGCCGCCGTGCCGTGCTGCTGGACGGCGCGGCCGATCCCGGTGCGGTCGGCGCGGCCGGTGCCGAGCCGAGCGCGTGGCTCGACCTGATGATCGACGCGGTCACCCCGGAGGAACTGCGCCGGCAGCTCGCGGAGGCTGAGCAACGAGCGCTGACCATGGTGGCCGCGGGCGGGGCGCAGCCGGGCCGCGAGCGCATCGTGGAGTCGGTGGCCTACTCGCTGCCGTTCATCCGCAGCGGCACCTACCGGCTGCATGTACGCGCCAGCGGCGCCCCGAGACAGGGGGAGGGCGGATGAACACCCTCTCCGCCGAGGACCTGCCCGCCTACGTGGCCGGCGCCCGGCTGCTGGTGTCCTCCGCCTCGGACACCGGGATGGACGCGCTGGTCGACTGGGTGGACGAACTGCTGCGCCGCAACGGTCCGGTGCCCCTGCTCGGCCTGGACGAGGTGGACGGCGAGACGCTGACCGCGGCGATCGGCATCCTTGGTTCGCCCGCCGCGACAGCCGAGCTGCCGCCGGTGGGGGACGAGCCGGAGGCGATCGTGCGCGCACTGGAGGACCGGCTCGGCGAGAAGCTGGGTGCGGTGATGCCGCTGAACGCCGCGCTGGTGAACGCCCTGTTCCCGGTGGCGGCCGCGGCCTCGCTCGGGCTACCGCTGCTGGACTGTGACGGGATGGGCCGGATCTTCCCGTTGATCCACCAGACCAGCTACGCGCTGGCGGGTATCCCGCTGACCCCGTTGACCGCGGCCAGCGCGATCGGCGACCGGATCACGATGGACGCCGCCCCGGTGCGAGCCGAGCGGTTGATGCGGGCGGCGATGAACTCCGCGGGTGGCTGGATGCTGTGCGCCATGCATTCCTGCCGGGTCGCCGAACTCCGCGCGGGGGCGATCCGGGGTTCGGTGAGCAGGCTGGTCCGGGTCGGCGAGCTGTTGCGCACCGCGGCCGACCACGGCGCGGTACTGGCCGGGCTGAAGCGGACGTTGCGCGCGCGAAGGCTGGGCAGCGGCAGGGTGGTCGAGCTCGGCCACGGCACCCGGCCCGCCGAGGCGGGGTACCCGGCCACCCCGACCAGTGTGGTGGTGCACGAGACGCACAGCTCGGGACGGTTGATCCGGTTGGAGGCGCAGAACGAACTGCTGCTCGCGGTGATCGACGGTGCGGTGGCCGCGGCGGTGCCGGACGTGCTGTGCCTGCTCGACCGGCAGGAGGTGCGGATCATCGGTTTGGAGCGGGTGGCGATCGGCGACCACGTGGACGTGCTGGTCGTGCCCGCCGCGCCGGTGTGGCACAGTGCGGAAGGCCTGGCACTGGCGGGACCGCGCGCCTTCGGTTTCCCGGTCCAGCACCCAGGGAGGAAACCCACGTCGTGAGTACGAGCCGGATCCGGGTACCCGAGGTCCTGACGGTCGCCGAGCTGGTCCGCTACGGCCCGCTCGGCAAGGCACGTGCGCTGGTGAACGGCAACATCGACCAGCAGGTCTCCGCGGTCACCCTGGTCAGCGAGCTGGACCAGGTTCGGCAGTGCCAGCCGAACTCCGCGGTGGTGGTGCACCATGCCGCGGCGCACGGGATCTGGGCGGTGGAGTCCGCGCTGCGCCTGGCATGGGAGCGCACGGCATCCTGCGTGGTCGCACCCGCGGGGGTCGCCGAGACCCGATCCACCGTGCTGCTCGCCGAGCGGTTGCGGCTGCCACTGTTCGTGGTGGACCAGGACCCGGCCGGGTACGCGCTGGAACTGGCCGCCGCGATCGCCAGCCCCGAGGCGGCACGGGCCCAGCTGACTTCCCGGTGCGCGGTCCTGTTCGGGGAGCGTTCCACCCCGCGCGGCATCGTCGGCGTGATCAACGCGGAGGTGCCGGGGGTGAGCGTGGCACTGCGGACCGAGGACGGGCATCCGCTGGTGGGGCAGGCGACTGCCACCCGTTCCGGCTCGCGGCAGGTGCGGGTGGCGGTACCGGGCCCGGACGGCAGGCCGTGGGCCGTGCTCGTCGCCAAGCTGGCTGTGTGGTCGCCTTCCTGGGCCGAGGTGGTGCAGACCATCCTGCGCTTGGCGCGGGCCCCGCTGGCCGCCTCGGTCGCAAGGTCCCGCCTGCTGCTGGCGCAGCAGGCCGCCAGGGAGCGGTTGTTGCTCGAGCGCCTGCTCGGGCGCGGCGCGGGGAAGGCGGCGGACGCCGGGAACGGCGAGGACGACCAGGCCACCGAGGACGCCGAGCAGGCCGCGGCGGAGCTGGGCTGGCGGCTCGACGGTGGGCAGGTCGCGGTGTTCCTGCGACCGGCGACCGATGACGCCGATGTCGAGGCCGCGACCCCCGGCGTGCTCGCCACCTGGCGTGAGGCGTTCCCCGAGCAGCCGCTGGTGCCGCTCGGCCGCGGCTGGGTGAGTTGGTGGACCGGCGAACAGGCGGACTGCCCCGCCGTCGCGGCCACCCTGCGCCGGCACCTGGACCGGCCGACCGGCCCGGTGCCGCTGGCGGCAGGCGTCGGTGCCCGAGGCGAGGCGCTGGGCGGGCTGCGCCGCTCGCTCGGCGAGGCGGAACTGGCCGCGGCGATGGCCATCCGCGGCGGTGCCGGGGCGGTGGAGCTGTTCGAGGAGCTCGGTCCCCGGGTCGTGCTGGCCTGCCTGCCGACCGCCGAGGTCGCCGCGGTGGCCGAGGTCGCGCTTGCCGGCCTGATCGGCGGCGCCGACGGGCCCGCCCTGGTCGCCACGCTGGGTGCGTTGCTGGACTGCGGCGGATCCACCGGCCAGGCGGCCGAGCGGCTCGGCCTGCATCGCAACACGGTACGGGCCCGGCTGGAGCGGATCAGGGCCGCGGGCATCGACCTCGACGCTCCCGAGCAACGGCTGGCCGTGCACCTGGCCAGCTACGCCTGGCTCAGCGCGCCCACCCGGCACGGCGCGAACTGACCAGGCCGGTCGCGGCCGCCTGCCCGGATCGTACGGCGCCCTCCATGGAGTTGGGCCAGCCGCTGAAGTCCGCCCCCGCGTAGCGCACTCTGGCACGGCGGTCGGCGTACCGTAGGGCCGCCGCGTGCTGGGTGAGTTGCCCGGGCGTGTGGACCAGATGGCTACCTCCGATATGCGGATGCTCGGTCCAGTTCGTGCAGGCCGAATGGTTGAGCTGGGCAGGATCGAGACCGAACGCGGTGGCCAGATCGCTCGCCAGCGCCGCGGGTGCGGTGTCGTCGGTGATACCGATGCCGGCGAGGGTGGACCCGTGCCGCCACGCGATCGCCAACGGGCCTGCACCCAGCACGGCTCGGTGCCGTACCGGCGGGTCGCCGGTGACGGTGGCGACGATCTTGCTGGCTCGTCCGTACGTCATGGCGTGCATGGCGGATCGGAAGGCCGAGGACGGTGGCGGGGAGAGCGCCAGTTGCCGTAGGGCCGGCAGCGGTACGGCGACCAGCCCTCCCGCGGCGGCAATCCACCAGGCGGCGTGCGCGGCGGACAGCTCGTCGAGCGGACGGGTGGCGAACCCTTCGACGAGTGCCGCGGTGAGTTCTCGCCCCCGCCCGGCCACCTCGTGCAGGGCGAGCCATTCGTCGAGACTGACGGTGTCGAGGCGACGTGTCCCGGGGAGTCCCACGGCCTGTCCGGCTCCAGCGCCAGAGCCTGGCACCGCAGCCGCCACCACGCGGCGTCAAGCCGCCGTAGCTCCGCCGCCGGTGCGGGAGCCAGGAGGCTGGTCCGGTCGCCGTCGGGCAGCCGCCACCGGATCGGCGCGCTGCCCAACCCCGCGGGGCGGGTTCGCAGGCCCACCTCGGACAGCAGTGCTCGCAAGGCCCGATGCCCTCGCCCGAGGAACTCCGCTCCGGTGTCCGGCGTGCCGTGCCCGACACGTTCACCGTGTACCCGGCCGCCGGCCAGGGAACCGGCTTCCAGTACCCGGACGTCGGCACCGGCGCGGGCCAACCGCGTGGCGGCAGTCAGCCCGGCCAACCCGCCGCCGACGACGAGCACGTCGCAGTGGTGGCTGCCGTCGTTCATGGCGTCGACATGACGGTCGTGCGGCTCAGCAGCAGTGGTTGCCGCGCCAGGCCTCGCGGCCCTCCTTGACCGCCACCGCCGCGATGACCAGCGCGACGATCGGATCGGCCCAGGACCAGCCGAACAGGCTGTTCGCCAGCAGCCCGACCAGCAGCACCCCGGACAGGTAGGCGCACAGCATCGTCTGCTTCGAGTCCGCGACCGCGCTGGCCGAGCCGAGTCCCCGCCCGGCGCTGCGCTGGGCCCGCGACAGCAGCGGCATGACGATCAGCGATACGGCGGCCAGCACGATCCCTACGGTCGAGTGCTCTGCCGTGGCCGACCCGGCCAGCGTGCGGACCGACTCGAACGTGACGTAGGCGGCCAGCGCGAAGAAGGACACCGCGATCACCTTGAGCGCGGTGCGCTCCCGAGCCGCCGGATCGGCCCCGGAGAACTGCCACGCGACCGCCGTGGCGGAGGCTACCTCGATCACCGAGTCCAGGCCGAATCCGATCAGCGCGGTCGAGCCCGCCACCGCCCCCGCGGAGATCGCGACCACGGACTCGATGAGGTTGTAGGTGATGGTCGCGGCCACCAGCAGCCGCACCCGCCGGGACAGTGCGGCCGTGCGCACCGCCTCCCGCGGGGCACAGCGGTCATCGGCACAGCGGTCATCGGCACAGCCGTCCGGCTGGGCGACGGCGGGCGGCCGCATGCGCTCGCTACTCTCGCTCATGGCTGAACAGTACAGCTGAGGATGATATAACAGCAAGAGCTGAACAGTTAGCCGAATCTTGATGGGAGTGGGCCGTGGCCGCGGTCGCCTTGACGTTGTATGCCGTGTACGTGCTGGCCGCCTTCGTGCTGCGCGGCCTGAAGCAGTACCGCCGCACCGGTGAGACCGGCTTCCGGGGCGTGCGCGGGCGGCCAGGGTCGACGGAATGGTGGGGCGGGGCACTGTTCGCGCTCGCGCTGGTCCTGGGGCCGGCCGGGCCGGCCGTGCAGCTGGCCGGTGTGCTCGCGCCACTTGCCTTCCTGGATCACCAGGCGGTGGCGGTGGTCGGTCTGGTGCTCGCCGGAGCCGGGATCCTCGCCACCCTGCTCGCGCAGCGGAACATGGGTACCTCCTGGCGAATCGGCGTCGACCAGCGGGAGGTCACCGCGCTGGTCACGGCGGGCGCCTTCGCGCTGGCCCGGAACCCGATCTTCACCGCCATGGTCAGCGCGGCGCTCGGCCTGCTACTGCTCGCGCCGAACCCGGTGGCGGTGGCGGGCCTGGCCTGTCTGGTGGCCGCGATCCAGATTCAGGTTCGCGTGGTGGAGGAGCCCTACCTCATCGCCGTGCACGGCGATGCCTACCGCGCATACGCCGCGAGCACCGGACGATTCCTGCCGCGCGTCGGTCGCCTCCCGTGAACGGCACGCGCCCCGATTCGCTGACATTTTCCCAACATTCGAATGTGCCCGGCGGAAGGACGGCACCAATCCTGGAACCCGAGCGCCGACGGTGCTTATCGTGCCCGCACCGGAGGAGGTGCTCGATCCATGAGAGCGTTGTTTCGACTTGCCATGACGGTGCTGCTGCTGACCGGATCGGTGGTACTTGCCGGGCAGGCACACGCGTTTTCCGGCGCGTTCGTTCCCACCCAGAGCAAGGGCAACCGCGGGGTGGACGTGCTGGCCGCGCAGTATTTGCTGCGGCAGCACCGGCAGCAGGTCGAGGCGGACGGGGTGTTCGGTTCGGGCACCGAGGAGGCGGTCCGCGCCTTCCAGGCCGCGGAGGGGCTCGGGGTGGACGGTATCGTCGGGCCGAACACCTGGGGCGCGCTCACCGTGACCATCCGGCAGGGTGATCAGGGGGACGCGGTACGGGCCGTGCAGGCGCAGCTCAACGCGAAGGACGACGCGGGCCTGGCCGTTTCCGGCGGTTACGATTCCGCCACCCGTTCGGCGGTGCTGGACTTCCAGCGCCACGCGGGGATCGGCGTCGACGGCGTCACCGGACCGGTAACCTGGCGGAACCTGTTGTGGCACTACGACTACCCGGATTTCTCGGCCGGGCTGTGCGATCAGGATCCGGACGGCAACGGCAGGGTGAACTGGGGCACCGGCGCCGCCGTCGGTCAACTCGAGGAGGCCGCGCGCCGGTTCGGTGACACCGGGCAGGGGCGGGTTCCGCTCGGCGATATCTCCCGGGAGCACGGCGGGAGCCTCAGCGGGCACTCCAGCCACCAGGTCGGGCTGGACGTCGACGTCTGGCCGATCCGTTCCGACTCGGCGCAATGCACGGCCGGCCGGATCACCTGGCGTTCCTCGACCTATAACCGGGCCGCGACGAGGAAACTGGTGCAGCGGATCCGGGCGAGCGCTCCCGGGCACGTCAAGCTCATCCTGTTCAACGACCCTGAGCTGATCCGGGAAGGACTGACCACCCACTACGCCAACCACGACAACCATCTGCACGTGCGATACTGCCAGGTGGTGCATCCGAGTTCGCTGTACCGCTGCTGAGTTCGGACGACCACCGAGAGGTTCCCCTTGACCGGCCCGATCACCTACGGCGCGGGCGACTGGGAATCGTTGACCTCAGCGCGGTGGAGGAGGTTGCGTCTGGGTTTTCGTTTCGGGTGCAGGAAGGTGGGTGGGATGAATTCGGGGAGTCCGTTGCGGATGCGGATGTGCCATTCGGTGTGGTGGATCAGGTTGTGGTGATGATGGGGGTATAGCAGTGTCAGGTTGTGTAGTGCGGTCGGGCCACCGTTGGCCCGGAAGATCAGGTGTGCTTGGCATTGTTTGGGTTTGCGGCGGTGGTCGGGGAACGTGCACCCGTTGTCTCGCAGGATCAGGGCTCGGCGGATGGTGAGGGGGATGGTGCGGTGTTTCTGCCCGATGTTCAGGATCTCGCCGGTGCTGCCCAGTAGGGCGGGCGCCACGTAGGTATCGCAGGCTATGCGCCGGATCTGGGTGGCGGAGTGCGATTCCTGCCCGTGCAGGAGCCCGTGGCCGGTGCCGTGTTTGAGGTCGTCCGGGGTGATCGAGACCATGACGGTGACGGGTTCGCCGGGTTCGGTGGGTCCGTCGTCCGGGCATCGGGCCGCGGCCCGGAGCATGTCGGCGGACGCGTCGCCTTGCCGCTGGTGTTTGCTGCGCCGGTCGGGTTCCTCGGGGCTGCTGTGGGGCTTGGCGCGGGGTTCGATCAGGCCGGTCACCAACGCCGCGGTCTCGGCATCCAACTCGAAGGTGCCGCGTAGGCGTCCACCTTGGGTGTCGCGCCAGTCCAGAAACCGGGTGGGCCGCGTCAGGTGGTGTTCGGTGGGTGGGTTTCCGTCCTGGTTCAGGCGGGCCACGATCTCTCGCCCCAGCGCGGTCACGGTGTGGGGTTCGTATTCCCGGGCGGCTGTGGTCAGCAGCGCCTCGGCGTGTTCCCGGTCGGGCAGGCTCACCGGCCGCGGAAACCTGGCCATGGTGGCGCGGATGGCCTCCTCATGTTCGGGCCCGATCGCGCCCTCCGCCACGGCGGCACCCACCTCGGGCAGGTCCGGCTTCAGCGGGGTACCGGTGGGGCCGTGCCGGGCCACCACTGCCCGGGCGTGGGCCACCCGTTGCCGGGCGTCATAAGCGTTGATGCGCAGGATCTCCCGCGCCAACACGGCCACATCCCGATACCCCCGCCGCCCGGCGGTGGTGCGGCCGCCCAGCGCGGCCAGTAGTTCCTCCTCGCCCATGCGGGAGGTGTCGATGCCGAAACTCCTGCTCACGGCTTCACCATACCGTATACTCGACCGTATGTTCGAGTCACAATCGGGTGATGATGGAGCGGCGTCGCCTGCCGGTCTCGGCCGGCCATGTCCATAGTGGACAGGACGGAGTGCGAGCACGCTCGGGCAGTTGCGGCGCTAAAGAAATGTGGCGAGAATCGGCGTGGTAACGCGGAAACCAGGCCGATACGGTGATGAATCCCCCGTGGCGAAATGTTCAGGGGTGAACAGTCATGGGGCGGCGCCAGTCCTGGGGTACGGTGCATTTCTCCGCGGGTGCGAGCAGGCCGATCGGTGCGCCGGGCGCACCGGGCCGGGGCAGGGTCAGCACGGCGCGCAGCGTCCAGATCGCCGCCGCGTGGTACTGCCAGGACACCATTTCCGGTGCGAACACATCGGTGTCCGGGAACGTCGGAACCCGGAACGCGGTGGCGTCGTCCTCATCCCGCAGGATCACCACGTCGGCGCAGGTACTCCAGTCGTACACCGCGCCGATCGCCTTCGGGTCGTCGCGCAGCCCGAAGTAGTGGAACGCCCAGTGGCGTCCGCGCATCTCGTTCAGCAGATCGTCGAGTTCGAGAGTGGTCAAGTCGTCACATCGCTGGTTACTCGGACTCACCACGCGGTGAGTGCGTCGGTTCCGGGCCTGCTTCGATGGGCACGCCGTATTCCTCGGTCGCCTGCTCGGCGGAGATGAGCCGATCGGCGACGTCCGCCTGCACGGCGGCGGAGTCGCGCTCCCACGGGTCGCCGAAGCCACCCCCGCCACCGGTCATGCAGCGAACCACGTCACCGGCACGTAGCCGGTAACCGTTGCATTTGAGCATTCTGCGCTCGTCCGCCCGACCCGGGTTGATGGTCACCTCGGGGGGTTTGGCCTCCTGCCCGCCGAAAAGGCCCCACGCCGGGGTCACCGAGCGTTCGAACCACAGCGAGACCGTGCAGTCGTGCTGCACAACGTACTCCCGGACAACCCCGTTGCCACCACGCCAGCGGCCGGAGCCCCCGGAGTCCGTTCTGATCCGGTAGTCGATCACCCGCATCGGGTAGCAGGTCTCCACCACCTCGATCGGCAGGTCCTTCAGCGAGCCGTTCACGTTGTTGATCAGTGCGCTCTCCCCGTCCGAGCCCTGCCACGCGCCCCAGCCGCCCAGAGTTGCCTCCAGGCTCACGTAATCCCTGCCGGTACGCGGGTCGTGCCCGGCGAACAGCGCGATCATCGAGTCGCCGTGGCTGGCTCCGGCCACCTTCTCCGGCATCGCCGGCGCGAGTGCCCTGGCGACCAGATCGATCAGCAGGCCGAGGTGGGAGAAGTACCACTGGCAGGCGGCGGGTGCTTGCGCGCCGAACACCGAGCCCTCGCGCACCTGCACGGTCAGCGGCCGGAAGGAGCCGCCGTTGCCCGGCACGTCCGGGCTCACCAGTAGCTTGTAGCCCACCCGGCAGGCTGCGACCGCCTGTGCGGTGCCGCAGTTCACCGGTCCCTCGGCCTGGTCGGCGGACTCGGTGACGTCGAACTCGATGTTGTCCCCGCACACCGTGATCCGCAACTTCACCGGGATCGGTTTGTCCAGCTCGATCCCGTCGTTGTCCAGGAATCCCTCGGCGTGGTAGATCCCGTCCGGGATGCCGTCGATCACCTCGCGCTCGATCCGTTCGGTCTGCGCGAAGATCTCGTCTCGCGCGGCGCGCAGGGTGTCCAGTCCCCAGCGTTGCACGATCTCGGCCAGCCGGTTCTGTCCCATTCGGATGGTGGCGATCATCGCGTGCATGTCGCCGGTGGTGGGGTAAGGGAAGCGCACGTTGGTGGCGATCGTGTCGATCACCCCGTGCACCTCGGCGCCACCGTCGATCAGCTTCTGCGGTCCGAGGCGCAGCCCTTCCTGGAAGATGTTCACCGAATCCATCGACCCGCCGGGATCCTTGGAACCGACGTCGATCCAGTGCGCGCGGGTGGCGGTGAACCCGACCAGTTCCGCACCGACGAACACCGGGCCGAAAATGGTGACATCGTTGAGATGCGTGCCGCCGAGGTAGCTGTCGTTCAGGATCCACACATCGCCCGGTCGCCAGATCTCCCTGCCGAACCTCTCCTCGGTGGCCCTGGTGCAGGTCTCCAGATTGCCGAGGAAGATCGGTAGCCCGGCGGACTGCCCGAGCACCTGGTGCCGGTCGTCCAGCAGGGCGACCACGCAGTCACCGCATTCGTAGATGATCGGGGTGTACGCCGAGCGGATCAGCGTGGCGTTCATGTCCTCGGCCGCCGAGGACAGCGCGTTGCGGATGATCTCCACGACGACCGGGTCCGCGGTGTGCTGCCTGGTCATTGCTGCTCCCTGTCTCGCACGACGAGCGAACCGACGGAGTCGACCGAAAGGCTCCATCCGGGTGGAACCACCGTGGTCGCGGTGGCCTCGACCACCACGGCCGGCCCGTCCAGCCGGTGCCCAGCGGCCAGGTCCTCCCTGCGGACCACGGCGGCGTACTGCTTCTCGCCGTTGAACACGGCCTCGCGCGCCCGGTACGGGACTCCGTGCCTGCTCATCGGCTGGAACCGTTCGGTCTCGGCGCGCCCGAGATCACCGAGCGCCGTGGTACGCAGCACCACCAGCTCGATCGGGGCGCCCGGGTTGGCGTGGCCGTAGCGGGTCTCGTGCAACTGCCCGAACCGCTTGGCGAGCACCTCGCGGAAGTCCTCCCTGCGCGGCTCGCCGGCGTCGATCAGGTCGACGGTGAGGGTGTACTCCTGCTCCACGTACCGCACATCCACGGCATGCGCGACGCGACGGTTGGCCTCCGGGACGCCCTCGCTGTCCAGTGATCGCAGCGCCCGCTCGGCCATGGCGTGCAACTGCACGGCCATGTGCCCGGTGTCCAGGTCGGCGTCCCGGTAGAAGTACGGCTCGGAGAAGTCCTTGCGGATCTCGGCCTGCAGCATGCCCCAGGCGGAGAAGGCGCCGGGGAACCGCGGCACGATGATGTCGCTGATGCCCAGCTCACGGGCGATGAAGGCGGCGTGCATCGGCCCGGCGCCGCCGAAGGCGACCAGGTCGAACTCGCGCGGCTCGACTCCGCGGGACACGGTGATCGTGCGGATCGCCTGCGCCATCTTGGCGTTGGCCACGTCGCACATGCCCTCGGCCATCGGCACCGGATCCAGCCCGAGCCGCTCGCCGAGCTGGGTGATCGCGACCTCGGCCGACGCGGCGTCCAGCGCGAGCTCCCCGCCGGCGAACCATTCCGGGATGATCCGGCCGAGTACCAGGTTCGCGTCGGTCACCGTGGGTTCGGTGCCGCCGCGGCCGTAGCACGCGGGCCCGGGATGGGCACCGGCCGACTGCGGCCCGACCCGCAGGCCCCCCGCCTCGATCCACGCCGTGGACCCGCCGCCCGCGCCGACGGTGTGGATGTTCACCACGCTCATCAACATGGGCAGGCCCTCGATCTTGGCCTCGGCCGAGATGTCCGGCCGGCCGTCGATCACCAGGGACACGTCGAAGGAGGTGCCCCCCATGTCCACGCAGATCAGGTTGCGCCGCCCGCGGTGCTCGGCGAGCGCGACACCACCCATGGTGCCGCCGACCGGACCGGACAGCAGTGTCTGCAAGGGATGGTCGCGTGCGGACTCGGCGGTGAGAATGCCGCCGGAGGACTGCATCACGTGCAGCGGCACGGAAAGGCCGCGCTCGCGCAGGTCGGACCCCAGGCTGGCGAGGTACCGCTGGGTGACCGGGCCGGTGTAGGCCTCCAGCACGGCCGAGGAGGTGCGCTCGTACTCGCGCCACTCCTTCGCGGCCTCGTGCGAGAGGGAGATGGTGACCTCGTCGCCCAGCTCCTCGCGCAGGATCTCCCTGGTGCGCCGCTCATGTGCCGGGTTGGCGTAGCTGAACAGGTAGCCGACCGCGATCGCGCCGAACCCTTCCGTGCGGTACCGGCGGGCGGCGGCGCGCACGGCCGCCTCGTCCAGCGGGTCGAGCTCCTCGCCCGCGGCGCCGATCCGCCCGCCGACCTCGACGATGTCCCGCAACGGGACCAGCGGCTCCGGCTTGCGGTAGTGCAGGTCGTACAGGCGGGTCCGCGGCCCCCGCGCGATGTGGTACGTGTCCCCCGCGCCCGCGGTGGCCAGCAGGAGTACCCGGGGACCGCGCCGCTGCAGCAGCGTGTTCAGGCCCTGGGTGGTGCCGTGCACGGCAAAGGAGATGTCCCCCGCCGAGTCGATGACCGAGTCGAGCGCGGTGAAGACGCCTTCGGTGAGGTCCTCCGGGGTTGTCGCGGCTTTGCCCGCGACGTAGTGTCCGGTTTCCTCGTCGTAGGCGATCACATCGGTGAAGGTGCCGCCGATGTCGAAGGACGCTCGGTACCGGCCCATGTCGGCGGACTCCTCTCCGTAACCGTTCCGTCCACGGTAGGAGCGCCCGCCCGCGCGCAGTTGTGCGTGCTGCACAGTCGGGTCGGGGTCCACGGTGTGTGTGGCACATCTCCCGGTAACGCGATGGTGTCCGTTTCCCAACTGCGGTGCGTACACCCTTCGATAGCGTGGCCGCATGCGCGGTCGATCTGCCGGTCAACCTGCCGGCGCAACCCGTCCCGACGTGCTGGTACTCGGCGCCGGCGTGATCGGGCTGAGTACTGCCGTATGTCTCGCCGAAGCCGGGCACCGGGTGCGGGTGTGGGCCGAGCGGCTGCCCGCCGAAACCACCTCGGCGGTGGCCAGTGGGGTGTGGGTACCCGGGCTCACTCCACGTGATCTCGAGTGGAGCCGGGTCACCCTCGCCGAGCTGTCCGCGTTGGCCGGGCGGGAGGGCACCGGGGTGCATCCGGAGTGGGGACTCGAGGTGTCCGACCTTTCGGACGAGCAACCCGTGTGGGCCGCCGAACTGCCCGAGATGCGGCCGTGTCGCCCGGATGAGCTTCCACCCGGCATGCGCACCGGTCTGTGGGCCCGGGTTCCGATGATCGACTTGCCGGTTTACCTGGACTTTCTTGGCACCCGCCTGGCGGAGGCCGGTGCGGAGCTGCGGCGGCGGGCGGTGGGTGACCTTGCCGAGGCGGCCGCCGCGGCGCCGGTGGTGGTCAACTGCACCGGGGTGGCCGCAGGGCGGCTGGCAGGCGACCCGCGGGTGCGGCCGGTGCGCGGCCAGCACGTGGTGGTGCGCAACCCCGGCGTCGAGCACTTCTACATCGAGGCCGTGGATTCCACCGAGTGGACCGGCTTCTTCCCGCATGGCGATCGGGTGCTGCTGGCAGGGGTCAGCCAGCCGGGCGACTGGAGTCTCGAGCCGGACCCGGAGGTCGCGGAGGGGATCCTGCGCCGGTGCGCGCGGATCGAGCCGCGATTCGCCGAAGCGGAGGTGCTCGGCCACCTGGTCGGGTTGCGGCCGGGGCGGGAGGCCGCCCGGCTGGAGGAGGAGCGAGTCGGGTCGGCGAGAGTGGTACACAACTACGGGCACGGCGGGGAGGGGGTCAGCCTGTCCTGGGGGAGCGCCCGCGCGGTTGAGCGCCTGCTCACCTCCTGGCGGGGGCGGTCTTGGTAGGTTGCGGCCGTGTCCCATCGACCACTGATCGCACCGAGCATCCTTTCCGCCGACTTCGCCCGCCTCGGCGAGGAGATCACCGCTGTCGCCGGCACCGGGGAGGAGCGGGCGGACTGGGTGCACGTGGACGTCATGGACGGGCATTTCGTCCCCAACCTGACCCTCGGGTTGCCGGTTGTACGAGCGTTGTTGCAGGCCAGCGACGTGCCACTGGACTGCCACCTGATGATCGACGACCCGGATCGGTGGGCGCCGGGCTACGCCGAGGCCGGCGCGTACAACGTGACGGTGCACGCGGAGGCCGCGCATGACCCGGTCCGCCTCGCCAAGGACCTGCGTGCGGCGGGCGCCAAGGCGGGACTGTCGATCAAGCCGGACACCCCGCTCGAGGACCACCTCGAGGTGCTGAAGCACTACGACACCCTGCTGGTGATGTCCGTGGAGCCCGGATTCGGCGGGCAGTCCTTCATCCCGGAGGTGCTGGCGAAGGTGCGCACCGCGCGGCGGCTGGTGGACACCGGGCACCTGCGGGTCCTGGTGGAGATCGACGGCGGGATCAACACCGAGACCATCGAGCGGGCGGCCGAGGCCGGAGTGGACTGCTTCGTGGCCGGATCGGCCGTCTACGGCGCCGAGGACCCCGGCCGCGCCGTCGCGGCGCTGCGCACGCAGGCCGCGCGCGCGGGGCGCTGAGGAACGGACGCCGGGGCGATGAACGAACGTGCGCGGCTGGAGCGGGCCATGCGGACCGCCATCGCGCTGAGCGAGTCGGCACGCGGCTGGACCAGCCCGAACCCACCGGTCGGGGCGGTGATCCTGGACGAGAAGGGGGTCGTGGCCGGGCAGGGCGCCACCCAGCCGCCCGGCGGTCCGCACGCCGAGGTGGTCGCGCTGCGGCATGCCGGGCTGCGCGCGCTGGGCGGGACCGCGGTGGTGACGCTCGAGCCCTGCGCGCACCACGGGCGCACTCCGCCCTGCGCGGACGCGTTGGTCGCGGCCGGGGTGCGTGCCGTGCACTACGCCGTCGCCGACCCCGGCCCGGTCGCCGGGGGCGGGGCGAAGGCCCTGCACGCCGCCGGGGTGGAGGCCGAGGGTGGCCTGCTGGCCGGCGAGGTCGAGGCGGGTCCGCTGCGTGCCTGGCTGCACTACGCGCGCACCGGGCGGCCACATGTGACCTGGAAGTACGCGGCCACCCTCGATGGGAGGGCCGCCGCGGCCGACGGGACCAGCAGGTGGATCTCCTGCCCGGAGTCCAGGACCGAGGTGCACGCCGTGCGGGCCAAGGCCGACGCGATCGTGGTCGGCACCGGCACGGTGCGCGCCGACGACCCCGCGCTCACCGCGCGCACCCCCGGCGGCCACCAGGCCGATCACCAGCCGCTGCGGGTCGTGGTCGGCACCGGCACGGTCCCGGACGGCGCGCGGGTGCTGGACGCGGTGGCCCCGACGGCGATGCTGCGTACCCGCGACCCGGATGTGGTGCTCGCCGAGCTCGCCGAGCGCGGGGCGGTGGATGTGCTGCTGGAAGGCGGGCCGCGACTGGCCGGCGGATTCGCCGCGGCGGGCCGGATCGACCGGATCCTCGCCTTCGTCGCGCCTGCCCTGCTCGGCGCGGGTCCGACGGCACTCGGCGACGCGGGCGTGTCGACCATCACCGAAGCACACCGCTGGGCGGTCGAAGGGGTCACCATGAGTGGAAAAGACGTGCGGATCTCCGCCGTACCGGCCCGCGCCGGAGAGGAGTAGTTTGGTGTTCACCGGCATTGTCGAGGAGCTCGGCGAGGTTACCGGCGTCGAGCAGCTACCGAACGCGGCGCGGATGACGGTACGCGGGCCTCGGGTGACCGAGGACGCGGCGCACGGGGACTCCATCGCCGTGAACGGGGTGTGCCTGACCGTGGTCGACGTGGCCGGGGGCGAGTTCGGCGTCGACGTGGTGGACGAGACGTTGCAGCGTTCCGGCATGGCGAAGGTGCAGGTGGGGGATCGGGTGAACCTGGAGCGGGCGACGGCCGTCGGGGAGCGGCTGGGGGGCCACATCATGCAGGGGCACGTGGACGGGACAGGGGTGTTCCTTACCCGGGACCCGCAGGGCCTCGCCACCTTCGCCATGCCGCCCGCGCTGTCCAGGTACCTGGTGCAGAAGGGTTCGATCGCGGTGGACGGCGTGTCGCTGACCGTGGCTGCCACCTCGGCCGAGGAGTTTCAGGTGGCACTCATCCCGACCACCCTCGAGCTCACCACGCTGGGCCGGCGCGAGCCGGGCGATCTGGTCAACCTCGAAGTAGACGTACTGGCGAAGTACGTTGAGAAACTGGCCTCCGCACACCTACCCGGCCAGGCCAAGGAGCATCATGGGGGTACGGAGGAATGGTCATGAGTGAGACAGTGGATTCGGTCGCGGAGCCGGCGGAGGTGGGCGCCGAAGGGGACCCGGGGGATATCGACCTGGCCATCGCGGACATCAAGGCCGGCCGGCCGGTCATCGTGGTGGACGACGAGGACCGGGAGAACGAGGGCGACCTGATCTTCGCGGCGGAGAAAGCCACACCCGAGCTGCTGGCGTTCATGGTCCGCTACACCTCCGGCTACGTGTGCACCTCGCTCACCGGTCCGGACTGCGACCGGCTCGACCTGCCGCCGATGTACCACTCGAACCAGGACCAGCGCGGGACCGCGTACACCGTCACCGTGGACGCGGCCGACGGCATCACCACCGGGATCTCGGCCGCCGACCGCTGCCACACCATCCGGCTGCTGGCCGACCCGAAGTCCACCGCGGGTGACTTCCGCAGGCCAGGGCACGTCGTCCCGCTGCGCGCCAAGGACGGTGGCGTGCTGCGCAGGCCGGGGCACACGGAGGCCGCCGTGGACCTCGCCCGGCTGGCCGGGCTGGCCCCCGCCGGGGTGCTCTGCGAGATCGTCTCGCAGAAGGACGAGGGCGATATGGCCCGCCGGGACGAGCTGGAGGTCTTCGCCGCCGACCACGATCTGCGGCTGATCACCATCGCCGACCTGATCGCCTACCGGCGGCGTACCGAGAGCCAGGTCGAGCGGGTGGCCGAGGCCCGGATCCCGCTCTCCGCCGGCACCTTCCGGGCGGTCGGCTATGACAGCCTGCTGGACGGGATCGAGCACATCGCCTTCGTGTACGGCGACATCGGCGACGGGGAGAACATCCTGGTCCGGGTGCACTCGGAGTGCCTGACCGGGGATGTGTTCGGCTCGCTGCGCTGCGACTGCGGCCCGCAGCTGGAGGCCGCGCTGCGGGTGGTCGCCGCCGAGGGGCGGGGGGTCGTGCTCTACATCCGCGGGCACGAGGGTCGCGGTATCGGCCTGCTGCACAAGCTGCAGGCCTACCAACTGCAGGACGACGGCGCGGACACCGTGGACGCCAACCTGGCCCTCGGCGTGCCCGCCGACGCGCGGGACTACGGCACCGGCGCGCAGATCCTGTGCGACCTCGGGGTGCGGTCGATGCGGCTGCTCACCAACAACCCGGCCAAGCGGGTCGGGCTGGAGGGCTACGGCCTGCGGATCGCAGGCAGGGTCCCGCTGCCGATCTCACCCAACCCGGAGAACCTGCGGTACCTGCAGACCAAGCGGGACCGGATGGGACATGAGCTGGCCCAGCTCGAACACGTCGATGACGTCGGTGCGGAGATGGGTGAGCTACGCAATGGTGGGCCGGCGTGAGTTCCGCGGGCGACGCCGAGCGAGCATCGCAGGTCCGGCCCGCGGGCCGAGGAGCGCAGCGAGAAGGAGCCAAGGCATGAGTTCCGCGGGCGACGCCGAGCGAGCATCGCAGGTCCGGCCCGCGGGCCGAGGAGCGCAGCGAGAAGGAGCCGAGGCGTGAGTTCCGCGGGCGACGCCGAGCGAGCATCGCAGGTCCGGCCCGCGGGCCGAGGAGCGCAGGGAGTAGGAGCCGAGGCGTGAGTTCCGCGGGCGACGCCGAGCGAGAAGGAGCCGGGGCATGAGCGGTGCAGGGCGGCCGGAGACCGAGCCGGACCTCGCCGACTGCGCGGGACTGCGGTTGGCGATCGCGGTGACCCGCTGGCACCCGCGGATCACCGACAGCCTGCTGGACAACGCGCTGAAGGCGGCGCGCGCGGCCGAACTCGCCGAGGAACCGACCGTGGTCCGGGTGGCGGGCGCGGTCGAACTGCCGGTGGTGACGCAGTCGCTGGCCCGCACCCATGACGCCGTGGTGGCGCTCGGGGTGGTCGTTCGGGGTGGCACCCCGCATTTCGAGTATGTGTGCGACGCGGTGACGGCCGGGCTGACCAGGGTGGCGCTGGACGAGAGCACGCCGGTCGGCAACGGCGTGCTGACCTGTGACACCGAGCAGCAGGCGCTGGAACGGGCCGGCCTTCCGGAGTCCGTCGAGGACAAGGGCAGGGAGGCGACCGTCGCGGCGCTGGACACCGCGCAGGTACTGCGTGGGCTGCGCCAGCCGTGGAATGAGCGGGGTTTCGTGTAGATGGTGGCGACCGTGACCGAGGATCAGGTGCTTTTCCGCCCGCGGCGGGTGGTCTGGATGTGTACCCCGCTGGCGGTCGTGCTGCTGGCCGTGTTCGTCACGGTGGCGATGCTGCTGCGCGACTCCGACACCGGCGTGATCTTCCAGGCCAGCGACCAGGTCGCGATGATCGGCATCGGGATCCTGCTCGCCGGCGCGACGATGCTGTTCACCCGGCCACGGGTGCGCGCCGACACCGAGGGCATCGAGGTGCGCAACGTGTTCACCACCCGGCGGTTCTCCTGGGCGGAGGTGCTGTCGGTGAGCTTCCCGGACGGCGCCTCGTTCGCCCGGCTGGAGCTGCCGGACGACGAGTACTACTCGGTGGTCGCCGTGCAGGCGGTGGATCGGGAACGGGCTGTACTGGCCGTGCGCACCCTGCGCCGCCTGCACAAGCAGGCCCGCGGCGAGTAGCGACGGGCTACAACTCCAGGTCCACGACCACCGGGGCGTGGTCGGATGAGCCCTTGCCCTTGCGTTCCTCGCGGTCGACGTAGGCGTCGCCGACCGCGGCCCCGAACGTGGCGTCGGCGTAGACCAGGTCGATGCGCATACCGCGGTTCTTCGGGAAGGCGAGTGCTCGGTAGTCCCAGTAGGTGTAGGGGTGGTCGTACTTCAGCGGCCGGGGCAGCACATCGGTGAGCCCGGCGTCGCGCAGCACGGCGAGGGCTTTACGCTCGGCCTCGGTGACGTGGGTCGAGTCGGCGAACAGCGAGATGTCCCAGACATCGGTGTCGGTGGGGGCGATGTTGAAGTCGCCCAGCACCGCGAACGGCTTGTCCGTCGCCGCCGTCTCGGCGGCCACGGTCGCGCGCAGCGCCTCCAGCCAACGTAGCTTGTACTGGTAGTGCGGGTGTTCCGGCTCGCGCCCGTTCGGCACGTAGACCGACCACACCCGCACCCCGCCGCAGGTCGCGCCGATCGCCCTGGGTTCGGTGGCCTCCTCGTACCGTGGCTCGTCGACCAGCCCGCGGGTCACGTCCTCGATCCCGATCCTGGACAGCACCGCCACCCCGTTCCACCGGCCGAGCCCGTAGCTGGCGGATTCGTAGCCGAGCTCCGCCAGCTGTTCCCGCGGGAACGCGTCATCGGCGCATTTGAGTTCCTGCACGCACAGCACGTCCGGTGCCGCTGATTCGAGCCAGGCACGCAGCCGGGGTAGCCGGGCGCCGATGGAGTTCACGTTCCAGGTCGCAATCCGCATGGAGCGAGAGTCCCACACCCCACCGACACCCGACCCGCGCCCCGGTCGAGCCGTGTTTGCCGCCCACATCCGCGAGTTTGCCGTCTACGTCCGCGTGTTGGCCGTTCCCGTACGGACGTCGCGGGCGTTGGGCCCCGGCCCGTCCAGGTTCCAGGCCACGATCCGCCGAGGGTGGATGCGCAGCAACTCGTCGCTGAAGCCCTCCATCAGCGGTGGCACGCCGTGCAGGATCTCGGCGACGCCGCGAATCTCGATGCCACGCCCGCGTTGGCCGCCGGGGCCCACCGGTTCGGCGGTGATGTCGTCGACGACAAGGGATACCTGTGGGTTCGCCTGGACGTTGCGGTACTTCTGGGACTCGCTGAGGTGGGGACCACCGATGTCGATGGTTCCGGTGTCCGTGTTCACCCGGTAGGTGAGCGGGTTGTTCTGCGGCGTACCGGTGGTGCCGATGGTGGCCAGCCTGCCCAGTGCCTGCTCGGCGAGGTACCGGTGCTCGGTCTCGGTGAAGGTCATACGAGTAAGCCTGCTACCTCAACTTAGGTGGAGGTCAATGGGCTGTCCGCAGAACGGCTCGTGGCGGTTCATTGATCAGGAACGCCAGGTGGCTCGGCGCTCAGCAGGCCGCCCGATCGCCGGAACCAGCGCGGTCATTCGCGCCCGTGTGCTCGCCAGGGGCCGTCCCCGGCCTGCCGAGTGCCCGCAGCGCCGCCGTGATCGACGGTCTGCGGCTGGCTCCGGACCGCCACACGGCGTAGATCTGGCGGGTCAGCGCGGGTCGGGTCGGCACGAGGCGCACGCCGCTGGGCACCGGGCCACGGCCGAGACGCGGCACGATCCCCACGCCGTGACCGTCGGCGACCAGCGCGAGCTGGGTGGGGTGTTCGGCCACGGTGTGCGCGATCCGCGGCTCCACGCCGCTGTGCCGCACGGTCCGGACGAGCCATTCGTGGCAGAGTGATCCGTGCGGCCAACTGATCCAGCCTTCCCCGGCGATCTCGCCGAGTTCCACCACGTCGCGGGTGGCGAGCGGATGGTCGAGCGGAAGCGCCAGGTCGGCGTGGTCCTCGAACAGCATCGTCCTGGTCAGGTTCGCCGGTAACGTCAACGGCGTCGGCGACCAGTCCTGCGCGACGGCGATGTCCACGGTTCCCCGGTCCACCAGCGCGATGGCGTCCCCGGGCTCCCGCTCGTGCAGGTGCACCGTGAGTTCCGGGTACGTCCGCCTGAGCTCGGTCATCACCCGCGGAACCAGGCCGCGCGCCGCGGTGGCGAACGCGGCGATACCGAGCGTTCCGAACACCGCTCCGTGGCGGCCCTGGAGGTCGGCTTTCGCTTCCTCCGCCAGGGTCAGGATGCGCTCGGCGTGCTCGGCGAGGCGGGAGGCGGCGTCGGTGAGCCGGACCCCGCGGCCCTCCCGTTCGAGGAGCTTCTGCCCGACCTCACGCTCGAGCTTGGCCAGTTGCTGGGAGGCGGCCGACGGCGTCATCGTCAGCGCCGCGGCCGCGGCGCTGACCGAGCCGTGGATCGCGACCGCGTGCAACACCTGGAGCCGGTCGAAATTCATGTAAGCAACGCTACCGTGTTCCACTAAGAACTTGTCGCTTCTCTGAATTGTCTTTCCGTGCCAGGGTCGGCCCCATGCGATCCGGGGAGTCCAGCAGCCAGCTGGTGGCCGCCGAAGCTCCCGCGGAGCTGACCCGCCATCTCGGTCTCGGGCCCGCGGTCGCGCTGGCGATCACCACCGTCATCGGCGGTGGGGTACTGGCGCTGCCCGGTGCCGCGTTGCGGGAAGCCGGGAACAGTGCCTTCCTCGGCTGGCTGCTGGCGGTGTTGATCACCGTTCCGCTGCTCGCGGTCTTCGCCAGGCTCGGAGCCACCTACCCCTCCGCGGGTGGCGTCGCCGGTTTCGTGCGGGCCACGTTCGGGAGGGTCGGCGCCGCGGGTGTCGAGGTCGTGTTGATCGGCACTTTCGGCCTCGGTATGCCGGCGATCGCCCTCAGCGGTGGCGCCTACCTCGCCGCGGTGTTCGGCTGGCCGGCGAGTTCCGCCTGGATCGGCGCGATCGCCCTGCTGCTGCTCGGGGCCGGGGTGCTGCTCGGCGGTGGCGTGCTGTCCTCGAGGGTGCAGGCCGTGCTGGCGACGGTGCTGACCCTCGCGCTGGCCGCGGTCGGGGTGGTGGGTCTGTCCAGCCCGGTGGCCGAGTTCACCGCACCGGACCTGGGTGTCGAGGGCTGGAGCGCGGCCTTCGCCGTGGTGGGCATCGTCTTCTTCGGATTCACCGGGTGGGAGATCGTCGCGTTCACCGTCGGGGAGTACCGCGATCCGCGGCGGGACTTCCCTCGGGTGGTCGGGCTCAGCTTCGTCATCGTGGTCGGCGTGTACCTGCTGCTCGCGGCAGGCGTGCAGGCGGTGCTGGACCCGGCTTCCCCGCGTACCGAAACCGCGCCCATCGCCGAGCTGTTCCGCGTCGCAATCTCGCCGACCGCCGCGTCCCTGGTCTCCGTGCTCGGGGTGCTCATCCTGGCGGCAAATCTCGTCGGCGCCATGTGGGGTGCCTCGCGGCTGATCTTCTCCAGTGCCGGTACGGGCGTCTTACCCAGGCCGCTGTCGGTCCTGTCCGGGGGCGGCGCCACCCCGCGCCGCGCCGTCGTCGCGGCCACCGCGTTGTTCCTGCTGGTCGTCGGCGTGTCCGCGGCGGGCTTCCTCTCGCCGAGGACGATGTTCCGCGTCGCCGGGCAGAACTTCTTCCTGCTCTACATCCTGTCCGCGGTCGTGTTCGCCAGAGTGGCGGCGACCAGGACCGCGCGGACCTTCGGCAGGCTGCTGGCCTGCTGCCTCGGTGTGGTGGTGGTAGTCGGCTTCGACCCGGTGACCACCGCGTACGCCGTGGCGCTGTTCGCCCTCGGCTGCGGGGTCGCGCTGCGCCGGGGGTGGTGGACAGGGAGGGTCCGTGGCTTCAGGATCCTCGGGTCACCCCGGCCCCCGTCGACCTGAGCACGGTGACGTCTCGTTGACCAAAACAGTTGGGACGCGCGGCCCATGCGGGTGCACACTACCGCTGGTGGACATGGGCGACGTGAGCGCGCGGTTGGTGGGTCGATTCGGTTCCGAGGCCGAGGGGTGGCTCGCTGAGATCCCGATTCTCGCGGGGCGGCTGGCCTCCCGGTGGGGACTCGTGCTCGGTGAGCTGTTCGAGAGTGGAGCCTCCTCTCTTGTCATGCGGTGCCAATGGCCTGACGGAACGCCGGCGGTTCTCAAACTCAGTCCGGATCGGGCACTGTTGGCCAAGCAAGTGGAGATGCTGCGCGTGTTCGCGCCATCGGGTCGGGTACCGGCCGTACTGTCCACCGACGTGGAGGCCGGGGCGATGGTGTTGGAGGAGGTCCTGCCCGGCACCGAGGCCGAAGGCATGCCACCGACGTTCTTGCCGCAGCGGTGGGGAGAGTTGCTTGCCGCACTCCACGCCGTGGCTCCGCCCGCCCTGTGGCCGTGGGATCTGCGCGGTCGGTGCGACGAGGCCTTCGGTCGGATCGGCCGGCGGCTGTCCGAACCAGCCGTCGGCGCACGGATCGACCGGGCCGCCTGGCAGCGGACGATACGACGCTGTGAGACGTTGCTGGACACGCAGACCACGCTCGTGTTGCTGCACGGCGATCTGCACCTCGGCAACGCCCTGGACGGCGGCCCGTCACGCGGTCTGGTCGCGATCGATCCGAAGGCGTGCATAGGCGATCCGTGCTTCGACGCCGTCGACTACGTGGTGGACGGTGCCGGGCACGAGGGTGTCGAGGCCCGTTGCCAGCGGGTGGCGACCGCGTGCGGGCTCGACGGGGACAGGCTGTATGCCTGGAGTCGGGTGATCGCACCGATGGCCGCCATCGCGCACCTCACCTACGGTGGTCCGGAGCCGGTGATCGGTGAGCTACTCGCCCTGACCCGGTGATCGGCGAGCGAGTGTCCGCTCATGCCGCGAAGCGGCAGGTGCCGGGACCGTTCAGCGGGCCAACCGGTCGGCCAGCCAGGCCAGTGCGAGTGGGTAGCGGTAGTCGATCGCGGCGTGGCCCGCGTCGAACAGTTCGAAGTACACCCGGTCCTCGGGCAACCCGGCCGCGGCCAGTTCGGCGCGGAACGCCTCCGCTCCGAGGTCGAGATAGTGCTCGTCCCAGGTGCCGGCGTCGATCCACACCGCGCGCAGCGAGCGCACCGCGTCGGCGTGCCGCGCCACCATCCGCACCGGATCCCAGTCCAGCCAGCGCTGCCACGGCCGCGGCCGAGGGGCACCGGACACCGGATCGAACGGCAGCTCGGGCGTGCCGTCCCGGTGCGCCGAGAAGCAGGCCGACACCCCGAGCATGTTCAGCAAGGTCGCGTCGTGCTGCCTGGTGAACGCCGGGCGAGAGCGGAAATCCGCCCACCAGCGCATGATGTCGTGGTCGTACTCCCGCAGTGCGCGGGCCGCGTTCCCGAAGTCGGTGAGGTAGCTCAGCTCGTACAGGCTGTCCCCGGCATGCGTGGCCAGCGCGCCGAACAGGTCCGGCCGCAGCATCGGCGTGATCATCGCGCCGAAACCGCCCGAGGACTTGCCGGCGATCGCCCGGGATTCCCGGTCGGCGATGGTGCGGTAGTGCCGGTCCACCCAGGGAACGATCTCCTCGCACAGGTACGAGTGGTACCGGCCGGTCCCCGGCGAGTCCACGAACTGCGAGCCGCCGTACGCGGTCCACGCGTCCACGTACACCACGATGCACCCGGGGGTGCGGCCGTCGGCGAACACGGCATCGGCGGTCTCCAGGAACGGCCGGCGGAACGGGGTGCGGTTGGCCCACATCGACACATGACCGGTGTAGCCCTGGATCACGTACACCGTGGGATACCTGGCGCCGGGGCTGTCCGGGTAGCCCGGAGGGACGTACACCCACAGCGGCCGCTCGTGCGGGTCACCGAGCGGGTTGTCCCGCAGCAGTGTGGAGTCGATGGTGTTGCGGTCGAGTCTTCCGGCGAGTTCGGCATCCCAAGGCAGCATGACGGCAAGTATGTCGGGCCGATGCGACGATGAGGCAATGCACGCGATCGTTCGGCCGTTCGAGAAACGGGACCAGGATGCCGTGGTGGAGCTGTCGTTGCGGGCCTGGGCGCCCGTGTTCGCCTCCATCGAGGGGGTGCTCGGCGACTCCGGCGTCTACGCCCAGATGCATCCGGACTGGCGCTCCGGCCAGGAACGCGCGGTGCGGGGGGCGTGCGACACAGCGGGGATGCACGTCTGGGTCGCCGAGTTGGACACGGTGGTCGCCGGGTTCGTGGCGGCCCGCCTCGACCAGCGGGAGAAGATGGGCGAGGTCTACATGATCGCCGTCGACCCGGACCACCAGGGCGGCGGCATCGGGTCGCTGTTGACCTCGCAGGCGCTGCGGTGGTTCACCGACAACGGGATGGCGCTGGCGATGGTGGAGACCGGCGGCGATCCCGGGCACGCACCGGCGCGCCGGACCTACGAGCGGGCCGGGTTCGTGCGGATGCCGATCTCCCGCTACTTCAAGAAGCTGTGACTGGTGAATAACGACCTATACGGCACCGCTTTGAGTGCCGGCTGGGGTGGCATGCTGGACGCCATGAACGTGCCGGTCCCGAAAAGCCGCCCAGAGGTCGTACTCTTCGACGTGTTCGAAACACTGCTCCAGCTTGACGCGCTGCGCGTCCGGTTCGCCGAGGTGGGTAGGCCGGGCCACGAGTTGGAGCTGTTCTTCGCCCGCACGCTGCGGGACGGGATGGCCTACACCCTCGCCGGCGAGGCCCCGCCTTTTCGCGAGGTGGCGCGGGAGCAGTTGGCGATCACCTCCGGCCACACACTGAGCGAGGACCGGATCGACCACGTGCTGGCCGGGTTCGCCGAACTGCCCGCCCAGCCGGACGCGGATCCGGCGCTGCGGCTCCTGGCCGAGGCCGGGGTGCCCCGCTACGCCTTGACCCACGGCTCGGCCGCCGTCGCCGAGTCCGCGCTGGCGGGAGCCGGCCTGCGCGAGTCCCTGGCCGGGGTGCTCTCCGCCGAGGAGATCCGCTCCTTCAAGCCGCCTGCCCGCGTCTACCACTGGGCCTGCGAGCAGGTGGGTAGCGCGCCGGAGCGCACCGCGCTGGTGGCCGTGCACTCCTGGGACGTGCACGGCGCGGCGCGGGCCGGCCTGCTGGCCGGATTCGCCACCCGGCTGGAGGGCGGCGTCCCCGGCACCGTCCAGCGCCCGCACGTGGTGGCCGAGCGGCTGGACGAGGTCGTCGTGGGGTTGCTCGCGGCGGGTTAGTGCACCCGCATCTCGTACAGTCCGCGGCCGAAGGTCGCCGCCACCAGCCTGCGGTGCCCGGGGTCGTACTCGATGTCGTCCACCGGTACCACCGGCAGCCCGCGTCCCTGCCGCAGCCAGAAGCCGGGGAAGAACCGGAACCCGACGAACACGCCCTGGTCGGTGCCCAGGTAGATCCGGCCGTGCGAGCCGAGCACGACGTCGTTCACCGGAGCGTCCGGCAGGTTCCCGGAGAGGTCGGCCCACCGCTCGCCGCCGTCCCGGGTGCGCAGCACGTGCGCCTGCGGTGAGCCGGACCGGTACGCCGACAGCGTGACGTAGGCGGTCTCCGCGTCCCGCTCGTCCACCGCGATCCTGGTCACCCACGGCTGGTTCTCCAGCACCGTGGTCCAGGTCCGCCCGAGGTCGCGGGTCAGCCACACTCGCCCGTCGTCGGTGCCGACCCAGATCGTGTCCGGATCGGACGGTGCGGCGGCGACCGTGGTGATCGTGCCGTAGGGGTAGACGTCCTGGCCCGGCCCGCCGGTGAGGTCCGGGCTGATCGGCGTCCAGGTCACCCCGCCGTCGGTGGAGCGGTTGAGCCGGTTCCCGCCGTAGTACATGACCTCGGGGTCGTTCGGGTCGAACTGCACCGGGGTGAACCAGTTCCGGCGGTCCGATGTGGTCTCCGGGGTGAAGAACGTCATCGTGTCCCCGCCGTCGGTGGAGCGGAAGCAGTTGCCGTACTGGTAGCAGGCGAACACGTTGTCCTTGTCCCGCGGGTTGATCAGGTTCTCCTCACCGTCCCCGCCGAGGTACTCGTTGAACCGCGGTCCGCCCCAGGACCGCAGCGACCCGTTGTCCTGGGTGCCGCCGGAGATCCTGCTGGTGTCCTGCGGGGTGATCGCGGCGCTGTAGAACTGGGTGTACGGCTCGTGTTCCGCCTTGACCCAGCCGCCGTGCCCGTCCGCGTCGGACCGGTAGACGCCGCCGTCGTTGCCCAGGTACACCCTGGCGGGATAGTCCGGGTCCCAGACCATCGCGTGCTGGTCCACATGGATGCTGGTGTCGTCCGCGGTCCAGGTCCGGCCGCCGTCCTTCGAGGTCACCAGCGGCACCCCGGCCACGTGCACCTGCCGGGAGTCGTCCGGATCGACCCAGAGCTTGCCGAACCACCAGCCGAAGCTGGACTGCGAGTCCTTCAGCACGTCCGGTTCCGGCAACCTGGTCCAGGTTTCTCCGGCGTCGGCCGAGGTGTAGAAACCGGCGAACGGGCCGCTGGTCTGGTTCACGATCGCGTACAACCGGCCCGGCTCGGAGGCCGAGGCCGCGATCCCGATCCGGCCCACGTCCGGACCTTGCTCCGGCAGCCCGCCGCCGAGCCGTTCCCAGGTCAGCCCGCCGTCCAGCGAGCGGAACACCCCGGAGCCGACCCCGCCGTAGGTGCGTTTCTCCGGCGTGCGCCGGTGGTCCCACAGCACGGCGTACACCCGGTCCGGGTCGGTCGGGTCGATGGTCACCTCCGGTGCTCCGGTGAACTCGTTCGCCACATCCAGGGTGCGCTGCCAGGACCGGCCGCCGTCGGTGGTCAGGTACACGCCCCGCTGCCCGCCGCCGGAGTACAGCGACCCGTTCGCCGCCACCAGCAGCCGGTCGTCGTCCCGCGGGTCGACGGCGATGGCCCCGATCGTCCCGGAGTCGCGCAGCCCGACGTTCCGCCAGCTCGTCCCGCGGTTGTCCGAGCGGTAGATTCCGGTGCCCTCGTAGGTGAGGCTGCCCCCGCCGGGGTTGGCCTCGCCGGTGCCGACGTACAGGGTGCCCTCGCCGGTGGTGGCCACCGCGCCCATGGCCTGGGTACCCTCGTCCGGCCAGGCGGGTGCGAAGGTTTTGCCCGCGTCCGTGGAGCGCCACAGCCCGCCGCTGGCCGCCGCCGCGTACACGGTGTCCTTGCGTTGCGGGTCCAGCGCCAGCGAGACGATCCGCCCGCCGATGTTGGTCGGCCCGGCCTGTTTCCACCGGCCGCCGATGGCGGGTAGCCCTTTCGCCTGGTCAGCGGCCTGCGCGTAAGCGTGCCGTGGCACCGTCTCGCCGCGGATGGTCTTCTGCAGGAACCGGTGCTCGGCCGGCGCGGACGGCCCGCGTACCGGGCGATGCTCCCCGGGTTCGCCGGGCCCGGGCGGGTCGGCCAGTGCGGGGCTGGCGGGTGCCAGCAGTAGTGCGGACATTCCGAGCGCGAACGCGGTGGACAACCGGCGACGCATGTGAACCCCCACGGGGACTGAGCGGACATGTCGTCGCGGAGGCTATTGCCCGGATCGGGTGGTCGGTACCCGCCTTCGGCGGTACTTCCCGGCCCCGCCCTACGCCGTTCGCATGGCTCCCGTCGACGCGCCGGCCCCCGCTCGTCGCGCTGAGAAAGTTCCGCAATATTTCACATCGGAGGGCAACATGCGTGTTCAGTTCCTCGGCAAGGACCCAGAGTCGGAGCATGGTCAGTCGCCGACGTTGTTCGCAACCGACCGGGCCGATCGGTGCACCTACATCGTGCAAGGTTGGGTGGTAACCGATCGGCAGGTGCTTGCCGAGATCGGCCCGGTTCCGGACGGCGAGGCGGTGATCGAGATTCCGGAAGAAAGTTCTGCGATTCTACCAGCAGCGTAACCAGGAGGCCGTTAAATGAGTCCTGCCTGCCTGTCCGGCGATGAGTTCCAACGGTTATTTACGGACTTCGAACACACCGCCTTCCGGCTGGAGGTACGGGACCGCTACAACGTCGATGCGGAGGATGAGCCGTTCCGCCGTTTCCTCGCTGGAGAAGCGTCCGACCCGTCGTGGGGTAGCGGCTGGCGAGAGAATATTCAGCGGGTAACCGCAGACGGGAAGCTGTTCGAGCGGGTGCGGGTGAAGAGTATTCCGCTCACCGACTACAGCCGGTTCGGGCTGTGGGCTTGCCAACTCAACATCGAGGCGGGCGAGGATATCCGGTACCTCACTCGGGATGCAGCGGAAGGCATCGAACTGCCCAACCACGACTACTGGTTGTTCGACTCACGCACGCTGGTGCGCATGCACTTCGACGAGGAGGACCGGCCGCTCCAGCACGAGGTGATCACCGATCCGGAGACCATCGTCCAGCACAACTACTGGCGGGATGTGGCCTGGCATTACGCTGTCCGGCGGGATGAATTCGCCAAGGAACACGAACCAAGTCTCCAGCGTCCATGAGGAGCGCCTCGCGCTGGGCCGGCGTCTCCGCGAGCTTCGTCAGCAGGCCGGGCTGACCGGTCGGCAGCTTGCGGAGGCGTTGTCGTGGCCTGCCTCCAAGGTCTCCAAGCTGGAGAACGCCAGACAGTCGCCGAGCGAGGACGACGTCAGGGGTTGGACCGAGGCCACGGGGCACGAGGCCGCCACCGAGTCAGTGCTCGCGTTACTGCGCACGCTGGAGACCCGGCATGGTGAATGGGATCGGCTGTTACGCGGTGGCCTGCACTCGCTGCAGGACAAGATTGCCGAGAGCGAGCGGCATACGCGCCTCATTCGTGCCTTCGAGCCGCTGGTGGTTCCCGGCCTGTTGCAGACCGCCGAGTACGCCAGAGCGCGCCTAGCCGAGGCGGCGCGCAGGCACAATCTGCCGGAGGATCCGGACGATGCGGTGCGAGCACGGATGCGGCGGCAGGAGATTCTGTACCGGCCGGGCCGCCGCTTCCACTTCGTGATGGACGAGGCGGCGCTGCGCGTCCGAAAATGTCCGCCGGAGGTCATGCTCGGCCAGCTGGACCGATTGATCGCGTTGGCCGCCCTGCCCACCGTCCGACTCGGCATCGTCGGGTTCGACACCGCTTACACGGTCGGGCCACGGCACGGGTTCTGGCTCTTTGACAACGACCGGGTGTCGGTGGAGACCTACTCCGCCGAGCTGAACCTGACCCAGGAGCAGGAGATCAAGGTCTACACCGAGGCGTTCGAGGCGCATGCCGCGGATGCCAGCTACGGCCGGGCGGCTCGGGCGATCATCCAGAAGGTGATCGACGACCTCGCGCCGGAGGAACCGCCAGAACAGCCGTAATTTCCGGGCCGCCGCGCGAACGGGTGGAAGTGTAGAAACTTCGGAAACATTTCTCGCGAGCGAGCAAGAGTTCGGCCTAGCGTCGGGTCATGCATCCGAACTTTCGACTGCCGGACATCACCAGCACCTGCGGGGACTGCAAGGGCCGTGGCTGCGCGGCCTGCGGCGGCACCGGCACGATCACGATCGTGGAGGACTGAGGCGGTGCGACCCACCGTCGTCACGCCCGATGTGGTGACCGCGACCTTCACATACCGCAACGGCCGGACCGAGCCGGTCTACCTGGCGCCCTACCCGAGGGAGGGGCCGGTGCGGCTGGCTGACGCCGAGGGCAGAGCGGTGCTGGCGTTCATGTACGCGCACTTCGTGTTCCAGTGGTTGGAGGGCACCCAGGTCGTGCGGATCAGCCACGGCACCCTGGCCGGTCCCCGCATCCTGCTCTGGCGCGAGGTGCCGATCGAGGGCCGCTGGTCGCCGGAGGTGCTCGCCGGGTTCGGTCGCCGCTGGGCGGAGGACCAACTGGCCCGCTGAAGGCCCCGGGGCCACGCAGCACTGTCGGAGGCGAGCCATAGGCTTGGGAGTGTGGCTGACCCGTCGACCTACCGCCCATCGCCAGGGAGCATCCCGGACGCGCCCGGAGTGTACAAGTTCCGTGACGAGACCAAGCGGGTCATCTACGTCGGCAAGGCCAAGAGCCTGCGCAGCAGGCTGAACTCCTACTTCGCCGACCTCGCCGGGCTGCACCCGCGCACCCGGCAGATGGTCACCACCGCCGCGAGCGTGGAGTGGACGGTGGTGGGCACCGAGGTCGAGGCCCTCCAACTCGAGTACAACTGGATCAAGGAGTTCGACCCGCGGTTCAACGTCCGCTACCGGGACGACAAGACCTACCCGGTGCTCGCGGTCACCCTGCACGAGGAGTTCCCCCGGCTGCATGTGTACCGCGGGCCGCGCAAGAAAGGCGTGCGCTACTTCGGCCCCTACGCGCACGCCTGGGCCATCCGGGAGACCCTGGACCTGTTGCTGCGCGTGTTCCCCGCGCGCACCTGCTCGAACGGCGTGTTCCGCAGGCACGGCCAGATCGGCAGGCCCTGCCTGCTCGGCTACATCGGCAAGTGCTCGGCGCCCTGCGTGGGTACTGTCTCGGCCGAGCAGCACCGGCAGATCGTCAGCGACTTCTGTGACTTTCTCGCCGGGCGCACCGACGTGATGGTGCGCAGGCTGGAACAGGAGATGGCGCAGGCATCCGAGGGGCTGGAGTTCGAGAAGGCGGCCCGGCTGCGGGACGACCTCGGCGCGCTGCGCAGGGCGATGGAGAAGCAGGCCGTGGTGCTGGGCGACGGGACCGACGCCGATGTGGTCGCCTTCGCGCACGACGAGCTGGAGGCCGCCGTGCAGATCTTCCATGTGCGCGGCGGCCGGGTGCGCGGCCAGCGTGGCTGGGTGATCGACAAGGCCGAGGAGATGGACGTCGCCGCGCTGGTCGGGCAGTTCCTCGCCCAGTTCTACGGCGAGCAGGCCGAGCTCGCCGCCGAGGCCCCGGACACCGCCTCGCCGGTGCCCCGCGAAGTACTCGTTCCCGAACTGCCTCCGGACGCCGAGGCGGTGACCGAGTGGCTGACCGGCCTGCGCGGCTCGCGGGTGCGGTTGCGGGTGCCGCGGCGCGGGGACAAGCGGACACTGGCCGACACCGTGGCCCGTAACGCCTCCGAGGCCTTCGCCCAGCACAAGCTGCGCAGGGCGGGCGACCTCACCGCCCGGTCGGCCGCGTTGTCGGAGTTGCAGGAACACCTCGGGCTGGACAGCGCCCCACTGCGGATCGAGTGCGTGGACATCAGCCATATCGCGGGCAGCGATGTGGTCGCCTCGCTGGTCGTGTTCGAGGACGGCGTGCCGCGCAAGTCGGAGTACAAGCGGTTCGCCCTGCGGGAGGCCGCGCAGGAGGGTGACGTCGCCTCGATCGCCGAGGTCGTGCGGCGCCGGTTCTCCCGCTACCTCAAGGAAATCGAGAACGTCGAACAGGAGGTGACCGGCGAGGGGGAGCAGCGGCCCGGCATCGATCCGGAGACCGGCAGGCCGCGGAAGTTCGCCTACCCGCCCAACCTGCTGGTGGTGGACGGCGCGGGCCCGCAGGCCACCGCGGCGGCCGACGTGCTGGCCGAGCTCGGCATCACCGACGTGGCGGTGGTCGGCCTGGCCAAGCGGCTGGAGGAGGTGTGGCTGCCTGCCGACCCCGATCCGGTGATCCTGCCGCGTAGCTCCGACGCGCTGTACCTGTTGCAGCGGGTGCGCGACGAGGCGCACCGGTTCGCGGTGCGCTATCACAGGGAGAAGCGGTCGAAGCGGCTGCAGACCTCGGCATTGGACGGGGTGCCGGGCCTCGGTCAGGCGCGCAGGACCGCACTGATCAAGCATTTCGGTTCGGTGAAGAAACTCAAGCAGGCCAGCGTGGACGAGATCGCGGCGGTGCCGGGCTTCGGCAGGCGCACCGCGGAGGTCGTGCACGCCGCGCTGGCGGGCGAGAACGGCACAGAACGGGAGACGGGAACGTGACAACGGGCGAGGGGGCAGCGCCGGGCAAGACCTCGGGTATGGAGGTGGCCGTGGTCAGCGGCCTCTCCGGAGCCGGGCGTAGCACGGCGGCGAAGTGCCTCGAGGACCTCGGCTGGTTCGTGGTGGACAACCTGCCGCCGGAGCTGATCTCCACCATGGTCGAGCTCGGCGCGCAGGCGCAGGGCGCGATCACCAAGGTGGCGGTCGTGATGGACGTGCGCTCGCGCGCGTTCACCGACGACCTCGCCTCGGTGATCAAGGATCTGGACGCCCGCGGGTACAAGCCGAGGGTACTGTTCCTCGAGGCCACCGACGCCGTGCTGGTCAGCAGGTTCGAGCAGGTTCGCCGCGGGCACCCGATGCAGGGTGACGGCCGGCTCTCCGACGGGATCACCGCCGAGCGCGCGCTGCTGGCGCCGTTGCGCGAGGAGGCCGACCTGGTGCTGGAGACCTCGGCGCTGTCGGTGCACCAGTTGCGAGCCAAGATCGAGGACGCCTTCGGCTCGGAGGCCAGCACGCAGACCAGGGTCACCGTGCTGTCCTTCGGGTACAAGTACGGGCTGCCGATGGACGCCGATCTGGTGATGGACGTGCGGTTCCTGCCGAACCCGTTCTGGATCCCGGAACTGCGCGAGTACACCGGGCTGGACGGCGACGTGCGCAACTACGTGCTGACCCAGGAGGGGGCCGAGGAATTCCTGGAGCGCTACCATGAGCTGCTCCGGTTGATCGGCGCGGGCTACAAGCGCGAGGGCAAGCGGTACCTGACGCTCGCCGTCGGATGCACCGGCGGAAAGCACCGCAGCGTGGCGATCTCCGAGGAGCTGGCCCGCCGGATGTCCAATGAGGACGGTATGGCGGTCAAGGTGGTGCATCGGGACCTTGGTCGGGAGTGAGCGAGCACGACAACGACACCCTTGCGCGCGGTAGCCCTTGGCGGTGGCCACGGCCTGCACGCGACGCTGAGCGCACTGCGGCGGATCACCTCCGACGTGACGGCGGTCGTCACGGTGGCCGACGACGGCGGGTCCTCGGGCAGGCTGCGCCGGGAGCTCGGGCTGTTGCCGCCCGGCGACCTGCGGCAGGCCCTGTCCGCGCTGGCCGCCGCGGAGGACGGCGGCAGCCTGTGGTCGGAGGTGTTCCAGCATCGCTTCGGCGGTGACGGTGCGCTGGCCGGGCACGCGGTCGGCAACCTGCTGCTGGCCGGGCTGTTCGAGGTACTCGGCGATCCGGTGGCCGCGCTGGACGAGGCGGCCAACCTGGTCGGCGTCTCCGGCAGGGTGCTGCCGATGAGCGTGGAGCCGCTGGAGATCGAGGCGGAGGTCACCGGGCTGGAGAACGGCGGGGTGAGCCGGATCCGCGGGCAGGTCGCGGTGGCCAGCACGCCGGGGCAGGTTCGCCGGATCACCCTGCACAACCCGGAACGCCCCGACCGGCCGCCGGCGGCGGCTCCGCAGGCCGTGCGGGCGGTGCTGGACGCCGACGCGGTGTTTCTCGGCCCGGGTTCCTGGTTCACCAGTGTGCTCCCGCACCTGTTGTTACCGGATCTGCACGACGCGCTGGTCCGCACGAGGGCCACGAAGGTGGTCGTGCTCAATTTGATCCCCCAACCGGGTGAGACGGCTGGGTTCTCCCCGGAACGCCACTTGGACGTACTCTTCGAACACGCTCCCCGGCTCCGAGTCGACGCGGTGATCGCGGACAGGGACTCGGTGCCCACACCGGCTCGGCTGCGGCATGCGGCGGCCGGACTGGGCGGGCGCGCGCATCTGGCTGACATTGCCGACCAGGGGGTGGCCGGTCGGCACGATCCGGATGCGCTGGCGAGTTGTGTGCGAGAGGCTCTCGGTCTTGCCCGAGAGCAGTGAGGAGGAGGGGATAATGGCGATGACCGCGGAGGTCAAGGACGAGCTGAGCCGGTTGGAGTTCACCAAGATCGGCCCGCGTCGCTCCGAGGTGGCCTCGATGCTGCGGTTCGCCGGTGGCCTGCACATCGTGGGTGGCAGGGTCGTGGTCGAGGCGGAACTGGACACCGGTTCGGTGGCCCGCAGGCTGCGTAAGGAGATCCACGAGCTCTACGGCCACCATTCCGACGTGCATGTCATCTCGTCGAGCGGGGGCCTGCGCAAGGGAACCCGGTACGTGGTCCGGGTGGTCAAGGACGGTGAGGGGCTGGCACGGCAAACGGGCCTGATCGACCAGCGCGGCAGGCCGGTGCGTGGCCTGCCCGCCGCGGTGGTCTCCGGCGGGATCGCCGACGCCGAGGCGGCCTGGCGGGGTGCCTTCCTGGCCCATGGCTCGCTCACCGAGCCGGGGCGCTCGTCCTCGCTCGAGGTCACCTGCCCGGGTCCGGAGGCCGCGCTGGCGTTGGTCGGCGCGGCGCGCAGGCTGGGCATCCAGGCGAAGTCCCGTGAAGTGCGTGGCGCCGACCGGGTGGTGGTCCGGGACGGGGACGCCATCGGCGCGCTGCTCACCCGGCTCGGCGCGCATGAGAGCGTGCTCACCTGGGAGGAACGCCGGATGCGGCGCGAGGTGCGGGCCACGGCCAACCGGCTGGCCAACTTCGACGACGCGAACCTGCGCCGGTCCGCGCGGGCCGCGGTGGCCGCGGCGGCCAGGGTCGAGCGCGCGATGGAGATCCTCAGCGACTCCGCGCCCGACCACCTGCTGGCCGCCGGCAAGCTGCGGCTGTCCAACCGGCAGGCCTCGCTGGAGGAGCTCGGCCAGCTGTCCGACCCGCCGATGACCAAGGACGCCGTGGCCGGCCGGATCCGCAGGCTGCTCGCGATGGCCGACAAGAGGGCGAAGGAGCAGGGCATCCCGGATACCGAGTCGGCCGTCACCGCCGAGATGCTCGAGGAAGAGGAGGTCTGACCGGCGAAAGCGGGTGGGCTGGGGCGGAGTGACGGCGGGCGACCAGCGCGGGAGCCGCTGGTCGATCTCGTGCGGGCCGTGGCGATCACCGGGGTGGTGCTCGGCCACTGGCTGGTCACGGCCGTCCTGCCGGCCGGGGAGGGCGTGCTGGCCGGGCTGGACGTGGACAGCCCGCTGCGTCACCTGCCCGCGCTCGCGCCGCTGAGCTGGCTGCTGCAGACCCTCGGGCTGTTCTTCTTCGCCGGCGGTTTCGGCGCCGCGGTGAGCAGGGCCAGCGCCCGGCGGTACGCCGGGAGCCTGCGCGGCTGGTGGGTGGCGCGGGTGTCCCGCCTCGCCCGAACCGTCCTGCTGGTGCTCCTGGCCTGGGCCATCGTGCTGGGCGTGCTGCTGCTGTTCGGGCTCGGCGCCGACGCCGCGGGCACGGTGGTCCACCTGGTGACGAGCCCGTTGTGGTTTCTCGCCGTGTACGTGGTGCTGCTCGCCGGCACGGATGTCGCACTGGCCCTGCACGGGTGGCTGGGCTGGGCCGCCGCGGCCGTACCCGCCGGGCTGGCCCTGCTGGTGGAGTCGGCGGTGGCCGCGGGCGCTCCCGGCGTCCTCGGCCAGGCGACCGTGCTGCTGGTCTGGTGGGTGCCCTGGCAACTCGGTGTGGTCGCTGCCGAGCGCGGCATACCCGGCCCACCGGCGGCCACGGCGTTGCTCGCGTTCGGGGTGGCGGGCGGGCTGCTCGCGGTGCTGGTGTTCGGCTACCCGGTCTCCGCGGTCGGCGGCACCGGACAGGCACGGTCGAACCTGGCGCCGCCCTCGCCGTTCGCGCTGGCGCTCGCCCTGGCCCAGGTGGGTGCCGTGCTGCTGGCCGCGCCACCGCTGCGCCGGGCCGCGCGGTCGGCACGGACCGTCGTCGGCTGGGTGAACGCGCGGGCCCTGCCGATCTTCCTGCTGCACCAGAGCGCGCTCACCGCGGTGCTCCTGGCCGCCGGCGCTTTCGGGACGTTCGCCGGGCTGCACGAGGTTCCCTCCGGCGGGGCGTGGCTGCTCGCCCGGCTGTGCTGGCTGCCGGGATTCGCCGGCATGCTGTGGCTGCTGCTCGTCACCCTGGGCCGGATACTCCCGGCACGCCGCGATGCGCCGGGACAGAAATAGCTCTTATGCCTGGCATTCACATTCCCAGTTCGGGTGTTTATTTCCCAGTACTTTCGTCGGCGAACAGTGCCGCAGATCTTGTATGCCATCGGATTTTCTCGTTAACCTCGCCACGGTTGGCCGGTCATTCCACCTTCGTCATCCTTATTCGCGTCTGTCCCTCGCGGCGCGAATTTCCCCTGCGAGAAGGAGATCGCCAAGTGGTATTCAAGAATTCGGCTCTGCTCGCCTCGGCCGGCCTGCTGACGGTCGCCGCGCTGGTGCCGCTGAGCACCTCGGTCGCCGCGGCCGACAGCCAACTCGGCGCGGACGCCGGCATCGAGTCGCTGAGCTCGGCGCTCGGTACGAGCTTCGGCGGTGCCTGGATCGATCCCTCCGACGGCGACCTGGTCGTCGGTGTGACCGACCGGGACGAACTCGACGACGTGACCAGGACCGGCGCCGAACCACGGCTCGTCCGGCACAGCACCGCCGAGCTGGACACCATGGTGGACAAGCTGGACGCGGTCGAGGCGACCGCGCCGAAGTCGATCACCCGGTGGGGTGTCGACGTGCGGCACAACGTGGTCAACATGACGGTGCTTCCGGGCACGGCCGAGCAGGCCCGCGACCTGGCCGCCTCGGTCGGCATCACGGATGTGCGGATCCAGGAGTCGTCCGAGGTTCCCCGGCTCTACGCCGACATCCAGGGCGGGGAGGCCTACCACCCCGGCAACTCGCGGTGCTCGGTCGGTTTCTCCGTACGCGGCGGGTTCGTCACCGCGGGCCACTGCGAGACCGAGACCGGAGGCGGTTCGCTGACCAAGGACGGCCGGCCGCTCGGCCAGTGGGGCGGCTCGCGCTTCCCCGGCGCCGACTACGCCTGGGTGCGCACCAGCAGCGACTGGACCCCGGTCGGCTCGGTCACCGGGGTGGGCCCGGTCTCCGGCTCGCAGGAGGCGGCCACCGGTGCCGGTGTCAGCAAGTCCGGCTCCACCACGGGTGTGACCAGGGGCACCATCGGTCAGAAGAACCAGACCGTGCGCTACCCGCAGGGTTCGGTCCGCGGGCTCACCGCCACCAACGCGCTCTGCCAGCCCGGTGACTCCGGCGGCGCGTTCATCTCGAACGGGCAGGCACAGGGTGTTGTCTCCGGCGGGGACAGCCGTACCTGCTTCTTCCAGCCGGTGCGTCCCATCCTTTCCGCCTACAACCTGACCCTCGTCACCGGCTGACCCACCGACCGGCGCTCCCGCACCTCGGCCCCGAGGTGCGGGAGCGCCGAAACACGGCTTAACGTTGCGCCTTGTGCGTGATGGTGATCCGGGTGAAGGGCCGATCAGCCCGGGGGGTGTCGACGAGGGGCTTGCCCGCAGGCTCAAGGCCCTGGCCTGCACCGCCCCGCTGCACGACCTGGACGCGCGCAAGGCCAAGCTGGACTGGGCCGACGCCACCACCTACCAGATGGCCGAGATCGCGCTGCACACGATCGACCAGGTCACCATCGCGATGGACTTCGACACCGGCGCCGACCACCAGCAGGTGATCAACCGGCTGCAGCCGTTCATCGCCGCGCAGGCCCCGCACCGGCACCCGGAGGAGCACGTGCGGGTGGCCAGGTGGGTGCTGGACAACCTGATCAATGTCGGCACCGCGGACCGGGGTTTCCGCCGGGTGTACGGCAGTGTCGACGCGGTCGGCGCCTACCAGCGCAGGGCGTTCGACTTCAAGCTGCTGGTCGAGCTGGTCGCCCCGGACGGGGAGGTGTACCTGCGGGCCAGCGACGAGGCGATCAACGTGCTGGTCGGCGCGCTGGACACCGACGTCGAGTCCGCGCAGATCGCGGCCGAGGTCAAGCTGGAGAACCTGATCAGCAGGGGCAGGCTCGCCGACGCGAAGCTGGCCGCCGAGCAGGCGCGCTACCGCACCGTGCAGTACGGCGAGACGCTGCGCGCGAAGCTGGACGCCACCCGCCGGGACGTGCGCGCCGTGGACTGGGACCAGGAGATGCCGGAGCTGCTCGACTCGGCGCTGTCGCACATCGAGTCCCGGTTCCGCGCGGAGAACGCCATCCTGCGCAACATCACCGCGGCCAGGGACGAGGCGGAGGACACCGATCACAAGCGGCGGGCCGCCGAGCTGGTTGATATCGTCGCCGACTGCATCAGCAGGCACACCCAGCTGCAGTCCCGGCTGCAGGCGGCCGGGGCGACCTTCCGGGCCGAGCAGGACCGGCAGCAGTTCTCCGGACCACCTCGCAGGGCCACGGTGGATCTGTTCGGGCAGGTGCTGGTACCCAGCCTGGAACTGCCGGTGGCCGAGGCGGTGCGCCCGGTGGAGGCGTTCTTCCACGGGGCCTCCGGGCTGGCCGTGCCGACCGTGCCCGCGCTGCCGGCACTGGTGTCCCTGCTGTTGCGACCCGCCCCGGAGCGGGACAAGCTGATCGGCGAGGTTCCGGAGCCGGAGCTGCTGCCCGCGGAGTCGGTGGACTACTACAGCGACGAGCAGTGGCGCCAGGCCGACGAACTGCTGCATCTGCCCGAGGTGCCGCGGCGGCTGTCCGGGCTGCTGGCCGAGGCCAGGGAGATCGACGCCGAACTGGACACACTGGTGGCGCTGCGGGCCCTGCACGCCTACAGCCCCGAGGTGGGTGCCGCGGTCCGGCAGGGGGACGAGCGGGCACTGCTGGCGGTGGACGACGGGGTGCCGCTGGAGGACGAGCGGTTCGGCGGGGCGGACCTGTTGCTCGTCTCGGCCCGGATCGACCGGGCCGCCGCCGCGACCGGGGAGCCGGAAGCGACTGGCGCGACCGACGCGACTGACGAGGAGGTGGGACAGGCGTGAAGAACGTCGACGTGGAGGCAGCCGCGCGGCTGGTCTCGTTCGGCATGCGGCCCAAGCAGCTGCCCTCGCGGGACGTGACCTATGCCGACCTGGTCCGTCGCTACGCCGAGGACAGCGCGTTCAAGCAGCTCACCCACTCCGTCGCGGCCGGGCTCGGGCTGATGGTGCTGGACGTCAGCACCCAGGCGGGCGCGGTGCTGGCCGCGACCGACGAGTCCGTTTTCGAGATCAAGATGGACAGCTACGCCCGGCAGAGCAAGATCCGTGAGCGTAGGGAAACCGAGAAGGTGCTGCACGGGCTGGTGCACCTGGCGACCGCCGCGCTCGGTTTCCCGCGGCCGGACGACCTCGCCAACGACACCTACATCGGCCGGGTCAGCGTGGAGCAGGTCGACTCCGTGGTGCGCGAGGCCTGCCGGATCCTGGACGAGCGGGCCGCCAGGGCCGAGGAGAACAACGATCCGCTCGCCGACGCCCCCGAGTTGGAGCAGGCCTGGCGGGCCTACGCGCGCAGGCCGGCCGCGGCGGCGACCAAGGACGGCAGGCTGGCCGCGGACACCACCCGCGGCATGGTGTCCCGCGCCCTGCGGTTTCTCGCCGAGCAGGGCTTCCTGGTGCAGGTCAACTCGGAGCAGGGCGGCACCTACCGCACCACCCCGCGCTACCAGGTGCAGGTGCGTGAGCTGGCCGCGGACAGTGCCTTCGAGGAGTTGCTGGACCTCGGCGTGGTCTCGGTCGGCGAGGCGGGCGGCACGCTGCGGCCCACCATTTCGGACACTCTCTAGGGGTAGGGGATCGATGTACGAGCTTTCCCGGGTCCGGTTGCATTCCGTCGGCCCGGCCGGCGCGCGGTACCAGGACGTCGTGCTCGACCTCAGCGGGGTCGGTCCGGTGGTCCGGACGCCGACCCAGGACGCGCTGTTCAGCGCCGGGATCCACGCCGCGGAGCAGGGCCTTCCCCGGCGTCCGTCGCCGGCAAGCGTGCTGTTCCTCGAGAACGGCGGCGGGAAGTCCGTGCTGATCAAGCTGATCTTCTCGGTGATGCTGCCCGGCCGCCGCCAGGTGGTCGGCACGACCAGCACGCGGGTGCTGGAGAAGTTCGTCGGTGCCAAGGATGTCTCGCACGTGGTGCTGGAGTGGCAGCACACCGAGAACGGCCGCAGGCTGATCACCGGAAAGGTGTCCGAATGGCGCGGCCACGTGGTCTCCGCCGACCCGGCCAACCTCGCCGACGCCTGGTTCTGCTTCCGGCCGAGCACGACACTGGACCTGGAGTCCCTGCCGTTCACCGAGGACGGCAGGCTGCTGACCATGTCCGGCTTCCAGGAGAAGCTGGACGAGGGGCACCGCGCGGAGCCGGAGCTCGAGCTGTTCTGGACCCGCAGGCAGCACGAGTGGACCGAGAAACTGGACCTGCTCGGCCTGGACACCGAGCTGTTCCGGTACCAGCGCGCGATGAACGCGGGGGAGGGCGAGGCCGCGGACGCCTTCACCTTCGGCACCGACGGCGCCTTCGTCGACTTCCTGCTCAAGGCCGTCATCTCCGAGGACGACCCGCGCGACCTCGCCGAGGTGCTGCGGACCTACGCGCACAACCTCAGCCAGCGCGGTGAGCTGCTCGCCGAGCGCGACTTCGTCGCCGGGGCGCTGGAACTGCTCGAGCCGCTGACCGAGGAGGAGTCGCTGGCCGCGGCTTCCCGGAAGCTGGCGGCCACCGCCCGGTCCTCCGCGCAGTCCTTCGCCGCCTCGGTCGCCGCGCGGCAACGGGTCGAGGCGCAGCGGCTGGACGGCCTGCGGGCACACGTCGAGGAGGCCAGGACGGCGGAGAAACTCGCCGAGGGCGACCACCGCAGGCTGGGCGCGGTGGTCGGCGAGCTGCGCCGGGTGGTGGCAGACCTGCGGCTGGCCGACGCGGTGCGGGCCAAGGAGGACCTGGACACCGAGCTGACGGAGGCGCGGGCGACCGCGCGGGCCTGGCGGGAGACCGAGACGGTGCTCGGCCAGCTGAACGCCGTGCGCAGGGCCGCGGACATCCGGGAACTGGTCGGGGAGCGGGAGCAGACCGCGAAACCCGCGCTGGAGGCGAAAAACGCGGCGGCCTTCGCGCTGGCCCGCGGCCTGCTGGGGCTCGCGGCGCAGGCCGGTGAGCAGGCCGAGGCCGCCGCGGAGCGAGCGGCGGCCTCGCACGCGGAGGCGGCCGCCGCGCAGGCGACCCGGGACGAGGCGACCTCCACCGCGGCCACCCAGCGGGCCGGTGCCGCGCAGCTCACCGAGCGGCTCGAGGAGATCAGGTCCGAGATCCGCGGGCACGTGCGAGACGGCTTGCTCACCGAGGGCACCGAGGTCACGACGGCGGCGCAGCGAGCCCGCACCGAGGCGGAGACCGTGGCCAAGGAGGCCGCGGCGGGGGAGGCCGAGCTGGAGGGCCTCGGTGAGGAACTCGCCGAGGCACAGTCCGCCGCGCAGGCGGCCCGGCACCGGGTGAGCACCGCGCGGGACCGGTCCGAGCGGGCGGCCGCGGAGCTGGACAAGGCACACCGGCGTACCGACAGCCTCGCCGCGGAGCCCCGTCTCGCCGAGCTGCTGGGCGGGGAGTCCGTACAACCGGAGACGGACGCTCCCGCGCTGCAGACCCGGTTGCGGGAGGCCCGCGCGGAGGCCGAGCGGGAGCGGATGGCGCTGCGCATGGCCGAGCAGGTCGACGAGCGTGCGCTCGCGGCGCTGGGCAGCGGCGGCCTGCTGCCCGCGCCGGCGGAGGTGCAGTCTGTACTCGACGTGCTGGAAGGGGCCGGAGTTCCCGCGTGGTCCGGCTGGCGCTATCTGTCTACATTGGATCGCGCGGAGCGGGGCCGGGCGCTGGAGCGGTTCCCGCACCTGGTGGGTGGCGTCCTGCTGAACGACCCTGCCGCCCTGCCGCGGGCCGAGGCCGCACTGGCCGAGGCCAAGCTGCTGCCCAGCGTGCTGCTGGCCGTCGGCACCACCGCGGCCGTGCGTGCCGAGGACGGCGCGGGCCCCGCGGGACTGGAGTTCCTCGTCCCGCCCAACCCGGCGATGTACGACGAGGAGGCGGCCGACGCCGAGCGGGAGGCGATCGCGGCCCGGCATGCGCGCAGGCAGAAGCAGCTGGAGTCGCTGTCCGCGGCGATCGAGGCCGATGCCGCGCTGGAATGGAAACTCACCACCTGGCGGGAGGACTACCCGGCCGGTGCGCTGGGACGGCTGGCCGAGGAGGCCGAGGACGCCGCGGGTGAGCTCACCGAGGCCGGCGTGGCCGAGCGGCGGGCGAGCACGTCCGCCGAGGAGCTGACCGCGAAGCGGGCGCGGCTGCGCGAGGACGTACCGCGGCGCCGGGCCGCGGCGCGGGAAGCCGAGGACCGGGCCCGCACGCTGGCCGAGCTGGCCGACCGGGCCGCGCGCGTCTCGGAATGGACCGACGCCGCCACGCGGGCGCAGGACACCGCGGCGCGGGCCGAGGCCGATGCGGAGGAGGCGGCCACGCGCGCGGCGCGGTTGCGCGAGGAGGCGGCGGAGGAGCAGCGGACGGCCGACGGGCACCGCCGCACCGTCAGCAGCGCCCGCGCCGAGCTGGCCGAGGTTCCCGGCGGTGGCTCGGTCTCCACCGACGACCCGGTGCCGTCCGAGCCGGTGGACGCGCTGCGGCGCGCGTTCGTCTCGGCCAGTGAGGCCTACGCCAAGGTCGAGGTCGGTAGCGACCTGCGCGCCGAGCTGGAGCAGGCGGAGCACGCCGAGTCCGCGGCGCGGGCGGCGCTGGAGGCGCTCGACCCGGATATCCGGGAGCGCGCGGGACAGCTACTGGAAACCGCGGACGGGGCGGACGCGGCCACCAGGGCGGCCGCACAGGCCAGGGCGGAACGGACGGTGTCCGCGTTGGAGACCGAACAGGGCGAGGCGATCAGCCTGGTCGCCACCCGCAGGGCCGAGCTCGAGCAGCTGCCGAAACACCCCTCCGCGCTGGACGGGCGGACCCGGCCCGCCGGTGTCGAGCACGGGGCCGAGCTGATCGAGGCCGCTGCCGAGGAGGCCGATACGGCCGCGCGGGCCTGGGAGAAGGCACAGGCGCGCCGCGCCGAGGCGGAGTACGTGCTGGAGAACGCGCAGTCCTCGGCCTCCGGCTTCCGGGTGCTGTCCGAGTCACTCGCGCACCTGGTGCCCAAGGGCGAGGACGAAGCGGTGGAGGTCTTCGACGGCGATGTCGACGCGGCACAGGACAGGCACAGCAAGCTGAACAGCGAGCTGAGCAGTGCCGAGGAAGCGCTGGACACGGCGGAATCACGGGTGCGTGCCGCGGCCGACGCGCTGGCGCAGTACGCCACCGAGAAGCGTTTCGAGCACCTCGCCAGCCCGGTGCGTCAGCAGATCATCTCGGTGAAGCGGGACAGCCTGCCCGCCAACGCGGGGGAGTGGACCGCCGCGCTGCGCCCCCGGCTGCGCACGCTCACCGACGACCTCGCGCAGATCGACCGGCACCGCTCCGGGATCGTGGCAAGGCTGCAGGGGATGGTCGAGGGCGCGCTGCGGATGCTGCGCTCGGCACAGCGGCTCTCCAGGCTGCCCGAGGGCCTCGGCGACTGGTCCGGCCAGGAGTTCCTGCGGATCCGCTTCGCCGATCCGGACGACAGCACACTGGGCGCGGCGCTCGGCGAGGTGGTCGACGAGGCGGCGCTCGGCAAGACCGGCGACGGCCGGGAGGTGAAGCGGGACGGGATGTCCCTGCTGCTGCGCGGGGTGCATGCGGCGGTGCCGAAGGGGTTCCGGGTGGACATGCTCAAGCCGGACTCGGTACTGCGCACCGAGCGGCAGCGGGTGTCGGAGATCCGCGACGTCTTCTCCGGCGGCCAGCAGCTCACCGCGGCGATCATCCTGTACTGCACCCTGGCCGCGCTGCGCGCCAACAACCGGGGCAAGCTGCAGCTCCGGCACTCCGGCGTGCTGTTCCTGGACAACCCGATCGGCCGCGCCTCGGCCGGCTACCTGCTGGAGCTGCAACGGGTGGTGGCCAGTGCCCTCGGGGTGCAGTTGATCTACACCACCGGGCTGTTCGACGCGGGGGCGCTGAGCGAGTTCCCGCTGATCATCCGCCTGCGCAACGACGCCGACCTGCGCGCGGGTCGCAAGTACCTCTCGGTGGACGCCACCATCCGGGGTCAGCTGGACGAACTCGGCGAGGTCGAGGACACCGCCCGCGTCTCCGCCACCCGACTGTTCAGCAAATCCGGCGAAACCACCGATCCGGACCCGGATCCCGCTCCTGGCTAGTCCTTGCGGCCGGTGATGGCCAGGCCGGCGCCCAGGCCGATCATGACGAACCCACCGGTGCCACCGATCAACGCGAGCCGGCGAGGGGACCGGGCGAACCATTCGCGTGCGGTGCCCGCGAGCAGCGCCCAGGCGCCGTCCAGCACCAGCGCGATGGCCGGCAGCAGGATCCCGAGCAGCAACATCTGGACGGGCACCGACCCGGTCGTGTGATCGACAAACTGCGGCAGCACCGCGGCCAGGAAGACGATCGCCTTCGGGTTGGCGAAGCCCACCACGAGGCCGTCCCTGACCACCCGCAGCGGTCGGGCGGCGCTCGCGGTGACCGTGGTGTGCACCGCCTCGGCCAGGGCGCGCCGGTGCCGGATCGCCTGCACACCGAGATAGACCAGGTATCCGGCACCCACCAGTTTCACCACGGTGAACACCGTCGCCGACCGCTCGACCACCGTGCCCAGCCCGAGCGCCACCGCGATGACCTGCAGGTACACCCCCGCCGCGTTGCCGACGACGGTCAGCAACGCGGTACGCCGCCCGGCCGCGAGTGCCTTGCTCACCACGAACAGCACGCTCGGGCCCGGGACCACGACCATGACGAAGGTCAACACGGCGAACGCCGCCACCTGACTCGCCGACACCATGTCGTAGACCCTAGAACCCGCCGCGCATCCGCGCGTACTCCTTTTCCGGGGCGGTACGGCTGTCGGTGCGGGGTGCTAGGAAGGCGTGCGTGACCCGGAGGATGGACGTTCAGCAGCGCAGGGCCCGGCTCGGCGCGCGACACCTGTTGGCCGGTGGCGGGACCGCGGGGCGGCCGGAGGCCGTGGCCGAGGCGATGGTCGCGCTGCATGCGACCGACCCGGCCACGGTGCATCTCGCCGTGGCCGCCCGCTCGGCCGAGCCCGATATCGCGCGCACCGAGCGGGCCCTCTACGAGGAGCGCACGCTGCTGCGGATGCTCGGCATGCGGCGCACCATGTTCGTGGTGCCCACCGGCGTCGCCCCGGTGGTGCAGGCGGGATGCACCGCGGATATCGCGCGCAAGCAGCGAAAACTGCTGGTGCGACACCTCGGTGAGCAGGGCTACCCGGAGAACGTCCCGGAACCGGAGGCCTGGCTCGCCGAGGTGTCCGATGCCACCGAGCGCGCGCTGCTGGCGAGGGGAGCCGCCACGGCGCAGCAACTGGCCGAGGACGAGCCGAGGCTGCGGCAGCGGTTGCTGATGTCGCCGGGCAAGCCCTACGCGGCCACCCCGAACGTCACCAGCAGGGTGCTGTTCCAGCTGGCCGCGGAGGGCCGGATCGTGCGTGGTCGCCCGCGCGGGTCCTGGCTCAGCAGCCAGTACGAGTGGTCGCCCATGGCGGCCTGGTTGCCCGGCGGGCTGGCGGAGCCGGACGAGCACCAGGCCAGGGTCGAGCTGGCCCGCCGCTGGTTGTACGCCTACGGTCCCGCCCGGATCGGCGACCTGCGCTGGTGGACCGGCTGGACGGCGGGCCAGACCGGGAAGGCGCTGGCGGAGATCGGCCCCGCGGAGGTCGACCTGGACGGCACTCCGGGTCTGGTGCTGCCGGACGACCTCGAGCCGGTGGCCACCCCCGCGCCCTGGGTCGCGCTGCTGCCCGAGCTCGATCCGACACCGATGGGCTGGTCCGAGCGTGGCTGGTTCCTCGGCGAGTACGGCCCGCGGCTGTTCGACCGCAACGGCAATATCGGGCCCACGGTCTGGTCGGACGGCCGGATCGTCGGCGGCTGGACCCAGCGCCCCGACGGCGAGGTCGGCTACCGGCTGCTGGAGGACATCGGCGGCGAGGCCGAGGCGGCGGTGGAGGCCAAGGCGGACCGGTTGCGGGAGTGGTTCGGCGAGGTCCGGTTGGTCCCTCGGTTCCGCACGCCGCTGGAGCGCGAGCTGGCATCTTGATCGATTCGCCTGATCTTCGCAGGTAACGCGGATCTCGTCCGGGTCCTGCGGATCGACGCAGGTCGGCACGCTAGGGTTACGGCCGAGGACACTCCAGAGCCCGCATCAAGTGGACCCCGGTACGCCCGGGGCGGACCCGAGGGAGAGCAGAGCAGTGACGGTTCGCGTAGGCGTCAACGGCTTCGGCCGGATCGGCCGCAACTTCTTCAGGGCTGTTCATGCCCTGCGGGTCGGAAGCGGCCACGATATCGAGGTGGTCGCGTTCAACGACCTCGGCAACGTCGCGACCATGGCCCACCTGCTCAAGTACGACAGCGTCCTCGGCCGGCTTTCCGAGGAGGTCAGTACCAACGACGAGGGCATCGTCGTCGGTGGCAAGACCATCAAGGCGCTGGCCGAGCGGGACCCGGCCAAGCTGCCGTGGGGCGACCTCGGCGTGGACGTCGTGGTCGAGTCCACCGGCTTCTTCACCAACGCCGAGGACGCCCGCAAGCACCTCGAGGGCGGCGCCAAGAAGGTCATCATCTCCGCGCCCGCCAAGGGCGAGGACCTCACCGTGGTGCTCGGCGCGAACGACAGCGCCTACGACGGTTCGCAGACGATCATCTCGAACGCCTCCTGCACCACCAACTGCCTCGCGCCGCTGACCAAGGTGCTGCACGACGCGTTCGGCGTGGAGCAGGGCCTGATGACCACCATCCACGCCTACACCGCGGACCAGAACCTGCAGGACGGCCCGCACAAGGACCTGCGCCGCGCCCGCGCCGCGGCGCTGAACATCGTGCCGACCTCGACCGGCGCCGCCAAGGCGATCGGCCTGGTGCTGCCCGAGCTGAACGGCAAGCTGGACGGCTACGCGCTGCGAGTTCCGGTGCCCACCGGCTCCAGCACCGACCTCACCGTCACGCTGTCCAGGAGCGCCTCCGTCGAGGACATCAACGCGGCCTACCGGGCGGCGGCCGACGGCCCGCTCAAGGGCATCCTGCGCTACAGCGAGGAGCCGATCGTCTCGTCCGACATCGTCACCGACCCGGCGTCCTGCATCTACGACGCGCCGCTGACCAAGGTCATCGGCAACCAGGTCAAGGTGGTCGGCTGGTACGACAACGAGTGGGGCTACTCCAGCCGCCTCGCCGACCTGGTCAAGCTCGTCGGCAGCAAGCTGTCCTGAGCGATGGCGGTCACGACACTCGAGGACCTGTTGGGTGCGGGCGTCAAGGGCCGCCACGTGCTGGTGCGGTCCGATCTGAACGTCCCGCTCGACGGGCAGACGATCACCGATGACGGCCGGGTACGCGCGGCGCTCCCGACGATCAGGCGGCTGGCCGAGGCCGGGGCCAAGGTGCTGGTCACCGCCCATCTCGGCAGGCCGAAGGGCGAGCCGGAGCCGAAGTACTCCCTCGCCCCGGTCGCCGCCCGGCTCGGCGAGCTGCTCGGCAGCCCGGTCGAGCTGGCCGGTGACGTGGTCGGCGAGCACGCGAAGGCGCTGGCGGGTTCCCTGGCGGCCGGGCAGGTCGCGTTGCTGGAGAACGTGCGCTTCGACCCGAGGGAGACCAGCAAGGACGCCGCCGAACGGGCCGAGCTGGCCGGTGAGCTCGCCGCGCTGGCCGGGGAGGGCGCCGCGTTCGTGTCCGACGGTTTCGGCGTGGTGCACCGCAAGCAGGCCTCGGTGTACGAGGTGGCGCGGGAACTGCCGGCCTACGCGGGTGGCCTGGTGCTCGCCGAGCTCGAGGTGCTCGGCAGGCTGACCGGGGAACCCGCGCGGCCCTACGCCGTCGTGCTCGGTGGCTCCAAGGTCTCCGACAAGCTCGCGGTGATCGAGGCCCTGCTGCCGAAGGTGGACAAGCTGCTGGTCGGCGGCGGGATGTGCTTCACCTTCCTCGCCGCCAAGGGCTACGGGGTCGGCGGTTCGCTGCTGGAAGCGGAGATGGTCGACACCTGCGAGCGGCTGATCGCCGACGCCGGGGACAAGCTCGTGCTGCCGGTGGACGTGATCGCGGCGGACGCCTTCGCCGCGGACGCGAACACCCGCACCGTGCCGGTGGACGCGATCGAGGAGGGCTGGATGGGCCTGGACATCGGCCCGGACAGCGTGCGCGCTTTCGCCGGCGCGCTGAGCGAGGCCGCGACCGTGTTCTGGAACGGACCGATGGGCGTGTTCGAAATGGCCCTCTTCGCCGAGGGCACCCGGGGCGTGGCCGAGGCCATCGCGGACTCGCCCGCGTTCAGCGTGGTCGGCGGCGGCGACTCGGCCGCCGCGGTGCGGGTGCTCGGCCTGCCCGAGGACGGGTTCTCGCACATCTCCACCGGTGGCGGTGCGTCGCTGGAGTACTTGGAAGGCAAGGAACTGCCCGGGGTGTCCGTGCTGCAGCAGGGGAGTGAGTGATGGCGCGCAAGCCGTTGATCGCCGGCAACTGGAAGATGAACCTCAACCACCTCGAGGCCATCGCGCTGGTGCAGAAGATCGCCTTCTCGCTACCGGAGAAGTACTTCGCCAAGGTGGATGTGGCGGTGCTCCCGCCGTTCACCGACATCCGCAGCGTGCAGACCCTGATCGACGGGGACAAGCTGCTGCTCGGCCACGGCGCCCAGGACCTGTCCCCGCACGACTCCGGGGCCTACACCGGCGATGTGTCCGCCGCGATGCTGGCCAAGCTCGGCTGCAGGTATGTGGTGGTGGGGCACTCGGAGCGGCGCCAGCACCACGAGGAGGGCGACGAGCTGGTCAACAAGAAGGTCCGGGCGGCGCTCAAGCACGAGCTCGCCCCGATCCTCTGCGTGGGCGAACAGCTCGATGTCCGCGAGTCGGGTGAGCACATCGCGCACACCACCGGGCAGCTCGTCGCCGGGCTCAAGGGGCTCAAGGCCGAGCAGGTTCGCGGCACGGTGATCGCCTACGAGCCGGTGTGGGCCATCGGCACCGGCCGGGTGGCGACCCCGGCCGACGCCGAGGAGGTGTGTGCCGCGCTCCGCGCCGCGCTGGTCGAGAAGTACGGCCAGGAGGTCGCCGACGAGGTGCGTGTGCTTTACGGAGGGTCGGTGAAGTCAGGTAACATCGCCGACCTGGTGGCGTGCGACAACGTCGACGGGGCGCTCGTGGGTGGGGCCAGCCTCGACGCCGAGGAGTTCACGAAACTCTGCGCGCTCGCCGCTGGTGGGCCGTTACCCTGATCGTGGCGGTTACCCGGTAGCCTGGGACAACCTGCCGTCGCACTGACGAGGATGAGATGAAGCTGTTCCTGCAGATCCTGTTGATCGCCTCCAGCGTGCTGCTGATCGTGGCTGTGCTGCTGCACCGCGGTCGCGGCGGCGGACTGTCGTCCCTCTTCGGTGGCGGCATGCAGTCGAGCCTCGCCGGCTCGAGCGTCGCCGAGAAGAACCTCGACCGGATCACGTTGCTGCTCGGCGCGGTCTGGTTGATCACCATCATCGGTCTTGGGCTGCTGCTCAAGGTCTAGTGTGCGGGCGTGCCTCATCGGGGGGTGCGCCACCGTTTCCATAAGTGTGAAAACAATGCAAGACGTGATGTCGGAGCAGATGGCGCCCTGCGGATGCGTGTCCCGGCCGAGCCGGGACACGCTGCTGCGGGGCGCCATCGTGCTGGGGAGGCAGCTGCCGATCTCGCGTCTTGACGAGACACTGTGAGGATTCATGGTTGGCGGTAACGCGATTCGGGGCACCAGGGTCGGTGCCGGCCCGTCCGGCGAGTCGGAGCGTGGCGAGTCCGCGCCCCGCCGACGGGTCTCCTACTGGTGCGCCAACGGGCACGAGGCACGGCCCTCGTTCTCCATGGACGCCGAGATTCCCGACGAGTGGGACTGCCCGCGCTGCGGGCTACCCGGCGGGCAGGATGAGCAGAACCCGCCCGAGGCGCCCCGCGTCGAGCCGTACAAGACGCATCTCGCGTACGTGAAGGAGCGGCGCAGTGACGCCGACGGCGAGGCCATCCTGGCCGACGCCCTCGAGCGTCTCCGCCAGCGTCGCGAAGTCTGAGCCACCCGGCTTGAGCTGGCGGCGCTGATCCCGGCTCGGAACCACGGAGCGCGGGCTGTTCGTCCCCCGACTGGTGGCACAGCTCCAGATCCGTCGCGCTGAGGGACCCGTTCCCCGCGTTGTCGTGGGGAACGGGTCACGCGCAGCGGTCAGGCGGAGGAGACGGGGTAGTGAGCCTGGACCCGGAAGCCACCGTCGTCGGTGGGGGCGGTCTCGAAGGTGCCGCCGAGTAGCCGCGCCCGCTCGGCCAGCCCGGACAGCCCGTTGCCGCCGGACGGCAGGCCGCACACCTGCTTGCGGGCCCGGTCGTTGAGCACCTCGATCCGCAGACCGTCCTCCTCACCCAGCACCCGGACCACCGCCTTCGCGCCGGGCGCGTGCTTGTGCACGTTGGTGAGGCATTCCTGGACGGTTCGGTACGCGGCGTTGGACACCTGGGTCGGCAGGCTGTTCGGGACGCTCTCGACGGTCAGTTGCACCGGCACGTCCGCGTTGCGCACCAGCTGCTTCAGCTCGGTGATGCCGGGCTGGGCCTCCTCGTGCTCCACGCCCGAGCGCAACATGCCGACCAGCGCACGCAGTTCCTCGAGGGTGTGAGTACTGAGTTCGCGGATCGTCTTGGCGGTGCGCTGGGCGTCCTCGGTGGAGTTGGCCATCGTCAACGCCCCCGCCTGCATGGCGATCAGGGTGATGTCGTGCGAGACCATGTCGTGCATCTCCCTGGCCAGTCTCGCCCGTTCCTCGGCGCGCACGGCCTGGGCATGCAGTTTCTTCTCCCTGTCCCTGCTGTCGGCGAGCTCTCTGAGCCGTGCCGAGAGCTCGGTCCGTGCCCCGATCAGGAACGCGATCGCCACCGGCATCCCGGCGACGATGACCCCGTAGATGCCGTGGAAGACGTGCTCCTGCCAGCTCTGCGCCAGGAAGTCCTCGGGTGGCCACTGCACGAACCGGCACATCCAGATCAGCGTGGCGCCGACCCACACCTGCCAGTGCATCTGCATGCGGGTGGCCAGCATGCCCAGCGCGATCATGGCCGCCAGCTGGGACCAACCGACCAGGAAGCCGGGAATCGTGGCGAGCAGGACGATGAACGGGAACCAGCGCCGCGCCACCAGCGCCAGGCAGGCGATGCCGGACAGCACCATCGAGTAGGGCTGGGCCTCCGCCGGAATCACCAGCCAGACGTCGAGGACGGCGAGCAGGATCGCGGCCGCATCGAGTCCGAATGAGCGGACCCCGAGGCGCCGGAAGAACGGCGACCGGGATGACTGGTCGGTCAGTGTGGCCGGTCGCCGTGCTCGGTCGGCGGCCCCCGCGCCAGGGCCGCCGACCGAAACTCCCTGGATGAAGAGTCCCTCTGTGGTCATGGCTTGGACCTCTCGTCTTGTGGACGCTTACTGAAGAGAGGTGCTCGTGGCGTGAATGGGACGCGCAGCAACGAACAAATGTGCGGATGCTAAGAGTGCGATTATTCCTATCGGAGGGGTCAAATTGCCGAGCTGAGACACCTGTTCGGGTGATAGTGCGGCACACTGTGCACGAAGCGCAACTACACCACCGCGCGTGTCCGAGGGGTGACGCCGTGCGCGGCAAACTCGCCCACGTGGACGGCCAACTCGCGTGCATGGATGGCAAACACGCGTACGTGGACGGCAAACACGCCGTCTGAGCTGCGGAGATCTCTAGCGGCGGGGTGCGGCGGTGCGATCCAGGAGCCAGCGGGTGCGCCGGCCGCGGGCACCGGCGACCGGGAGCCGTACCTCGTCCGCGCCGGCGAGGGCGAGGGCGACCGCCTCGGCCTTGGCCTCGCCGGTGGTGACCAGCCAGACCTCGCGTGCCCGCCGGATGGCGGGCAGGGTCAGGGAGATCCGGGTGGGTGGGGGCTTCGGTGAGTCACGCACGGCGACCACCGAGCGCTCGCTCTCGTGCACGGCAGGGGAGTCCGGGAAGATCGACGCGGTGTGCCCCTCGCCGCCGAGGCCCAGCAGCAGCACGTCGAAGGCGGGCACGTCCTGCCCCGTACCCGCGGCCTCGGCCAGCACCCTGGCGTAGTCGGCGGCCGCGGCCTCCGGGTCGGCACCGAACTCGCCGTCCGAGGCCGCCATCGCGTGTACCCGGGCCGGATCCACCGGGATGTGGTCGAGCAACGCCCGCCGGGCCTGCTTCTCGTTGCGCTCGTCGTCGTCCGCGGGAAGGAACCGCTCGTCGCCCCAGTACAGGTCCACCCGCGACCAGTCGATCGCGTCCCGTGCGGGGGAGTGGCGCACCTGCTCCAGCACCGCGATGCCGGTGCCGCCGCCGGTCAGCACCACCGAGGCGGTGCCCTGCTCCGCCTGCGCGTCCAGTACGGCGGTGATCAGCCGGGCCGCGCAGGCCGCGGCGAGCAGCTCCGGATCGGCGTGCACGACCACATCGGGATTGCTCACGTGGCGGCCTTCCTGGTCGTTCTCGCCTCGCCCTTGCCTGCCTTGCCGCCGTTGGCGGTGGTGCCGCGCTTGCGGCCGGTACCGCTGGCGAGCTTCTCGAGCCCGTGCAGCGCCGCCTCGTAGACCTCGTCCGGGTCGAGCCTGCGCAGCTCCTCGATCAGGCAGTCCCTGGTGTCCCGGCGCTGCAGCGCGATCCGCCGCGCGGGCTGGCCCGGCTGGGTGAGCCTGCCGACGCGCCCGTCCGGCCGGTGCAGCTCGATCGGCCCGGACCGGCGGTTCAGGCTCACCGACACGATGCCCTGCGCCTCGCTGGTCTTCACCCGCTTGACCGGGGCCTTGAGGTACTCGGCGAGCCAGCCGGCCAGCAGCTCGGTGGACGGCGAGTCCGCCTCGCCGGTCACCGTCGCCCCGGTGACCTTCTCGTAGGGCGGCAGGTCGAGCGCGGAGACCAGCTGCGCGCGCCAGCGGGTCAGCCGGGCCCAGGCGAGGTCGGTGTCCCCGGCCACGTAGGACCTGCCGCGCGCGGTCAGCGTGCGGATGGGGCTCTTCTCCGCGGCCGAGTCGGTGATCCGGCGCTGGGCGATCTGCCCGAGCGGGTCCGTGGCCGGTGCCTTCGGCCCAGCACTGGGCCACCAGGTCACGATCGGCGCGTCCGGCAGCAGCAACGGGATCACCGCGCTCTGCCCCTGACCGGCCAGCGGACCGTACAGCCGCAGCACGATCACCTCGCTGGCACCCGCGTCGCCGCCGACCCGGATCTGCCCGTCGATGCGCGCCGCGGCCGGGCGCGACCCCTTGGCCACCACGATCACCCGGGACGGGTGCTCCCGGCTGGCCTCGTTGGCCGCGTCGACAGCCTCCTCGAGGTGCTCGTCGTCCTCCGCCGCGATGACCAGGGTGAGGACCCTGCCCAGCGCGACGGCTCCGCCGCGTTCGCGCAGCTCGACCAGCTTGTTGTTGACCTGCGAGGTGGTGGTGGACGGCAGGTCGATGATCATGGCCGCCTCCAGTGCCTGCCGCTGCGGGCGAGTAGGTCCTCGGCCGAGGGTGGTCCCCAGGAGCCGGGCTGGTACGACTCGGGCGCACCATGTTCGGCCCAGTGCTCCAGCACCGGGTCGAGGATCCGCCAGGACAGCTCGACCTCGTCGTTCACCGGGAACAGCGAGGGCTCGCCGAGCAGCACGTCCAGGATCAGCCGCTCGTATGCCTCCGGCGAGGACTCGGTGAACGCGTGCCCGTAGCCGAAGTCCATGGTCACGTCCCGGACCTCCATGGTGGTGCCGGGTACCTTCGAGCCGAACCGCAGGGTGACACCCTCGTCCGGTTGCACCCGGATCACCAGCGCGTTCTGCCCGAGCTCCTCGGTGGAGGAGGAGTCGAACGGCAGGTGCGGGGCCCGCTTGAACACCACCGCGATCTCGGTCACCCGCCGGCCCAGCCGCTTGCCGGTGCGCAGGTAGAACGGTACGCCCGCCCAGCGACGGTTCTGTACCTCCAAGGTCACCGCCGCGTAGGTCTCGGTGGTGGAGTCCTTGGCGAAGCCGTCCTCCTGCAGCAGGCCGGGCACCTTGGTGCCGCCCTGCCAGCCGCCCGCGTACTGCCCGCGCGCGGTGGTCTGGTCGAAGGGCTGCAATGCCTTGGTGGCCGCCAGCACCTTGACCTTCTCCGCGCGCAGCGCGTTCGGTTCGAAGGACAGCGGCTCCTCCATCGCCGTGAACGCCAGCAGTTGCAGCAGGTGGTTCTGGATCACGTCCCTGGCCGCGCCGATCCCGTCGTAGTAGCCGGCGCGCCCGCCGAGTCCGATGTCCTCGGCCATGGTGATCTGCACGTGGTCCACGTGGTTGGCGTTCCAGATCGGCTCGAACAACTGGTTGGCGAAGCGCAGCGCCAGGATGTTCTGCACCGTCTCCTTGCCGAGGTAGTGGTCGATCCGGAACACCGACTCCTCGGGGAACACGTCGTTGACGACGTTGTTCAGCTCCTTGGCACTGGCCAGGTCGTGCCCGAACGGCTTCTCGATCACCACCCGGCGCCAGGTGTCGGCGTCGGAGTCGGCGAGGCCGCAGCGGGCCAGTTGCTTGGTCACCACCGGGAAGGCCCACGGCGGGATGGAGAGGTAGAACGCCGTGTTGCCGCCGGTGCCGCGTTCCTCGCCGAGCTCCCGCACGGCCTGCGCGAGACGGTCGAAGGAGTCGTCGTCATCGAAGGTGCCCGGGACGAAACGGATGCCCTCGGCCAGCCGGTTCCACACCGACTCCCGGAAGGTCGTGCGCGCGTGCTCGGCCACCGCGTCGTGCACCATCTCGCCGAAGTCCTGGTGCTCCCACTCCCTGCGGGCGAACCCGACCAGGGAGAACCCCGCGGGCAGCAGCCCACGATGCGCGAGGTCGTAGATCGCGGGCATCAGTTTCTTGCGCGAGAGGTCACCGGTGACGCCGAAGATCACCAGGCTGGAGGGGCCCGCGATCCTCGGCAGCCGCTTGTCCCGCGGGTCCCGGAGCGGGTTGGTCCACTGACGACTCATGTATCACAGTTCCTGAATCGCACGGACGAGTTCGGCCAGTCCCGCCGCCCGGTCGGTGAGGTGCAGGCGGAGCACGGGCCTGCCGTGCTCCAGCAGCACCTGCCCGTCGCCGAGCGCCTGCGCGAGCTGGAGTGTGCCCAAAGTGTACGGGCGGTCGGGAACGTCGAGGTCGTTCTCCACCGCACCGGTGATCTGCAGGAAGATCCCGTTCTGGTGGCCCCCCTTGTGGTACTGCCCGGTCGAGTGCAGGAACCGTGGGCCCCAGCCGAAGGTGGTCTGCAGCCCGGCGCGGCCGGCCAGCTCGGTGCGCAGCAGCGCCGCCGAGGCGTCGTCCAGCCGGTCGAGATAGGCCTGCACCGCGAGGTACCCGCCTTCCGGCGCGGAACCGAGGAACTCGCGCAGCACGGCCGCCAGCCCGTCGTCGCCCGAGGTCCCCGCCGAGGCATACACCTCCACGTGACCAACCACAGTGGACGGAGCCTGCGAACCCCCGAGCGCGCTCGGGTCGTCCAGCAGGGACCGCGCGGCCTTCTTCGCGGCCTCCACATCGGGCTGGTCGAACGGGTTGATCCCGAGCAGCCTGCCGGCGATCGCGGTGGCGTACTCCCAGAGCAGGAACTGCCCACCGAGCGGGCCGCGGGTGCTCACCCTGGCGGCACCGAGCATCGGCCCGATCGCCACCGGTAGCGCGTCCGGGCCCGCATCATCGAACCCGGGGGCGTTCGGCCCCCCGACCACCACCGGCAGCAGCCCGGTGCCCTGCTTGCCGGTGGACTCCGCGATCAGCTGCTCAGCCCAGTCGCCGAAGCCGGTCAGCGTGCTCGCGCTGCCCGCGTCGGTAGTGGTCAGCACCACCTTCTCCGCGCCGGCGTCGTGTGCCGCGGCCAGCGAGGCGGCCAGCTTCAGCGCGGGATTGTCGTCCACATCGGCCGATACCATGTCGCTGGCGCTCGCGGCCTGGTCCAGCAGCCTGGCCACGTCCGCGCCCGCCAGCCCCGCCGGCACCAGCCCGAACGCGGTCAGCGCCGAGTAGCGGCCGCCCACGTTCGGGTCGGCGAGGAACACCCTGCGGTATCCCTCGGACTCGGCGAGCTCGGCCAGCGGTGAGCCGGGGTCGGTCACCACCACGATCCGGGACGCCGCGTCCATGCCTGCCTCGGTGAAGGCCGCGGCGAAGATCCGCCGGTGGCTGTCGGTCTCCACGGTGCCGCCGGACTTGGAGGACACCACCAGCACCGTGCGGTCCAGGTCGCCGGCCAGCGCGTCGGCCACCTGGCCGGGGTCGGTGGTGTCCAGCACGGTCAGCGGCACGCCCTCGGCCGCGGTGATCACCTCGGGCGCCAGCGAGGAGCCACCCATCCCGGCCAGCACCACCCGGTCCACACCCTCGGACCGGAGCTCCTCACGCAACGCCTCGATCTCGCCGATCAGCGGGCGTGAGGTCTTGTACAGCGTGGTCCAGGCCAGCCGGATGGCGGCCTCGGACTCGGCGTCCGGGCCCCACAGCGTGGGATCCTGTGCCGCGAGCCTGCTCGCCACCCGCTCCTCGACGAGCTTGTCCACCAGGTCGGCGACGGTCTCGCCGGGGACGACCTCGCCGACCGCGACCGCGAGCATTGTGGAGTCCGCCATCCGCCTCGTCAGCTCCTTGCCTTGTCGAGCTGCCCGGAGACCGTGTCCAGCAGCTCGGTCCACGACTTCTCGAACTTCTGCACGCCTTCGTTCTCCAGTACGCGGAACACGTCCGCCACGTTCACCCCGATCACCTCCAGCCGGTCGAACACCGCCCTGGCCCGTTCCTCGGTTCCGGTGACGGTGTCCCCTGTGATCTCGGCGTGGTCGGCCGCCGCCTCCAGGGTCTGCTCCGGCATGGTGTTCACCGTGCCGGCGACCACCAGCCGATCCACATAGCGGGTGTCGGAGTACTCCGGGCTCTTCACCCCGGTGGAGGCCCACAGCGGGCGCTGCGGGTTGGCGCCGTGCTCCGCCAGCGCCTTCCACCGGTCGGTGGCGAACATCTCCAGGTAGGTGGCGTAGGCGAGCTGTGCGTTCGCGATCGCCGCCTCGCCGAGCATGGCCTTCGCCTCGCCGGATCCGATCTCCGCCAGCCGCTTGTCCACCTCGGAGTCCACCCTGGACACGAAGAAGGAGGCGACCGAGTGGATGCCGGAAAGGTCGTGCCCGTTCGCCTTGGCCTGCTCGAGGCCGGCGAAGAAGGCCTCGATCACCGCGCGGTAGCGGTCGGTGGAGAAGATCAGCGTGACGTTGACGCTGATGCCCTCGGCCAGGGTGCGGGTGATCGCCGGCAGCCCCTGCTCGGTGGCCGGGATCTTGATCAGCACGTTCGGCCGGTCCACTGTCTTCCACAGATCCTGCGCCTCGGCGACAGTCCTGTCCGTCTCCTTGGCCAGCCGCGGGTCCACCTCGATGGACACCCGGCCGTCCACGCCGCCGGTGTCCCGGTAGACCTCGCGGAACAGGTCGGCCGCGTTGCGCACGTCGGTGGTGGTCAGTTCGCGCACCGCAGCGTCCACATCCGCGCCGCGCCCGGCCAGCTCGGCGACCTGCTCGTCGTAGGCCGCGCCCGCGGAGAGCGCGCCCGCGAAGATCGTCGGGTTGGTGGTGACGCCGACGACGTGCTTGTCCCGGATGAGCTCGGCGAGATTGCCGGTGTTCAACCGTTCCCTGGACAGGTCGTCGAGCCAGACCGACACCCCGGCCTCGGAAAGCTGGGCGAGCCTATCGGTGGTGCTCATCTGTTCATCCCCTTCGCGTGTTATTTGCCGGACCGCTCCAGCGAACGGCGCGCGGCGGCGGTGACGGCGTCGCCGGTGAGACCGAACTCGCGGAACAGGGTCTTGTAGTCGGCCGACGCTCCGAAGTGCTCGATCGAGACGACCTCGCCCGCGTCGCCGACGAAGCGGTGCCAGCACTGTGCGACGCCGGCCTCGACGGCCACTCGTGCCTTCACCCCGGCCGGGATCACCGACTCACGGTAGGCCGCGTCCTGCGCGTCGAACCACTCGACACACGGCATCGACACCACACGGGTGGAAACGCCCTCGGCCTCCAGCGTGTTCCTCGCCTCGACCGCGAGCTGCACCTCGGAGCCGGTGGCGATGAGCACCACGTCCGGGTTGCCGCCGGTGGCGTCGGCGAGCACGTAGCCGCCCCTGGCGACCCCCTCGAGCGCCTTCTCCTTCGTACCGTCCAGGACCGGCACGTTCTGCCGGGTCAGTGCCAGGCCGGAGGGGGCGTCGTTGTCCTCGAGCGCCGCCTTCCATGCCGCCGCCGTCTCGTTGGCGTCGGCGGGGCGTACCACGTTCAGGCCGGGGATGGCGCGCAGCGCGGACAGCTGCTCGATCGGCTGGTGCGTCGGGCCGTCCTCGCCGAGGCCGATCGAGTCGTGCGTCCAGACGTAGGTCACCGGTGCCTTCATCAGCGCGGCCAGCCGCACCGCGGGGCGCATGTAGTCACTGAAGATCAGGAAGGTCGCTCCGTAGGGCCGGGTACCGCCGTGCAATGCGATCCCGTTCAGGATGGAGCCCATCGCGTGCTCACGCACGCCGAAGTGCAGGTTCCGGCCGTAGGGCTCGGCCTGGAACATCTCGGTCGCCGCAGCCTCCGGCCCGAACGAGGTGGCGTTCTTGATGATGGTGTTGTTGCTCTCGGCCAGGTCGGCGGAGCCGCCCCACAGCTCGGGCAGCACATCCCCGACCGCGTTCAGTACCTCGCCGGACGCCTTCCTGGTGGCGATGCCCTTCTCGTCCGGATCCCACTCCGGCAGTTTCCGCTCCCAGCCCGACGGCAGGCTGCGGGTGCGCAGCCGGTCGGCCAACGCCTTGCGCTCCGGATTCGCGGCGGCCCAGGCTTCGAACCGCTGCCGCCATTCGGCATGCGCCCGCTTGCCGCGGTCGAGTGCCGCGCGGGTGTGCGCCAGCACCTCGTCCTCGATCTGGAAACTGCGCTCGGGGTCGAACCCGAGAATCTCCTTGACCGCGGCCACCTCGTCCGCGCCCAGTGCCGCGCCGTGTGCCTTGCCGGTGTTCATCTTGTTCGGTGCCGGGTACCCGATGACGGTGCGCAGCAGGATGAACGAGGGCCGAGCGGTCTCCGCCTTGGCCGCCGCGACCGCCTGCTCGAAGGCCACCACGTCCTCACCGCCGTCGACCACCTGTACGTGCCAGCCGTAGGCCTCGTAGCGCTTGGCGGTGTCCTCGGACAGCGCGATGGTGGTGTCGTCCTCGATGGAGATCTTGTTGTCGTCGTAGATCACGACCAGGTTGCCGAGCTCCTGGCGCCCCGCGATGGAGGAGGCCTCGGAGGTGACGCCTTCCTCGATGTCGCCGTCCGAGGCGACCACGTAGACGACGTGGTCGAACAGGCTCTCCCCTGGTGCCGGTTCGGGGTCGAGCAGCCCGCGCTCCCTGCGGGCCGCCATCGCCATCCCCACCGCGTTGGCCAGGCCCTGGCCGAGCGGTCCGGTGGTGGTCTCCACGCCGGGGGTGTGCCGGTACTCAGGGTGACCGGGGGTCCTCGACTCCCACTTGCGCAGCTGCTCGAGGTCGGTCATCTCCAGCCCGTAGCCGGCGAGGAACAGCTGGATGTAAAGGGTGAGGCTGCTGTGCCCGGCGGAGAGGACGAACCGGTCGCGGGCGGGCCACTCGGGATCGGCCGGGTCATGCCGCATGATCCGCTGGAACAGCGAGTACGCGGCGGGGGCGAGGCTCATCGCCGTGCCAGGGTGGCCACTGCCACAGTTCTCCACCGCGTCGGCGGCAAGGACCCGGACGGTGTCCACGGCGCGGGTGTCCTGCTCGCTCCAGTCGGCGGGGACGTTCCGTTGGACTAGTCGGTTGTTCTCGCTGGTGGGGGCGGTGTGGGACGACGGGTGGGACACTGAACTCGAACTCCTGACTGTATCTGTCGACCAAGTGCGCAGCCGGCCGTCATCTTAATCGATACCGAAATCCAGCCATGCCCGCAGTCGCCAGAGTAGTAGGTGCGGCCGGGTCGGCAGGGCGCCGCGCACCGCGGACCCGCGAACGGGGGACGAAACCTCGCCAACTACGATCACGACGGGTGGCAGCCTCGGGGTTGCTCCGATCGGCGCCCACAACCCGAACTGATGCAGGGAGCGAAATGTCGTTGGTGCACGCTGCGCATGGCAGCGGTGACCCCACCGGCTCCGGCGTCGATGGCGCCGCCGGCTCCGTGCGCCCCACCGGCGAACCTCCCGTGCGCGGCGGGCGTGGCTTCCTGCGCACCGTCGGCGCGTATGCCGCGCTGGCGAAGCCGCGGGTGATCGAGCTACTGCTGGTCACCACGATTCCGGCGATGTTCCTCGCGGCACGGGACATCCCCTCGCCGTGGCTGGTGCTGGCGACGCTGGTCGGCGGCACCATGGCCGCGGGCAGCGCGAACGCGCTGAACTGCGTGATCGACGCCGATATCGACAAGGTGATGAACCGCACCAAGCGGCGTCCGCTGGTGCGCGACTCGGTGCCGAGGCTGGGCGCGCTGGTCTTCGGGCTGGCGCTGGGACTGGCGTCCTTCGCCGTGTTGCTGCTCACGGTGAACCTGCTGGCCGCGATGCTGGCCGTCGGCACGATCCTGTTCTACATCTTCGTGTACACGCTGGTGCTCAAGCGGCGTACCCCGCAGAACGTGGTGTGGGGCGGAGCGGCGGGCTGCATGCCGGTGGTGATCGGCTGGGCCGCGGTGGAGAACACGGTCGCCTGGCCGGCGCTGGTGATGTTCGGCGTGATCTTCTTCTGGACCCCGCCGCACACCTGGGCGCTGGCCATGAAGTACCGCGAGGACTACGAGCGGGCCGGAGTGCCGATGCTGCCGGTGGTGGCGACCCCGCAGCATGTGGCGCGGCAGATCGTCATCTATTCGTGGGTCATGGTGGGCTGGACGCTGCTGCTGGCCCCGGCCACCAGCTGGCTGTACGCCGCCTTCGCCGCCCTGGCCGGTGCCTGGTTCCTGTTCTACGCGCACCGGCTGTACGCCGCGGTCCGCGCGGGCGCGCGGACCAAGCCGATGTCGCTGTTCCACCGGTCCAACACGTACCTGATGATCGTGTTCTGTGCCCTCGCCGTGGACTCCGCCATCGGCCTCCCGGTTCTCGGCCTGCCCTTCTGACCCACCGGCCGCCTGTTGGCCGTACGCAAACAGCCAACTCGCCTACGCCGACGGCCAACACGCCGGCCCGGGCGTGTTGGCCGCTCATGTAAGCGTGTTTGCTCCCCACGCGCGTGAGTTGGCTGCTCACGTACGCCCGTTTGCCGTTCGTGGACGTCACCTAGCGGGACTTCGGCGCCGTCGACGGCGCCGAAGTCGGTGGAGTTGATCATGACGCCGCGGCCGTGGCTGCGTGAGAACATAGGGACATGTCGAGTCTCCCCACTGCACCGTTGCGCTTCCCGGCCTCCTCCTGGACCGCGTTCCCGCGGACGCCGCGGTCCTGAACTTCCGGCCCCAGCCGGGAACATCGGCGTGGCCTGCGACGTTGGTGCACTCGGCCGATCAATCTCCCGACCCGAAAGTGGGTTGCCCTTGTCAGTGTCCCCGTCCGACCGGGATCAGGACAGCACCGAGGAGATCGCAGCGGAGCAGGACTACCTCACGCTGCTGTACGCCAAGCTCGACACCGAACGCGAGACCGCGCAGGCCCGGCTCACCGATGCGCTGCGGCAGTCGGGCGGTCCACCGCAGGCTCGGGCCGAACGGGACACCGCCGCGACCACCTACACCGAGCGTCTCTCCCAGCTCAACTCGGTGGAGCAGGGGCTGTGCTTCGGCCGGCTCGACTTCGAGCACGACGAGCCCGTGCATATCGGAAGGCTCGGCCTTTTCGACGAGGAGGACGACTACCAGCCGCTGCTGGTGGACTGGCGCGCCCCGGTGGCCCGGCCGTTCTACCTGGCCACGGCCGCCTCGCCGGACGGGGTGCGCAGGCGAAGGCACATTCGCACACTCAGCCGCAAGGTGGTCGGGGTCGACGACGAGATCCTCGACCTGAACGCGGCCGACCAGGGCCATGACCTCGGGCTGGCCGGTGAAGCCGCGCTACTCGCCGCGCTGGAGCGCAGGCGGACCGGCGAGATGGCCGACATCGTCGCCACGATCCAGGCCGAGCAGGACCAGATCATCCGGTCCGGGTTGAACGGCGTGCTGGTCGTGCAGGGCGGTCCAGGCACCGGCAAGACCGCCGTGGCCCTGCACCGCGCCGCCTACCTGCTCTACACCTACCGGGAACAGCTCACCAGCCGAGGCGTCCTCGTGGTCGGCCCGAACAGCACCTTCCTGCGCTACATCGGGCAGGTGCTGCCCTCGCTGGGGGAGACCGGCGTGCTGCTGGCCACCGTGGGGGAGCTGTACCCGGGCCTGACCGCGCTGGGCGAGGACAGCAGGGAGGCGACCGAGATCAAGGGCCGCCCGTGCATGGTCGAGGTGCTGGAGCAGGCCGTCGCCGACCGGCAACAGGTGCCCGACCCCGTGCTGGAGATCGAGGTCGACGGCGAGATACTGACCCTGGAACGGGAACCCTGCGAGCGGGCGCGCCAGAAGGCAAGGGAGACCCGCAGGCCGCACAATCTCGCCCGGCGGGTGTTCGTGGACATCCTGCTGGACGAGCTCACCCGGCAGTCCGCGCAGCGGACCGAGGACAACGTGTTCGAGGGCCTGCCGGAGATCGCGCTGACCGAGGACGAGACCCCGGACGCCGAGGTGCTGGACGCGCAGGACCTGGCCACCATTCGCGCGGAACTGGCCGAGGACGGAGGCGTGCGGGCCGCGTTCGACCGGCTGTGGCCCAAGCTCGGCCCACCGGAGTTGCTGGGCGACCTCTACGGCTCGGCCGACCGGCTGGCGAGCGCGGCCGCGGGCCACCTCACGGCGGCGGAACGCGAGTCGCTGCTCCGCGCGCCCGGTTCGTACTGGACCCCCGCGGACGTCCCGCTGCTGGACGAGCTCGCCGAGCTGCTCGGGGTGGACGACACCGAGGCGAAGGCGCGGCGCGAGCAGCGGGAACGCGAGGAACGCGCGTACGCCGAGGGCGTGCTGCACGTCCTGGAACAGGACGAGGAGATCATCGACGAGGAGGTCCTGCGGGTCAGGGACGTGCTGGACGCCGAGCTGCTGGCCGAACGGCAGCAGCGAAGCGGCGAGCTGACCGCGGCTGAGCGGGCCGCGCGGGACCGGACCTGGACCTTCGGGCACGTGATCGTGGACGAGGCGCAGGAGCTGTCCGCGATGGCATGGCGGCTACTGATGCGGCGGTGCCCGAGCCGGTCCATGACCGTGGTCGGTGATGTCGCGCAGACCGGCTCGGCCGCCGGCACCTCGTCCTGGGCCGAGGTGCTGCGACCTTATGTCGAGGACCGGTGGCGGCTGCGCGAGCTGACCGTGAACTACCGCACGCCTGCCGAGATCATGGACGTGGCCGCGCGGGTGCTCGCCGCGGCGAATCCGGACCTGGCGGTGCCGACCTCGGTCCGCGAGTCCGGGATGGTGCCGTGGCAGCGTCGCCTGGACGTCGCCGAGGTGCCCGAAGGCATTCGCGGCCTGGCCGAGCGGGAACTGGTCGCGGCCGACGGTGGCACGGTCGCCGTGCTGTGCCCCGCCTCCCTGCTGGAACCGCTGGGCACGGCACTGGACGACCTGCTGCCCGCACCGGAGGAGCAGGACGCGCGGCTGTCCCTGCTGACCGTGGAGCTGGCCAAGGGCCTCGAGTTCGACGCGGTGGTGCTGGTGTCCCCGGACGAGATCGTCGCCGAGTCACCGAACGGCCTGAACGACCTGTACGTGGCGCTCACCCGGGCCACCCAGCGGCTCGGCATCCTGCACACCGGTGCGGAGCCGGTGCCGATGTCGGGTCCGGCGAACGGCGGGTCGGCGCCCGGTTAAGGTTGGCGCCATGCGCAAAGCTGGCACGATCATGGTCGCGGCGGTCGCCGCAGTCGCACTCGGTGCGTGTTCACCGTCCACGGAGGAGCCCTCGGACCAGCCCCCGGGCAGCGATCCGACACCGACACACATCGCCCAGTCCTCCGGGGCTTCGGAGGAACCGGATCGGACCGAGGGCAGCGTCACGACCTCGCCCGGCGACCAGGGCCCCGAGTGCACCGCCGAGGACATCGAGGTGTCCGGGGAGTTCGGTGCCAAGCCGGAGATCACCATCCCGGGCAACTGCGCACCGCCGTCCGAGCTGCTCACCGAGGACCTCAGCGAGGGCGACGGCCCCGAGATCACCCAGGGCAGCCAGGTCGAGATGGACTACCTGCTGCTCACCTGGGCGGACCGACAGGAGAAGGACACCTCCTTCGGCAAGCAACCGTTCGCGTTGACGGTCGGCAACGGCGAGGTCATCAGCGGCTGGGACGAGGGCCTGCTCGGCCTGAAGGAGGGCGGCCGCAGGCTGCTGGTCGTGCCCGCGGACATGGCCTACGGCAACCAGCCGAACCACCCGCTGGCCCAGGACACCCTCGTCTTCGTCGTCGACGCCGTCAGCGTCTCCGGCTGACGCCGAGGTGGTTCAGGGGAGCAGGAGGAGCTTGCCGGTGGTGCGGCGGCCCTCCAGGTCCTCGTGTGCCCTGCGGGCCTCGGAAAGCGGGTAGCTGGCGCCGATCCGGACGTGCAGCGAGCCGCTGGTCACCGCGTCGAATATCTCGCGCGCTCGCCAGTCCAGCTCCGCGCGGGTGGCGGTGTAGTGCGGCAGGGAGGGCCGGGTCAGGAACACCGAACCGGCCGCGTTGAGCCGCTGCGGGTCCAGCGGCGGCACGGGACCGCTCGCCGCGCCGAACAGTGCCAGCATGCCGCGCGGCCGGAGGCTGGCCAGGCTGCCGTCCACCGTGGACCTGCCGACCCCGTCGTAGGCGGCGGCGACCCCCTCGCCGCCGGTCAACCTCCGCACCTGCTCCGCGAAGTCGACCTCGGTGTAGCGGATCACCTCGTCGGCGCCGGCCTCGCGGGCCAGCCGTTCCTTCTCGGCGGTGGACACCGTGCCCAGCACCCGCGCGCCGCGGGCCCTGGCAAGCTGGACCAGCAGCAGACCGACCCCACCGGCGGCCGCGTGCACCAGCACCGTGTCGCCCGGCTGGACGGGGTAGGTGGAGGCCACCAGGTAATGCGCGGTCATCCCCTGCAACATCACCGCCGCCGCGACCTCGTCGGACACCCCGTCCGGGACGCGAACCGCCGCCCCGGCGGGGATCACCGCCTGCCGCGCGTAGCCACCGAGCGCTCCCTGCCAGGCGACGCGGTCACCCACCGCGAACTCGCGGACCTCGCCGCCCACGGCGCTGACCCTGCCCGCGCCCTCCTGGCCGAGGGTGAACGGCAGGTCGTGCGGGTAGACACCGCTACGCAGGTACGTGTCGATGTAGTTGACCCCCGCGGCGGCCACGTCGATCGTCAGCTCACCGGGCCCGGGCGCCGCAGTGTCGACCTCGGCCACCTCGAGTACCTCGGGGCCACCGTGCTGCCGGACGCGTACTGCCGTGGGCATATCTCCTCCTTGCCTGCTGCCTGCCTGTTACCTGCTGCCGTCGTGGCCGCCGGTGACAACTATGGCCGGGGCCACGATGTTCCACATCCCGGGGTCGGTGCCCCTTAGACTCGCCTCGTGGCTGACACGGAGGAGACCGAGAAGACCCCGGAGCCGACCCGCCGCCAGCTCGCGGCAGCTCGGCAGTTCGTCGCCCGGCACGGGACGCCGTCCCGCGCCGTGGTGGAGCACGTCGGACGCGGCGGCGCCAGGGTGGTGCTGGTGGGCGACGACGGCGCCCTCGGCGACATCGTCGTGCCCGGACCGGCCACCGGCGAGGCGCTGGTGGCTGCGGTGGCCGACCTCGAGCTGTCGAGCTGGGACGCGGACACGGTCAACGCCACCGAGATCGGCGCCAGGCACCGCCGCCGGATGGCCGCCTCCTGGACGCGAGCGTGACCGCCGAGGCGATCCTGGTCGGTTGCCGCAAGCTTCCCGAGGGCGATGGTGACGAGAGTGCGGTGCTGCCCGCGCTCGAGGCCCTCGGTGTGCGGGCCCGCTGGGCGGTCTGGGACGACCCGGTGGCCGACTTCTCGTCCGGCCTGGCGATCCTGCGGGCGACCTGGGACTACACGGACCGGCTCACCGAGTTCCTGGACTGGTGCGATCGGGTGCCGAGACTGTGCAACCCGGCCGGCATGGTGCGCTGGAACACCGACAAGGCCTACCTGACCGACCTGGCCGGGGCCGGGGTGTCGATCGTGCCCACCGAGCTGGTCTCGCCGGGTGGAACGCCGCACTGGCCGGACGCGGAGTTCGTGCTCAAGCCCAGTATTGGGGTCGGCTCGATCGGCGCCGCGCGGTTCGCCGCGGGCGAGGTCGAGGCCGCGGCCGAGCACCTCGTCGGCCTGCACGCGGCGGGCCACACCGCCCTGCTCCAGCCGTACCAGTCCCATGTGGACTCCGAGGGCGAGACGGCGCTGGTGTTCTTCGGCGGGGTGTACTCGCACTCGTTCACCAAGGGCGCGATGCTCACCGGGTCCGATCTGGACGGATCGGGGCTGTATCGCTCCGAGCGTCTCGGCGTCGCCGAGCCGGAACCGAGCTTCCGGCGGCTGGCCGAGGACGTGCTGGACGCGGCCTGTGACCTGCGTGGGCTGCGCCGGGCCGACCTGCTGTACGCCAGGATCGACCTCGTCCGTACCGCCGGGGGCGCGCCGGCCCTGCTCGAACTGGAACTCACCGAGCCCTCGCTCGGCTTCTCCTACGCCGACGCCGCCGCGCCCCTGCGCTTCGCTTCCGCCGTCCGGAAGCTGCTCTAGGTGGTGGTCAGGCCGGGGTGACGCGTTTGGCGGCGAAGCGTTCGGGTTTGGGCCAGCGGACGTTGCGGGCCCAGCCGAACTTCTCGAACAGCCAGATCAGCCGGGCGGAGATGTCGATCTGACCACGCAGCACCCCGTGCCGCGCGCAGGTCGGGTCAGCGTGGTGGGAATTGTGCCAGGACTCGCCCATGGACAGGATCGCCAGCGGCCAGAAGTTCGCCGCCTTGTCCCTGCTGGCGAACGGGCGGGAACCGACCATGTGACAGATCGAGTTGACCGACCAGGTCACGTGGTGCAGGAACGCGATCCGCACCAGCCCCGCCCAGAAGAACGCGGTCACCGCCCCCCACAGCGACCAGGTGAGCAGCCCGCCGAGCGCGGCAGGCAGCCCGAGGCTGAGCACGATCCACAGCGCGAAGTAGCGGTTCACCATGCGCAGGTCGGAGTCGGCGACCAGATCGGGGGCGAACCGGTCGTAGTTGGTGACCTCCCGCCGGAACATCCAACCCATGTGCGCGTGCCAGAACCCGCGCGCCAGCGCGACCGGCGAGCTGCCGAACAGCCACGGAGAGTGCGGGTCGCCCTCCCGGTCGGCGAAGGCATGGTGCCGCCGGTGGCTGGCCACCCAGAAGATGACCGAACCCTGCACCGCCATGCTGCCCGCGATAGCCAGCGCGATCCGCAACGGGCGGCTGGCCTTGAACGCCCCGTGCGTGAAGTAGCGGTGGTAGCCGACCGTCACCCCGAGCGTCGCGATCGTGTAGAAGGCGATGGCAAGCACCACGTCCACCCAGTGGATCCCCCATCCCCACGCGAGCGGGATCGCCGCGAGCAAGGCGACGAACGGGACCAGCAGGAAGGTTTTCAGGACGATCATCTGGGCGGCGGAACGCTCGCCCGAGACGAGGGGTTTGGGGTTGCTCCGCTGGTCGGCAGGGGAGGATGTGACGCTCATGGTTCGGTGTGACCTCGAATCGGGGGGACGGGTAAACGAAACCGAACCGGACATCGGGGACGTCATGTCCGGCAAGCCAAGCCTAACCGCAGGTGCTGGCGAGAATGTCGCCCGTGTCTTACGACCGCATGACGCCTTGCTTGCCGGCGCTCAGCCGACGGTGGCGGGCTCGGTTTCCGCCGGGGCCGCGGGCCGGGTCGGGACGGGACCCCGGTCGCGGGCGGCGCACCACAGCGTGGCCGTGGCGACGATCACCAGCGCGGAGCCGAGGACGTGGAAGGAGACCAGTGCCTCGGGGACACCGAGAGCGTACTGCAGCGTGCCGAGGCCGCCCTGGGCCAGCGCGACCAGCCAGGTGACGCCGTAGGGCTTCCACAGCCGCACGCCGGCCCCGATCCGCCACAGCAGCAGGCCGAACAGCGCCAGCACCAGCAGGTACAGCACCAGGAAGCCGCCGTGGACCTGCGCGAGCGTCTCGATCGGCGCCTGTAGCCGTGGCGTGTCCGGATCCCCGCCGTGCGGACCCGCCCCGGTCACCGTGGTCCCGGCCACCAGGATGCAGCCCAGCGAGACGACGAGCGCGACCAGCAGCCGACGCCCGGCCACCGGCACCCGCCACCGCGGCGGCTCGTCCCCCTCGCGGAACGCGCGGTGCAGCAGCACGGCCAGCCATACCAGCGGGGTCGAGGCAAGGAAGTGGAGCGCCACCGTCCACCACAGCAGCTCCATCTGCACCGTGATCCCGCCGATCACGGCCTGGGAGACCACGCCGAGTGGCATGGTCCAGGCGAGCGCGAGCAGTCGCCCCCGGCTCGGTTGCTCCAGCTTGATCCGCCACGCCGCCAGCACGCACAGCGCCGCGACCAGGATCACCACGCCGGTCAGCAGTCGGTTGCCGAACTCGATCCACTGGTTCAGCGCGGCGTACTCGGGATGCTCCACCGGGAACATGCTGCCGGAGACGCACTGTGGCCAGGTCGGGCAGCCGAGGCCGGAGCCGGTGACCCGCACGACGGAACCGGTGACCCCGATCCCGCCCTGGGTGACGATCGCGGCGATCGCGATGGCCCGCCGGGCCGCGGTCGAGGGGTACGGCAGGCGGGCGACGAGTGACGAGAGCGAGGACACGTTCATGCAGTTTCCTAGGTCAACCGGGTAGTGCGAGTGGCGACGGCGGCGGCGAGCACGCCCCAGCCGGCCAGTACCAGCAGTGGGTAGCCGGCGAAGGCGCCGTCGACCAGCGCCGAGCGCAGGCCCTCGGCGAGCGCTCCGGACGGCAGGAGCAGCACGATGTCCGCGGCCGGTCCCGGCAGGGCCGCCGGGGCGAGCAGGATGCCGCCGGCCAGCAGCAGCACGAACCAGACCACGTTGGCCAGCGCCAGCACCGCCTCGGCCCGCAGCGACCCGCCGAGCAGCACACCGAGCGCCCCGAAGGCGAGGGTGCCGAGGACCACCAGCAACACCGCGGACAGCAGCCCCGCGGTGGAGGGAGACCATCCGAGCATGCTCGCCACCACGCCGAGCACCAGCATCTGCAGTGCCACCACCACGAGCGCCGCGACCACCCGGCCCGCGACCAGCAGCCAGCGGGGCAGCGCGGTGGCGGCGAGCCGTTTCAGCACGCCGTAGCGGCGGTCGAAGCCGAGCGCGATGGCCTGGCCGGTGAATGCCGAGGACATCACGGCCAGCGCCAGGATCCGTGGCGTCACCCAGTCCACTTTGGACGTCGTGTCGAGGTCGCCGGTGGGCAGGATGTCCAGCAGGGTGAGGCCGAGCAGCAGCGCCAGCGGGATCAGCAGGGTGAGCAGCACCTGCTCCCCGTGCCGCAGGGTCATGGCGGCTTCCACCCTGGCGTGCGCGAGCAGCATCCGGCCGAGGCCGCCTCGCCCCGGTGCCGGGGTGAAGGTGCCGGGGGAGAAGCGAGCCTCGTCGGCCGTGCGGGTCACGGTGGTCATCCTCGCAGCTCCTTTCCGGTCAGCTCGAGGAAGACCTCCTCCAGGTTCCGCCTGCCCACCTGCAGCTCCTCGGCCAGCACCCCGTGCCGCGCGCACCACGCCGTCACGGTGGAGACCACCTGCGGATCGACGGTGCCCTCCACCCGATACGCACCCGGCGCGGACTCGTGGACCAGGTAACCCTCGGGAAGCGCCGCCGCCAGCAGCCCGGTGTCCAGACCGGGTCGCGCCCGGAACCGCAGTTGCGCGGCCTCGGCTCGTTCGGCGGTCAGGGTGCTCGGCGTGCCACGCACGACCACCCGGCCACCGTCGATGATCACCACCTCGTCCGCCAGCGCTTCGGCCTCTTCCATCAGGTGGGTGGTGAGCAACACACTCACCCCGTCCGCGCGTAGCGCGCCGAGCAACTCCCAGACCAGCCTGCGCGCCTGCGGGTCCATCCCGGCGGTCGGCTCATCCAGGAACACCAGTTCCGGCCGGCCGACCAGGGCACAGGCCAGGGACAGCCGTTGCTGCTGCCCGCCGGAAAGGCGTTTGAACGGGACCCGCCGCGCCGCGCCGAGGCCGAGCACCTCCAGCAGCCAGCCGACGTCAAGCGGCCGCGCGGCGCAGGTGGCCACCAGCCGCAGCATCTCCTCGGCCCGCACGCCGGGGTAGGCGCCGCCCCCCTGCGGCATGACCCCGATCCGGGGGCGCAGCGCGGCGCTTTCGCGCACCGGGTCGAGGCCGAGGACCCGGACCGTCCCGGCGTCCGGGCACAGGAACCCTTCGCAGGTCTCGACCGTGGTGGTCTTTCCAGCGCCGTTCGGCCCCAGCAGGGCGAGTAGGCTGCCACGGGGCATGTCCAGGTCGAGGCCGTCGACGGCGGTGGTGGAACCGAAGCGTTTCACCAGCCCGGTGATCTCGACGGCAGGTGCACTCCGTGCCTGTCCGGAAACGTCCGACACGATCGGCTCGGCGGGGCTCGGACTCCGGTCGCGGTCGTCGTCACCGCCGCGGGTCGTACGTCCCGCCTCGCCGCTCGTGGGCTGCGCCGAGCGCGCGTTCTTCCGCTCGCCACCGCAGGTCCCAGCGGTTCTCGGACGCTCTGTCACAGATTCCTAGGGTACGGCGTGGTCCGGCTTCGCCACGTGCGGCGTCCGCTTGGGCCGTTCCAGCAGCATGGGCGCGGTACGGCGGATCAGAAGCAGGGTGAGCAGGACCACCACGCCGCCGGCGAGGTAGGCCTGCGGCAGGACGTAGGCCCGGCCGTCGAAGGTACTGCCGGTGGGCGGGATCAGGAACGGCAGCACGACGCTCACCGCGGTCGCCGCCACCCGGAATCGCGAGGTGCCCGCCGAGGCCGCCAGCGGGATCACGGCCCAGAGCAGGTACCACGGCTGCATGGACACCATCAGCATCGCGGTGGCACCGAGCGAGACGCCGAGCCCGATGATCGGACGGTAGCGCCAGCGGAAGCTGTCCCAGAGGAACTTGATGGTGATCAGGACGCCGGCCCCGTAGCCGAGCATCCCGAGGATGGCCACCAACGCCCCGGTGTGGTTGCCCAGCCCGAGCGCGATCCCGAGGATGCCGCCGACCTGGGCCAGTTCGGTGACCGGGGAGATCCAGCTCCACACCAGGCCCGCGGTGTTCAGCAGGGCGCCGATCCAGCCGAAGCCGAGCCCGGTGCCCAGGCTCACCGCCACGGTGACCACGGCGCAGACCGCGGTCATCAGCGCGGCCGCCCGCAACAGGTCCACGATCCGGCCGTGCCAGCGCCTGGCGATCATCACGCCGAAGAAGCCGAGCGCCCAGACCGCGTTCAGTTTCACCATCGCGCCGAGGGTGATGACGGTCGCACCGAGCACGATGAACGGCAGTTCCCCGCGTGCCAGTGGCGGTGGCGTGTCGCCCTTCACCCGGATCGGTAGTCGTCGGATGCCGATCTCCAGCCCGGCCACCATCAGCCCGATCGCGAGTGCCTCGTTGTGCGCCCCGGCGATCAGGTGGAACAGCACCAGGGGGTTGAGAGCACCGAGCCAGAGCGCGGTCGCCGGCTGCACGCCGAAGCGGTGGGCCAGCCGGGGCAGCGCCCACACGATCAGCCCGACCCCGAGCAGCGCGACCGCGCGGTGCAGCAGTACGCCGGTGGCCACGTCGTAGCCCACCAGCGCGGACAGCCAGCTGCCGATCTGCAGGAACAGCGGGCCGTAGGGCGCGGGCGTCTCCCGCCACATGTTGGAAACGCCCATGGTGAGCGGGTCGCCGACACCGAGGGCCTCGGCGGGTCCCAGCGAGTACGGGTCCATCCCGCGGTGCACGATCTCGCTCTGCGCCAGGTAGCTGTAGATGTCCCGGGAGAACAGCGGCGGGATCAGCAGCAGCGGCGTTACCCACATGGCCAGCGTGCGGTGCAGCTGTGCCCGGCTGGCCAGCCGGGCACGGGTCGGCCGCGCGAACCGGCCGAGCATCAGCCAGCCGAACACCAGCAGGCCCATGCCGGCGAAGGCGATCGCCAGCGAGACCGTCGGGATCCGGGCGAACACCCGCAGCACCGGGACCTCGAGCACCGGGTTGATCACCGGTGCCGCCCCGGCGCCGAGCGAGCCGAAGGCGAGGAACAGCGCGCCCACGGTGCCGACGTAGCGCACCACCCGGAACGCGCGTTGCTCGGCGTCGTCCAGCGGCCCGGCCGTCCGCGGCCGGACCGGCGAGCGGGTGGCGACCGGGTCGTCATCCGCTCGGTCGGTGTCCTTCCCCGAGCCCTCCCCGGCACGCCGCCGCGCCTCGTCCTTGCCAACAGCCACGGGAGAACTGTATCCATCCGGTCCGGCTCGTGAGTCAGGTCACCACCGGTCCCTCGATCTTTGCCCTTCGCCCGGAAATACGACACACTTATGTTGTGAAAAAGCAGGAAGCTCCGGACCAGGGAGGCGGCGAGACCGGCCGCCCCGTGGACGGTGCGGTCCCTGCCCAGGTCACGGCCGAAGGGCGGACCCGGCACGAGGTCGCCAGGCTACTGCTGGAGCAGGGGCCGATGACGGCGGTCGCGGTTGCCGAGCAGTTGGGGATCAGCCCGACCGCGGTACGCAGGCACCTGGACGCCCTGCTCACCGACGGCGAGGCGGAGACACGGCAGGCTTCCCGGCGCGGTCCGCGTGGCCGCGGTAGGCCGGCGAAGCAGTTCCTGCTCACCGAGTCCGGCAGGGCCAGGTTCGGGCACGCCTACGACGACCTGGCCGTGGCGGCGATCCGGTTCCTCGCCGAGCACGGGGGCGAGGAGGCGGTACGCACGTTCGCGCAGCGCCGGATGGCCTCACTGGTCGAACCACACCGGGAGGCCGTGGCCCGCGCGAGCGAGCCGTCGGCAAGGGCGGAGGCCCTCGCGGCGGCACTGACCAGGGAGGGTTACGCTGCGTCGACTCGTCAGGTCGGCGTGGGCGAGCAGCTCTGCCAACACCACTGCCCGGTCGCCCACGTCGCAGCCGAGTTCCCGCAGCTATGCGAGGCCGAGACAGAGGCCTTCGCGCGGCTGCTCGGAACGCACGTGCAGCGGCTGGCGACGATCGCACGCGGGGATGCCGCGTGCACCACGCACGTACCCGTCTCCCCGGCGGGTAACCCGGACGCGAAGCGGCCGGAGAGACGGAACGCAGGATCTGCGAATGGAGGGAATCCCGCATGACTGCCGCTGCCGAGCAGCGCACTCCCACCACAGCGCCACTGAGCCAGGAAGAGACCATTGACTCCCTTGGCAAGTACGCTTACGGCTGGGCCGACTCCGACACCGCGGGCGCCAGCGCGCGCCGCGGCGTCGACGAGGATGTCGTCCGCGACATCTCGGCGAAGAAGTCCGAGCCCGAGTGGATGCGTGACGCGCGCCTGAAGGCGCTCAAGCTTTTCGACCGCAAGCCGATGCCAAATTGGGGCGCGGACCTTTCCGGGATCCACTTCGACACGATCAAGTACTTCGTGCGGTCGACCGAGCAGCAGGCGACCAGCTGGGAGGACCTGCCCGAGGACATCAAGAACACCTACGACAGGCTCGGCATCCCGGAGGCGGAGAAGCAGCGTCTGGTCGCCGGCGTCGCCGCGCAGTACGAGTCCGAGGTGGTCTACCACCAGATCCGGGAGGACCTGGAGCAGCAGGGCGTCATCTTCATGGACACCGACACCGGGCTGCGCGAGCACCCGGAGCTGTTCCGGGAGTACTTCGGCTCGGTCATCCCGGCCGGTGACAACAAGTTCTCCGCGCTGAACACCGCGGTCTGGTCCGGCGGCTCGTTCATCTACGTGCCGAAGGGCGTGCACGTGGACATCCCGCTGCAGGCCTACTTCCGGATCAACACCGAGAACATGGGCCAGTTCGAGCGCACGCTGATCATCGTCGACGAGGGTGCCTACGTGCACTACGTCGAGGGCTGCACGGCGCCGATCTACCAGTCCGACTCGCTGCACTCCGCGGTCGTGGAGATCATCGTGAAGAAGGGCGGCCGCTGCCGGTACACGACCATCCAGAACTGGTCGAACAACGTGTACAACCTGGTCACCAAGCGGGCCAAGGCCGAAGAGGGCGCCACCATGGAGTGGGTCGACGGCAACATCGGCTCCAAGGTCACCATGAAGTACCCCTCGGTGTTCCTGATGGGCGAGCACGCCAAGGGCGAGGTGCTCTCGGTCGCCTTCGCCGGTGAGGGCCAGCACCAGGACGCGGGCGCGAAGATGGAGCACCTCGCGCCGCACACCTCCTCGACCATCGTCTCCAAGTCGGTGGCGCGGGGCGGCGGCCGCACCTCCTACCGTGGCCTGGTGAAGGTGGCCAAGCGGGCGCATCACTCCCGGTCCACGGTGAAGTGCGACGCGCTGCTGGTGGACACCGTGTCCCGGTCGGACACCTACCCCTACGTGGACATCCGCAACGACGATGTGTCCATGGGCCACGAGGCGACCGTCTCCAAGGTGAGCGAGGACCAGCTGTTCTACCTGATGTCGCGCGGTCTCACCGAGGACGAGGCGATGGCGATGGTGGTGCGCGGGTTCGTCGAGCCGATCGCGCGTGAGCTCCCGATGGAGTACGCGCTGGAGCTGAACCGCCTGATCGAACTGCAGATGGAAGGAGCCGTCGGCTGACATGACGGTGGCTGAGAACAACGTTGCCTCCGCCATGCGGGAGGAGCCTGTGGTGCCACAGGCCTCCCGTGGGGAGCGGTTCACCTCCTACGACGTCGAGGCGTTCGAGGTGCCCAGCGGCCGTGAGGAGAACTGGCGGTTCACGCCGATGAAGCGGCTGCGGGGCCTGCACGACGGCTCCGCGGTCACTTCCGGCGAGGTCACAGTGGACACCGAGGCCGCGCCCGAGGTGGTCGTGGAGACCCTCGCCCGTGACGACACCCGGCTCGGCGAGGCGGGTGAGCCCAGCGACCGGATCGCGGCGCAGGCCTACACCTCCTTCCCCGCCGCGACCCTGGTGACCGTGCCGAAGGAGACCAAGACCTCGAAGCCGACCGTGCTGCGGCTGACCGGGCCTGGCGAGGGCAAGACCGCCTACGGGCACCTGCAGGTCCGGCTGGAGCCCTTCGCCGAAGGGGTCGTGGTGCTCGACCACGTGGGCTCCGGTACCTACGCGGACAACGTGGAGTTCGTCATCGGCGACTCCGCGAAGCTGACCGTGGTCAGCGTGCAGGACTGGGCCGATGACGCGGTGCACGTCTCCGAGCAGCACCTGCGGCTCGGCCGGGACGCGACGCTCAGGCACATCGTGGTCACCCTCGGCGGCGACCTGGTTCGGGTCTCGCCGACCGCGACCTTCGCCGACAAGGGTGGCGACGTGGAGATGCTCGGCCTGTACTTCGCCGACGCGGGCCAGCACCAGGAGCACCGCCTTTTCGTCGATCACGCGGTGGCGAACTGCAAGTCCAACGTGGTCTACAAGGGCGCGTTGCAGGGCGACGGCGCGCACGCGGTGTGGATCGGGGACGTGCTGATCCGCGCGGCCGCCGAGGCCACCGACACCTTCGAGTTGAACCGCAACCTGGTGCTCACCGAGGGAGCCAGGGCCGACTCGGTGCCGAACCTGGAGATCGAGACCGGCGAGATCACCGGTGCCGGGCACGCCAGCGCCACGGGAAGGTTCGACGACGAGCAGTTGTTCTACCTGCAGTCGCGGGGCGTCCCCGAGGAGCAGGCGCGGCGACTGGTGGTGCGCGGGTTCTTCCACGAGATCCTGATGAAGATCGACGTTCCCGAGGTCCGCGAGCGCCTGGAAGCCGCGATCGAAGCCGAACTGGAAGCGGTCGGCGCCTGACGGGCCCCCGCCACGAGAAAGACGGATAGAAGAAGACATGGCCACTCTGGAAATCAAGGACCTGCACGCCAGCGTCGTCACCGACGAGGGCAGCAAGGAGATCCTCAAGGGCGTCGACCTGACGGTCCGCTCGGGCGAGATCCACGCGATCATGGGCCCGAACGGCTCCGGCAAGTCGACCCTGTCCTACGCCGTCGCCGGCCACCCGAAGTACGAGGTGACCTCCGGCGAGGTGCTGCTGGACGGCGAGAACGTGCTGGAGATGAGCGTCGACGAACGCGCCCGCGCCGGCCTGTTCCTCGCCATGCAGTACCCGGTCGAGGTGCCGGGCGTCTCGATGTCGAACTTCCTGCGCTCCGCGGCCACCGCCGTGCGCGGTGAGGCACCGAAGCTGCGGCACTGGGTCAAGGAGGTCAAGGAGGAGATGTCCAAACTGGACATCTCGCCCGACTTCGCCGAGCGCAGCGTGAACGAGGGCTTTTCCGGTGGGGAGAAGAAGCGGCACGAGATCCTGCAGCTGAACCTGCTCAAGCCGAAGATCGCGATCCTGGACGAGACCGACTCCGGCCTGGACGTGGACGCGCTGCGCGTGGTGTCCCAGGGCGTCAACGAGTTCGCGGCCAGCAACGAGGTCGGCGTCATGCTGATCACGCACTACACCCGGATCCTCAAGCACGTCAAGGCCGACCGGGTGCATGTGTTCGCCGGTGGTCGGATCGTCGAGTCCGGCGGTGCCGAGCTGGCCGACGAGCTGGAGGAGAGCGGCTACGTCAAGTACACCGAGAAGGCCGACAAGGCACCGGCCTGAGCGCGAGTACGGAGAGAGGAGTTGGCGCGATGACCACCACTGCGTCTGACCTTGCTGACTCGCCGCTGGACGTCGCGACGCTGCGCGCCGACTTTCCGATCCTGTCCCGCACGGTGCGGGACGGGAAGCCGTTGGTGTACCTGGACTCCGGTGCGACCTCGCAGCGTCCGGCCCAGGTGCTGGACGCCGAGCGGCGGTTCCTGGAGACCTCGAACGCGGCCGTGCACCGCGGTGCGCACCAGCTCGCCGAGGAGGCCACCGACGCCTACGAGGCGGCCCGGGTACGGATCGCGGACTTCGTCGGTGCGACCCCCGGCGAGCTGGTGTTCACCAAGAACGCCACCGAGGGCGTCAACCTGGTCGCCTACGCGATGAGCAACGCCGCCACGGCGGGGGCGGAGTCCGAGCGGTTCGTCCTCGGGCCGGGGGACGAGGTCGTGGTGACCGAGATGGAGCACCACGCGAACCTGGTGCCCTGGCAGCAGGTGTGCCAGCGCACCGGCGCGACCCTGCGCTGGTTCGGGGTGACCGACGACGGCAGGCTGGACCTTTCCGGCATCGACGAGCTGGTGACCGAGCGCACCAAGGTGGTGGCGTTCACCCACCAGTCCAACGTGCTCGGCACGGTGAACCCGGCCGAGCCGATCGTGCGGCGGGCGAGGCAGGTCGGTGCGCTGACCGTGCTGGACGCCTGCCAGTCGGTGCCGCATGCCCCGGTGGACCTGGGGGAGCTCGGGGTGGACTTCGCGGTGTTCTCCGGGCACAAGATGCTGGGGCCCGCCGGAATCGGCGTGCTCTACGGCCGGCGCGAGCTGCTCGAGGCGATGCCGCCGTTCCTCACCGGCGGCTCGATGATCGAGATGGTGCGGATGGAGGGCTCGACCTTCGCCCCACCACCGCAGCGGTTCGAGGCCGGGGTGCCGATGACCTCCCAGGCGGTCGGTCTCGGCGCCGCGGTGGACTACCTCACCGAGATCGGCATGGACCGCATCGCGGCACACGAGCGCGAGCTCACCGGGGCGGCGCTGGCCGGGCTCGGGGAGAACCCCGGGGTGCGCATCGTCGGCCCGACCGATCTGGCGCACCGCGGCGGCGCGGTGTCCTTCGCCGTCGACGGGGTGCACCCGCACGATGCCGGGCAGGTGCTGGACAGTCTCGGTATCGCGGTCCGGGTGGGGCATCACTGTGCCTGGCCGCTGCACCGTAGACTCGGCGTGCCCGCCAGCGTGCGCGCGTCGTTCTACCTGTACAACGATCTGTCCGAAGTGGATGAGCTGGTGAACGGCGTGCGCGAGGCACAGCGTTTCTTCGGGGTGGACGGGTAGGTCGCGGCGATGCAGTTGGAGAGCATGTACCAGGAGATCATCCTGGACCACTACAAGAACCCGCACGGTCGCGGCCTGCGGGATCCGTTCGACGCCGAGTCGTTCCAGGTCAACCCGACCTGCGGGGACGAGGTGACCCTGCGCGTGAAGCTGGACGGCGAGCGGGTCGCGGACGTGTCCTACGAGGGGCAGGGATGCTCGATCAGCCAGGCCGCCACCTCCGTCTTGACGGATCTGGTCGTCGGGCACACGGTGGAAGAGGCGTTGACGACGATGGAGGCCTTCGTCGAGCTGATGCAGGGACGCGGCCAGGTCGAGCCGGACGAGGACGTGCTGGACGACGGCATCGCCTTCGCCGGCGTGGCGAAGTACCCGGCGCGGGTGAAGTGCGCGCTGCTCGGCTGGATGGCCTTCAAGGACGCACTGGGCCAGACTACGAACAAGGCCACATCGAACGGAGTGCACGTCTGATGAGTGAGGAACAGACCCAGACCCAGACCCGGACCCGGACCGAGGCCGACGCGCATCGCGAGGGACGTACCGCGGAGGACCTGCCCGAGCAGGTGCGTCCGGCCGCCGAGACGGCCGACGTGGCCAAGGTCGAGGACGTCGAGGAGGCCATGCGGGACGTGGTCGACCCCGAGCTCGGTATCAACGTGGTCGACCTGGGGCTGGTCTATGACATCCGGGTGGAGCAGGACAACACGGCGACCATCGATATGACCCTGACCTCGGCGGCCTGCCCGCTGACCGATGTGATCGAGGACCAGACCGCCTCGGTGCTCACCGGCGGCTCCGGTTTGGTCAAGGATTACCGGATCAACTGGGTCTGGATGCCCCCGTGGGGCCCGGAGAAGATCACCGAGGACGGCCGCGAGCAGCTCCGCGCCCTCGGCTTCACGGTCTAGCCGGCGCGGTCAGGAGGCGTGGGGGAGCTGGGTGAGCAGATGCTCGACGGCCGGGTCGTCGAGGGACTCCTTGATGCACTGCCAGAGTTCGAGGTTGGCCATCGCCCAGCGTGAGTAGGTCGCCGCGGCCTCGGGGTTGTAGAAGTAGTACCCCTCGTCGTGGACGTCGCACTGCTCGCCGACGATCTTGTGTGCCAGCTCGCGGAGGCTGACCCCGTTCTCGTGCAGGTACCGGTGCGCCAGGACTACGGGGGTCACCGGCAGCGCCTTGAACAGCGTGTCCGCGTCGCTGAGCGCCTGCGCCTCCACCGAGATGTGCCGGCCGCGGGTGGCCATTTCGGCCTCGTCGATGATCTCGTCGATCCACCGGGCGCAGGCGGTCGGGACGGCGGCGTCGGCCAGCACGCCCATCCGCAGGTCACGACCGGCGGCCGCGGGCGAGTTGCGCAGCACCAGGTAGTTCACGTCGTGCAGCAGTGCGGCCGCTTCCACCACGGCCACGTCCGAGCCGTTCTGCTCGGCGAACTCCACCGCCTTGCTGCGCACGAAATCGACGTGATGCCAGCCGTGGAACGGCAGCCGTTCGGCGTAGCGCAGGCAGAGCTGCCGCACACGGTGCTCGATCACCGCGAGCGCGGCCTGGGGCACCGTACTGTCGGTATGATCCGTGCTTGTGGCGATGGTGTTGTGAGCGCGCATGGTCCCCTCCGATCCCGGCCAACCTTACGGGCGGGTGGAGTGCGATCGTAGACGTCTCAGCGCGCTGTTGTATTCAGATTCGCTGGATCAATGCCCCCAATCGGCTCTCGACGGGTACGTGTCGATGGCTCGTTCCGGTGGCAGGATCGTAAGAGAGACTCCATTCGGTTACTGGGCGTGACTTCACCAGGAACGTCATGGTGTCGTCGGCGGCGCGCGGGATCCGGTGGAACTCGTGCGCCAGTACCGCGCCGGCCGCACCCGCCCGGCACAGGGTCCGCCGGCGCAGCGCGGCCGACCGGATCAGCCTGCTGTCCGGATCCAGCTCGGTTTCGTACCGCTCGTGCTCGTAGGCGCCGTGCAGAATCGTGGTGCAGAAGTGATACCTGTGGTTGTGCACCGAGTCCGCATAGCCCTGCCGCCAGTCGCGCTGCGGCTTGTACTCGTGCAGCCAGAAGGAGAACGGATCGCCCGGCCGGTCCAGCAGGCACCAGGCGAAGTGCGTGGTCGTCTCCCTGGACCGGGCGGTGACGGTGGCCGCCTCCTCGTCCGGCAGGTCGCGCAGGTAGTCGACCAACTCCGTGCGCAGGTCGCACGGGGCCAGCAGCTCCTGGAACCACGCGTCGACCGTGCGCCAGTGCTCGGTCAGGGGAAACTCGGCGCTGCGCAACTCTTCGGCCAGACCGGCGAGCAGGGGCAGGCGAGTCAGCAAGATTATCAGCTCCCGATTTCGGCGGCGATGGAGAATTCTTGTAGGAAGGCGTGGAAAGCGGCCGTCAGGTCCTGGAACTGTTGCTCCGTCGGGCGCCATCCCGTGATCTGTTCGAAAAGCACGAGGAAATCGCGCTCGGTGGTATTCGGGGTCAACTGAAAATGGCGTTCGGTCCGCGAGTTGCACAACCGGAGGAACTCCGTGCGTTCCATGCCGTAGATGAACGAGCCCTCGGAGAAGCGCAGCGTCCGCGGGTACAGCGTGCTGGCCTCGGCGGCGTTGCTGTACAGCGTGATCCAGGCGCTGCCGTCGAACAGTTCCAGCCGGTCCAGCGGTGGGTCCGCGAGCACGGTGATGTCCACCCTGGTGCAGCGGCTGCGGGCGAGGTAGAGGCCGACGAGCCCCATCCAGATCTCGTCGTCGAGCCGCTTCTGGATCGCGTCGAAGTCGGCCTCGGCGCCCTCGTGCCGCAGCAGGTAGCGCGTCCTGCCGCCGACCGTGGTGTTGTCCCGCGGGTCGGCGATGACCACGCGCAGCTCCCGCTCGGCGTGCGAGAGCAGCAAGCGCGCGGCGGCGTGCCGGCCGGAGAAGCCGCGGAAGAAGTACTGCTTGGTGTCCCGCAAGTCGCGCATCATCACCTTGTTGAACGCCGGGTTCGGCTCCGTGCTCGCCTCGAACACGTCGGTCGGGAAGAACTCCTTGTTCAGCGACCGGTACTCGGCACTGAGCTCCTGCAGCGCCCGCCTGCTCTCCTGGACCACCGGCGTCACCAGGGCACGCCGGGCCGCGGTCGCGGTGATGAGGGTCTGACCGAAACCGACCACCGCCGTGATGAGTGTTCCGGAGCCCACCGCGTTGACGAAGTCCTTCGCCGCGCCGTCCTCCATGGTGCTGGCCAGCACCATGGAGGCGCCGGAAATCAGCAGCAGGCTGAGGAGCAGCAGGCCCGTCCTGGTCCAGAAGATCTCGTGGAGCGGGCCGTTGCGGAGCCGTCCGGCATCCGCTGGCACAGGGGGTCACCTCCTCGGCTCACACCCGAACGGACGAACGCTGTCGGTGTCGGCTCGAGTGCAGGCCGCAACTCTACGCGGCCACCCCCGGCGGCGAAATAAGAGAAATGGGGGAATATGAAGTGCGTTCGGGTAATCGCTCGGGCGTGCCAAAACCGGTCCGAAGTTAACGCCTGCCGATCGAATTCCGCGGTAGCGCCGGAACGCCGGAACGCAGTGCTATCGACAGCTCTCGAGACCCGTGCCGGCAATAGGGTGCCGGCACGCCGTGCGAGTTCCCTCGGCGGTACCAGGGTCGTTCCCGCAGTGGAGGGAGGCGGTGCGCGGGCCGGTCTGCGACGATCGTCCCGTGGTGGTGCGGCGGTTGTTCGGCCCGGTGGCGAGTGCCTCGACCTACCGTCGATGGGCGTATCTGATCCTCGGCGGTGCCCTGCTCGTGCCGTACGTGCTGTTCGCGACCGTGGCGCTGCCCTCCCTGCTGACGCTGGACGCGGGGGGCACCGGCACGGCCGTGATCACCGCGACGATCGCCGTGCTCGGCGCGATGCTGCTGTCCTCGTTCATCCCGGCGGTCCGGGTGCTGGAGGGCACGGCGATCCGGGAACTGCTGGACGATCCGGTGCCGGGGGTCACCTTCGGGCCGGCCAAGAGCTGGCCTGCCCGGCTGCGCTCCAGCGCGATGTTCATGCTGCACGTGCTGCTCGGCGGCGCGGTCAGTTTCCTGAGCCTCTACGTGCCGCTGATGTTCGCGCTGTCGGTGGCCGCCCCGTTCACCGGGCGGACCGGTTTCGGCGAGGGGGAGGACGTGCCTCGCGGGTGGGAGAGCTCGTGGATCCCGCTTGTGCTGCTGCTGATGGTGCTGGCGCTGTTCTACGTGGTCGCGGGTTCCGGCGCGCTACTGGCCCGCGCGGCGAAGCTGCTGCTCGGGCTGTCGGCCGGGGAGCGCATCGCGGAACTGGAGCGGCAGACCGAGACACTGACCGAGCGTAATCGGCTGGCCCGCGAGTTGCATGACTCGGTCGGGCACGCGCTGAGCGTGGTGACCATCCAGGCCGGCGCCGCCCGCCGCACCCTCGGCGCCGACCCCGAGGTGGCCGAGCAGGCGCTGCGGGCCGTCGAGGACTCCGCCCGCGCCGCGCTGGACGACCTGGACTACGTGCTCGGCGTGCTGCGCGAGGAACCGGCAGGCAAGGCCGTCCCCGCCGGGCTCACCGACCTGCCCGCGCTGCTGTCGGCCACCAGGATGGCAGGCGTCACGATCAACGCGCGGCTGCCGGACGACCTCGAGTCCGTGCCGCAGGTGATTTCGAGGGAGGCCTACCGGATCGTCCAGGAATGCCTTACCAACGTGCTCCGGCACGCCGGTAAGGTTCCGGTCGAACTGCGAGTGGCCGCCGAGGCGGGTGAGCTGGAGTTGATCGTGACCAACCCCGTCGCCACGGACGCGCCCGCCGCGGCGAGCGGGTCGGGACGCACCAGGGGCGGCCGCGGCCTGCGCGGCGTGGCCGAGCGGGCCGAGATCCTCGGCGGCGACCTGCGCGCGGGCCGGGTGGACGACACCTGGGAGGTGGCCGTCCGGCTGCCGACACACACGGAGCGGGGGAATGGCACGTGACCGAAGCGGACCCGATCGGCATCCTGCTGGTCGATGACGAGCAACTGGTCCGAGCGGGGCTGCGCGCGGTCCTGGATGTGGAGCCGGACCTCGCGGTGGTCGGGGAGGCGGCCGACGGCGCCGAGGTACCCGGCCTGGTGAGCAGGCTGCGCCCGGCCGTGGTGCTGATGGACGTGCGCATGCCCTCGGTGGACGGGATCAGGGCGACCGAGCACCTGATGTCCGTACTGGACGCGCCGCCCAAGGTGGTCGTGGTGACCACCTTCGAGAACGACGACTACGTCTACGACGCCCTGCGCGCCGGCGCCAGCGGCTTCCTGCTCAAACGCGCCCGTCCGGAGGAGATCGTCGCCGCGGTGCGCTCGGTCGCCGCCGGGGAGTCGCTGCTGTTCCCCTCCGCCATCCGCAGGCTGGCGGCGCGGCACAGCCCCGGTGCGGGCCTCGACCGGCTCGCCGAAGCCGGGTTGACCGAGCGGGAGGCCGATGTGCTGCGACTGATGGCCAAGGGGCTGTCCAACGTGGAAATCGCCGGCGAGCTCTACCTCGGCGTGCAGACGGTCAAGACCCACGTCGGCAACCTGCTGGCCAAGCTCGGCGCCCGGGACCGCACCCAGGCGGTGATCCGCGCCTACGAGTCCGGCTTCATCCCGGTCACCGGCTAGCCAAGTGCCCTGAACGTGGCTTTCCGGACGTCAGATGTCCCGAACGCCACGTTCGCGACGCTGAGCGTCTCGAACGCCACGTTCAGGGCGTTGCGGCACTAGCTGGCGGGGCGGCGGGTGTCCAGGCCGTGCCTGCCCAGGCCGCGCAACACCTCCACTCGTTCCGAGCCCGGCCTGCCGAGCACCCAGCTCGACCCGCCGACGTCCTTGGCCCGTTTCTTCAGCGGCGCCAGCATCCGGGAGACCTCACGGTAGGAGGAGATGGAGCCGCTGGCGCAGGCCAGGCTGGCCAGCGAGACGGTGATCGTCATGCCCTCGATCGTCCAGGTCGCGTCCAGCATGCGGTTGGCGACCACGGCGATCTCGTCCACCTCGCAGGCGAGCAGGAAGTCGTCCCCGCCCACATGGCTGACGGTCAGCCGGTCCAGGTCGCCGACGAGTTCGGTCAGCGCCCTGCCGACATCCCGGATCAGGTCGTCGCCCGCGGCGAAGCCGACCGTGTCGTTGACGACCTTGAACGCGTCGATGTCCAGCCAGGCCACCACCATCGCCTCGTGTCCCGCGATCCGGCGGTCGACGTCGCGCGCGAGGGTGTCGCTGCCGGGCAGCCTGGTGAGCGGGCTGAGCGCGGCGGCCTCCTCGATCTTGGACTCGGCGACGCCGCGCACCACCTCGGTGACCAGCACCACGCCGAGGCAGCGGCCCTGCCCGTCGGTCACCACCACGTCGTCCCCGGTACGGCCCCAGTCCGCGTCGTTGACCAGGTTCAGCAGTTCCAGCGCGCCCGCGTCGGCGCGGATCATGTGCGGGGGGTCGGCCAGCCGGGAGGCCGACCGCTTGGCGTGCAGCGCGTGCCCGTACGGCCCGGTGACCGCGATGAGGAACCGGCTACGGTCGATCGACCACTGCGGCCGCTGCTGCTCGTCCAGCCCGACGATCCCGGTCGGTGCGTCGTTGTCCACCAGCACGTCACGGACCTCCTCGCAGGTCGCGGTGGCCGGCAGGGTCGTGGCAGGGCGGAGGAAGTCCGCCACCCGCGGGGTCGACCCGGAGGACGCGACGATCGGGCCGGTCTGGTCCGCGGCCTCCGGCGTGGCCGGGCTGAGCGGCCCGGTCCACGAGCCGGACTCCCCGGCGGCCTTGAGCAGGTTGCCCTGCGCGATCCGCACCCCCAGCCTGCGCGTGGCGGTGAGCTGCTCGGTGTTCTCGATCCCGGTCGCGACCAGCCGCAGCTCCATGCGGCTGGCGTAGTGCGTGAGCCCCTCGATCACGGCGACCGCGGCGGGCTCCTCGGGCAACCGGTTCAGTAGCGTGCGATCGAGCTTCACCAGGTCCACGGGGGTGGAGGCGAGCAGATCCAGCGGCAGGTCCCCGCGGCCGAGGCCGTCGAAGGCCAGCCGGAAACCGAGCTCGGCGAGCCGTTGCATACCCTCGCGCAACGCGGCCTGGGCGACGCCGTGGAACGGCGGGCCGACCTCGAGCACGACCTCGCGGGGGCGCCTGCCGATGTTGGCCAGCGCCTTGAGCAGCGGATCGAACACGGCGGCCGGTGCGGCCGCGGTGCACGCGGTGACGTTCAGATGCAACGGCAGTAGCGTCTGGTGTCGCGCTTCCTCGTCGACGGCCTGCGCGGCCAGCGTGATGTCGACCTGCACCAGCCTGCCCTTGCGCAGGGCGCCGGCGAGCAGGTCTCGTACCTGGCCTGCCGGTGGGCGGGCCAGCGCCTCCAGCGCCACCACCCCACCGGTGTTCAGGCTGTACAACGGCTGGAAGGCGAAACGGACGGGATTCGGCGATTCACCCACGCGCGAGATACTGCCGCGTACCCGCCAAGATCGCTGGGAATGTCGAGGAATGTTCACCGGGTCGCCATCCCGGGGTCAAGGAAACCACCCGGCACATTTGTTATGGATTCACCGGGAAATCGAGTAGTGAGTCAGCTGGTCCCGCGATGGCCGCGACGACAGTCGGCCCATTCCGCCGTCCGGGTGACGGAAGTATACGGTGCAGCCATGGATGGTCAACCGGTGATGGCCAAGGACGAGGACCCCAGGGCGCGCCGCCGAGACGGCACCGTGGACACGGTGGCCATGGCGGGCGGATTCTCCGATCTGGCCGCCAGCCCCTACCGGCGCGACCGGGACCGGATCGCGGGTTCGCCGTTCTTCGCCCGGCTCGGCGGGGTGACCCAGGTGGTCAGCGCCGCGGGAGCGGGCCTGCTGCACAACCGGCTCACGCACAGCCTGAAGGTGGCTCAGGTGGCCAGGGCGATCGCCGAGCGCATCGAAGGCAACGAGTACGACCGCGCGGTGGTCGAGCCGCTGGGCGGCTGCGACCCGGACGTGGCCGAGGCGGCGGCGCTCGCGCACGACCTGGGCCACCCGCCGTTCGGTCACCTGGGGGAACGGGTACTCGATCGGATCGCCCGGCACCGCTACGGGCTCGCCGACGGGTTCGAGGGCAATGCCCAGAGCTACCGCATCATCACCACCACCGATGTGCGTGGCCCTTCCGCGGTCGGCCTCGACCTCACCGCCGCGGTGCGGGCGGCGGTGCTGAAGTACCCGTGGCTGCGGTTGCACTACCCGGATCCGCACCCGGCCGGGATGCGGATCCCCCCGCGCGGTGCCGCGGAGCCGGCTGACGCGCCCGGCACCGGCTCGAGCAAGTTCTCCGCCTACTCCACCGAGCTCGCCGACCTGAGGCGGGCGCGGGAGCCGTTCGCCGGCACCGTGGAGGGCTGGCAGCAGACCGTCGAGGCCTCGGTGATGGACACCGCCGACGATATCGCCTACGCCATCCACGACCTGCAGGACTTCCACCGGATCGGGGTGCTGCAGCACGCCCCGGTGGCGGCCGAGTTGACCCGGTGGGCCACCGGCATGGCCGAGTTCGCCGAACTGGACCCCGGCAGGCTCGCCGCGGAGAGCCGGCGGCCGGGATACTCGCTGGAGTGGCTGCGCCGCAGGCTGCACGCCAAGGACGGCTGGATCGTGGACGATGAGGCGTTCATCCAGGCGGTCGCCACCGTGCGCACCGAGTTGGTGGACGAGTTGCTGGCGGCTCCCTTCGACGGCTCGATCGAAGCCGAGCAGGCACTGGCCACGTTCTCCGCGCGGTGGACCTCGCGGCTGGTGAACGGCGTGCTGGTCACGGCGTCGCCGTCCACCCGGTCCGGGCACGTGCTGCTCGGCGCGGCTCAGTGGCACGAGGTACAGGTGCTCAAGTTCGTGCACCGGCGGTTCGTCCTGCTCCGCCCGGATCTCGCCCTGCACCAGCGTGGGCAGGCGAGCCTGCTGTCCACGCTGGTGGATGCGCTGGACGCCTGGCTGGTCGATCGGGACGAGGTGTCCCGGCTGCCGCGCAGGCTGCACGACCTGGTGGAACTGGCGCACGCGGAGTACTCCGCATTGGCCGAGGACGAGCCGGAGCTGCTGGTCGGCGCCACCGGGGAGCCGGTGCGGGGCGCCGACGAGGTGCACGCGCTGGCCCGTGGTCGAGCAGTGGTGGACTTCGTGTCCTCGCTGACCGACAAGCAGGCGGTGAGCCTGCTGGACGCGGTCTCCGGCCGGGTGGCCCAGCCGTGGTCGGAGTCCTTCGTGCTTTGAGATGTAGGCGATCTGGTCGGCGCAACGGGGCGTGCGGGACCAACCCGAGCCCAGGTGGTGTTCACCGAGGAGGCCGAGCGGCCGTTCGCCGCGGTCGGTTTCCTTGCACATCAACGGGTACGTCCGACTCCGACGCGCGGCGGTAGCGGCCGGCACGGCCTCGGCCCGAGGTCCGGAACGGGCCGGTGCGTCCGTTGTGACGTAACCCGACGCGGGCCGTAGGCTGGGTCGCATGGTCCGGAAACGCCAGGTCAGTGGGGGCGGTCGCGCCGTCGAGGTGACCCCGGACCGGTTGGGACGCTGGTTCGCCCGGTTCGCCGAACGCAACGACGGCGTGCCCAGCACCCGGCTGGACCCGGATGAGGTGCTGGTACGCGGTGGCAACGGGACGACCGCCACGGTGGCCGTCCCGTTCGCCCCGCTCACCCCGCCGGAGGGGACCGGGGAGGTCGATGGCCTGTCCGTCGAATCGCTGGTCGAGCACGTGCGCAGGCCCCGCCGGATCGGCCTGCTGCTGGTGCGCCTCGGTGGACACAGCATCGGGATCGCCGAGCAGGGCGCGGTGCTGGTCTCCCGTACCGACCGCCGTCTCGTGCACGGTCGTAACTCCGCCGGCGGCTGGTCCCAGCAACGCTTCGCGCGCAGGCGGGAAGGCCAGGCGCGGCAGGCGCTTGCCGCGGCCGCCGAGGACGCCGTGGACGTGCTCGGCTCGCGGCTGTCCGAACTGGACGCGGTGGTGCTCGGCGGTGACCGCAGGGCGCTGGACGACCTGCGCGCGGACCGCAGGCTCGCTCCGGTGTTCGCGCTGGCCGAGCCCCGGGTGTTGGAGGTGAGCCAACCACGGCGCACGGTACTGGACGAGGCCGCCGAGCGGGCGTGGGCCGTGGAGATCGTCGTGCGGGACGGTTAGCTCCTGTCGACGAAGCGCTACGCATCACCTCGTGCGGTTACCTTCGTGACCAGCTCTCGGCACAGGTTCGACGGTGAGAGTCACCACCGGCGGGCAAGCCGGTGGACGGGACCCTTTACACTGATCGCGTGGTCGTTCGCCTCGAATAGCGCGCTCGCAGCCCGCCGGGACAGCCCGAGCGGGCGCTCGTCGCTGCCCACGCGCCCACGTCCATCCTCTCCCGGAGCTTCCTTTGATCACGGCTCACGACCTCGAGTTGCGCGCCGGTTCGCGCATCCTGCTGTCCGACACCACCCTGCGTATCCAACCGGGCGACCGGATCGGCCTGGTCGGCCGCAACGGCGCGGGCAAGACGACCACGCTGCGCGTGCTCGCCGGCGAGGGCGAGCCCTACACCGGCGAGGTCGAGCACGCCGGTGAGCTCGGCTACCTCCCGCAGGACCCCCGGGAGGGCGACCTCTCCGTATCGGCGAAGGACCGGGTGCTCTCCGCCCGCGGCCTCGACGTGTTGGTGCGGGACATGGAGAAGGCGCAGAACGCGATGGCCGAACTGCTCGACGAGAACGAGCGGGATCGGGCGGTGCGCCGTTACGGCAGGCTGGAGGAGCGGTTCTCCTCGCTCGGTGGCTACGCCGCGGAGAGCGAGGCCGCGCGTATCTGCGCCAACCTCGGGCTGGAGGAACGCCTGCTGCCCCAGCCGCTGCGTACGCTGTCCGGTGGCCAGCGGCGCCGGGTCGAGCTCGCCCGCATCCTGTTCGCCGCCTCCGAGGCGGGCGCGGGCGGCAAGTCCGAGACGATTCTGCTGCTGGACGAGCCGACCAACCACCTGGACGCCGATTCGATCACCTGGCTACGTGGGTTCCTCTCCGCGCACGAGGGTGGGCTGGTGGTGATCAGCCACGACGTGGAGCTGCTCGGCGACGTGGTGAACAAGGTGTGGTTCCTCGATGCCACCCGCAGCGAGCTCGACCACTACAACATGACCTGGCAGCGGTACCTGGACGCGCGCGCGACCGACGAGAAGCGCCGCAGGCGGGAACGCGCCAACGCCGAGAAGAAGGCGTCCGCGCTGCGCCAGCAGGCCGCCAAACTGGGCGCGAAGGCGACCAAGGCGGTGGCGGCGAAGAACATGGCCCGCCGGGCCGACGAGATGATGGCCGAGCTGGACGAGACCAGGCAGGCGGACAAGGTCGCCAAGATCAAGTTCCCGGCGCCCGCGTCCTGCGGCCGCACCCCGTTGACGGCGGAGGGGCTGTCGAAGTCCTACGGCTCCCTGGAGATCTTCACCGGGGTGGATCTCGCGGTCGATCGCGGGGCACGGGTGGTCGTACTCGGGTTGAACGGTGCGGGTAAGACGACCCTGCTGCGGCTGCTGGGTGGAATGGAAACCCCGGACACCGGCGATGTCGTCCCGGGCCACGGCCTGCGGATCGGTTACTACGCACAGGAGCACGAAACCCTGGATCACGAGTCCACCGTGTGGCACAACATCCGGCATCTGTCCCCGGACACCGGGGCGCAGGAGTTGCGGAACCTGCTCGGGTCCTTTCTGTTCACCGGCGATCAGCTCGATCAGCCCGCGGGCACTCTGTCCGGTGGCGAGAAGACCAGGCTCGCCCTCGCCAGCCTGGTTTCCAGTGCGGCGAACGTGTTGTTGCTGGACGAGCCGACGAACAACCTGGATCCGGCGAGCCGGGAGCAGGTGCTGGACGCGCTGCGCAGCTACCAGGGCGCGGTCGTGCTGGTCACCCACGATCCCGGGGCCGTGGAGGCGCTGGAGCCGCAACGGGTGATCCTGCTGCCGGACGGGACCGAAGATCATTGGTCCGAGGAGTATCTCGAGCTGGTGCAGCTGGCCTGAGCGGTCGTTCCCGAACGGGGGCTGTGCCGTGCGAAGCCGGCACCGGGTCTCCGCGCCGGAATGCTCACGTCCGTGCGCATCCGGTTGGTGATAACGGCATGGTCATAACGTTGGTTGATCACTTGCGGATCAAGCCGGGTGTTGATCTCGTTAGTTGATGTTGTGCAAAGACACTGGAATGGCCCAATATCACCGCACTTTTTGAAGGTTTTTCGCCACTCGCCTGGCATTCCGGCGCCCAGTGTTCGATCATTGCCCCGATAGGGGTCGACTGTGGCCCAGAGCACTCTCCGGGTGGAAGGTGGATAGACGTGGCAGACCTTAAGAAGGGCGCACGTATCACCGGAAATACGCGCGACAAGCTGGCTGCTGACCTCAAGAAGAAGTATGAGAAGGGGGCGAGCATTCGGGCGCTCGCCGAGTCGACCGGCCGGTCGTACGGTTTCGTTCATCGGGTGCTGTCGGAGTCCGGTGTTCAGCTGCGCGGTCGTGGCGGTGCCACCCGCGTCAAGAAGAAGTAGCCGGCGCGGTCTCCCGCTGCTCGGCCGCGCGGAAACAGAGCATCGCGCCGAGCATCACGAGCGGGTACACCAGGTAGCCGAAGCGGGTGGCCGGCGTGAGCAAGGTGAAGGCGCCGAGCCCTATCGCGATACGCAACATCGCATCCGATCCCCTGACCGGCGGCCGGCGCAGCAGCCACACCGCGATCGCCAGTGCCGCCCCGCCCAGCAACAGGAACGCGAGTACCTGACCGACGGCCCCGGTGCTCGCGATCAGGTACCCGGGCAGCGGGCTGGCGGCCGGTGAGGTCACCTCGCCGAGACCGGCAGGAAAGAGGATCACGTGCTCGACGAAGGCGCGCGGATCCACCAGCAGAACCGGCAGGTTCAGCAGCCCGCCGACGGTCAGCAGGGTGAGCAGGAACCGGCCGAGTGCCCTGCCACCCAGCCGGCCGAACACGAGCATCGCCAGTACCGGGGCGGTGAGTACGGCGATCAGTTTCGCGCTGGCGACCACCGCCAGCACCACGGCGGCGGTTCCCTGCCGGTCCCGCGCCGCCAGCGCCCCCGCGACCAGGATCAGGCCGAGGATGGCCAGGTCGGGGCCGGCCGCCGCCGAGGTCAGCGCGGTTACCGGGCAGACGACGGCGAGCTGGGCGGCACGCACCGGCACCGGCGGGCTGCCCAGCAGCCGCAGCGTCAGCCAGACGCACACCGCGGCCGTCACGAGGAACATCAGCCTGGCATCGGTCAGCGCGTCGGCGAGCGGGCTGCCCCCGAACAACGCCCTCGGCAGGCCGAACACCGGCATCACCGGCCCGTAGGGCGCGTAGTCGTTCACCTCCGCCGACCGGTCGAGCGCGGTCACGTCGACATATGGCGTGCCGTTGTCCAGTAGCAGGCTCGCCGAACGCTCGATCACCCACACCTCGGGCTGCGCGCTCCAGGACCACGGGGTGGGCAGCCAGTCGGTGCCGGTGAGCCGGCGAACCACCAGTGTGCCGAGCGGTGCCAGCATCCCGAGCACGCCGACGGAGCCGAGGCCGACCCAGCGGGAGCCGAACCAGCCACCCGGAACGCGACCGGCCCGGCAGCGCAGCAGCAGCCAGCCGCTGTGCGCGGCGGCCAGGCCGTAAGCCGCCGTGGCGAAGTTGCCCCAGACCCGGTAGCCGTAGAACTCGTTGGTGAGTGCCACCCCGAGCGCGTATCCGCAGCAGACGAGGTAGAACGCCAGGTCAAGGGGTAGTGGCCGGTCGGTCCAGTACCGGGCCAGCCTGTTGCCGAGCCGCTGTGGAGCTCCCCGAACCACGGTGCTTCGTCCCTCCGCCGACCGATGATCGTCGCATCGGCGCCGCGCGCGCCGAGAAAGGCAGGGTAGGCGAGCACCGTTCGCCGCCGCGCGCCGGCCCGGCGAACGCCTCCGTTCCGGCCCCGTCCGCGGGTTGTCCTCGCCCACCGCGGTCCGGGCACAAGCTGTGTCCTATATGGACGGACGTAAGGGTTTGTCTGTCCTTTGTAGATGACCAGGGCCGCGTTCGCCTTGCTGGAGCGGCCGGATCGGCACGGCGAGGATGTTACTCGCGAGTCGGCGGGTGGTGTCCGGGAGTGGGAGGAGCGGCACCCTGGATGACCGCCCGGCCCTCGTCCGCGCGTATCGCTCCTCCCGGTGTCTGCCGTCGGGGGACGTGGTGCTCGCCACAACGGGCCATCCGGCGGGTGCCCGGCTCCGAATGATCGAGTTGAGTGGGAAGCCGAAGGAGGTGGGTGGTGGATCAGGACGTACCGGGCCTGTTCTGTTGGCGGGCCACCGGCCGGGCGCGTGCGGTGGTGCTGGTGCTGCACGGCGGGGCCGAGTGGGGTGACACGGCGGTGCGGCCGTGGCGGCTGGCCTTCCTGCGGATGGTTCCGTTCGCCATGGCGCTTCACCGGGCAGGCGGACCGCACGGCGTGCACGTCGCCCTGTTGCGCAACCGGGTGCGTGGCTGGAACGAGCCCCGGCTGGACCCGGTGCTGGACGCCCGCTGGGCGCTGGAACGGATCCGTGCCGAGCATCCGGGCCTTCCGGTGTTGCTGGTGGGGCACTCGATGGGCGGCAGGGCGGCGCTGCGGGTAGCCGACGACCCCGCCGTGACCGGCGTGTGCGCGCTGGCGCCGTGGACGCCGAAGGACGAGCCGGTGGGGCCGGTGGACGGCCGCACCGTGGTGCTCGCGCACGGCACACTCGACCGGGTCACCAGCCCGACCCATTCGCATGCCTACGGCAGCCGCGCGGCCGCTCGCGCCGCACGGCTGGCGAGATTCGAGGTGAGCGCCGAAGGCCACGCGATGCTGCGCAGGCCGGCGGTGTGGAGCACGCTGGTGCGTGGATTCGTCGTGGAGACGCTCGGCCTGCCGGGTGTGAGCGGGTCGTTCCCGGCGGCATGGGCCCGCGGGGAAGGGCAACGATTGCGTATTCCACTGTGACAGGGCGTCCGAGTCCCGCCCGCCCGTCTCCGCAGCCGATCGGGGGCGCTCCGCGCCGCCGTGCTACTGAAAACGATCGTGTCGCGCGTTCCGGACAAGCACTGTGAGCGTTGAGGAGTAGCTGTGAGCACTTCGAGCGTTGACCGAGCTCCCGCCGCCGGGCGGAGCGCACCGGACCCGGAGATCTGGCCGGACCTCGGCACCCCGCGGCGGGCGCCGCTGCGCGCCAGGGTGGCCGAGGCGCTGTTCCGGCGCGCCGTAGGGCAGATGGACATCCGGGTGAGCCTCCCGGACGGCAGCCGGCTCGGCGCCGGTGGTCCGGAGGCACCGCGGATGTGGCTGCACCGGCCGGTGACCTTCTTCAACCGGCTGGGCGTGGACGCCAAGATCGGCTTCGGTGAGTCCTACCTGGCCGGCGACTGGAGCGCGGACGCGCTGGCCGAGGTGCTGACGCCGTTCGCCGAGCGGGTCACGACGCTGGTGCCGCCGTTCCTGCAACGGCTGCGTCGGTTCGTGGATCGCGCGCACCCTCCCGGGGAGGACAGCTCGGTGACCGGGGCCCGGTCCAACATCCGAAGGCACTACGACCTCTCCAACGAGATGTTCGCGACCTTCCTGGACGAGACCATGACGTACTCCTCGGCGCTGTTCGGCGCGGGTGACGACCTGGCGGACGCGCAGCGGCGCAAGATCGACGGCGTGCTGGACCACGCCGGGGTGCGTTCCGGGACCGAGCTGCTGGAGATCGGGACCGGTTGGGGTGAGCTGGCGATCAGGGCGGCCCGGCGCGGCGCCAGGGTGACCACGGTGACGCTGTCCGAACAGCAGCGGGACCTCGCCCTGCGGCGGATCGGGGCGGCCGGGGTCGCCGACCGGGTGGATATCCGGCTGAGCGACTACCGTGAGGTGCGGGGCAGCTACGACGCCGTGGTCAGCGTGGAGATGATCGAGGCTGTCGGCGGGCAGTACTGGCCGGACTTCTTCGGCGCCGTCGGGCGCAGGCTGCGCCCCGGCGGCAGGGTGGGGCTACAGGCCATCACCATGCCGCACGAGCGGATGCTGGCCACCGCCTCCTCCTACACCTGGATGCACAAGTACATCTTCCCCGGCGGCCTGCTGCCCTCGGTGGAGGCGATCGAACGAGGGCTCGCCGAGCACGCCGCGCTGCGGCTGCGCGCCGTGCGCGAGTTCGGCCAGGACTACGCGCGTACCCTGCGGGAGTGGCGGGAGCGGTTCACCCGCAGGTGGCAGGACGTGGCCGGGCTCGGTTTCGACGAGGTGTTCCGGCGGATGTGGGAGTTCTACCTGGCCTACTCGGAGGCGGGTTTCCGGGCCAGGTACCTCAAGGTGCACCAGCTGTCCTTCGCCTGACCGGGGCCGGCGCAACCCGAAAGGGGTGTCGCACGTCCACCGCGCAGCGGGATGCGGTTTAGTAGGCGTGCTCGCACCCGACCGCGGACGACTGATGGGATGATGGCGATGACCTACGGCGGAAACTACGGCGGCCAGCAGCCGCCCCCCGGGTCCCGCCGGCCGCCACGCCGTCCCCGGGAACACCAGTCCGCGCAGCTCATGCCGCTGCCCGGCCGGCAGCAGCGCCCCCCGCAACAACCCCAGCGGCAGGCGCCACCGCCCCGGCAACGGCCGCCGCAGCGCCCCGGCGAGCCACCGGCCGGGCGGCCGCGTCGCCGCAGGCGCTGGGGCTTCGGCCGTGTCCTGCTCAGCCTGTTCCTGGTGTTCGTGCTGTTCATCGCCGGGGTGTGGGTGTACCTCGAGTTCTCGATCAACCGGGTGGACGCGCTGCCGGGGGAGTACGAGGGCAGGCCCGCCGCGGCCGAGGGCACGAACTGGCTGATCGTGGGCTCGGACTCCAGGCAAGGGCTGGATCCGGAAGACGAGGCCCGGCTGTCCACAGGCGACACCGGCGGGCAGCGCACCGACACGATCATGGTGGCGCACCTTCCGGACAACGGCACCCCGCCGACCCTGCTGAGCCTGCCCCGCGACTCGGAGGTGCCGATCCCGGGGCACGGCACCAACAAGATCAACGCCGCCTTCTCCTTCGGTGGCCCGAAGCTGCTGGCGCAGACCGTGGAGCAGGCGACCGGGCTGCGGCTGGACCACTACGCCGAGATCGGTTTCGGCGGGTTCGCCAACATCGTGGACGCCGTCGGCGGGGTGGAGATGGACATCCCGGCCGAGATGCACGACACGAAGACCGGGATCACCATCCCGGCAGGGAAGCAGGAACTCGACGGTGCGCAGGCACTCGGGTTCGTCCGGATGCGGTACAGCGAGGCCACCCCGCGTTCCGACCTGGACCGGATCGCCAACCAGCGCAAGTTCATCGGCGCGCTGGCCGACGAGGTGGCCAGCCCGTGGACGGTGCTCAACCCGTTCTCGCTGTTCCCGCTGCTGTCCTCGGCGCCCGACGCGCTGACCATGGACACCGGAGACCACCTGCACAACCTGGCCGCGCTCGGCTGGGCGATGCGCGGGATCTCCTCCGGCGGCGTGGTGACCACCACCGTGCCGGTCACCTCGGGCTCGGCCCGGAACTGGGACGGGCAGAAGTCCGAGCAACTCTTCGACGCGTTGCGTACCGACCAGCCCATCCCGGACAGCGTCATCGTGAGCTGAGCCGGCTAGGGGTGGCGGGAGTGGAGGACCTCCAGGGCACGGTCGGCGTGCGCGTTCATCCGCATCTCGCTCTTGATCACTTCGAGCACCCTGCGGTCGGTGTCGATGACGAAGGTCTGACGCCGGGTCAGTAGCGGGCCGAACCTGCGGCGCACGCCGAACCGGGTGGCCACCTCACCATCCGGATCGGATAGCAGTGGGAAGCCGAAGTTGTGCGTGTCGGCGAACTTCTCCTGTTTGCTCACCGGATCCGGGCTTATCCCGACCCGATGCGCGCCCGCCTCGTGGAACTCGGCGGCGAGGTCGCGGAAGTGACAGCTCTCGGCCGTGCATCCCTTGGTCATCGCGGCGGGGTAGAAGAACAACACGACCGGTCCGGCCTCCAGGAACTCCGCCAGCGAACGTCGCTGCCCGGTCTCGTCGGGCAGGGTGAAGTCGGGAGCACGGTCGCCCTGCTGCATGCGGTCCTCCTGCTGTCGGCGGTGTGAGCGGCGACAGTGGCATTCCTAGCGCGTGTGCCGCTCGATGAGCTGATCGACATCCTCCCCGGTCACCGACTCGCCGACAAACGGGCCACGCCCGGCGCGCACGCCGAGGTCGCGTAGCCGGTCCGCATGGGCCCGGGTCCGCACGCCCTCGGCGCCGATGCGTAGCCCGAGTGCCTGGCCGCGCTCGATGAGATGCCGCAGGTCGTGCACGGTGGCCTCGTCGTCCTGCTCGGCCAGCGCGTCGATGACCGCGCCGGTCAGGATGATGTGCCGCACGGGCAGCTCGTGCCTGGTGATCAGCTCGAGGTCGGCCGTGCCGGACACGGCGAGCACCATCGTGGCACCGAGATCGGCGAGCACGGCCAGCGAGTCGAGCACCTCGCCGCGCGGGTCGTTGACCGAGACCCCGTCGGTGCACAGCCGCAACGCGTTGCCCGGTAGCCCGTGCCGGTCGAGCTCCTCCTTGACCACCAGCACCAGGTCGGGGTCGATCGCCAGCCGGTGCGGCAGCCGCACGCAGACGTCCGGCGCCGCGTCACCGAACCGCCGTCGCCAGCGCGCGGTCGCCGCGAGGGACTCGGTGAGCAGCCAACGGCCCAGCGGGATGGTCATCCCGGTGACGGCCGCGAGCGGGTAGAACTCGGCCGAGTCCAGCTCGCCGAGCTCCGGGTGCTGCCATTGCAGCCCGGCGTTCACCGCCATCAGCGTTCCCGGCCCGCTCAGCTTCACCGTGGGCTGGTACGTGAGGTGGAACTCGCCGTTCTCCAGTGCGCCCCCGATGACCGCGCCGAGCCGGTAGCGGCTGCGGTCGCGTTTGTCGAGCTCCGGGTCGTACAGCATCCACTGCGCCTTGCCGGCCTCCTTGGCCCGGTGCAGTGCGATCTCCGCGGCGCGCAGGAACTCCTCCGGGGTGTCCACGTCGGCGTGCACCACGATGCCCGCACTGGCACTTACCCCGATGCCTTCCCCGCCCACGTAGATCGGCTCGGCCAGCTCGGCCAGTGCCTCCTGCACCATCGCGATCACGTGCGGTGCGCGCAGGTCGCCCCGCAACAGCACGGCGAAGCCATCACCGGACAGGCGGGCGACGAACGCGTCATGGCTGGTGAACACCGAGCACAGCTTGCCGGCCACCCCGCGCAGTACGTGGTCGCCGACACCGGCGCCGAGCCCGTCGTTGATCACCTTGAAACCGTCGAGATCCAGGTACACCAACCCGAACCGCTCGGCAGGCGATTCCGACAGCGAGGCCTCCAGCTTCGCGAGGAACTGCGAGGAGTTGGGCAGGCCGGTCAGCGGGTCGTGCAGGTTCTGGTAGCGCAACGTCTCCTGTAGCAGGTGTAACTCGTTCGCGTCCTCAACCATCAGCACCGGATAGGTGGCGCCGGTGCCGTCGCCCGGCAGCCGCGCCAGCGTCACATGCACCCACAGCGGCCCGTCGGTGGTGTGCGTGAGCTTCATCCGCTCGCGGTACCGGGGCAGGTCGTGCTCGCCCAACTCCTCGATGCCCGCGGCGAGCGAGCTCGCCTCCCGCTCGGTCGCGCCGAGGTCGGTGATCGCACGGCCGCGTAACTGGTCCACCTTGCCGCCGAGGATGCGCACCAGCGCCTGGTTCACCTCGACGATCACACCGTCCGGCTCGGCGAGCGCGATCCCGATGGGCGAGGCGGAGTAGAGCGCGGTGAACCGGTGCACCGCGGCGTCGCGTGCGGTGTCGGACCGCGCGTGCACCTCGCGAGCCATGTCCAGGAGGACATCCTGGAGCTCGTTCGTGGGAAGCGTTACTCCTTTCGTGTCCGCCAACGTGGTCGCCCATCGGCGGGCGATCTCCACCAACCCTGGTGCGTCACCAGGCTTCGGCACGCTCCACCTCTCCATGGCCTCAGCGGTGACCAACTCGTCGCTGGTGTGCGGTTCGGCACGTACACACCGGATACGAGCAAGCCGAGAACCCTGCAACGGCATCATGCGCCGAGTAGGGTGTCTACCGGCTGAATGAGTGATGATCGGTGAAAATCCAGTGACGCAAAGTGTCGTCAGCGGCCGGTTACCCCAGCCCGGGTTGCGCCGAATGGCTCTAGTGGGCTGAGCCGAACAGGTAGCCCGTCGACCGGCACCGGCAGGGAAACATAGTCCCACCGCACGTGGTAACTCTCCGGAGTCGTCCACCGGTAGGCTCGCAGCATCTCATGCAGGATGGCTTTCACCTCGAGCATCCCGAAATGTAGCCCGATGCATTTGTGCGCGCCGCCGCCGAACGGGATCCAGGCGTAGCGGTGGGACTTGTCCTCCCTGCGTTGCTCGTTGAACCGTTCGGGGTCGAAGGAACGCGGGTCGGTCCAGTACTCCGGCAGGAAGTGGTTGACCACGGGGGAGACGCCGACCAAGGTCCCGGCCGGGATGTAGTGGCCGAGCACCTCGGTGTCGGTCACGGTCTTGCGGGCCATGCTCGGCACCGGCGCGAGCAGGCGCAGCGCCTCCTTGATGACCAGATCGAGGGTGTGCAGCCCGTCGAGTGCCTCGATATCCGGGAGTTCGTCACCGAGCCCGCGGGACTCCTCCCTGGCCCGCTCCTGCCACTGCGGATGCTTGGCGAGGTAGTAGGCCGCCGCCGTGCTGGTGATGGTGCTGGTGTCGTGCGCGGCCATCATCAGGAAGATCATGTGGTTGATCACGTCGGCGTCGCTGAACCGCTCGCCGTCCTCGGTGGAGGCGTGGCACAGCGCGGCGAACAGGTCCGCACCGGTGCCGTCGCGCCGGCCGGGCAGGTTCTCGGCGAAGTAGCGTTCCAGCACCCTGCGGCCCGCCAGGCCGGCCGCCCAGCGGCCACCGGGAACGGGGTAGCGGACGACGGCGGTGCCCGCGCGGACGGCGTCCACGAACGCGCGGTTGATCCGGTGGGCCCGCGCTCCGCTGGGCATGTCCATGAACACCCTGGTCGCCACGTCCAGGGTGAGCTGTTTGAGCGCCCAGTACAGCCGTAGCTGTGTCCACCCTGCCCGCCCTGACTGGCCCGACCACCCGGTGATGCCCTCCCGCAGCACCGGGGCGAGCTGGTCGACGTAGCCGGTGAGCCGGTCGCGGGTGAAGGCCTGCTGCATGATCCTGCGATGCATCCGGTGCTCACCGAAGTCGAGCAGCATCAGCCCGCGGTGGAAGAACTTCTCGATGAAGAAGGACCAGCCGTCCTGTGAGAACGCCTTGTCCTTGTTGACCAGCGCGATCTGGGTCGCCTCCGGCCCGGTGAGGCTGACGATCCGCCTGCCGAACGCGCCCATCCAGGACACCGGGCCGTAGGTCTGGTAGCGGCGCAGCGCGTACTCCGTACCGAACCGCATGAAGTCGAGCGAGTGCCCGATCAGCGGTGCACCGGCGTCCCCGGGGACCGGTTCCAGCCCGCTGCCGGGCGGTGGGGTCGCCAGTTCGCGCGTGGGCCACCGCTGTTCCAGGAGGCGCCGGTCGACGGCGCGGGGCAGCGGGATCGAGGTGAGCGGCGGGACCCGCTCGCGGATGGCCTCGGTGACCTTGCCGACGGTGTGGATCGCCATGGCGTCCCCTCCTCGTTGAGAGCCGGCCTCGACCACCACCGTGCCGCACTGTTGGCAGTATGACAAGAGTGCGGGCGGGAACGCCGGTGGCTCCCGAGCGGGCAGCCACCGGCGTTCGCCGCGGGTCAGGCGGGCAGTTGGGCCCGGACCTGCCTGGCCGCGGTCACCAGGTTGCGCAGCGCCGGTTCGACCTCGGCGTAACCCCGGGTCTTCAGCCCGCAGTCGGGGTTGACCCACACCCGCTCGGCGGGCACTGCCTCGACCGCGGTCCGCAGCAGGCTGCTGACCTCGTCCACATCGGGCACTCGGGGCGAGTGGATGTCGTACACGCCCGGACCGACTCCGCGGGAGAAGCCGGCCTCGTCCAGGTCGGTGAGCACCTCCATCCGTGAACGGGCGGCCTCGATGCTGGTGACGTCCGCGTCGATGGCCTCGATCGCGGGCAGGATGTCACCGAACTCCGAGTAGCACATATGCGTGTGGATCTGGGTGGCGTCGGAGATCCCGGAGGTGGCCAGCCGGAACGACTCCACCGCCCAGTCGAAGTACGCCTTGTGCTCGGCGGCCCGCAGTGGCAGCAGCTCACGCAGCGCGGGCTCGTCGACCTGGATCACCCGGATCCCGGCGGACTCCAGATCGTGCACCTCGTCCCGGATGGCCAGCGCGACCTGGCGTGCCGTGTCGGCCAGCGGCTGGTCGTCCCGGACGAAGGACCAGGCGAGGATGGTCACCGGAGCGGTGAGCATACCTTTGACCGGGCGCTCGGTGAGCGACTGCGCGTACTTGGCCCACTCCACGGTCATCGGCGCGGGCCGGGACACATCGCCGTACAGCACCGGCGGGCGTACGCACCGCGAACCGTAGGACTGCACCCAGCCGTGCTCGGTCGCGGCGAACCCGGCGAGCTGCTCGGCGAAGTACTGCACCATGTCGTTGCGCTCGGGTTCACCGTGCACCAGCACGTCCAGCCCGAGGTCCTCCTGCAGCCGGACGACCCGCTCGACCTCGGCGCGCATCGCCGCACGATAATCCTCGGCGCCGATCCTGCCCGCGCGATAGGCCGCGCGCTGCCTGCGCACCTCGCCGGTCTGCGGGAACGAGCCGATGGTCGTGCTGGGCAGCGCGGGCAGCTTCAGTGCCTCCTGCTGCGCGGCGGCCCGCGTGGCGTAGTCGCCACGGCGGGTGTGCTCCGGTTTCAGTGCCTCCAGCCTGGCCCGCACCCGCTGGTCGCGCAGGTCGCCGGCGCCCGCTCGATCCCTGGTCGCCGAGCGGGCGGTCTCCAGCTGCGCGGCCACGGACTCCTGGCCTTCCCGCAGGGCACGGCCGATCAGCACGACCTCGTCCACCTTCTGCCCGGCGAAGGCGAGCCAGTCGCGCACCCGCGCGTCGATGCCGGTCTCCCGGTCCACGTCGTACGGGACGTGCAGCAGGGAGCAGGAGGTGCCGACGCCGACCGTGCCCGCGGTGCCGAGCAGGGTGGCCGCCCTGGCGAGCGCGCCGTCCACGTCGACCCGCCAGATGTTGCGGCCGTCCACCACGCCGGCGACGACCTCCTTGTCCCGCAGACCCCGCTCGGCGGCCACCGCGTCCACGGTGGACGGATCGGTGACCAGGTCGACCGCCAGGGCCTCGATCGGGGAGCGGGCGAGCAGGCCCAGCGCGTCGCCGAGTCCACCGAAGTACCCGGCGACCATGATGCCCGGCCGCTCCCGCGCCGAGCCGAGTGCCTGGTAGGCGCGGGCGAGGGCGTCCAGCTCGCTCTGGGTCCGGTCGGCGGCGAAGGCCGGTTCGTCCAGCTGTACCCACCGCACACCCTCGTCGTGCAGCGTGCGCAGCAGCTCGACGTAGGCCGGCAGCAGCTTGTCCAGCAGCTCGATCGGCCGGAAGCCCTCCGGTGCGCCGTCGGCCGCCTTGGACAGCAGCAGGAAGGTCACCGGACCGACCAGCACCGGCCTTGTCTCCAGCCCGAGCGCCCTGGCCTCGCGGTACTCCTCGATCGGCTTGCTGCCGGCCACCGAGAACGTGCTGTCCGGGCCCAGTTCCGGCACCAGGTAGTGGTAGTTCGTGTCGAACCACTTGGTCATCTCCATCGCGGGCGCGTCCTGCACGCCGCGGGCCGCCGCGAAGTAGGTGTCGGTCGGCCCGGCGCCGAGCCTGGTGAACCGGCTGGGCAGGGCGCCGAACAGGGTGGCGGTGTCGAGTACCTGGTCGTAGTAGGAGAACGTGTTCGACGGGATGGTGTCCAGACCCGCGTCGGCCAGCCCGCGCCAGGTGTCCACCCTGATCTTCCTGGCGACCTCGTGCAGTTCGGCCTCGTCGATCCGGCCCGCCCAGTAGCGCTCCAGTGCGCGCTTGAGTTCCCGGTCGGGGCCGATCCGGGGGTAGCCGAGGACGGTCGCCCCGATGGGTGTTCGTGGCGATTGTTCTGATGGCCCGGTGGGGGCGGGACCCCCGCTGGGGGTCGGCGATGACACAGTCACTGGCTCTCTCCTCGCGAGCTCGTTCCGATCGGTCCGAGACGAGGTGAGCGGAACGCGACGCGGTGCACCACGGTCACGTTCGGCCATGCCCGCCCTCGAGGCTCGGACCCGCGCCCGCCGGTCGGCGGGCACACCACGGGCAGGTCTTCGGACTCATGGGCGGTGGCCTGCTGGGCCGGACCTACTGACCGTCGCTTCCCGGACCCCTCGTCCAGTGCTTTGACCGCTGCCTGCGGTGACGGTGTTCGTTCCCACATACCGCTGCGGGGCAGTCCCGGATTCGCACCGGGTTCCCTGTTGCCTCCCCTCGGCAGGGCAGCTTTGGCCTACCGAGCGGAACCAGTGGCATCAAAGATCGTAACACCAGCATACAAGGCACCGGCCTGACATCTCAGTCACCGAGATATCAAGCCGGTGCGAATGTGCTGGTCAGTGCCGGGATCAGTCCCAGTCGAGCGCGCCGCCGGACTGGTACTCGATGACCCTCGTCTCGAAGAAGTTCTTCTCCTTCTTCAGGTCCATCGCCTCGGACATCCAGGGGAAGGGGTTCTCCTCCTGGCCGAAGATCGGCGCCAGCCCGATCTGCTGCGCCCTGCGGTCGGTGATGAAGTGCATGTACTGCTCGCACAGCTGGGCGGACAGCCCGAGCATCCCGCGCGGCATGGTGTCCCTGGCGTAGGCCACCTCGAGTGCGCAGGCCTCGGTGAGCATGGTGCGCACCTCGGCCTGGAACTCCTCGGTCCACAGGTGCGGGTTCTCGATCTTGATCTGGTTGATGCAGTCGATACCGAAGTTCAGGTGGATCGACTCGTCGCGCAGGATGTACTGGTACTGCTCGGCGATGCCGACCATCTTGTTCCGCCTGCCCAGCGAGAGGATCTGGGCGAACCCGGTGTAGAACCACATGCCTTCGAAGATCACGTAGAAGGCGACGAGGTCGCGCAGGAAGTTCTGGTCGGCCTCCGGGGTCCCGGTCTCGAAATCGGGGTTCTCCAGGTTCTGCGTGTACCGCAGCGCCCAGGCGTCCTTGTCCGCGATGGAAGGGACTTCCCGGTACATGTTGAACAGTTCACCCTCGACCAGGCCGAGGCTCTCGCAGATGTACTGGAAGGTGTGCGTGTGCACGGCTTCCTCGAAGGCCTGCCGCAGCAGGTACTGGCGGCACTCCGGGTTGGTGATGTGCCGGTACACCGCGAGCACGATGTTGTTGGCCACCAACGACTCGGCGGTGGCGAAGAAGCCGAGGTTGCGCTTGAGCATCAGCCGCTCGTCCTCGGTCAGGCCGTCGGTCGACTTCCACAGCGCGATGTCCGCCTGCATCGCGACCTCGGTGGGCATCCAGTGGTTGTTGCAGCCGGCGAGGTACTTGTCCCACGCCCAGTGGTACTTCAGCGGGAGAAGCTGGTTCACGTCGGCGCGGGCATTGATCATCGACTTGTCGTCGACGTTGACCCGCCCGGCACCGCGCTCGATCTCGCCGAGCCCGGTGGCGTCGGCGACGGGGCTGTGTGCATGCGTCATCGGGGACGTGCTCCTTCAGGTCGGTGCGGGGGCCCTGAACGTGGCTTTCCCGACGTCAGGCGTCGCGAACGGCACGATTGAGACGTCTGACGTCCCGATCGGCACGTTCAGGGCCCTCCGGCGGGGTTACTGGCAGGCTTCGCAGTCGGGGTCGTCGATCCGGCAGGCCGCCGGGTCCTCGGCAGCGGCCGAAGGCTGGCTCGGTGCAGGGCTCGGCGACGGAGCGGGGGACGGGCTGGGCGTGGGGCTCGGGCTGGGGGCTGCCGCGGGCGGCGGGGTGGCCGACACGGCGTTCAGCTTGCCGTCGGTGCCGCGCAGGGTGCTCTTCTCCACATGTGTCGCCGACTGCGCGCGCAGGTAGTACGTGGTCTTCAGCCCCTTGTGCCAGGCATAGCGGTACAGCTCGTCCAGCTTGCGACCGCTGGGTGCGGCGATGTAGAGGTTGAGCGACTGCGCCTGGTCGATCCATTTCTGCCGGCGCGAGGCCGCGTCCACCAGCCACTTGCTGTCCACCTCGAACGCCGTGGCGTACAGCGCCTTCAGCTCCCGCGGCACCCGGTCGATCTCGCCGAGGCTGCCGTCGAAGTACTTCAGGTCGGAGACCATCACCTCGTCCCACAGCCCGTGTTCCTTGAGGCTGCGCACCAGGTGCGGGTTGACCACGGTGAAGTCGCCGGACATGTTGGACTTCACGAACAGGTTGCGGAACTGGGGCTCGATCGACTGCCCGATGCCGCAGATGTTCGAGATCGTCGCCGTCGGTGCGATCGCCATCACGTTGGAGTTACGCATCCCGACGGTCCGGACCCGCTGGCGCAGCGTGTCCCAGTCCATTGTGGACTTCGTGTCGATCTCCAGGTCGTCGCCTTGCCTTGCCTCGGCCAGCAACCGCAGGGAGTCGATCGGCAGGACGCCCTTGCTCCACAGCGACCCCTCGAAGGTGGCGTACTGGCCGCGCTCGGCCGCGAGGTCCACCGAGGCGGAGATGGCGTGGTAGCTGATGTGCTCCATGCTGCGGTCGGCGAACTCCACCGCCTCGTCCGAGGACAGCGGCAGGCCCAGCTCGAACAGCGCGTCCTGGAAGCCCATCAGCCCCAGCCCGACCGGCCGGTGCCGCAGGTTGGAGCGGCGCGCCTCCGGGATCGTGTAGAAGTTGATGTCGACCACGTTGTCCAGCATCCGCACGGCGGTCCTCACCGTGCGCTCCAGCCGCTCGCTGTCCAGCCCCTCCGGCGTGACGTGCGCCAGCAGGTTCACCGACCCGAGGTTGCACACGGCGACCTCGTCCGCGCTCGTGTTCAGGGTGATCTCCGTGCACAGGTTGGAGGAGTGCACCACCCCGACGTGCTGCTGCGGCGAACGCAGGTTGCACGGGTCCTTGAAGGTGATCCACGGGTGCCCGGTCTCGAACAGCATGGTCAGCATCCGCCGCCACAGCTCCACCGCCCGCACCTGGCGGAACACCTTGATCTCACCGCGCTGCGCCATGGCCTCGTACTCGCGGTACCGCTCGGCGAACGCGTTGCCGTAGAGGTCGTGCAGGTCCGGTGTCTCGTTCGGGGAGAACAGCGTCCAGCTGCTGTCCGCCTCGACCCTGCGGAGAAACTCGTCCGGCACCCAGTTCGCGGTGTTCATGTCGTGCGTGCGCCTGCGGTCGTCGCCGGTGTTCTTGCGCAGGTCGAGGAACTCGTCGATGTCGATGTGCCAGGTCTCCAGGTAGGCACAGGCCGCACCCTTGCGCTTGCCGCCCTGGTTCACCGCCACCGCGGTGTCGTTGGCGATCTTCAGGAAGGGCACGACCCCCTGGGACTGGCCGTTGGTGCCCTTGATGTGCGCGCCGAGTCCACGCACCGGAGTCCAGTCGTTACCCAGTCCGCCCGAGTACTTCGCCAGCAGCGCGTTGTTCTTGTACGCCTGGAAGATGGAGTCCAGGTCGTCGTCGACGGTGGTCAGGAAGCAGGAGGAGAGCTGCGCGCGGGTGGTGCCGGAGTTGAACAGGGTCGGCGTGGACGCCATGAAGTGGAACGAGGACAGCAGCTCGTAGAACTCGATCGCCCGCGCCTCCCGGTCCTGCTCCCGGATCGCGAGGCCCATCGCCACCCGCATGAAGAATGCCTGCGGCAGCTCGAACCGGGTGCCGTCGTGGTGCAGGAAGTAGCGGTCGTAGAGGGTCTGCAGGCCGAGGAAGCCGAAGTCGAGGTCACGCTCGGGCCGGATCGCGGCGGTGATCGTGTCCAGGTCGAAGGTGGCCAGCTCGGGGTCCAGCAGTTCCAGCTCGATCGCCCGGCGCACGTAGTCGCGGAAGTACTCGCCGTACCCGGCCGCCATCTCGTCCTGGTTGGCCAGCCGCGGGCGGCCCGCGAGGTAGCTCAGCGCCTCGCCGCGGAGCCTGTCCAGCAGCAGCCGGGCGCTGACGTAGGAGTAGTTCGGCTCCTGCTCCACCAACGTACGGGCGGCCATGATCTGGGCGAGCGCGAGTTCGTCGGTGCTGATGCCGTCGTAGAGGTTGCGCCGGGTCTCGGTGAGCACCGGATCGGCGGAGACGTCCGCCAGACCGGCGACCGCCTGGCCGACCACCTGTGTGACCCGGTCCCAGTCCAGCGGGGCCGTGCCGCCCCGCGGGTCCCGGACGGTGATCTCCGCTTCGGTCCGCTTCGGCCGCGCGGCGTCCCGTGCCTTGGCGCGTTCGGCCCGGTACAGCACGTAGGCGCGGGCGACCTTGTGGTGCTCGCCGCGCATCAGGGCCAGCTCGACTTGGTCCTGGATCTGCTCGATGTGCACGGTCACCTCGGCGCCCGCGTGCCGCAGCAGCGAGGCCTCGACCTGCTCGGTGAGCTCGGCGACGAGGTGGTGGATACGGGAGGAGGCGGCCGCGTCGTCCCCCTCGACCGCGAGGAAGGCCTTGGTCATGGCCACCGAGATCTTGTTCGCGTCGAAAGGCGACACGCTGCCGTCTCTGCGGATGACCCGCACCGGAACCTCGGTCGAACCGGCTGTCGACGGCGGTCGCTGACTCGTCTCGATGGACATGCATGACTCCAAAAGGCGCGTTGGGTCGGCACGCCGGCCCCTCCGGCGTGCTGGACTGCACGGTGCATGGCTACGGCCGACACCGGGAGTGAGAACCTCGTGCGGCCGGCGTCCGGCCGATGAGGCCGTCCACCAGGTCCACGCACCGCCGAACGAGGCGCTCGAACCCTGTCCCGCAGGTCGGGGGCGGGTCGGCCCCGGCCCGTGAGCTGTCGGTGCCCAGAGACTACATGTTGGGGTCGTGCTCTGCACGCGACCCAATACCTGGCGCGTCGGCGTGTCTTGGTGGACACCCGTGAAGATCACCCGTGCGGGGCACCCGGGCGGCGGGATGCCCGGTTCCGGGTGTATAGAGGGTCCGCGGCCGTCCGCCGGAGCGAGATCACCAACCGTTATGCCGATCGTATATGTGCAAATTCGTTGATGCGTTTCGCGGCATTATCTAGAATTCTACTCGCCCGGCCGAAGGTTCGGCGAATTCCATTCCGAATCCGGTTCCGGGAATTTCCCTGCCCCTGCACTTGCAAGGAGATCTCTCGTGTCCCCACGTAGTCACGCGCGTAGGTTCCTCGGCGTGCTGGTCGGCGTCCTGGCCGTTTTCGGCGTGCAGCTGACCGCCGCGACGACCGCGCAGGCCTCCTCCGAGGCCATGGCCAGGACGGTGTACTACAGCGCCAGCGCCTACTCCGCCGAGGCGGACCGGTCCGCGCAGATCTGGAACGACGCGGCCCCGAACCTGAACCTGGTGCGTGGCGGCAATGCCTCCATCCGGATCTACGCGACCACCGGCGGTGGTTCCCGTGCCTACCCGTGCGGCCTCGGCTGCGCGACCATCTACATCGACCGCAACGATGTCGCGCGGGGACACTACGCCCTGCGGATCGTCGCGCACGAGATCGGGCACGGCGTCGGGCTGCGGGACAACTACAACGGCATCTGCTCGTACCTGATGTCCGGCGGCAGCGCGGGAACCTCCTGCCGCAACCCGTACCCGAACGCCCAGGAGTCCGCCAGGGTGAACCAGCTGTTCGGCCGGTACGGGACCGCGGCGGCGGACCGGGTCGAAGCCGGTGTCTACGACCGGAGCCTGGTTTCCCACTGAGAGAGCGTCCGAGAACGGCGCTGATCTTTGACGGCGAGTAGGAGAACGCGCGCTCGGCGAAGCCCACGAGCGGCGAGGCGGGGCGCATAGCCTGCGAAGGTGACGATCGGGCCGAGTGCCCGAGCCCCGCCGAGCCGATCGTGCCGCGCGTTCCCAGACAAGCACGGAGCTTCGGCCCGCGCGGTGGTCCTCCTGGCGCCAGCCGGGGGACCACCGACGTGGTAGCTGGCCAGGTCGAGGCGCCGGGTGCGCCTGCGGTACTCCCAGGTGCGTCCCGGCCAGTTCGTCACCACCCTGCCGTGCTCGTTGCGGTACCAACTGCTGCACCGGGTCCACACGGAACCGGCGAGCCGCCGCTGGATCTCGGTGTCCCAGCTCCGCTCCTGTTCCGGCCGCACGTCCAGGTACCGGCCCGGATGCGCGGCGAGGTGCCGCACGGCCTGGCGGATGTAGCGCGCCTGGCTTTCCAGCATGTAGATGATGGAGCCGCCACCGAGGTTGGTGTTCGGCCCGTACATCAGGAACATGTTGGGGAACTCGGGAACACTGATGCCCAGGTAGGCGCGGGCGCCCCGGCTCCACCACTCGGCCAGTGGTGCGCCACCCAGCCCGTGGATCTCCATCGGCCGGAGCATGTCCACAGTGGCGAACCCGGTGCCGTAGATGATCACGTCAGCGGGGTGCTCGGTCCCGTCCCCGGTGCGCACGCCCGCCGGGGTGATGCCGGTGATCCGGTCGGTCACCACGGTCACGTTCGGCCGGGTGAGCGCGGGCAGGTAGTCGTTGCTGAACAGCACCCGCTTGCAGCCGAGCTCGTAGTCCGGCGTCAGCCTGGCGCGCAGCTGCGGGTCGGGGACACTCTCACGCAGGTGTTTCCTGGTCTGCCAGGAGAACAGGGGAGTGAGGCGCTGCCAGCGGGAGAGGCACTGTTGCGCGAACTCGGCGTAGAGCCAGAAGCCGAGCCGGTCGAGCTGTTGCAGCGGCGGGATCAGCCGGAAGATCCGGTGCGGCCAGCGGGCGTAGCCGTGGTCGCGCCGGGGCAGGACGTAGGGAGCCGAACGCTGGAATACGGTCAACTGCCGTACTGCTGGCTGGATCTCGGGGACGAACTGCACGGCACTGGCGCCGGTGCCGATGACGGCGACCCGCTTGCCGGTCAGGTCGTGCTCGTGGTCCCACCGCGCCGAGTGGAAGGAGTGCCCGCGGAAGCTGTCGATCCCGGGCAGCCGGGGGAGAGCAGGCCGGGACAGCTGGCCCACCGCGGGGATGAAGGCGGCCGCGGTGAAGGTGCCGCCTCCCACCGTGTGCACCCGCCAGTGTCCGGTGGTCTCGTCGAACCGGGCCGCGTCCACCTCCATGCCGAACCTGATGTGCTCCAGCACGCCGTACTTGCGTGCGGTACGGGCGAGGTAGGCGTGGATATCGCGCTGCCCGGCGTAGCGGCGCGGCCAGCGTTCGGTGCGTTCGAAGGAGAAGGAGTACAGCGGGGACGGTACGTCGCAGGCCGCGCCGGGATAGGTGTTCTCCCGCCACACCCCGCCAAGGTCGGCCGCCCGCTCCAGGATGACGAAGTCGTGCATCCCGGCGCGTTTCAGCTCGATGGCCGTCGCGACACCGCCGAAGCCGGCGCCGACGATCAGCGCGGTGGTGTGCCCGGCCGCGGTCATTCCTTGGCTCCGAAGTGGAGGTCGAAGTCCTCGAGTTGGGCGCTGAACAGCGGCCTGCGCCCGGCGAGGTAACCGAGCGGACCGTCCGGGTTGAGGTTCCAGCTCGCGCTGGCGAGGCGGGGCCTGCCGCGGGCGCGCACCGGGCTGCGCAGTACGGCCCCGTCGGCGGACTGCGCGACGGTGAACCGGCTCGGCGTGCTCACCGGTGGGCCTGACCTGGGCACGAAGGCGGCGGTCGCGATCCAGTCGGAGCCGGTGGCCGCCGTGCCGGTGAAGGCACGACCGTGGTGGAACTCGAGACCCGCCGGCTCCTTCGGGATGCCCCACAACTCCCGGCCCCCGGCGAGGGATGCCTCGCTGTCCACCCAGATCTCGGTGACCGTCGCGGTGGTGCCCGGACCGCGTACCGCGACGCAGGCCAGCAACTCGTGATAGGACAGCTGCCCGCCCTGCTGGTAGTCGATCCAGGCGGTGACCACCAGCGCCCTGCCCAGCACGACGAGCGGGTCTACTTCGGACGGGACGCGAGGCAGTTCAGCGGCTGGCACCTGCCAGGTGGAAAGGTAGGCCTGCCCGGTCAGGTGCCAGGGTTGTGGTGGGTACTCGGGCATCGGCGCTCACTCCCGCAGCCAGGGCAGGTAGCCGGGTAGGTCGGCGTTCACCTTCAGGCCGAACTCCGGTTGGCGCTTCTGCAGGAAGGACAACACGCCCTCGACCGAGTCCGGGTTGTGCATGATTCCCGCGATGAGCTTGGAGTCCAGCTCGTGCACCGGAAACGGTGAGTCCATACTGGACATACGGTAGAGCAGCTGCCGGGTGACGGCAACCGAGACGGGTGCGGTGTTCGCGGCCAGGTCGGCGGCCAGCTCGTAGGCCCGGTCCAGCAGCTCCTCCGGTGGGTGCAGCCGATGTACCAGCCCGGCGGCCTCGGCCTCCTCGGCATCGAACACCCGGCCGCTGATCATCCAGTCCATCGCCCGGCCCAGGCCGACCAGGCGGGGCAGGAACCAGGCCGAGGCGCCCTCCGGGTAGATCCCGCGCCGCACGAACACGAAACCGAACTTGGCATCGGTGGCGGCGAGCCGGTAGTCGGCGGACAGGGTGATCGTGACGCCACCGCCGATGGCCGCGCCCCGGATGGCGGCGATCACCGGCTTGTTCATCAGGAAGATGCGCTTGGAGCAGCGGCCGGCGGGCTCCTGCCACTGCGGGTCGGGTCCCTGCTCGGCGTCGAAGTCGAAACCGCCCTGGGAGAGATCGGCGCCCACGGAGAAGTCCCGGCCCTCGCCGGTGAGTACGACGACCCGGACCTCCTCGTCGTTGTCGGCGCGGTCGAAGGCCTCGGCCAGTTCGTCGGCCATGCGCACGGTGTAGCCGTTGCGCGCCTCCGGGCGGTTCAGCGCGACCGTGGCGATCCGGTCGGCTACCGCATAGGTGATCTCGGCGTACTCGGTCACGCTGTCTCCTTCGACGGGCGAGTACCGCCACGGTATTGCACCGTCACCTTGCTGGCAACCTGTCAATAAGCGAACGGATTCGCTCACTTACCTTGCCGTCGTGGATGGCGGCGCAACGTCGACCGCCTTGCGGCATGCTTCGTGTTCGCCCACCGGTGGGTCGCAGGGTTCACTCTTACCGCGGACAAGGTTCACCGGGGACCAGTACACCGGGAACCGCGCGACGAGTCCCTCCTCGGTCCGGGTCACGGAGAAGTCGGTCTCGTACCGGCTGCCGTCCGCCCTGGTGCCCGCGAGCTCGAGGATGAGCTCCGGGTCGCCTTCCTGTCGCCGGGTGGCGGTCACCTCCGGCGGGCGCGGACCGGGCTTCCATCCCTCCCGACTGGCGTCGCGAAGGAAGATGTCGCACATCCCCCGATGATCCGGCAGTTGTGCGCAGAGGGCCTCGTACTCGCCAGCCTGGCTCAGCCGCACGGCCTCGGCGAGTACCGCCTCCGCCTCGGCCCGCTGTACCGGCGACAGCGGTTCCGCGTCCGGGCGCTCGATGCGCTCATGCACGAACACCGCCACGATCGCGAAGCCCAGGATCAGCACGATCACGACACCCGCGCGCGGCCAGTCGCGGCGCGTTCCGCCCATCCTCAGCCGAGGTGCGGTGGCAAATCGAACACGCCGAGCTTCTGTCCCTTGGTGTGCGACTCCCATTCGGCGAGGGTGACGGAGAGCGTGCCCGCCTCCGGGTGGTTGGAGTTGCGGACCAGGACCGCGTTCTCGGTCAGCATGACCTCGACGCAGCTACTCCCGTTGGCGGAGTGCTTGGTCCATACGTTGGGCTGCAAAGACATCGACTGCTCGTTTCAGTGGTCGCTTGCGATGCCCTCCATCATATCGACGCTCGTCAGCGGATCGAGGGCCTTGGTGCGGACATCGTCGAACTTCGCGAGCGCCTCGGTGACCGCCGAGTCCCGCTCGCCGATTGTAGTGTCCACGCAGGTGATCTGAGGGATCGAGCCGTCGAAGGTGTAGATAGTGACGGTGGCGCCGATCAGTTCGTGCTTCGCAAGCATGGCACCCAGGGGACTTTTCGTGGCCGCGTGGCCGACCGTGACGCGATACGAGCACAGCCTACGACTGGATGGCGACCACGACCGCGTCTGGGTTCTCCGCGGTCGATCTTGATCGGCCACCGGAACGGCAAACTCGCGTACGTGGGGAGCAAACTCGCGTACGTGGGCGGCAAACACGGTTACCTGGGGGGCAAACACGGTGGGGTCAGGGGGTGGCGGTGCGGAGGAACTCGGCGGCGGAGCGGAGGGCCTGGCGGCCTTCCGGGACGAAGTCGGCGAAGGCCTGGAACACGTGGATCTGGCCGGGCCACACCTGGAGCTCGGTGGGGACGCCCGCGGCCTGTGCCGAGTCGGCGAGTCGTTGTGCGTCGCCGAGCAGGCATTCGGTGTCGCCGACCTGGATCAGCAGCGGCGGCCAGCCCGTCTTCTCCGCGCGCAGCACGTCCAGTCTGGGGTGCGCGACATCGACGCCGCGGGCGTAGGCGTCCCGGCACTTCTCGATATAGGACGGTGGGACGAAGGGATCGCGGGAACCGGTGTCCCTGCGGTGCAACTCGGTGAGGTCGAAGTCGATCCACGGGGACAGCAGCAGCGCCGCCGCCGGTTGCGGCAGGCCCTCGCGGGCGAGGTCCGCGAGCAGGCTCGCGGTGAGCTGCCCGCCTGCCGAGTCACCGGCCACGGTCACCTTCTCCGGCGGGAAACCCTTCGCCAGCAGCAGCCGGTACGCCGCCAGCGCGTCATCGGCCGCGGCCGGGAACGGGTGCTCCGGGGCACGCCGGTAGTCCAGCAGGAACACCGGCATGCCCGTCCTCCTGGACAGCCGGTAGCCCAGCGCCCGGTGTGAGCGCGGCGAGCCGAACACGAACCCGCCGCCATGCAGGTACAGCACCACCCCGGCTGCCGGGCTGGCACCGGCCGCGCGCATCCACACCCCGCGCAGCGTCCCGTAGCGGGCCGGCCAGGCGCGGGTGCCACGGGGGAGCGGTTTCAGCCCCGCGCTGTCGGCGGTGCGGCGCAGCGCACGCAACTGGTAGCCCTGCGGGGAACTGCGGTCGCCGAGTGGTCGCACCCGGCTGGCGAACATCCGCCTGAGCTGCACACTCTGCGAGCTCGGCCGGGCGTTCGCCAGGTCGGTGCCGGTGGGTTGCATAGCGGATACCTCCCTGGACGGGTCCTTATTACTACACAGTAGGTTCGGTTGAGGCAAAACAAGCATGCACGCTTGATTTTTACTTGGCAGGGTGCCAGGCTCGCCGTAGACGGCACGAGGAGGTGGCAGCCCAGTGGCGGATCTCGGGGCGATCCTGGACGACCTCGCGGCCGAGAGCGGCGAGCTCGACGGGCTCGTGGCCGCCCTGCCCGCGGCGGAATGGTCCCGCCCGACCCCGGCGGCCGGCTGGACGATCGCGCACCAGATCGCCCACCTGGCCTGGACCGACGACGAGGCGCTGATCGCGGCGAACCGCCCGGCTGAGTTCCCGGCCGAGGTGGAGAAGGCCCTCGCCGATCCCGGATTCGTCGACACGGGTGCCGAGGAGGGCAGCGGGCTCCCACCCGGTGAGCTGCTGGACCGCTGGCGCCGCGGGCGCGCCGAGCTGGCGGCGGCGCTGGCGGCCGTGCCGGAGGGCACCAAGGTTCCGTGGTTCGGCCCGCCGATGAGCCCGGCCTCGATGGGCAGCGCGCGGATGATGGAGACCTGGGCGCACGGCCAGGATGTCGCCGACACGCTCGGCGTGCACAGGGAACCCACCGGTAGGCTGTGGCATATCGCCCGGTTCGGCGTGCGTACCAGGGACTTCGCCTTCGGCCTCAACTCGCTGGCCCCACCAGCCGAGGAGTTCCGGGTGGAGCTGACCGCCCCGGACGGGGACACCTGGACCTTCGGCCCCGCGACGGCCACCCAGCGGCTCACCGGCGGCGCGCTGGACTTCTGCCTGGTGGTCACCCAGCGGCGGCATCCGGCCGACACCGACCTGCGGCCCGAGGGCGAGGACGTGCGGCGGTGGCTCGGGATCGCCCAGGCCTTCGCCGGTCCACCCGGAAGCGGGCGAGAGGCAGGCCAGTTCACATGACCGACCCGATCCGCATCGGTAACGCCTCCGGTTTCTACGGCGACCGGTTCGCCGCGGTGCACGAGATGCTCACCGGCGGACCGCTGGATGTACTGACCGGTGACTACCTCGCCGAGCTCACCATGCTGATCCTCGGCAGGGACCGGATGAAGAACCCGGAACGCGGTTACGCCAAGACCTTCCTCCGGCAGATGGAGGACAATCTCGCGCTGGCCAAGGAGAAACGGGTCAAGATCGTGGTCAACGCGGGCGGTCTCAACCCGGCCGGGCTCGCGGCCGCGCTGCGCGAGCTGGCGCAGCGGCTGGGCGTGGACACCGCCATAGCCCACGTCGAGGGCGACGATCTGCTCCCGCGGGCCGCCGAGCTGGGCTTCGGCAGCCCGCTCACCGCCAACGCCTACCTCGGCGCCTTCGGCATCGCGGAATGCCTGCGCGCTGGCGCGGACGTGGTGGTCACCGGCCGGGTCACCGACGCCTCCCTGGTGGCCGGGCCCGCCGCGGCCCACTTCGGCTGGCAGCGCACCGACCTCGACGCGCTGGCCGGTGCCGTCGCCGCCGGGCACATCATCGAATGCGGCGCCCAGGCCACCGGCGGCAACTACGCCTTCTTCACCGAGCACGAGATCGGCACCCCCGGGTTCCCGATCGCCGAGGTGCACGCGGACGGCTCCAGCGTGATCACCAAGCACCCCGGAACCGGTGGGATGGTCACCACCGGCACGGTCACCGCGCAACTGCTGTACGAGATCACCGGCGCCCGCTACGCAGGCCCGGACGTCACCACCCGGTTCGACGCCCTCACCCTCACCGAGGAGGGCCCGGACCGGGTGCGGGTCACCGGCGCGCGTGGCGAGCCGCCACCCCCGGAGCTGAAGGTGTGCCTGAACACCGTCGGCGGGTTCCGCAACGAGGTCACCTTCGTGCTGACCGGCCTGGACATCGAACGCAAGGCCGAGCTGGTACGCGCGCAGCTGGAGCGCGGGATCGCGGGCAACCGGCCCGCCGAGGTGCGCTGGCGGCTGGCCCGCACCGACCACGCCGACGCCGACACCGAGCAGCGCGCCAGCGCCCTGTTGCAGTGCGTGGTGAAGGACCCGGACGCGCAGATGACCGGGCGGGCGTTCAGCGGGGCCGCGATCGAACTGGCGCTGGCCAGCTACCCCGGCTTCCATGTCACGGCCCCGCCGTCGGACGCCTCCCCGTACGGCGTCTACACCGCGGGCTTCGTGGCCGCAGGCGAGGTAGCGCATCTCGCGGTGCTGCCGGACGGATCCACAGTGGACATACCGCATCCCGGATCGACCGCCACTCTGTCGGAGGTGGCAGACCCGCCGCTGCCGGAACCGCTGACAGGAGGCGCCACCCGGCGGGTGCCGCTGGGCACGATCGCCGCGGCCCGCAGCGGGGACAAGGGCGGCAGTGCGAACGTCGGCGTGTGGGTGCGCTCGGAAGCCGCGTGGCGCTGGCTGGCGCACGCGCTGACCGTCGAGGAGTTCCGGCGGCTGCTGCCGGAGACCGCATCCCTGCCGGTGCGCAGGTACCTGCTGCCCAACCTGTACGCGCTGAACTTCGTGGTCGAGGACATCCTCGGCGAGGGTGTCTCGGCGCAGGCCCGGTTCGACCCGCAGGCCAAGGCACTCGGCGAGTGGCTGCGGGCTCGGTACGTCGATATTCCGGAGGAAATCCTGTGAGTACCGATCCACTGAAGACGCCGGAACGCCTTGAGCTGCGCAAGACGGTGCGGCGGTTCGTGGAGCGCGAGGTGCTGCCGCACCTTGACGAGTGGGAACGCGCCGGGGAACTGCCGCGGGACCTGCACCGCAAGGCCGGTGAGATCGGGCTGCTCGGGGTCGCCTTCCCGGGCAGCGCTGGGGGCGGCGACGGCGACTACCTGGACGCGCTCACGGTCACCGAGGAGATCCACTACGCGGGCGGGTCCGGCGGCCTGATCGCCTCGCTGTTCACCTGCGGGATCGCCGTGCCACACATCGTCTCCGCCGGAGATCCCGCGCAGATCGAGCGCTGGGTGCGGCCCACCCTGGCCGGGGACCTGATCGGCTCGCTGGCGGTGACCGAACCGGACGGCGGCTCGGACGTGTCCTCGGTACGCACCACCGCACGCCGGGATGGCGAGCACTACGTGGTGAACGGGTCCAAGACCTTCATCACCTCCGGCGCCCGCGCCGACTTCGTGACCACCGTGGTGCGGACAGGGGACCCGGGTGCGCACGGCCTGTCCCTGCTGGTGGTGGAGCGGGGCACGCCAGGGTTCACGGTCACCCGCAGGCTGGAGAAGATGGGCTGGAACTGCTCGGACACCGCCGAGCTGTCCTATGTGGATGTCCAGGTTCCCGCGGAGAACCTCGTCGGCGCGGAGGGCAGCGGCTTCGGCCAGCTGGCCACCCACTTCGTCACCGAGCGACTTTCCCTCGCCGTGCAGGCCTACGCCACCGCGCAGCGGGCGCTGGACCTCACGCTGGACTGGTGCCGGCTGCGGGAGACCTTCGGCCGGCCACTGATCTCCCGGCAGTTGGTGCAGCACAAGCTGGTCGAGATGGCGCGGCGGGTGGACGTGGCCCGCGGCTACACCCGGCAGGTCGCCCTGCGGCACGTGGCGGGGGAGGACGTGATAGCTGAGGCGTGTTTCGCCAAGAACACCGCGGTCGAGGCGGGGGAGTGGGTGGTGAACGAAGCGGTCCAGCTGCACGGCGGCCTCGGCTACCTCCGCGAGGCCGAGGTGGAGCGGCACTACCGCGACATCCGGATACTGGGCATCGGCGGCGGGACCAACGAGATCCTTGCCGGCCTTGCCGCGAAACGATTGGGATTTCACGCATGACCGTGTGGAAGTCCGTAGTGGACACGACATCCCCGGAGTTCACCGCGAACCGGGAGGCGATGCTGGAGAAGCTGGCCGAGGTCGAGGCCGAGCACGCCAAGGCGATCGAGGGCGGCGGGGAGAAGTACGTCGAGCGGCACCGCAAGCGGGGCAAGCTGCTCGCCCGCGAGCGGATCGAGCTGCTGATCGACGAGGACTCGCCGTTCCTCGAGCTCTCGCCACTGGCAGCGTGGGGCTCGGACTACCGCGTGGGCGGCAGCATGGTCGCCGGGATCGGCGTGGTCGAGGGCGTCGAATGCATGATCATCGCCAGTGACCCGACGGTCAAGGGCGGTGCGATGAACCCGCACAGCCTGAAGAAGGGTTTCCGTGCCGCCGACATCGCCGAGCGGAACCGGCTGCCCACGATCAACCTGGTGGAGTCCGGCGGCGCCGACCTTCCCGCACAGAAGGAGATCTTCATCCCCGGCGGGCGCACCTTCCGTGATCTCACCCACTCCTCGGCGCGCAAGATCCCGACCGTGGCGCTGGTGTTCGGTAACTCCACCGCCGGAGGTGCCTACCTGCCGGGGATGTCCGACTACGTGGTGATGGTCAAGGAACGCGCGAAGGTGTTCCTCGGCGGCCCGCCGCTGGTGAAGATGGCCACCGGGGAGGAGTCCGACGACGAGTCCCTCGGTGGGGCGGAGATGCACGCTCGCACCTCGGGGCTGGCCGACTACCTCGCGGTGGATGAGCAGGACGCGATCCGGCTCGGCCGGAGCATCATCCGCAGGCTCAACTGGCACAAGCAGGGCCCGGCCCCGAAGCCGGACCACGAGGAGCCACGCTACGACACCGAGGACCTGCTCGGCATCGTGCCGCCCGACCTGAAGGTGCCGTTCGAGCCACGTGAGGTGATCGCCCGCGTGGTGGACAGCTCGGACTTCGACGAGTTCAAGCCGCTGTACGGCAGCAGCCTGGTCACCGGCTGGGCGCAGGTGCACGGCTACCCGGTCGGCATCCTCGCCAACGCGCAGGGGGTGCTGTTCAGCGAGGAGTCGCAGAAGGCCACCCAGTTCATCCAGCTGGCCAACCAGAACGACACCCCGCTGGTCTTCCTGCACAACACCACCGGCTACATGGTCGGCAAGTCCTACGAGCAGGCCGGGATCATCAAGCACGGCGCGATGATGATCAACGCGGTGTCCAACTCCACCGTGCCGCACATCTCGGTGCTGATGGGCGCTTCCTACGGCGCCGGGCACTACGGCATGTGCGGCCGCGCCTACGACCCGCGGTTCCTGTTCGCCTGGCCCAGCGCCAAGTCCGCGGTGATGGGGGCCCAGCAGCTCGCCGGTGTGCTGTCGATCGTGGCCAGGCAGGCCGCTCAGAGCAGGGGTCAGGAGTACAGCGAGGAGAACGACACGGCCATGCGCGCGATGGTCGAGGGCCAGATCGAGGCCGAGTCGCTGCCGATGTTCCTGTCCGGGATGCTCTACGACGACGGGATCATTGACCCGCGGGATACCAGGACCGTGCTCGGGCTCAGCCTCTCCGCGATCCACAACGGACCAGTCAAGGGCGCCGAGGGCTTCGGCGTCTTCCGGATGTAGGGGGACGCGTTGATCGAGAATCTGCTGGTCGCCAACCGCGGGGAGATCGCGCTGCGGGTGTTCCGCACCTGCCGGGATGCCGGGATCGGCACCGTGGCGGTGTACTCCGACGCCGATGCGGCCTCCCCGCACGTCACCGGGGCCGATGCCGCCGTACGGCTGCCTGGCAACGCGCCCTCCGACACCTACCTGCGCGCCGACCTGCTGCTGGACGCCGCGCGCAGGGCCGGCGCGGACGCGGTGCACCCCGGGTACGGGTTCCTCTCGGAGAACGCGGCCTTCGCCCGTGCCGCGCTGGACGCGGGCCTGACCTGGGTCGGCCCGCCGCCGCAGGCCATCGAGACCATGGGCTCCAAGGTGGAGTCCAAGCGGCTGATGGCCAAAGCCGGCGTTCCGGTGCTGCCCGAGTTGGCCCCGGGGGAGGTGACCGAGGCCGATCTGCCCGTGCTGGTGAAGGCCTCCGCGGGTGGCGGCGGCCGGGGCATGCGGGTGGTGCGCGAGCTGGCCGACCTGCCGACCGCGGTGGACAGCGCGCGAGCCGAGGCGGAGTCGGCCTTCGGCGACCCGACCGTGTTCTGCGAGCGTTACCTGGACACCGGCCGGCACATCGAGGTGCAGGTGCTTGCCGATACGCACGGCACGGTATGGGCGCTCGGGGAACGGGAGTGCTCGATCCAGCGCAGGCACCAGAAGGTGATCGAGGAGGCACCCTCGCCACTGGTGGACGCCGCCATGCGGGAGGAGCTGTTCGAAGCGGCCCGCAAGGCGGCCAAGGCGATCGACTACGTGGGCGCGGGAACCGTGGAGTTCCTGAGCACTTCCGACGGCCGGTTCTACTTCCTGGAGATGAACACCCGGCTGCAGGTGGAGCACCCGGTCACCGAGTGCACCACCGGCGTGGACCTGGTGGCCCGGCAACTGCGGGTCGCCGAGGGTGAGCGGCTGCCGCCGGCACCGCCGGAGCGTGCCGGGCACGCCATCGAGGTACGGCTGTACGCCGAGGATCCGTCCGCCGGATGGCAGCCGCAGAGCGGAACCCTGTACCGATTCGAGCTTCCCGGGATACGGGCGGAGTTCGCCGTCCCGGACGGCCACGGGCTGCGGTTGGACAGCGGGGTGGCTGACGGTTCGGAGATCGGGGTGCACTACGACCCGATGCTGGCCAAGGTGGTCGCCTGGGCGCCGGACCGCGCGGGCGCGGCCCGCATGCTGGCCGGGGCGCTGGCAAGGGCCCGGATCCACGGGGTGGTGACCAACCGCGACCTGCTGGTGAACGTGTTGCGACACCCGGCCTTCCGCGCCGGGGACATCGATACCGCCTTCTTCGACCGGCACGGGCTGGACACCCTCGCCCGCCCGCTGGCGGGCGGGGAGCACGTCCGGCTGTCCGCGCTGGCCGCCGCGCTGGCCGAGGCCGCGGCGAACCGGGCCGCGGCACCGGTGCAGCGCGGCCTGCCCAGCGGCTGGCGGAACGTGCCCGGCGCCGACCAGCGCAAGTCCTACCGGGTCGGTGGGGAGGACCACGAGGTCGCCTACCGGCTGACCCGCTCCGGCCTGCGCGCCGCGGCCCATCCGGACACCGCGCTGGTCGAGTCGACCCCGGATCGGGTGGTGCTGGCGACCGGCGGGGTGCGACGGACCTTCCTCATCGGCCGCTACCCGGGGTTGGTCGCGGTGGACTCGCCGCTCGGGCCGGTGAGCCTGACCCCGCTGCCCCGGTTCGCCGATCCGGATTCCCAACTGGCCGCCGGCTCGCTCCTGGCGCCGATGCCGGGCACGGTGCTCCGGGTTGCGGTGTCCGAAGGGGACAGTGTCACGGCAGGGGAACCGTTGCTGTGGCTGGAGGCGATGAAGATGGAGCACCAGATCACCGCGCCGGCCGACGGCGTGGTCACCGACCTGCCGGTCACCGCGGGCCGGCAGGTCGAGCTCGGCGCGGTCCTCGCGGTCGTGCGGACACCAGAGGAGTAGGACGTGGATTTCACCGAACCCGAAGAGCGGCAGGCTCTGCGCAAGGCGGTCGCCGAGCTCGGCGCGAGCTACGGTCACGAGTACTACCGCACGCAGGCACGCGGCGGTGGGCACACCGACCGGCTGTGGGACGAGGCGGGGCGGCTCGGCTACCTCGGGGTCGCCGTGCCCGAGGAGTACGGCGGCGGGGGCGCGGGCATCGGGGACCTGGCTGCGGTGTGCGAGGAGTTCTGTGCGGCCGGCACCCCGATGCTGCTGATGGTGGTCTCCCCGGCGATCTGCGCCACGGTGATCGCCCGGTTCGGCACCGAGGAGCAGAAGCGGCAGTGGCTGCCCGGCTTCGCCGTCGGCCAGGTGCGGATGGCCTTCGCCATCACCGAACCGGACGCCGGGTCGAACTCGCACCGGATCACCACCACCGCGCGGCGGGAGAACAGTGGGGGTCCCCCCGCCAATGGGGGCGTAGCCGGCGGGGGAGGCTGGGTGCTGTCCGGGCGCAAGGTGTTCATCTCCGGGGTGGACGAGGCCGACGCCGTGCTGGTCGTCGGGCGCACCGAGGATGCCAGGACCGGCAAGCTCAAGCCCGCGCTGTACATCGTGCCCACCGACGCGCCCGGTTTCGAGTACCGGCAGATCGAGATGGACGTGATCTCCGCCGACCGCCAGTTCGAGCTGTTCCTGGACGAGGTCCCGCTGCCGGCGGACGCGCTGGTCGGCTCCGAGGACGCGGCCATCGCGCAGCTGTTCGCCGGGCTCAACCCGGAACGCATCATGGGCGCCTCCTTCTCCCTCGGCATCGCCAGGTATGCCCTGGACCGCGCGGTGCGCTACGCGGGGGAGCGCAAGGTGTGGGACACGCCGATCGGTGCGCACCAGGGGCTGGCCCACCCGCTCGCCGAGATCAAGGTCGAGCTGGAGCTGGCCAAGCTGATGACCCAGAAGGCCGCCACGCTGTACGACGCCGGGGACGACTTCGGCGCGGGGGAGGCGGCCAACATGGCCAAGTACGCGGGCGCCGAGGTGGCCATCCGAGCCGTGGACCAGGCCGTGCAGGTACACGGCGGTAACGGGCTCGCCGCCGAGTACGGCCTCGGCGCGCTGATCGCCGCGGCCAGGGTGGGCCGGATCGCACCTGTGAGCAGGGAGATGGTGCTGAACTTCGTCGCGCAGCATAGTCTCGGACTACCCAAGTCCTACTAAGCGGTAGCTAAGGAGTCGACAACGTGAGCACGCTGGCGGGCAAGACCCTCATCATGTCCGGCGGGAGCAGGGGAATCGGCGAGGCCATCGCGCTGCGCGCCGCCGCGGACGGCGCGAACGTCGCGCTGATCGCCAAGACCACCGAGCCGCACCCGAAGCTGCCCGGCACCATCCACACCGCGGCCAGGGCCGTCGAGGAGGCAGGCGGGCAGGCCCTGCCGATCGTGGGTGACATCCGCGACGACGAGGCCGTGGCCGCCGCGGTGGAGCGGACGGCCGAGCAGTTCGGCGGCATCGACGTGGTGGTGAACAACGCCAGCGCGATCGACCTGACCCCGTCGGAGTCGATCGGGATGAAGCGCTACGACCTGATGCAGGACATCAACTGCCGTGGCTCCTTCCTGCTGTCCAGGACCGCGATCCCGCACCTGCGCAGGGCGGCGAACCCGCACATCCTCACGCTCTCGCCGCCGATCAGCCTGGACGAGAAGTGGTTCACCGCGGGCCACCTCGCCTACAGCATCGCCAAGTACTCGATGAGCCTGGTCACCGTCGGGCTGGCCGCCGAGCTGCGGGAGGACGGGATCGCGGCCAACTCGCTGTGGCCGCGTACCACGATCGACACGGCCGCGATCCGCAACGTCGTGGGCGCCGAGCTGGCCAACAAGTCCCGTACCCCGGAGATCATGGCCGACTCGGCCTATGTGATCGTCACCAAGCTCAGCAGCGAGGTGACCGGCAACTTCTTCATCGACGACGAGGTGCTGGCCGCGGAAGGGGTCACCGACCTCGCGAAGTACCGGCTCTGCGAGCGGGAGGAGGACCTGCAGCTCGACTTCTGGGTCGAGCCAGCCTGAGAACACATGCGGGAACCACGCCAGGAACGCAGTAGGACCACTCGGCGACGGCTGATGCAGGCCGCCGTCGAGTGCCTTGGCGAGCTGGGCTGGAACGGCACCACGGTGGCGGTGATCGCGGAACGGGCAGGCGTCTCCCGCGGGGCGGCCCAGCACCACTTCCCGACCAGGGAGGACCTGGTCACCGCGGCCGTCGCGCACGTGGGCGACAAGCAGATCGTGGAGCTGCGGGCGCGGGCGGCCGCGCTGCCGAGCGGGCCGTCCCGGGCCGAACCGGTGGCGCGGATGCTGCTCGACCTCTACACCGGACCGATGTTCCGCGCCGCGCTGCATCTGTGGGTCGCCGCGTCCACCGACGAGGCGTTACGTGGGGTGCTGGTGCCGCTGGAGGCCCGCGTCGGGCGTGAGGTGCATCGCGTGGCGCTCGAGCTGCTGGGCGCGGACGAGTCGCGGCCGGGGGTGCGGGAGACCGTGCAGGCCACCCTCGACCTCGCCCGCGGGCTCGGGCTGGCGAACCTGCTCACCGACGACACCCGGCGGCGCGGGCAGATCGCCCGGCAGTGGGCGCGGATCCTCGAGCCCGCGGTCGGCGCACCCGCCGGAACCGCCGGTGCCGCCGCCCCGTCATAACCGGGGCCCGCCGCCGTCGCATCCGTGAGCGGCGGTGATTCCATGATTTTCAGCCTGAGGGGGCGAGCTCCGGTGCCGGCGTACCCACGCGAACTCAACCATCGAGCCAGGGCCATGCTGCGTGCGGTGGCCGCGCGCAGGGCGCTGATGTCCTGCAGCTGCGAGCCCGATCTGTTCGTGGACGGTGTGGCCTGCTGCGACCAGCTGACCGCGCACGAGCTGGCACGGCACGGGCTGATCCGGCCCGCGAGCCCGGGAAACGCGGGCGCACGGGTGCCCGCCGAGCTCACCGCGGCGGGCGAGGCCGCGCTGGCCGGGTGATCACCGCGTTGCCGGCCGGTGGCCGCGCTCCGGCCGGATGAGAGACTGAGGTCGTGACCACGTCCGGATCGGTGCGGGAGTTCGAGGACCAGCGGCCGCGGCTCCTCGGTCTCGCCTACCGGATGCTCGGATCGGCCGTCGAGGCCGAGGATGCGGTGCAGGACGCGTTCCTGCGCTGGGACCAGGCCGACCGGGCGGCGATCGAGAACCCCCCGGCCTGGCTGGCCAAGGTCGTCACCAACCTGTGCCTGAACCGCCTGACCTCGGCACGGGCCCGGCGGGAGCGCTATGTCGGCCCGTGGCTGCCGGAGCCGGTGCTCACCACGGACGGCGCGCTCGGGCCGCTGGACACCGCTGAGCAGCGCGACTCCGTGTCGATGGCGTTGCTGGTGTTGATGGAACGGCTCAGCCCCACCGAGCGGGCGGTGTTCGTGTTGCGCGAGGCGTTCGGGTACGGGTACCGGGAGATCGCCGAGATCGTCGAGCTGAACGAGCCGAACTGCCGCCAGTTGCATCGCCGGGCCAAGCAGCGGCTCGCGGACGGCGACGAGCGGGCCACCGCGCCGCCGGACCGCACGCGCTGGCGAGGCTTCGTGGAACGCTTCCTCGCGGCGGCCCGCGAGGGCGACCTGTCCGGCCTTGAGCTGCTGCTGGCCGAGGACGTCACCTCCTGGGCCGACGGCGGCGGGAAGGTCGGTGCCGCGCGCAAGCCGGTCCACGGCCGCGAGCGGGTGGCGCAGTACCTGCTGCGCGGCCTCGCCCGCCATCTCGCCGAGGTCGACGTCCAGGTGGTCGAGGTGAACGACCAGCCCGCCCTGCTCGCCATCGTGGACGGCGCCGTGCAGGGCGTCCTGTTCCTCGAGTTCGCCGAGGACCGCATCACCACGCTGCGGGCGGTCGCCAACCCCGACAAACTCACCTTCCTCACCCGCCAGGTGCTATGAGTGCCCGGCGCCGATGTCCTCGTGCCAGAGGTCGGGATGCCGGTCGACGAAGGCACGCATCAGGGCGGCGCATTCGGGGTCGTCCAGGACGGTGATCCGGACGCCGTGCTCGGCGAGCCAGTCGTGCCCGCCGGTGAACGTGCGGGCCTCGCCGATCACCACCCGCGGAATCCCGAACTGCCGCACCAGGCCACTGCAGTACCAGCACGGGGACAGCGTGGTCACCATGATCGTGTCCCGGTAGTGCGGCCGCCTGCCCGCCGCGCGGAAGGCCGCGGTCTCGGCATGCAGGGAAGGGTCACCGTCCTGCACCCGCCGGTTACGCCCGCGGCCGAGCAGTTCCCCGGCGGACCCGAACAGCGCCGCACCGATCGGGACGCCGCCCTCCCGCGCGCCGAGCCTCGCTTCCTCCCTGGCCACGGTGAGCAGCTCGGCTGGGTCGACGTCCGCGCCGATCTCGGGCATGACCGCAAGCTTCCCACACATCCGTGTGCGACACGTCTCACCGCTGGCATACCGGCCGGTCGGTATGCCAGTATCCCGCCATGGCTGTTCAGCCCACCTCGGCGCCGAGCATGCGCAGCACCAGCTCGCCGTACTCGCGGCCGAGTTCCGGCGGCGCCTTGCCGGAACGCTCGCTGTACCAGCGGGCGACATCCACCCCGAGCGACAGCGCGGCCCTGGCGGCGGTGCGGGCGTCGCCCACCCGGAACACCCCCGTCCGCAGGCCCCGCTCGATCAGGTCGCGGACGGCCCGCTCGATCCGCCTGCGCAGGTCGGCCACCACCGCGTACTCCTGCTCCGGCAGCGCCTGCAGCTCGTACTGGACCACTCGCGCGACGGTGTGCCTGCGCGCGTGCCAGGCCACGAAGTCCTCGGTCACCCTGCGCATCACCGGCACCGGCTCCCCGTGCAGCGCCGGGTCGTTGATCGCGTTCTCCACGAGTGCGAGCGCCTGCTCGTGCCCGCTGCGGCTGATCGCGAACAGCAGGGCCGCCTTGGAGGGGAAGTGCACGTACAGGGCGGCAGGGCTCATTCCGGCGCCACTGGCGATGTCGCGGGTGGTGGTGGCGTGGTATCCGCGGCGCGCGAAGGACTCCACCCCGGCCAGCATCAGCCTGCGGGCGGCGTCGGGTTGCACGTCCGGCCACAACTCGGCGGGCAGTGACTGCGTCATGGAAGAATTGTAAGCGAGCGCTTAGAGGGTGATGCGCGATCCAGGTGACGGGGGCCGCCCGGAGCTTGCGGAACCCGCTGCGCACGGCAACGTTCAGCGTCGCTTCGGCGGACGAGGAGGAGATTACCCCGTGGACTCGCTCAAGGATCGCGTCGCCATCGTCACCGGCGCAAGCCGCGGCATCGGGCTGGGCATCGCCGAGGAACTCGTGGCGCGCGGCGCCAGGGTGTGCGTCACCGCGCGCAAGCCCGAGCCGCTCGCCGAGGCCGTGGCCGGTCTCGGCGGCGAGCAGGTGGCCATCGGGGTACCCGGCAAGGCCGATGACCCCGCGCACCAGGAGGAGGCGGTCGCCCGCACGATCGAGGCCTTCGGCCGGCTCGACCTGCTGGTCAACAACACCGGGATCAACCCGGTCTACGGGCCGATCGTGGACATCGAGCCGGAGGCCGCCAGCAAGATCCTCGGGGTCAACGTGCTGGCGCCGCTGGGCTGGGTCCGCCGCGCACGGGACGCCTGGATGGGGGAGCACGGCGGGGCGGTGGTGAACGTGGCCTCGGTCGCCGGGCTGGGAGCCTCGCCCGGTATCGGCATGTACGGGGTCAGCAAGGCCGCGCTGATCCGGCTGACCACGGAGCTGGCGTACGAGCTGGGCCCGGGTATCCGGGTGAACGCGGTGGCCCCCGCCGTGGTGAAGACGCGGTTCGCCACCGCGCTGTACGAGGGCAGGGAGGAGGAGGCCGCCGCGCCCTACCCGCTGAAGCGGCTCGGTGTCCCGGCCGATGTCGCGGGCGCGGTCGCGTTCCTGCTGTCCGAGCAGGCGGGCTGGATCACCGGCCAGACACTGGTGCTGGACGGTGGCGTGACGCTGGCCGGTGGCCTGTGAGTGCCGAGCTGCCCGGGGCCGGTGTGGTGATCACCGGCGGCGCGGGCGGGATCGGTGCGGCACTGGCCCGGCGGTTCGCGGCCGAAGGTGCCAGGGTGGGAGTCGCCGACCTCGATGCGGACGCCTGCCGGGCGGTGGCCGACGAGGTGGGCGGGGTGCCGCTGCCCGGCGACGCCGCGACCGAGGACGGCGTGCGGGCACTGATCGAGGCCGCGCGGGACGCGCTCGGCTCGATCGACGTGTTCTGCGCGAACGCCGGTGTGGCGCCCACCGGCGGCCCCGAGGCGCCCGAGGACGCCTGGGCCGGGGCCTGGGAGGTCAACGTGATGGCGCACGTCCGCGCCGCCCGGCTGCTGCTGCCGGACTGGCTGGCCCGCGGCCGCGGGCACTTCCTCGCCGTCGTGTCCGCGGCGGGACTGCTGACCAGCCTCGGCTCCGCCCCGTACTCGGTGTCCAAGCACGGCGCGCTGGCCTTCGCGGAGTGGCTGGCCGCGACCTACCGGCACCGCGGCATCACCGTGCAGGCGGTCTGCCCGCAGGGGGTGCGGACCAGGATGCTCGCCGACACCGGGCCGGCCGGCCGGTTGATCATGGGCGAGTCCGCCATCGCGCCCGAACAGGTCGCCGACAGCGTCCTGGCAGCCTGGCCGGAAGGGCGTTTCCTGGTGCTGCCGCACCCGGAGGTCGCCGACTACTACGCGGCGAGGGCCACCCAGAACGAGCGTTGGCTCGGTGGGATGAACAAGCTGCAGCGCAAGGTCGAGGACGCGCTGGGGTGAGCACCGGGTCGAACGCGCTCAGCGCCCCAACCCGGCCCGCCACGGTTCGTGTAGTTCCCGCAGGTACCGGTCGATCCGGTCGGAGTGGGTGCGGGAGGCCTGCCGCAGCGCGGCCGCGCCGGCCAGCAGGTCCCACACCGGCCGCGGCTCCGCGGCCGGCAGCGCTCGCCTGGCCTCGGTGGACAGCCACACCATGCGGCCGATAACGACGAGTTCGGCCGCCACCGCGGCCAGGAACATGAAGGTCGTGAGCATTTCGCACCTCCCAGGGCCAGTTTCCAGTCCAATTCTTCGTGATCAGCTCTGCACCTACTAGGATCGTTGACTGGACTGGTGGCGAACAGTGCCAATGGTGGGTGAAATGGATCGTTTTCAGGATGGTTCGGCACTCGCGACTCTGCTCGGTGACTGGACCGCGGGACCGGGACCGCTGTACCGCAAGCTGGCCGACGCGCTCGCCAGGGCCGCCGAGGAGGGTGCGCTGCGCAGCGGCGAGCGCCTGCCCTCGGAACGCGAACTGGCCGGCGTCCTGGCCGTGAGCAGGGCGACCGTGGTCGGTGCCTACGACGAGCTGCGCGCGCGGGAGGTACTGGAGCGGCGGCAGGGCAGCGGTACCCGGGTGAACGGGAAGGTGCGTTCGGCGCGCAGCGACGGCGGGGTGCGGGGCGGCCGGGCCGGGGTGATCTTCCAGCGGCTCATCGACGGGCCCGGTCCACTGATCTCATTGGCCTGTGCCGCCGAGCAAGGTGCCCCCGAGGTGACCGAGGCGCTGGCCGACGTCGTCCGGGAGGATATGCCGGACCTGCTCGCCGACCCCGGGTATCACCCGAGCGGCCTGCCCCTGCTCCGCGCGGCGATCGCCGAGCACTACACCCGGCTCGGCCTGCCGACCGGTCCGGAGCAGGTGCTGGTCACCACGGGCGCGCAGCAGGCTCTGGTGCTGGTCGCCGAGGTGTACCTGCGTACAGCCTCCTCGGTGGTGGTCGAGTCGCCGAGTTGGCCCGCCTGCCTGGACATCTTCCGGTCCGTGAACGCCGAGCTGGTCCCGGTGCCGCTGGACGACGAGGGCATCGAGACGCGGGAACTGGCCGCGGCACTGGCCGCGCACCACCCGAGCCTGCTGTACGTGATGCCGACCTATCACAACCCGACCGGTATCCAGATGTCGGCGACCCGGCGTCGCAGGGTGGCCGAGCTCGCCGCCCGGCACGGGGTGACCGTGCTGGAGGACAACGCCTACGCGGGCATCGCGTTGGAGGAGGAGCGGGGGACCGCCCCGTTGCCGCTGGCCGCGTACCTCCCGTCCGGGGCCGAGGCGATCACCGTGGCCTCCCTCGGCAAGGCCGTGTGGGGCGGGCTGCGGATCGGGTGGGTACGCGGGCCCGCCGAGATCATCGAGCGGTGTGCCCGCCGTAAGGCGCTTGCCGACCTGGGTAGTCCGGTGATCGACCAGGCGCTGGCCGCCCGGCTGGTGCCGCGCCTCGACGAGCTCGCCCCGGCGCGCGCGGCCATCCAGCGGGAGCGGCGCAAGCTGCTGGAACGGCTGCTGCGCGAGTACCTGCCCGACTGGCGCTGGCGCAGCCCGGACGGCGGTTCCTCGCTCTGGGTCGCGCTGCCCGAGGGCAGCGCCGACGTGTTCGCCCAGCTCGCGTTGCGCCACGGGGTGGAGGTGGTCCCCGGCTCGTCGGCCGACTTCACCGGGGCGCACGACAACTATCTCCGGATTCCGTTCACCCTCGAGCCCGCCGTGCTGTCCGAGATGGTGGGTCGCCTCGCGCGGGCGTGGACCGAGTTGCGGCGGCATGGTCCACGGGACAATCGCCCGTTGCGGCCGATTATCTGACCAGGGAGTTGCCGGTATGCTGCCCGTCCGTGAGGGGCCGCTCACCAGGTGTCCTGTGCAACGAGGGGTGGGAGCGGAAGCGACAGAGGGGAAGACCGTCATGGAAACGGGTAACGGGCAACGGAACGCGGGATCCGACGAGCAGGCGGAGGGCGCGGCCGCGGTGCCGCGGAGGCTGCTCGCCGTGGCGACGCGGCTGTTCGCCGAGCAGGGTTTCGACCGGACCTCGGTGCAGGAGATCGTGGCGACGGCCGGGGTCACCAAGGGCGCGATGTACCACTACTTCGACTCCAAGGACGACCTGCTTTCCGAGATCTACGGCCGGGTGCTGCGGGAACAGACCGATCGGCTGGAGAAGTTCGCCGTCACGGAGGCGCCGCTGCGCGAGCGGCTGGCCTCGGCCGCGTCCGATGTGGTGGTCAGCAGCATCGCGAACCTGGACGACACCAAGATCTTCATGGAGTCGATGCATCAGCTGGATCCGGAGAAGCGGCGTGCTGTGCGTGCCGAGCGGCGCCGCTATCACGAGCGGTTTCGCGGGCTGATCGAGGAAGGTCAGCGGGCGGGGGAGTTCCGTACGGACAAGCCGGCGGAGGTGATCGTGGACTTCTTCTTCGGCGCCGTGCACCACCTCGCGTTCTGGTACCGCAGCGACGGCGAGCTGTCCGCCCAGCAGGTCGGCGACCATTTCGCCGATCTGCTGATGAGCTCGTTGCGCCCGGTGCGGTGAGCGCGGCTCAGCCGTGCCCCACGTCCGCGACCGCCGGAAGGTCAGCGCCCGCGCCGCTTCCGCGCGGGAGCCGGAAAACGCGTTGACCGTGCCGTTCGCTCTTCGTGAGCATGAGCGACCGGCAACCGGATGACGGGGGTCCCGCATGTCTCTCACCGCTGAGCAGGTCGAGCGGTTCGTCACCGATGGCTTCGTCAAGCTCGAAGGGGCTTTTCCGGTCGAGGCCGGGGAACGGTGCGTGGACGAGTTGTGGGCGGCCACCGGATGCGCGCGGGACGACCCGACGACCTGGACCGAGCCCGTCGTGCGGCTGGGCGGGTTCGCGACACCGCCGTTCCAGGAAGCCGCAACCACCGCCGTGCTGCACGCGGCGTTCGACCGGCTCGCCGGCGAAGGCCGGTGGATTCCCCGCGTCGGTCTCGGCACCTTTCCCGTCCGTTTCCCCGGTGCCGCGCAACCCGGCGATGACGGATGGCATGTGGACGCCAGCTACGCCGGGCCGCAAGGGGAGGGCAGGGTCAACCTCCGCTCCCGAGAGCGCGCGTTGCTGATGCTGTTCCTGTTCTCGGACGTCGGCCCCGACGACGCTCCGACGCGGATCCGGGTCGGCTCCCATCTCGACGTGCCCCCGCTGCTCGAAACCCGCGGTGACGAAGGGCGCGAATGGATGTCGCTGTGCCGCGACGCCGTCCCCGCCTCCGAGCATCGACCTGTCGCGCTGGCGACAGGCGCCCTCGGCGACATGTACCTGTGCCACCCGTTCCTGGTGCACGCCGCCCAGCCGCACCGCGGACGCGCGCCCCGCTTCATGGCCCAACCACCGCTGTACGCCAAGGACCCGCTCGATCTTCAGGACGGGCAGCCGAGTCCTGTCGCCCGCGCCGTGCTCGACGACCTCCGGCGCTGATCACCCGTGATCGAGCGCGCGGAAACGGCGGCCATCGGGGCGCGCGAGCACCCCGGTCATAGGGCCACCGTTCCGGTCGCCTCCAGGAGAATCCGGGCCAGTTCCCGCGGTCGAGAGAACATCGGCCAGTGACCGGTGTCCATGGTGACCAGTCGCCAGCGCTCGCCTGCGGCCAGTAGCTCGGCCACATCGGGGCTCGGCCGCTCGCCGTCGAGCAGGCACTTGACGTAGGTCGTGGGCAACTCGCCGAGCGGGCGGCGCAGCACGGCGGGTTCGGTGAGGGTGGCCCCGGGGTGCGGGGTGGAGCCGCCGACGATCCGGGCGACCTGCCCCTCGGTGAGGCCCTGGCCCGTGTAGTCCGCCGTGGCCGGCGGCGCCCAGAACCCGCCGTTGGCCGCGATCGAGGCCTCCACCGCGGCTCGGCCCTCCGGCCAGGGCGACACGAAGGACTCGCCGTCGGCCGGGACGTTGGAGTCGACGAAGACCACCCTGGCCAGCCGGTCGCCGATCCGCTCCGCGGCCTGCCCGACCGGGATACCCGAGTAGCTGTGCCCGACCAGGACGACCTCGCGCAGGTCATGGCGTTCGACCTCGTCCACGATGTCCTGGACGTGCGTCTGCTGCCCTGCCGGAAGGCCACGCTTGTCCGCCAGCCCGGACAGCGTCAACGGATGCGCACCGTGCCCGGCCGCCCGTAGCGGCGGCACCACCTCCGCCCAGGCCCAGGATCCCAGCCACGCGCCCGCCACCAGTACGAACTCCGCCATGCCGGCAATCTAGCGCGGCGGTCCGACAGTCCGCGATCGCGCCGCCGCGCGATCAGCCGGGCAGGTCGATGAGCCCGGCAAGGGTACGCCGGTGCCTGCCGGGCGTGCCGAGCGCGAGCTCGTCGGCCTTGGCGCGTTTCAGGTAGAGGTGCGCGGGGTGCTCCCAGGTCATGCCGATCCCGCCGTGCAGCTGGATGCATTCCTCGGCCGCGTGCACCGCGGCGGGAGCGCAGTAGGCCTGCGCCACCGCGGCGGCCGCAGGCAGATCCGCGTCGCCCCTGGCCAGGGTGTCCGCGGCGTTACGGGCCGCGGCGCGGGCGGAGACCAGCTGCAGGTACACCTCGGCGAGCCGGTGTTTGAGGGCCTGGAAGGAGCCGACCGGGCGGCCGAACTGGTACCGCTGCTTGACATAGCCGACCGTCTCGTCGAGGCACCATTGAGCGAGGCCGAGTTGTTCGGAGGCCAGCAGTGCGGCGCCGGCCAGCAGCGCCCGCTCCAGCGCCGCCGCCGCGACGTCCTGGCCGGCCACCCGGCGGGCCGGGACGTCGGTCAGGGTCAGGTCGGCCAGCCGCCGGGTGAGGTCCAGCGGGACCGCCCCGGTGATCGCGACTCCCTCCACCCCGGTTTCGACCAGGTACAGCCCCGGACCGTCCTGGCCGGTGGCCGGCACCACCAGTACCTCGGCCACCGAGGCGTCCGCGACGGTGCCGACGCGGCCGGTCAGTATCCCGTCGCCGGTCGCGTGGACGCCGGTGGGGAAGCCGGTTCCCGGCGCGGTGGACAGCGGGACCGCAAGGCAGCCGATCGTCGTGCCGGAGGCGAGCCGGGGCAGCACCCCGGCGACGGCCCGCTGGGCGGTGTCCGTGTGCAGGAGCGCGCAGGTCGCCAGGACGGCGCTGCCCAGGAACGGCACCGGGGTAAGGCCGCGGCCGAGCTCCTCGAGTACCAGCGCCGTTTCCCTGGCCGAGGCGCCCTGCCCGCCGAGGTTCTCCGGCACCAGCAGGCCGGCCGTGCCGAGGTCGCCGGCCAGGGTACGCCACAGCTTCAGGTCGTAAAGTTCGTCGCTCTCCACCCGCGCCGGCAGCGCCGCCGGGTCGCCGTGGTCGTTCAGCAAGTCGCGGACGCTGGCCCGCAGGTCGGTCTCCACGTCGGAGTAGAGCAGGTCGGGTGTGCCGGTCATCGTGGGAGGTCCTTCCATGCCACGTCCTTGTCCGCGCGCGGTTCGGCGGGCAGGCCCAGCACCCGCTCGGCGATGATGTTGCGCAGCACCTCCGAGGTGCCGCCCTCGATGGAGTTACCCTTCGCCCGCAGGTAGCGGTAGCCGGCCTCGCGCCCGGTGAAGTCGACGATGTCCGGCCTGCGTAGGGTCCAGTCGTCGTAGCGCAGGCCCTCCTCGCCGAGTAGTTCGACCTCCAGCGCGGACAGTTCCTGGCTCAGCCGGGCGAAGGCCAGCTTCATCGCCGAACCCTCCGGTCCGGGCCTGCCGACCGCGAGTTGCTGGCGCAGCCGGTCGCCGGCGAGCCGGGCCGCCTCGGCCTGGACCCACAGCGTCAGCAGGCGGTCGTGCAACTCGGGCGTGCGCAGCTCGGGCCGTTCCCGCCAGGTCCGTGCCACCACGCCGACCATGCCGCCCTCGCGTGGCATCGGGCGGCCGCCGATGGCGACCCGCTCGTTCATCAACGTCGACTGCGCCACCCGCCAGCCCTCGCCGACCTCGCCGAGCCGCTGCGTGTCCGGGATCCGCACGTCGTTGAGGAACACCTCGTTGAACTCGGCCTCGCCGGTGAGCTGGCGCAGCGGCCGGACCTCGACCCCTGGTGCGGTCATGTCGGCGACGAAGTAGGTCATGCCCTGGTGCTTCGGCACGTCCGGATCGGTGCGGGTGACCAGGATGGCCCAGCGCGCGACGTGCGCGCTGGAGGTCCATACCTTCTGCCCCTCCACCACCCAGCCCGCGCCGTCCCACTCGGCGCGGGTGCCCAGCGCGGCGAGGTCCGAGCCCGCGCCCGGCTCGGAGAACAGCTGGCACCACACCTCCTCGCCTGTCCACAACGGGCGGAGGAAGCGCTGTTGCTGTTCCTCGGTGCCGAACTGCAGGATCGTCGGCGCCGCCATGCCCAGGCCGATGCCGATCCGCCTCGGGTCGTTGTCCGGCGCGCCCACCGCCTCGAACTCGGCGTCCACCACCGCCTGTGCCGCCCGCGGCGCGTCGAGCCCGCCCAGGCCGGAGGGGAAGTGTACCCAGGCGAGCCCGGCGTCGAACCTGGCGCGGAGGAACTCCAGCCGCTCCACGGTGGTGTGGTCGTGCTCGCGCAGGAACTCCCGTGCCCGTTGGCGCAGGTCGTCTGAGTCCACTGTGGACATCAGGCCTCCTTTGGCAGGTAGTGGCTGAGTTCGCGGCGGGCGAGGGAGCGCTTGTGCACCTCGTCCGGGCCGTCGGCGAGGCGGAGCATCCGGGCGGCGGCCCAGAGCTCGGCGAGCGGGAAGTCCTGGCTGACGCCACCGGCACCGTGTAGCTGGATCGCCTTGTCCAGGATCCACTCGACCGAGGAGGGGGTGGCGATCTTGATCGACTGGATCTCGGTGTGCGCACCCTGGTTGCCCACGGTGTCCATCAGCCAGGCGGTCTTCAGCACCAGCAGGCGCAGCTGCTCCACCCGCACCCTGGACTCGGCGATCCAGTCCTGGATCACCCCCTGCCTGGCCAGCGGCTTGCCGAAGGCCGAGCGCTCGACCGCGCGCCGGCACATCAGCTCGATCGCCCGCTCGGCCATCCCGATCAGCCGCATGCAGTGATGGATCCGACCGGGGCCGAGCCGGGCCTGCGCGATGGCGAAGCCGCCGCCCTCCTCGCCCACCAGGTTCTCCGCGGGCACCCGGACGTTGTCGAACACGATCTCGGCGTGGCCGCCGTGGTCGCCGTCGGAGTAGCCGAACACCCGCATCCCGCGCTTGATCCGCACACCGGGGGTGTCCCTCGGCACCAGGATCATGCTCTGCTGCCGGTGCGGCTCGGCGTCCGGGTCGGTCTTGCCCATCACGATGAGGATCCGGCAACTCGGGTTCATCGCGCCGGAGATGTACCACTTGCGGCCGTTGATCACGTAGGAGTCGCCGTCGCGCTCGATCCGGGTGGCGATGTTGCGCGCATCCGAGGAGGCCACATCCGGCTCGGTCATCGCGAAGGCCGAGCGGATCTCGGCGTCCAGCAGCGGGCGCAGCCATTCCTGCCGCTGCCGCTCGGTACCGAACATCGCGAGCACTTCCATGTTCCCGGTGTCCGGCGCCGCGCAGTTCAGCGCGTTGGGCGCAAGCTGCGGGCTGCGGCCGGTGATCTCGGCCAGCGGCGCGTACTGGAGATTGGTCAGTCCGCCGCCGTGCTCGCCGGGAAGGAAGAAGTTCCACAGGCCCCTGCTGCGCGCCTCGGCCTGCAGCCGGGCCACGATCGGCACGCTCGACCACGGGTCCTCCCGCTCGGCGAGCTGCTCGGCGAACACCGGCTCGGCCGGGTGGACGTGCTCCTCCATGAAGGCGAGCAGCCGCGAGCGCAACTCCTCGGTCTTGGCGTCGAACGCGAAATCCATCATCCAGTCCCTTCCCCGAGGATCTCGTTGCCACGGTCGATCAGCGGGAACACGCCGTCGCCGGCCTGCTCGAAGCCCGCGCCGACGGTCTGCCCCTCGCGGTAGCGGTAGTGGATGCCCTCGAGGATCACCGCCAGCTTGAAGAATGCCAGCCCGACGTACCAGTTCAGCCCGGAGACGTCCCGGCCGGAACGCTCGGCGTAGCGCTCGACGATCTCCGGCACGCCCGGGTAACCCGGGGCGCCGCTGGGGTTGGCCACGAAGGTCAGTCCCAAGGTCTCCCGCTGGGCGTAGGCGACCATCAGGGCGAGATCGGTCAGCGGATCACCGAGGGTGGACATCTCCCAGTCGAGTACCGCTGTGATCCGGTCCTGCCCGCTCACCAGCACGTTGTCCAGCCGGTAGTCGCCGTGCACGATCGCCGGCGCGGGGGAGTCGGGCACGGCGGCGGCCAGCCGGTCATGCAACCGGTCGATCCCGGGCAGGTCCCGGCTGCGGGAGCCGTCCAGCTGCTTCTTCCACCGGCGCAGCTGCCGGTGCAGAAATCCTTCCGGCCGGCCGAAATCGGCCAGCCCCACCGCGGCCGGATCGACCGCGTGCAACTCGACAAGGGTGTCGATCAGGTCCAGCGCGATCGACCTCGTACGCTCCGACCCGAGCGCGGACAGCTCCTGCTCGGTGCGGTACGGAGTGCCGCGCACCAGCTCCATCAGGTAGAACGGGGCGCCGAGCACGTCCTCGTCCGCACCCAGCAGCAACGTGCGGGGTACCGGGACGGCGGTCGGGTGCAGTGCCGAGACCACCCGGTACTCCCGGGACATGTCGTGCGCGGTCGGCAGCACGTGCCCGAGCGGCGGCCTGCGCAGCACCCACTCATCGGTGCCGTCGGTGACCACGTAGGTGAGGTTGGACCGGCCGCCTGCCACGACCTCGGCCCGCAACGGCCCCGCGGCCAGCCCGGGTAGCCGCGTGTCCAGGTGGGCTCGCAGTCGTGCCAGGTCGAGTCCTGGCGGCCCGGTATCCGTCATCGACACTCCTTACCTCGCATGGCCGAGGATAGTACCGACCAGTCGGTATGCCTGAGCGCTCGACATACCGGGCCGCCGCTCAGGCATGTAGCCGGGCGACGGTATCGGCGACGCAGGCCGGTTTGTCCTCGCCCTCGATCTCGATGGTCCAGCGCACGATGGCCTGGATGGCGCCATGGGCGGCCGTGGAGACCTCGACCAGCTCGGCGGTCGCCCGTACCCGGGAACCGACCCGCACCGGCTGCGGGAACCGCACCTTGTTCAGCCCGTAGTTGATCCCCATGGTCAGGTTGTCGACCTGGTAGATCTCCTTGCCCAGCATCGGAATCAGGGAGAGCGTCAGGTAGCCGTGGGCGATCGTGCCGCCGAACGGCCCGCTCGCGGCGCGCTCCGTGTCGAGGTGAATCCACTGGTGGTCGCCGGTGGCCTCGGCGAACTGGTTCACCTGTTCCTGGGTGATCGTGTGCCATTCACTGTGCCCGAGCCGCTCGCCGACCGCGGCGGCGAAGGAGTCCAGGCCGGAGAAGACGCGCATGACGATGTCCTCCCGCTCAGGCCTTCGGGCCGCCGGCCACGTAGATGACCTGGCCGGAGACGAAGGACGCCTGGTCGCTGACGAAGAAGGCGGCCATGTTCGCGATGTCCTCCGGCTGGCCGACCCGGCGCACCGGGATCTCCTGCGCGGCCGCCTGCTGCATGTCCTCGAAGGACATGCCGATGCGTTCGGCGGTGGCCGCGGTCATCTCGGTGGCGATGAACCCTGGCGCGATCGCGTTGACCGTGACCCCGAACTTGCCCAGCTCGATGGCCAACGTCTTGGTCAGCCCCTGCATCCCGGCCTTCGCGGTGGAGTAGTTGGCCTGCCCGCGGTTGCCGAGCGCCGAGGTGCTGGACAGGTTCACGATGCGGCCCCAGCCCTGCTCGGTCATGTACTTCTGCACCGCGCGGCTCATCAGGAAGGAGCCCCGCAGGTGTACCCCCAGTACCGAGTCCCAATCCTGGTCGGTCATCTTGAACAGCAGGTTGTCCCTGGTGATGCCGGCGTTGTTCAGCAGAACGGTCGGCGGGCCCAGTTCCTCCGCCACCCGGGTGACGGCGGCCTCCACCTGCTCGGTGTCGCTCACATCCACGCCGATCCCGAGTGCGCGCCCACCGTCGGCGGTGATGGCCTCCGCGCCCCGCGCGCAGCTCGCCTCGTCCAGATCGAGCAGGCCGACGGCGAACCCGTCGGCGGCGAGACGGTTGGCGATCGCCGCGCCGATGCCTCGGCCTGCCCCGGTGACGATCGCGACCCTGGACGGTGATTCGGACACGGTTTCCTCCTCGGACTCGACGCTGAGCTGTACTGAGCACTGAGCTGACTAAGCATGCGCTTAGAACCGTACTAGCCTCAGCCGGGAGCGCATCCTGTGACCTGTGTCATGTCGCGGGGCGCGGCTCCCGGCGGTTCTCCGACGCCGTGTCAGGCGGAGACCACCTGGCCGTGCACCGTGCGGACGACATCCCGGTCCACGGTGCACGGGTCCACGGCCAGCCAGTCACCGACCTCGCGGACGAACTGCTCGGGGGTCATCGGCGGTACCGGCACCCCGGTGGCCTCGCCGGTGGTCACCTCGCCCCACCGGCTCGGGTACACGATCAGCACCCCGCGCACCTCCACCTCGGGTAACAGCTCGCGGTAGGCGGCGACGCTCTCGGCCAGCCTGCTGCCGCCGCCGCGGAACCGGTTCCCGTTGCGCCACAGCGTGCCGTCCCGGCCTGCCGTGTAGTGCCCCGGCAGCCACAGCTTCGACTCGACGAGCACCAGCCGCCTTCCGCACAGCACGGCGTGGTGCACGTCGGCGAACACCGACTCGGGCCAGGCGAGGCCGTGGAAGACCCGCGCACCCGGCATCCGGGTGAGGTAGCGGGAGAGCAGGTCCTCGGTGAGCCGCTCGCCCAGCTCGTCGGTCTCCTGCCCGGCGCGACCGTGCACCTGCCGCCCACCGAACTCCGCGGTGAACGCGCGGTCGGTGCGGGCTGCCGCCTGGTAGCGGCGGGACAGCACCACCACCGCACCCAGCGCGGCCGCCAGTAACACCAGCCAGGCGATCAGCACCGGGCCGGAGAGGATGCCGAGCGGCAGCGCGAGCAGTAGCAGGGCCGCCGTGGCGAGGGCGCCCAGCCCGGGCGCGTGCCCCGGCCCGCGCCGCGGCACGCACAGGATGGGTTCGTCCGCGTGCACCCGGTCCCACCACGGGATCGTCTGCAGCGCCATCCGCGGGGCCGGCGCGGTGAACCCGGGATCCTCTCCGAACCCGCGGGTCCGCCCGCCCTGGCGGTACCGGGTGGTGCCAGGGCGGCGCGTCCGCGGGGGCGGGGGCTGCGGCGGGGGTGCGGACTCCTCCTCGTCGGTGTCCGGCTCACCCTCGTCGTACTCGGCCCGTAGCCGCGGATCGTTGAGTGTCTCGTAGGCCTCCCGCAGCAGGCGGAAGGTTCCGGCGGTGCCACCGGCGTCCGGATGCATGGTCCTGGCGAGCGACCGGTACGCCGACTTGATCTCGGCAGGGGAAGCATCTCGCCCCACGCCGAGCAACTCGTAGTAGTCGACCCCGTCCACGACTCCGGTCACCTCCCGCTGCGCCGACACCCTATGGGGTCCGCCGCGCGGTGCGCGCATCCCGTGGCACCCGCGTTCAGGTGATTTTCACGTGCTATATAGGGCTTTCCTCGCTAACCTGACCCGAGGTGCCTAGACTCGTGGAAATGTCAGTGCTCACCTGAGCATTCGCAGGGGTGGAAGTGCACTCGGGATGTGCCGAACGGGGTGGCGAGTGAGAGAGCGGGAGCTGCGGCGCCGGTGCCGTGAGCTGTTGCGCGCGTTGGATATCCGTCCACCGCTGGATGTCGAGGAGCTGTGCCGGCGGGTGGGGGAGCGGCGCGGGCGGGCGATCAGGCTGGTGCCGCACCCGATTCCGGTTCCCGGACCGTTCGGCGCCTGGATCGCGGCCAGGGATGCCGACTACATTCTGTACCAGCAGGAGACCACCCACGCGCACCAGCGGCACATCATCCTGCACGAGCTCGGGCACATCCTGGCCGGTAGCGACAGTGACGAGCGGGACGACGAGCTGCTCACCGAGCTGTACCCCGGGGTCGATCCCGGGGACCTACGTGCGCGTTACCCGGATCTCGATCCCGAGGCGGTACGCAGAGCGTTGCGGCGGACCGGATACCGCAGCGAGGACGAGCGCCGGGCGGAGACGGTGGCCACGATCATCCTGGAGTGGGCCGCGGTCCTCGACCGGGTCGCCCCGGCCGCTTCGGCGGAGGCGCCCGCCCAGCGGATGGCCGCCGCCCTCGGCGATCGGGTGGGGTGGCTGTGAGAACCGGTGGCTCACCCCATTATCGCCCCCGCGGTGAGCCCGCGCATGAACTGTCGCCGCATGGCGAGGAAGGCCACCACCGAGGGCAGTAGCGCAAGCAGCGCGCCGGCCAGCAACATCCCGGAACCCACCTCCTCGTCGCTGCGCGGGGTGCGCAACGCGATCGGCAGGGTGTACTGGCCGGGTTCGGTGGCCACGATCGGCGGCAACAGGTGCTGATCCCAGATCATGGTGAAGCCGAAGACGGCGATCACCGCCAGCGCGGGACGGCACAGCGGCAGCACCACCGACCAGAAGGTGCGCAGCGGCGACCACCGGGAGGAAGGGGGCGGTCCGGACGAACCACAGATGTCGGGCCCTGCCTTCGACCGCCAGCGCGAGTATCAGGCCGAACACGATGGAGCCGATCGTGGTGCCCGCGGCCAGCAGCAGGGTCTGGCCGATGGTCCGCAGGAAGCCGGGGCTGCCGACGACCTCGCCGTAGTTGTCCACCAGGCCCACCCACTCGTTACCGAGGAACGGCCGCACCTCGTAGAAGCTCATCCCGATGGCCCTGCCGATCGGGATGAGCTTGAAGTACAGGAACAGCAGCAGCGCGGGCGCGAGGAACAACCAGGGCACCAGACCGCGCCGCGCCGCACCACGCCCGCCCGGCGTTCCCGCTGGTCGGCGCGGCTCAACGCGCGAGCACCCCCTGCTTCCTCAGCTTCCTCGGTGAACCGGCCTGCCAGTTCGGTCATCCGCTGCTGCGGTCGCGCGGAGCAGTCGGCGGCCACGCGTTGATCGCCTCGGCGGACTGCTGGCGCAGCGATGTCCAGTTGGGCACGTTCGGCACGTAGCGGCCGTAGGGTCGTAGACCTCGTCGAACACCGACCAGCGCTGGTCGGAACGGATCTGGGACATGTCCACCTCGGTGTTCACCGGGAGCCGCACGAAGGCGCCGTCCTCGTCACCGGCCATCGCGATGCGCTGGCCTTCCGGCGATGCGGCGAACGCGGCGAAGGCGCGCTGCCCCTCGGGGCTGGCCGAACCCGCCATCAGGTAGACGTTCTCGCCCTCGGCGAGACCGGCCCTGCCGCCACCCGGCCCGGCCGGGGCGGTACCACCTCGTACCTGCCCGCGCCCAGGTTCCGGTCGAACCACCGCAGCAGGTACGGCCCGGTGGACTCGGTGAACGCAGCGACTTCTTTGCATATGTGGACGCCATGCACTGACGTGAACGTTGTTCGATGTGAAGCTCGGTCACCGAGGGTGTGCCGGTCAACGGCTGGTGAGGGATTTGTAGACAGAAACGGCCGGGCACCTACCCCCAGGAGATGCCCGGCCGTTTATCTCGGTTTACGTCCGAGGTGGATAGCATAAGCCGGAGCTGCGATACTCTCAACTGATGTAAACGAGCTAGGCTGTAACTCACTACTGGCATGAGTGTTACTGGGGAAAGGTTGCGCGACATGACTGAGGGGCGATCGCTCGCGCAGAAGCTCGATCACCTGCTCACGGTGGTGCATCCCGCCGACCGTGGCCCGTACAGCTACGAGGAGGTCGCGCAGGCGATCAAGGCCAAGGACGGCCCCACCATCTCGGCCGCCTACATCTGGCAACTCCGCAAGGGCCTGCGGGACAACCCGACCAAGCACCATCTCGAGGCGCTCGCCGACTTCTTCGGTGTCCCGGTGGCGTACTTCTTCGACGACGCGCAGGCGAAGCTGATCGACGACGAGATCGAGATCCTGCAGGCGATGCGGGACGCCGAGGTCCGCGATGTCGCCTTGCGGACGATGAAGTTGAGTCCGGAGGCGCGCCGTTCGGTGGTCAACATCATCAGCGAGCTCGGGCGGTACGAGGACCGCTCGACCGGCCCCCGCCGCCGCAGGCGGGGTAGTAGTGCCGCCGCGGAGGCGGACGAAGCGTGACATGATGTCCGGCGGGCGGGATCGTGGTGAGGGGAGGCACCAGGCCGCCTGTATGAGGCTGGCCCGGACAGCGGATCCGCCTCTGGCGGGGGCTGTCGGGAGGAGTGACACCGCCGTGCGTTATGCGGAGTTGCGGCGACGCAGCGAGGCACGGGTGCGCGAGCTGGAACGTTCCGTCGGAATCCCGGTGCCGCTGGACGTCGATCAGTTGGTGGATCGGCTGGAGCAGCACCGGGGCAGGCCCATCGACCTGTATCCGACGGCCCGGGCCGCGGGCGGAACCTGCGGGATGTGGGTGCGGGAGGCCGACCGCGACGTGATCGTCTACGCCGCGCAGACCAGCTCCCTGCACCAGGACCACATCATCCTGCACGAGGTCGGCCATATGATCGCCGAACACGAGGGCGAGTGCCTGCTCAGCGTCGGCGACGCGGCCCGGATGGCTCCGCACGTGCGGCCGGAGCTGATCGAGCACCTGTTCGCCCGCTCGGCGTACTCCAGCGAGGACGAGCAGGAGGCAGAGATGATCGCCTCCCTGCTGTGGCAGCAAGCCGGTAGCCGGCGCGCCCAGCTGACCGACCGCCCCCTGCCGCCCGAGGTGGCCGAGCGGATGGCGCGGGTCAAGGACATCTTCGGTTTCTGAGCGTGCCCGGTAAGCTACCTCGCCGCTGGGCGTCGCGTTCGGCGAGAAGACGTCGAGAAGACGGGGAGTATGGTCAGCACACTGTTCATCCTGGTCGCGCTCATCGCGTTCCTCCTCGCCGGGCTGGCGTTCCTGCGGCGCAGGCGGGGGCCACGGAAGCCGACCCAGGCGCCGATGATGGTGATCCTGCTCGCACTCGGGGCGGCGTTCTTCTTCCTGGCGCCGGCGGTGCAGGCGGTGGAGAGCCGGATCATTCCGAGCCTCGGCAGGCTGCTGTCCAATGTCTGCACGCTGATCGCCGCGTATGGCTTCCTCACCCTGATGCGCCACGTCAGCCACCCGCCGGAGCGGGCCAGGGCACACTCGCGGTGGCGGCTGGGCGCGTTGCTCGCAGCGCTCGCGGTGTTGACCGCGATGTTCTTCCTGAGCCGGGTTCCGGAGGGAACCGGGATCTTCACCGGTCTCTACCGCGAGCAACCGACCCTTGCGGTGTACACCCTGGTCTACTCGGCCTATCTCGGTGTCGCGCTGGTGGACCTCGGCTGGCTCGGGGCGGGCACCATCCGGCACGCGCGTGGGTATCTGCGGGCGGGCATGATCCTGGTGTTCACCGGGTGCCTGCTCGGCCTGGCGTACGTGGCGCAGAAGGTGGTCAGTGTGCTCGGCGAGGTGCTCGGCGCCGGGCCACCGGCCGAGGCGCTGTGCGCCGGCCCGTTCTCCACCGTGGGCTGCACCTTCGCGGTGGGTATGCCCGCGCTGTCCGTGCTGGCGATCATCCTCGGCGCCGCGATCCCCGCGCTGGGGCCGCGGATCGCCGGCCTGCTGCGGTGGCCCGGCCAGTGGCGGGCACACCGGCGGCTGTATCCGTTGTGGCGGGCGCTGTACCGGGCGGCCCCGGAGATCGCGTTGACCTCACCACAGGCGGTGCAGGGAGACGCGCCGCGACACGACATGGGTTTCCGCCTCTATCGCCGGGTGATCGAGATCCGGGACGGGCTGCTGATCCTCGCCCCCTACCGCGACCCGGATGGCACGGCCGCACACCGCCGGGCCGCGGAGGCCACCGGCCTGAGCGGCCCTGACCTGGATGCCGCCGTCGAGGCTGCGGACATCGCGGCGGCCCTGCGGCGCAAGGACGCGGGTCCACCCGCCGCCGAGGAGGACACCCGGCGGGAACCGGCCGAGGAGTCGGACCTGGCGGCCGAGGCCGCCTGGCTTGCCCGCGTCGCGACGGCATTCGCCGCGTCAGGCCGTACCGCCGTACCGCCGTAGTGCCCCAGCTCGGTTCGCCTGGTCACCCCGGGTCTACGGGCGTGCCTGGAACCCGGGCAGCACGCCGGCGCGCTCGAGACTCCCGGCGATCCCGAGCAGCCGCGCTTCCGACCATCGGGGTCCGACGAGCTGGGCCCCGATGGGCAGCCCGTCCACCTCGCTGAGCCCCGCCGGAACGGCCAGCCCCGGTAGCCCGGCGAGGTTGGAGAACGCCAGGAGGCGCTCCTGGTCGGGGTAGCCGGTGAGGGTCACCGTGTCGTTCCCGTTCCCGCCGCGGCCCTCGCCGTGGGGGAACGCGGTGGACGCGGCGGCGGGCAGCAGGAGCGCGTCGATACCGGCGAAGAACTCCTCCCACTCGCGGATGAACGCGTCGCGCCGCTGCAACGCCCTGAAGTACCACAGCAACGTGCGTTGCTCGTCCGGCAGCGGGGCGTCGGGATCGGCGGCGCCGATGAGCGCGGCGAACAGGTCCGCGAAGAGTGTCTGCTGCCCTTCCCAGTCCACGTCCGGCAGGGCCTGCTCCACCCGTGCCCCGGCCTCGGCCGCGTCCTCCGCCAGCCGCACGATCCGCGCTCGCACGTCCGGGGCGACGTCCGCTCCGGGCACGGTCGGCGCGACCGCCAGCCGCAGGCCGGCGAGCGGGCGCTCTTCCGGGGTGTCGAGTGGCACCGGCGGCACGTCGCTGTCGCGGCCGTCGGGACCGGAGATCAGGTCCAGGGCGAGCCGGAGGTCGTCGAGATCGCGCGCGAGCGGGCCGATGCAGGAGGCGATCCGGACTGTCCGGGGGATCCCTTCCGGCTCGCGCAGGAAGCCGGTCAGCGGTACCCGGTGCTCGGTCGTCTTCAGCCCGTAGACGCCGCAGAACGAGGCGGGCAGCCGCGCCGAACCCGCGAGATCGGAGCCGATGTCGAGCGGGGTCATGCCGGCGGCCAGCGCCGCGGCCGCCCCGCCGCTGGAGCCACCAGGGGTGCGCGCGGGGTCCCAGGGGTTCGCCGTGCGCCCGAAGATCGGGTTGGTGGTCTCGTAGTCGGCCAGCCACGGCGGCACGTTGCTATGACCGATGAGAATCGCCCCAGCGGCTCGCAGGCGCGCGGCCACGGCGCCATCTTCGTGCGGCACGCGGTCGAGTACCGTCGTGCCGACCGTCGTGCGCATTCCGGCGATGTCATGCGCATCCTTGAGGGTCATCGGCACGCCGTGCAGCGGCCCCACGCGGTGCCCCTGCCCCTGCGCCAGCGTCTCGTCGGCGGCCGCGGCCGCCGACCGCGCCCCCTCCTCGTCGAGGGAGACCACCGCCCCGACTTCGCCGTTGTACCGCTGGATTCGCGCCAGGTAGGCATCGGCGACGGAGGATGCGCTCACCTCCCGCCCCGCGATCGCCTTGGCCGTATCGCGTGCGGACCAGAGATGCATCCCGTCCTCGGAAGCTGTCACCACTCAGGCTCCTCATTCGGTGTCGATCAGCAGGTACGCCACGAGCCTGCTACCTCGACCGCGCCAGAGGTCAAGTCCGGCGGCCTCCTTTCCCTGGTGGTGCAGCAGATTGCGTCTGGGTCTTCGTTTCGGGTCCAGGAAGGCGGGTGGGATGACTCCGGGAGTCCGTTGCGCATCCGGACGTGCCACTCGGTGTGGTGTCGATGCCGAAAGTCCTGTTCACAGGCTCACCATACCGTATAATCGACCGTATGTTCGAGTCGCGATCGGGTGGTGATGGAGCGGCGTCGCTAGGGGCCACCACCGAAGGGGAACCGGGCCCGCACCGTCCAGCGATCGGTGTACACCACCAGCCAGGCCTCCTCGAGTCGGGTGCGTACGGGGAGGTAGGGCCCGACCTGCCGCTCGATCTCGCCGGCGACCGGCTCGTCGATCCCCATGGCCACGGTCAGGTGCGGGGGTGGATCGCCGAACGCGCCGCCGTAGGGGAGCAGGCCCGGCCAGTGCCGCCGCACGGTGGTGGAGAGTTCCCGGACAGCGGTCGGCGGCTCGGGCGGCAGGTACACGAAACCGGGTTGCCGTGCGCAGCCGGGGAAGCCGACCTCGGCGGGCGCCCGCTCCGCGAAGATCGACTCCAGGGTGCCGACCGTGTGGTCGTCGAGCTCGTCCGCGGTCAGGAACGGATACAGTACGGACAGGTGGGCGGGCACGTCCCGCACGATGCCGGGGTGCCGTTCCCGCACCGCGTCGAGTAGGGGATCGGCCGCCGGTACCGGGATCACCACGGCGCTCTTGCCTGGTTGCGGCATGGGTCCTTCCTACCGGAGGTTCGTACATGACACGAGTGCACGGCGAACGTTTCCGTACGGTCGGCGAGCTGCGGCTGTGCTACCAGACCTTCGGAGATCCGGCCGAACCCGCCTGCCTGCTTGTCATGGGGCTCGGCTACCAGCTGATCGCCTGGCCGGACGAGTTCTGCGAACTGCTCGCGGCCAGGGGCCTGTGGGTCATCCGGTTCGACAACCGGGACTCGGGGCGGTCGACTCACCTCACGGGGGCACCCGCGCCCGCGCCACTCGCCGTGCTGACCGGGCGGGCGAGGGCGCCCTACCGGTTGGCGGACATGGCCGGGGACGCCGTGGGCCTGCTGGGCGAACTCGGGATCGAGCGGGCGCACCTGGTCGGCGTATCGATGGGTGGCATGATCGCGCAGACCGTTGCCGCGCACCACGGCTCGCGGGTGCGCTCGCTGGTGTCGATGATGAGCACCACCGGCAGCAGGCGGGTCGGACTGCCCAGTCCTCGGGTGCTTCCGTTCCTGCTCGGTCGCCCGTCCGCGCAGCCGGCGGCCTACGTCCGGCAGGCCACGCGGCTGAACCGGGTCGTCCGTTCGCCCCGCTTCGCCGCCGATGAACCCGCGGTGCGGGACATGCTGTGGCGCAATCTCGAACGGGGGATGAGTCCGGACGGGTTCGCCCGCCAGGTGGCCGCGGTACTCGCCTCCGGGGACCGGACCCGGGCGCTCGGTCGGATCACCGCGCCGACCCTGGTGGTGCACGGTGCGGCGGACCGGATGATCTCGCCTTCCGGCGGGCGGGCCACCGCGCGCGCGATCGCCGGTGCCGACCTGCTGATGGTCGAAGGGATGGGGCACGACCTGCCGCGCGAGCTGTGGCCCCGGCTGATCGACGCGATCACCGGGAACGCCGTGCGGGCAAGCTGACGTGGTCCACATCGGACGGTCAGCGTACCCCGCGCGGCCGGAACTGGACGCTGATCCGCGGCCCGACCGGCCCGCTCGTCTTGGGAATGGCGTGTTCCCAGGTGCGCTGGCAGGAACCACCCATCACGATGAGGTCACCGTGCCCGAGTGCGTGCCGAACCGTGCGGCCACCACCGCGGGGGCGCAGCAGCAGCGCCCTCGGCGCGCCGAGGGAAAGGATCGCCACCATGGTGTCCTCGGTTCCGCCCCGCCCGACGGTGTCCCCGTGCCAGGCCACACTGTCCCGCCCGTCGCGGTAGTAGCACAGGCCCGCCGTGCGGAACGGCTCGCCGAGCTCGGCGGCGTAGTGCCCGCTCAACGCGGCCCTGGCCTCGGTCAGCACCGGGTCCGGCAGCGGGTGGTCCTCGCCGTAGAAGCACAGCAGCCGCGGCACCGACACCACCCGGTCGTACATCCGGCGGCGTTCGGCCTGCCACGGCACCTGCCGGGCCAGCGTGTCGAACAACGCGTCCGCCCCGGTCAGCCAGCCGGGCAGCAGGTCGATCCACGCGCCGTCGCCGAGCGTGGTGCGCCGGATCGCGCCGAGCGAGCCCAGCCCGGCCGTCGTGGTCCCGTCGAACAGCGAACCTTGTAGTGCGGGTGGCATGCCCCCAGCCTACCCGAAGATCGAACGTCTGTTCTATCGCTCGGCGAGGGTGTCCAAAATCTGCTGCCCGTACTTGGTCAGCTTGCTGTCGCCGACGCCGCTGACCGCGCCGAGTTCGGCCAGCGTGCCGGGCGCCTCGGTGGCGATCTGCCGCAGGGTCGCGTCGTGGAAGATCACGTACGCGGGCACGCCCTGCTCCTTGGCGGTGGCCGCCCGCCAGGCGCGCAACTTCTCGAACGCTCCGGCGGCATGCTCGGGCAACTCCGCGGGCGCGGCCTTGCGGGACTTCGTCGTGCCCGAGGCTCCCGCGCCCGACCCTGCCCGCTGCGGCTCGCGCCGCAGCAGCACGTCCCGCTGCTTGCCGAGCACCTCGCTGCTGGCGTCGGTGAGCACCAGCGTGCCGTAGTCGCCCTCCACCGCCAGCAGCCGCTGTGCCAGCAACTGCCGCACCACCCCGCGCCACTCGCTCTCGTGCAGTTCGGTGCCGATGCCGAACACGGTCAGCGCCTCGTGCCGGTGCTGGGTGACCTTCGGGGTGTTCTTGCCGAGCAGGATGTCGATGATCTGGCCCGCGCCGAACTTCTGCCGCCGCTCCCGCTGTAGCCGGAACACGGTGGACAGCAGCTTCTGCGCGGCGACCGTGCCGTCCCAGGACTCCGGCGGGCTGAGGCAGGTGTCGCAGTTGCTGCACGGGCTGCCGTCCTGGCCGAAGTAGGCCAGCAACTGCACCCGTCGGCACTCGACCGTCTCGCACAGCGCCAGCATGGCGTCCAGGTGGGTGGCCAGCCGGCGCTTGTGCGCGTCGTCGCCCTCGGAGATGTCGATCAGCTTGCGCTGCTGCACCACGTCCTGCAGCCCGTAGGCCAGCCACGCGGTGGCCGGCAGGCCGTCGCGCCCCGCCCTCCCGCTCTCCTGGTAGTAGCCCTCCACCGACTTGGGCAGGTCCAGGTGGGCGACGAAACGTACGTCCGGTTTGTCGATGCCCATGCCGAAGGCGATCGTGGCCACGATGACCAGGCCGTCCGCACGCAGGAAGCGGGCCTGGTTGGCGGCGCGGTCGGCCTTGTCCATCCCCGCGTGGTAGGGCAGCGCCTCGATCCCGTTGTCCACGAGGAACTCGGCGGTCTTGTCCACCGACGCCTTGGAGAGGCAGTAGACGATGCCGGCATCCCCGGCGTGCTCGGTGCGCAGCAGGTGCAGTAGCTGGCGCTTCGGCTCGTTCTTCGGCACGATCCGGTACTGGATGTTCGGCCGGTCGAAGCTGGCCACGAAGTGTCGCGCCCGCTCGAGGTTCAGCCGGGAGGCGATCTCGGCGTGGGTGACCTTGGTCGCCGTCGCGGTCAACGCGATCCTCGGCACCGAAGGCCAACGTTCGTGCACTGTGGACAGTTCGAGGTAGTCCCGGCGGAAGTCGTGCCCCCATTGGGACACACAGTGTGCCTCGTCGATCGCGAACAGCGCCACCGTGCCCCGGTCGAGCAGGTTCAGTGTGGACGCCATCAGCAGCCGCTCCGGCGCCAGGTACAGCAGGTCGAGCTCCCCGGCGAGGAACTGGGCCTCGACCGTCCTGCGCTCGTCCGGGTCCTGCGTCGAGTTCAGGAACCCCGCCCGCACCCCGAGGTCGGCGAGGGCGTCCACCTGATCCTGCATCAGCGCGATCAGCGGGGACACCACGATGCCCACCCCGCCCCGCACCAGCGCGGGAATCTGGTAGCAGAGCGACTTGCCGCCGCCGGTCGGCATCAGCACCAGTGCGTCGCCACCCGCGACGACGTGCTCGATGATCTCCTGCTGCTCACCTCGGAACGAGTCGTAACCGAAGACACGCCGCAGAACCTCGGTGGCGTCGCTGGTCGCGGGCGCGGTGCCGGATGAAGTCACCCTGGCGATTCTACGAGTCGCCCCTCGCCAGGTACGTCCGGCACCTCTCCGGTGTTCATCGCGTGCAGCACCGCGTGCGGGGTGATCTCCGCGCCGCGCAGGGTGGCGCACAGCCGGTTGCGGTGGAACACCAGCACCCGGTCGCACAGCAGCGGGAACTCCTCCAGGTCCGTCGAGCACAGCAGCATGATCGTGGACTCACCGACCTCGGTGCGCAGCAGCGAGTAGATGTCCTCCTTGCTGCCGATACCGACCCCGCGGGTCGGGTCGTCCAGCAGGATCACCTTCGGTCGCGACTCCAGCCACTTGGCCAGCACGACCTTCTGCTGGTTGCCGCCGGAGAGCATCCCGCAGGTGACGTCCGGATGCGGTGCCCGGATGCGCAGCCGGTCGGCGATCGTCGCGGCGCGGCTGCGCAGCGGACCCGCCCGGATCAGCGCGCCGTCCCGTGCCAGCGCCACGGACCGGATCTGCGCGATGTTCTCCCACACCGGCTTGTCCAGCATCAGGCCGAGCCTGCGCCGGTCCCCGGACACCAGCGCAACGCCAGCGTCGATCGCGGCCCGCAGCTTCCGCGGTGCCGGCGAGCCGTCTGGCATCCGTACCCGGCCCGTGGCGGCCCTGCGCAGCCCGGCGACCACCTCGAGCACCGTGGTGTGCCCGGATCCGACCAGCCCGGCGAGACCGACCACCTCGCCCGGCTCGGCGGCGAAGCTGACCCCGGACAGCCGCCCAGGCACGGAGACCTCCTCGAAGCGGAGTGTCCCCTCGGTACTGTCATGGTTCCCGGCCGTGGTGCGGGTCGGCGGCCGTTGCTGCTGGTGCTGGCGGCCGAGCATGGCGGCCACCACGTCGGACAGCTTCAGCTCGGCGCGCGGCACCCCGGAGAGCACCGTCTCGCCCTCGCGCAGCACGGTGATCTCGTCGCACAGTGCCATCACCTCCTCCAGCAGGTGGGACACGAACACCACGGCCACCTGCCGGTCGCGCAACGTTCGCAGGATGCCGAGCAGTCGTTCGGTGCTGGCGGCCTCCAGCGCCGAGGTCGGTTCGTCCAGGATCAGCACCTTCGGGTCGGTGAGCAGCGCCCTGGCGATCTCCACCAGCTGCCGCTGCGCCAGCGACAGTTGCCCGACCGGTTGCCGGTGGTCGACCTCGAGGCCGAGCTGGTCCAGCACGGGCCGCGCCCGCGCGAGCATGGCGCCCCGGTCGAGCAACGGGCCCCTGCGGGCCTCCCGCATCGGGTAGAGGTTGGCCAGTAGGTCGAGGTCCGGGAACAGGTTGAGCTCCTGGGACACGGCGGCCACCCCGTGCGCGGCCGCGTCGGCCGTGGAGGCGAAGGACATCTCGCGCCCGTCAAGGGCGAGCGAACCGCTGTCCGGGCGGACGGCACCCGTGATGATCTTGATCAGGGTGGACTTGCCCGCGCCGTTCTCCCCGAGCAACGCGTGCACCGAACCACCGCGCACCCGGATACCCGCCTCGTGCAGGGCACGTACGCCACCGTAGGCCTTGGCGACGCCGTGCACGTCGAGCACGCTCATTCAGTTCGCCTCGTCCAGCGGACGCAGGTGTGCCTGCGGGTCGGCGACCTGGGCGGTGGCCTCGTCGGCGAACCACTCCTTGCGGGCGGCCTCGTTCTCCTGGCGCGCCATGATCTCGTCGATGTTCTCCGAGTTGATGATCAGCGAGCCGGTGTTCCACCAGCCCTGCGGCAGCGGCTCGCCGGTGCGCGCGCTCTCCGCCAGCATGCGCACCGCCACGTAGCCCTTCAGCCAGTGCTCCGGTGAGGCCAGCGCCGCGACGTAGCCGTCTTTCACTCCGAGCAGCGCCTGCGGGTCGGGGTCGCAGGAGCCGACAAGGAAGCGCTGTCCGGTGTTCTTCTGGATCAGCGAGAGGGACACCGCGTCCGAGGCACCCGCCCCGATGTAGGCGATGGCGTCCGGGTGTGCCTTCACGATGTCGTTCCACTTGTTGAAGTTCACCGAGGGTTCGGAGCCGGCGTCGAACGGGCCCCGGATGCTCAGCCCGGGACGTTCCTGTTCCAGCACTTCCTGGGTGCCGGCGAGCCGTTGCTCCAGCAGCGCCAGGCCGGGGATGTCGTTGCCGAGCACCACGTACCCTTCGGCGTCCTCCGGGATGTGCTCGAGCAACTCCCTGCCCAGCTCCCGGCCCAGTTCGGTGTTGCTGTTGCCCACGTAGAGCCCGACGTCGGTGCCCTCGGGCGGTACGGTGTCCACCGCCACCACCGGGACATCGGCCTCGTTGGCCTGCCGCAGCGGGCGGACGAACAGGTCCGGAGTGAGGGTCTGCAGCGCGATCCCGTCGGCGGAGGTGCGGATCGCCGACTGGAACTGTGACACCTGCCCCGGGCCGTCGATGCTGGAGGGCGCGTTCGCGGTCAGCTCCACCTCACCGGCGTCGGTCGCGGCGGCCTGCGCGCCGAAAGCCATTTCCTGGAACGGGTTCTGCGAGGTCGACGCGTAGCTGAACGCCAGCTGCAGCGTGCCGTCCTGGCTGTCGTCGCCCCCCGATGGTGACTGGCAGGCCACCAGCAGGAGTGCGCAGGCCCCGGCCGCCAGCCGGGTACGGGGCTTCGTGGTGCGAGGATGGACCACCATGATCTCGTTTCCTTCCGCTGGACGGGGTTTCACAGGCCGAACTCGGTTCGGCGGGCGCGTCGCCTGCTGCGCAGCAGGCTGTCCACGGCCACTGCCAGCAGGACGACCATCCCGCTGGCGAACGAGCTCCAGTTGGCCGGAATGCTGAAGTAGACGAGGCCGCTGGCCACCACGCTGAGCAGCACGGCACCGAACACGGCCCCGGCGACCGTGGCGCTGCCGCCGCGCAGCGGGGTCCCGCCGATCACCGCGGCCGCGATGGCCTGCAACTCCAGCCCGGTGCCCACGTTCGGATCACCGGAGGTGAAGAACGCCAGCCCGAGCACGCCGGCAAGACCGGCGAGCCCACCCGCGAGCACCAGCACGGCCATCCGGGTGCGTGGGGCGGAGATGCCGGAGAAGGTGGCGGCCTCGGGGTTGGAACCGATGGCCCGCACCCGGTAACCGAACGGGGTCAGCCGCAGCACCACGGTGAGCACGGCGACGACCGCGATCACCACCCAGACCGCGAAGGGCAGCCCGAGCGCGGTGCCGCCGATGACGGTGAAGAACGAGCTCTCCAGCGGGAGGCCGGTGACCTGCTGCCCGTCGCTCAGGGCGAGCGCGAGCCCGCGGAAGACCTGCATCGTGGCCAGCGTCGCCACGATCGCCGGGATCGCGATGACCTGTACGATCAGCGCGTTCACCAGGCCCAGCGTGGCGCCGAGCGCGATCCCGGCCAGCGCGGCGAGCCACGGGTCCAGGCCTTCCCGCATCAGCAGGCCGCAGGCGATCAGCGAGAGCGCGAAGTTGGAGCCCACCGAGAGGTCGATCTCCCGCATGGACAGCAGGAAGGCCATGCCGGCCGCCAGCAGCGCCACGTACACCGCGCTCTGCAGCACATCGCGCAGCTGCCCGGGGTGGAAGAACCCCGGCTGCAGCATTCCGATCAGCAGTACCAGCACGATGAGCGCGGCCAGGACGCTGGCGGAGTCGGCCTGCAGCAGCCGCCGCGGCCAGCCGGGACCGCGCGGAGGGCGCCGGCCGCCGGACGTCTCGCCGGACTCTGCCGGGGCCGCGCTGCGCTCGCGCTCCAGCCGGTCGGTCATCCCGCCTCCTCGTACTGTGCGGCATCTGGGTGACCACAGCCTGCGGGGCATGGCGGCGGGTGACTTGTACCTGTGTGCACTCTCCTTGTCGGGCAGCTCACGATGCGGGCGGAGCCGGTCCGCCGGCGGCACCAGCGGGGATACCGTCTGGCCGTCCTGTATATCTCAACCGGAAAGGACGGCACAGCGTGGGTAGTTCCCCAGCCGACACGATCCCGCCCGAGAGGCTGGCCGGCAAGGTCGCCGTGATCACCGGTGCGGGCACCGGGATCGGCGCCGCCACCGCCCGCAGGTTTGCCGCCGAGGGCGCGGCCGTGGTGCTCACCGGCCGCCGCGAGGAACCCTTACACGCGGCGGCCGAAGGGCTGGGGGAGCGAGCCCTGTGCGTCCCGGCCGACGTGACCGACGCGGCCGCGGTGCGGGGGGTGCGGGACGCGGCACTGGATCGCTTCGGCGGGCTGGACATCGTGGTGGCCAACGCGGGCGGGCACGGTGTCGGCGCGGCGACCGATGTGGACGATGCGGCCTGGCAGCGGGGCCTGCAGGCCAACCTGAACAGCGCGTTCGTGACGGCTCGCGAGACGCTGCCGGAGCTGCGCAGCCGGCACGGTTGCATGGTGATGGTGTCCTCGATCGCCGGGCTCGCGGCCGCTCCCGAGATGTGCGGCTACGTGACCGCCAAGCATGCGCTGATCGGCCTCACTCGCTCCCTCGCCCGCGACTACGGCAAGGACGGGGTGCGGGTCAACGCGCTGTGCCCCGGCTGGGTACGTACCCCGATGGCGGACGCCGAGATGGACGAACTCGGGCGGCTGCACGGCATCGGGCGGCAGGAGGCCTACCGACTGGCCACCAAGGACACCCCGCTCGGCAGGCCGGCCGAACCGGAGGAGATCGCCTCGATCATCGCCTTTCTCGGCTCCGCCGATTCCGCGGTGATGACCGGTACCGTCCTGGTCGCCGACGCCGGAGCCGGTGCGGTCGACCTGCCCACCCTCGCCTTCACCCCCTAACCGGGGCCCTGAACGTGGCGTTCGAGACGTCAGATGTCTCAGATGTGCCGTTGGCGACGTTCAGCGTCCGGAAAGCCACGTTCAGGGCCCTCCGGTGGCGGAGAGGTGGATGTCGGGGCCACCCTCGCTGACGATGCGGTACTCCCGGGGAGGGAGGCCGTAGGCCGCCTTGAACAGGCGGCTGAAGTGCGCGGCGTCGATGAAGCCCCAGTGCGCGGCCACGCTGCTGACGGCGAGGTCGGACTGGTCGGGGTCGCGCAGGTCGCGGCGACAGTGCTCCAGCCTGCGTTCCCGGATCCACCGGGACACCGTGGTGTTCTCCCTGCGGAACAGCTTGTGCAGGTACCCGGTGGAGATGTGCATCGCCGCCGCCACCGTGCCCGGAGTGAGGTCGGTGTCCTCGAGATGGGCCTCGATGAACGACTTCGCGCGCAGGACGAGCGAGCGGTGCCCCGGCGGGCGCCGCCGGGTGCTGTCCTCGCCGAGTTGCCCCGCGAAGACCGTGGTCACCATGTCGACCACGTTGTCGGCGAGGCGCAGGGCCTGAGCCGCGTCGATCTCGTCCATTCTGGACACCAGGTTCAGCAGCAGCGGGCCGAGCAGGGCACCGACGCTGTGCCGCCCGGACACCCTGCTCGCGGTGACCCGCTCCAACTGCTCGGCCGGCAGGTGCAGGTTCCGGCGGGGGAACATCAGGGTCAGCATCTGGCAGGTGTCCTCGAACACCACGGTGTAGGGCCGGGAGGTGTCGTAGATCGCCAGGTCGCCCGGGGTGAGCGAGGCCTCCCGCCCGTCCTGCTGCACCAGGCAGTAGCCGCGCACCGGCATGCTCAGCTTGTAGTGCGGTGGCAGGTCGTCGTACTTGCCGATGAGCCTGCTCGGCCGGTGCGCCTGGTGCGCGTCCGCGGTGACCTCGCCGACGCGGAGCTCCCCGAACACCTGCCCGGCGATCTGGCCGCGGAAGACATCGGCGTCGTCGAGTCTCATCTCCAGTGGCACGTAGGCCTCCGAGGCCGCGGCCCGCCACAACTCGGTGCGTTCGCGGGCGGGGACATCGCTGGTACGAACGAGGATCGTCATGGAACCTCCAAGGCAGCGGTCGTGGTACCGGTCCGTTCGAGCGCCGCTCCGGTCAACAGATCGGCCGCCTTCTCGGCGATCATGACGGCGGGCGCGTTGGTGTTCCCCGTGGTGATGGTCGGCATGATCGAGGCGTCGGCGATCCGCAGACCGTCCACTCCGTACACCCGCAGCTCCGGATCGACGACGGCGTCCTCGCCGACGCCCATCCGGCAGGTGCCCGCCTGGTGGTGATAGGTGAGCACGCTGCGCCGGATGTAGGCGGGAAGATTTCCGGTCGCCGGGCCCGGGTAGCGCTCGACGGCACCCCAGGCGCGCAGGGCGGGCGCGTTGCCGATCTCCTGGCACAGCTCGACAGCCGCGGCCAGTGCGGTCACGTCGGAGTACGCGGACAACACCCGCGGGTCGATGCGCGGCCGATCGCCCGCCACGGTCAGCTCGCCCCGGCTCGCCGGGCGGACCAGGCCCGCCATCAGGGAGAATCCGTTGGCGGGCCCGGACATCCACGGTTCGTACAGCGGGACGCTGAAATGCAGCGGTTGCAGGTCGGGCACGGCGAGGCCCGGCCTGCTGCGCCAGAACAGCTGGGTCTGCGTATGCGGAAGCCCGGGGGTGTGCGCGATCTCCTGCTCGGCGGAGAACACCACCGGCACCAGCCAGTGGTCCTGCAGGTTGCGGCCCACGCCCGGCAGGTCGACCAGTGGCTCCACCCTGGCCCCGCGCAGCCGGGCGCCGGGACCGATCCCGGAACGCAGCAGCAGCGCGGGCGAGCCGATCGCGCCGGCCGTGAGGATCACCTCCCGCTCCGCGTACGCGGTCAGCGCGCGCCCGCCGTGCCGCAGCCGCACCCCGGCGGATCGCCCTTCGCGCACCACCAGCCGGTCCACCTGCGCCCCGGTGAGCACGGTCAGCCGGGGATCGCCGAACACCGGGGCCAGGTACGCGCCGGCCGTGGTGCACCGCCGCCCACCCGCGATGGTCAGGGTCATCGGGCCGACGCCGTCCTGCTCGCCGTCGTTGCAGTCGGCGTTGAACGGGATGCCGACCTGCTCCGCGGCCGCCATGATCGCCTGCTGCACCGGGTCCGGCTCGAAGCCGGTGAGCAACTCCAGTGGCCCCGCCTCGATCCGCTCGAACAGCGGCCGGACGTCCCGCCACGCCCACCCGGCGTTGCCGAGGTAGGCCCAGTGGTCGTAGTCGGCCGGGTTACCGCGGACCCAGATCATCGCGTTCAGCGCGTGCGAGCCGCCGAGCACCCGCCCCCGTGGCAGGTGCAGGCGACGGCCGGCCGCGCCGCGCTGCGGCACGGTCTGGTAACCCCAGTCCTGGGCGGAGTGCCACAGCTCGTGCATCCGCAGCGGATCCTGGATGGCCGGATTGGTGTCCATCCCGCCCGCCTCGAGGACCAGCACGTTCGCCCCGCTGTCGACAAGGCGCCGGGCCAGCACGCAGCCGGCGGAACCCGCACCGATGACCACGTAGTCGGCGTGGTACTCCCCGCTGCGCATGATCAGGCCTGGTTACCGAGCTTGAACCCGTTCGCACCGTCGGCGGTGCCGAAACCGTCGGCGCCGACGGTGACCGTGGCCTCGCGCACCGCCGGCTGCCGCGTCGGCACCGGGCCGCCGTCGAGATCGAGCACCGTGGACGCCTCGGCGTACCAGGACGGCACCACCTCGTGCCCCCAGAACGAGCGGCGCCGGTTGTCCCGCACGTCCCAGCGCACGGTCGGGTTGTCCGGGTCACCGGTGTAGTAGTCGCTGGTGTAGATCTCGATCCGGTGCCCGTCCGGGTCGCGCAGGTACAGGTAGAAGGCGTTGGAGACCCCGTGCCGCCCGGGGCCGCGCTCGATCATCGCCTCCCTGCCCAGCGCGCCGAGCAGGTCGCAGGTGTGCAGGATCTGCGCGCGCTCCCTGGTGGCGAACGCGATGTGGTGCAGCCGCGGCCCCTCACCCGCGGTCAGCGCGATGTCGTGCACCGTCTGCTTGCGGTACAGCCAGGCCGCGTACAGGTTGTCCTCGGTGTCCTCGATCGTCTCCGAGACCCCGAAGCCGAGCCCGGTGTAGTACTCGTGACCCGCTCGCACATCCGGTACCACCACGTTGAAGTGGTCCAGCCTGGCCAGCGCGTTCCCGGGATGAAGGTCGTAGCGCTGGGTGAACCGGGGCGTGTGCTCGGCCGCGTAGAACAACTCCACGGGGAATCCGAGCGGATCGCTCAGCCGCACCGCCTCGCCGATCCCCAGGGTGTCCCCGGCGGGGACCGCACGCACCGGAACGCCCAGTTCGGCGTAGTAGCGTCGGGCCACCTCCAGCTCACCCGGCCTGCGGACGCGGTAGGCGAGCTTGCGCAGCGCTGGTTCCGCGCCCTCCCGCAACACCAGGCTGTGGTGCAGGTACTCCTCGAAGGCCCGCAGGTACAGCACGCCGGGCCGCTCGGCGGTGATCACCAGCCCGAGAACGTCCACATAGAACCAGCGGGCGGCCGCCAGGTCGGTGACGATCAACTCGGCGTAGGCCGATCGGATCAGGTCGGGGGGAGTGGGCATGACGAACCTCTCTTACCAAGGAGACCGGAGGTGGGCCGACTCGACGGAGCGACCGCAGGTCGGATTGGTATCTACCGGGACAGTCACCGGGCACCGAAACGCGGGGTGTGCACCTCGCCGAGGGACACGTGCACCACGTGTTCCGGCGCGTAGAAGTCGATGCTGCGCCAACCGCCCTCGTGGCCGACGCCGCTGCTCTTCACCCCGCCGAACGGGGTACGCAGGTCGCGGATGTTGTGCGAGTTCAGCCAGACCATGCCCGCCTCGATCGCCCCGGCGACGCGATGTCCCCTGCGCAGGTCGCTGGTCCACACGTACCCGGCCAGGCCGTAGCTGACGTCGTTGGCCAGCCGGATCGCCTCCTCCTCGGTGTCGAACGGGGTCAGCCCGACCACTGGCCCGAAGATCTCCTCGTTGAAGATCCGGGCGTCCGGCCCGACATCGCCGAACACGGTCGGCGTGAGGTAGTTCCCGGTCGCGAGGTGCTCCGGCCGTGCGCCACCGGCCAGCAGGGTGGCTTCCCGCTTGCCGAGTTCCACATAGCCGAGGACCCGTTCGTAGTGCTCGGGATGCACCAGCGCACCCACCTCGGTGGCCGGATCATGCGGTGGGCCGACGACGACCCGGCTCGCGCGTTCGGCGAACCGGGCCGCGAACTCCGCGTACCGTTCCCGCTGGACCAGCACCCTGGAACCCGCGGTGCAGCGTTCCCCGTTCAGCGAGAACACGCCGAACACCGCGGAGTCCAGCGCGGCGTCCAGGTCCGCGTCCGCGAACACCACCACCGGCGACTTCCCGCCCAGCTCCATGGAAAGACCCTTGAGGTGCTCGGCGGCCCTGCGCATGATCGTCTTGCCGGTGGTCGTCTCCCCGGTGAACGAGATCAGCGGCACGTCCGGGTGGTCGACCAGCGCCTGCCCCGCCTCCTCGCCGATCCCGTTGACCAGGTTGAACACCCCGTCCGGCAGGCCGGCCTCGGCGAAGATGTCCGACCACAGGCTCGCCGAGAGCGGGGTGAACTCGGCGGGTTTGAGTACCACGGTGCAGCCGGCGGCCAGCGCGGGCGCCAGCTTCCAGCTCTCCAGCATGAACGGGGTGTTCCACGGCGTGATCAGCCCGGCCACCCCGGCCGGCTTGCGCAGCACGTAGTTGAGCTGCGTGCCCGGTACCGAGTAGGCCTCCTCGTGCAGGCCGACGATCAGGTCGCCGAAGAACCGGAAGTTCTCCGCCGCGCGGCGGGCCTGTCCGCGCGCCTGGGTGATCGGCAGCCCGCTGTCGAAGGACTCCAGTTCCGCCAGCCGTTCCTCGCGAGCCTCGACGGCCTCGCCGATGCGGTACAGGATCCGCGCGCGGTCCCGCGCGGCCATCCCGGGCCATGGCCCCTCGGTGAAGGCCGCGCGGGCGGCCCGGACCGCCTTGTCGACATCCTCGGACCGCCCGGCCGCCGCGGTGGTGTAGACGGTGTTCGAAGCCGGTTCCAGCACCTCGAACTCGGCGCCGGACACGCTCTCGGTCAGCTCGCCGCCGATCAGGTGCGGCAGCCGCTTCGGAAGGTTTCGCGGGCTACTCATGACGGGACTCCCTCGACGGGGGTGAGAAGGTCTTCGTTGCCGGACAGCAACTGCTCGATCCGCGCCTGCCCCGCGGCGGTCGGGGTGATCAGCGGCGGGCGGACGTGCGCGGCGGAGATCAGCCCGCGCTTGGCCAGTACCCACTTCGCCGGCGCCGGGTTCGTCTCGGTGAACAGCACGTCCACCAGCGGGTGCAGCCGGTAGTGCAGCCGCCGGGCCCGGTCGAGGTCTCCCTCGGTCCAGGCCTGGTACATCTCGGCGACCGCGGCCGGCGCCAGGTTGGCCACGGCGCTGACGAAGCCGACCCCGCCCAGCGCGAGCAGCGGCAGGCACAGCAGCTCGATCCCGGACCACACCAGCAGTTCCGGGCCGGTCTCGTGCAGCACCCTGGAGAAGTGCTCGAAGTCCTTGGTGGTCTCCTTGATCCCGACCAGGTTGTCGAACTCGCGGAACAGCCTGCCGACCGTCTCCGGAGCGATGTCCACGGCCGTGCGCATCGGCACGTTGTAGATCACCAGCGGAAGGTCGGGGAACTCCCTGGCCACCGTGGCATACCACTGGTACAGCGCCTCCTGGGTGGGGCGGGCGTAGTAGGGCGTGATGATCAGCGCCGCGTCCGCGCCCGCCTGCATGGCCACGGAGGTGAGTTCCAGTGTCTCGTCGAGTTTGGCGGAACCGGTTCCGGGCAGGAAGGGGACCCGGTCGCCGACCTCCTCGGCCGCCGCGCGGATTGCCGTGGCCCGCTCGGCCACGCTCTGCGCGCCGGGCTCCCCGGTGGAGCCGCCCAGCGAGACGCCGTGCGAGCCGCTGGCGAGCTGCCAGCGGACCAGCCCGCGCAGCCCGGCCTCGTCCAGCGCGCCGTCCGCGGTGAACGGGGTGACCACCGGAGCGATGGAGCCGGTGATCCGGCTCGGATCGGCACGAAATCTCATTGACTGTCCTTTCCGGAGTCTGTTTGATCGGCGGTGCGGGACGCTCGCCAGGACCGGTAGGCCTCCAGCCACCGGCCCTCCAGCGGGTACAGGCCGTTGATCTGCTTGCCGGTCCTGACCTGCTCGGTGATGAACTCCTCCCGCAGCTCCTGCTCCGCCGCGTCCGCGAGCACCTCCTCGGCCAGCGCGGGCGGGATCACCAGCACCCCGTCGTCATCTCCGACCACGAGGTCGCCGGGAAGGACGGCCGCGCCGCCGCAACCCACGGCCACGTCGATCTCCCACGGGACGTGCTTGCGGCCCAGCACGCTGGGATGTTGCCCGCCGTGGAACACCGGCAGTTCCAGCTCGGCCACCACGGCGGCGTCCCGCAGCCCGCCGTCGGTCACCACCGCCGCGGCGCCGCGCAGCTGGGCGCGCAGCGCAAGGATGTCCCCGATCGTCCCGGCATTCCGCTCGCCGCGCGCCTCCATCACCAGCACCTCGCCCGGCCGCACCGACTCGACTGCCCGCTTCTGCGCGTTGAAGCCGGTGCCGTGCTCGGTGAACAGGTCCTCCCGCAGCGGCAGGTAGCGCAGGGTGCGCGCCCTGCCGGCGAAGCGCGATCCGGGTCGCGCGGGCCGCACCCCGTCGATGGCGGCGTTGTCAAGGCCACGCTTGCGCAGCTGCGCGGCGAGGGTGGCGACCGCGACCGTGGTGAGCCGCTCCGCGATGTCATCCACTGTGGACTCGGATGTGCCGTACGCCTCGGCACGCAGTCCGGGATCGCTCACCGGCGCCGCGCCCGGACCGCCGAGCGCGGGACCCTCCACCACGGTGGTGCGCAGCCTGCCGGTGCGCGCAGGGCGCTCCGGATCCGTGCTGTCCACCTCGACCTCGATCGCCTCACCGGGGGTGGCGACCGAGGCTCCCGCCGGGGTCCCGGTCAGGATCACGTCTCCGGGTTCCAGTGTGGACATCCGGGAGAGATCGGCGATCAGGTCGGCGAAGCTGAAGAGCAGCGTGTCGGTCGTCCCGGACTGCACCAGCTCGCCGCCCAGCCAGGTGCGTACCCGCAGCGCGGCCGGGTCGACCCGGTCCGCCGGCAGGAAGTCCGGGCCCAGCGGGGTGAACCCGTCCCCGCTCTTGGCCCGCAGGTTGGACCCGCGGTCGGCGTGTCGCAGCTCGTACAGCCCCAGGTCGTTGGCTGCGGTCACCCAGCCGACGTGGGACCAGGCCTCCGCCGGGTCGATCCGCCGCCCCCGCTTGCCGATCACCAGCGCGATCTCGCCCTCGAAGGCCAGCAGCTCGGTTCCCGCGGGGCGGGAGACCTCGCCGCAGTGCCCGGCCAGCGAGGAGGTGGCCTTGAGGAAGTAGGACCCGTTCCGGGGGGTGCGGCCACGCTGGGCCGCGCGGCACGGGTAGTTCAGGTGTACCGCGATGATCTTGCCGGGCCGCAGGCCGAGCGCCGCACTCACCGGATCACTCATGCGCGCAGCTCCGGGTACACCGTGTTGCTGAGCAACCGGCCGTGCGCGCCGAAGGTGAAGTGGGTGGTGCTGGTGCCGTCCTCGGCGAGGCCGAACAGCGCGCCGTGCGAGCGCATCAACCGGTGGTCGGCCACCGTGACCGCGGCACAGGGGACCACCTTCTCCCGCCAGGCGAACAGGTAGATCCCCGGCCGGATCCGGTAGTAGGCGCAGGCGTCGGTATCGGCGATGCCCTGCTCAGGGCCGGAGTGGCAGAGGAAGGTGTACCAGTGTTCGGTCAGGTAGATGTGTTCGTAGTGGTGCTGCGGGCTGTAGGACCACAACACGCGCCGGCCCAGCAGGTCGGTACTGGGGCGCGGCGGTTCGCCGCTCACCGGTACACCCTCGATCACCCCGGTGTGGAACTCCTGGGTCACCACGGTCGGCCGCTGCCACGCCTGGCCGATCCGGCTCTGCACGGCCAGCGTCCGCCCGTGCCGTAGGTCCAGTACCAGCGAGACGGCCTCACCCTGGTCGTGCTCGTGCTGGAACTGCGCGTAGTACAGCTCCTCGTCCACCTCGACCAGGTGGTAGGCGTCGTCCCCGCGTTCCTCGCCGAGCTCCCACCGGGTCCGCTCCGCGGTGAACCCGTGCCAGATCCGGGCTCCGGAGTCCATCCGCAGCACCAGTTCCCTGCCGGCGAGCGCGGTGCTGTGCGCGGCCCGGTTGGCTTCGAAGCCGGGCTGCAGGCCGTCCAGCGGGAGCCAGCCCTCGGTGTCTTCCAGCGTGCTGCTCATGAATCCTCCTTGGCGGATGGGTGGCACCCCGGTGCCGGTAGGTCCAGTGCGGGGTTGCGGTCGCAGAAGCCCACCGGCTTGAGCGTGAAGCCGCAGGTGTCCACCGGCATCACCGGCCAGTCCTCCGGCCGGGGCACGTGGGTGGGGCCGAACACGTGCCACAGCACCAGATCGGTTCCGGTGAGGTCCCGGTCCGCGGCGGTCCACGCCGGCAGGCCGGCCCCACCCGCGTGCTGGTTCGGGTAGTCCCCGGCGGGGAACCGCTCGTCCTCGGAATACCGGGTGACCCACAGGTGCCTGGTGGCGAAGGTGGCGCGCTGGTGCACGGCCGCCTCCGGCCGGGCCAGCAGGGTGGGGCCGGGCCGGGGCACCAGCTGGTAACCCCGTGGTCTGCCGAGCTCGCCGCGGCTGTCCGGACTGAACACCCGCCACACCCGGCCCGCCGCCGGGTCCGCGGGCCTGGCGGCCTCCGACTCCCGGCGCAGCGGGGTGGTCCGGGTGGTGAAGGCATTGCCGTACGGGTTGTCCGGCCCGACCGGCACACCCAGCACGTCGATCTCCTCGACCGAGTTGCGCTGCCCGGCCACCTCCATGTCCAGCCGGGCGCAGAACAGGTGCTGGTGCACCGGCGCCATCAGCCCGGGGGCGATCTCGGTGGCGTACGGGCTTTCCGTACCGGGGTGCGCGGCCCCGCAGAACACGACCCCGGTGGCCTTGACCTCCAGCTCGATCCGGCCGTCCAGGTAGAAGTACCAGTAGAAGCCGTAGTCGTAGTTCCCGATGGTGGTGAAGAAGGAGATCACCAGCCGCCGGGAGCGGCGGGTCTCCACCGCGCCGGTGAGGACGTTGGTGTGCTTCCACAGGATCCCGTGATCCTCCTCGTGCAGGCAGATGGCCTGCGGGATGACCACCGGCTCGCCGTGGTCCCCGGCGACAACGGCGTCCAGGTAGTGGATCACGCCGAGGCAGTCGCAGCCGAGCTTCAGCGAGTTCGCGTTCTTGCCGAGCAGGTACTCGCCGGCGTCGAAGTAGCTGATCCACCGGCGCCACGGCGCCGGATCGCCGTAGGGGACCACCATCTCGGCGATCGAGGCGCGGTAGAGCACCGGCCGCGGTTCCCCGTCCTCGGTGAAGGAGACCTGGTGCAGGGTGAGGCCCTCGCGCGGGTTGAACCCGACCCGCAACCGCCAGCTCTCCCACTCCACCTCGCTGCCGCGTACCCGGAAGCTGGGGCCCTCGGGCTGGCTGATCTCCAGCGGCTTCAGGCTGGTCCGCGCGGGCCCGACCGAAGCCGGGTCGAAGTTGCCGTGCCGGTAGGGGACCGGGACCTCCCCGGCGTCGTCGAGTTCGATCACCTCGCCCGCGATCAGGTCGACGGTGGCCAGCAGCCCTTCCACCGGGTGCGCCCACGGGCTGTCCTCGGTGTGCTCGCGCAGGAAGGTGAGCCCGCGCAGCAGCCGCCGCCCGCGCTCGTCCGGCCGGTCGAAGAACCCGGGAGCCAGTGGCGCGACGAAGGCGTGCGTGGTGTCGGTGATGCCGCGCCGGGCCATCGCCTGCTGCCAGCGCGGATCGGCCTTGACCAGGTCGGCGCAGCGATCGTACTCCTCGATCAGGACCGCCGGTTGCCCGTAGGGCCGGTGCTCGACGTCCAGCTCGCGGTGGGACAGCAGCGTCCCGGCGATCAGGTCGATCGTCGCCTCGGCACAACCGCCGGTGCGCACGTCCAGCAGCACCGCCTGCGCCCGCCTGGTGCACGGTTGCCCCGGCCGGTGCGCGCGCACCTCGGCTTTCGGTGGTTCCAGCGGCAGCACCGAGGCGTACCGGGTGCTCTCGCCGCAGCGGCCGGCCTCGGTGAGCACGGTGCGCACGCGGTCGATCTCGGCCGCGGTCAGCGGGTCGAGCGGGTGGAGAGTGCTCGTGGTCGCGGTCATGCACCACCTCCGCCGTGATGTACGAAGACCCCTTTGACCTCGGTGTAGGCGTCCAGCGCGTAGCGCCCCATCTCCCGGCCCCATCCGCTGGCCTTGAAGCCGCCCCAAGGCGCGGCCGGGTCCGGGACGGGTGGCATGTTCACGAAGACCGAGCCGGCCCGGATGTCCGCGGCGAGCCGGTGCGCGGTGGAGAGGTCGTTGGTCCATACCGCCGCGGCCAGCCCGTACTCGGTGCCGTTGGCCCGTTCGGCGAGCGCGGCCAGCTCGTCCTCCCCGTCGTAGGTGAGCACCGGCAGCACCGGGCCGAAGATCTCGGTGGAGGCGATGACCATCGAGTCGGTGACCCCGGCGAACACCGTGGGACGGTAGAAGTAGCCGCGCTCGCCAGCGCGATCGCCGCCGCTGACCAGTTCCGCGCCCTCGCCGACCCCGGCGTTGACCAGGTTCTCTACTTTGGACAGATGTTCCGCGGACACCAGCGGACCGACCTGCGTCTCACCATCGGCTCCGTTGCCGATCCGCAGCCGGTCGCCGCCCGCGGCCAGCTTGCTGATGAACTCGTCGGCCCTGGACCGGTCCACGTAGAAGCGGGAGTAGGCGGCGCACACCTGACCACTGTTGAGCAGGGCGCCCTGCAGGTTGCCCTCCACCACGGCGTCCACATCGGCGTCGCGCGCGATGATGCTCGGGGTCTTCCCGCCCAACTCGAGGGTGACCCGCTTCAGGTTGCCCGCGCTCGCGGCGACGATGGAGCGCCCGACCTCGGTCGAGCCGGTGAAGGAGACCTTGTCGACCCCCTGGTGCTCGACCAGCGCCCGCCCGACGGTGCCATCCCCGGTCAGCAGGTTGACCACCCCGGAAGGGAACCCGGCCTCCTCGGCCAGCTCCACCAGGCGGACAGTGCTCAGCGGGGTCTGCTCCGCCGGCTTGAGGATCACGGTGTTCCCGGTGGCCAGCGCCGGTGCGAGCTTCCAGACGGCGATCATCAGCGGGAAGTTCCACGGGGTGATCAGCGCGCAGACCCCGACCGGCTCGCGGCGGGTGTAGTGCAGGGTGTCCGGGTAGCCGATCGGGGTGACCGCGCCCTCCAGTTTGGTCACCCAGCCCGCGTAGTAGCGCAGGTGCTCGACGGCGCCGGTGACGCTGACGTTCCTGGCGACATCCAGTGGCTGACCCTGGTCCCTGGTCTCCAGCGCGGCGAGTTCGGCGCCGTGTCGCGCTATGAGGTCGGCGAGCCGGAACAGCAGCCCGGCCCGGTCCGCGGGGGCGAGCCCGCGCCAGCCGGGCGCGTACATCGCGCGCCGCGCGGCGTCGACCGCGGCGTCCACCTCGGGGCTGCCAGCCATCGACACCTCCTCGATCGGCTCCTCGGTCGCGGGATCGAGGGTGCGGAACGTGGTCCCGCCCTCGGGCTCAACCCAGCGGCCGTCGATGTACAGCGAGCGGGCCATCGCGTGCTCCTTTGGTGAACCGTCAACCTGTCAGGTCGCCCCAGGGCGTTCTGCACAATCCAGTCGACGGGGCCGTCCGGAGCTTGTGCACAACGCTCTGACAAGACTCACGCAGTATCTGCAGCGGTGACCATGCCGGTCTTGCCTGTGAAGTATCGGCAGTTGACTGTGCGGCAACCAAGCCGTGCGGACGGGTTCACCACGAATTTCGGTATTTTCACGGACCGCCCCGCCGGCGTCGGTGGCGAAGGATTTCCGGTCAACCAGACACCGGAGGTACGCATGACGACCGGCTACCTGTACCACGAGATGTTCGGCTGGTACGACCCGGGAAGCGCGGCGGGCCTGTTCCCGCCGGACCCGCGCCAGGGCGTGCAGCCGTTGTGGCATTTCGAGCATCCGGACACCAAACGCCGCATTCACGAGCTGGTAGTGGTTTCCGGGTTGATCGAGGAGTTGGTACGACTCTCACCGCGGCAGGCCACCGTGCGCGAGATCGAGCGGGTGCACGAGCGGGAACACATCGACCGCGTCCGTGCCGACAGCGACCGGGCAGGCGGGGACGCGGGCGACGGGATCTCGCCGTTCGGGCGTGGTGGGTACGAGATCGCCGCGCTGGCCGCCGGCGCGGTCCTGGAGGGGGTCGACGCGGTGTTCGACGGCCGGGTGGACAACGCCTACGCGCTGGTCCGGCCGCCGGGGCATCACGCGCTTCCCGGCAGCGGCATGGGCTTCTGCGTGTTCAACAACATCGCGATCGCGGCCCGGCACGCGCAGCGGGTGCACGGGGTGCGCCGGATCGCGGTGCTGGACTGGGATGTGCACCACGGCAACGGAACCCAGGCGGTGTTCTACGAGGACCCGGACGTGCTGGCGATCTCGATGCACCAGGACAACGTCTTCCCGCTGGACTCGGGTGGGGTCGACGAGACGGGAGCCGGTGCCGGCGAGGGCAGCACGGTGAATCTCCCGTTGCCGCCCGGAACGGGAGACGGCGGATACGAGTACGCGATGCGCACCGTCTGCCTGCCCGCGATCCGCCGTTTCCAGCCGGAACTGCTGCTGGTCGCCTGCGGTTTCGACGCGGGCGCGATGGACCCGCTCGGCAGGCAGATGGTGACCTCGGACGGGTTCCGGACGCTGACCGAGCTGGCGATGCGGGTGGCGGGCGAGGTGTGCGAAGGGCGGCTGGTGCTGTCGCACGAGGGCGGATACAACCCGGCGTACGTCCCGTTCTCCGGGCTGGCGGTGCTGGAGACCCTGAGCGGGAAGCGGACCGTGCCGGACCCGTTCCTGCCGCTGGTGAGCGCGATGGCGCGGCAGGACCTGCAACCAGCCCAGCGGGCGGCGGTGGACGGGGTGGCCTCGGCCGCGGAGCTCGGCGAGCCGGTGCGGGGGTGAGCGGGATGAACCTGCTCGAGGTCGAGGATGTGACGATCGAACGCTCCGGGTTGCCGGTGGTCCGTGGCGTGTCCCTGACCGTGGCCGAGGGGAAGATCTCGGTCGTGCTCGGGGCCAACGGGGCAGGCAAGACCTCCCTGCTGGAGGGCATCTCGGGCGCGGTCCGGGTTTCCTCCGGACAGGTCCGGCTGGCCGGGCAGCGGATCGAGAAGGCGCGGCCGTGGCGCCGGGCGCGCGCCGGGGTGGCGCACGTCGAGCAGAACCGCACCGTGTTCCGCGATTTGTCTGTTGTGGACAATCTCAGGGCGGGTTGCCGCCGGGACGCGAGTATCGAGGAGGCCTTCGAGCTGTTTCCCGAACTGGGCAAGCAGCGTTCGGTGGCCGCCGGGCTGCTTTCCGGCGGGGAGCAGCAGATGCTCGTGCTGGGCCGCGCGCTACTGGGCAGGCCGAAGGTGCTGCTGATCGATGAGATGTCGCTGGGCCTGGCGCCGATGGTGATCGAGCGGCTGGCCCGCGCGGTCGGCGAGCTTGCCGGCACGGGGGTCGGCGTGCTGCTGGTGGAACAGTTCGCCGCGCTCGCGCTCTCGGTGGCCGACCACGCCTACGTGCTGGCCAGGGGAGAGGTGGTCTTCCAGGGGGAACGTGCCGAACTGCTCGACGACGAGGAGCTGCTGCGCGCGCTCTACCTCGGTGACCCGACCAGGAGCCAGGTATGAAGTCCCTGACCGCTGCCCGCCCGCCGACCCTTTCCCTGCTGCTCGGCGGGGTGGCCGTGCTGCTCGTGTACCTGGCAGCCTCGTCGTACCTCACCTTCCTGCTGACCGGGGCCGTGGTGTCCATTGTGGTCATGCAGAGCTTCGGTGTGATCACCGGGCGGGCCGGGGTGATCTCGCTGTGTCAGATGTCCTTCGCCGCGATCGGCGCATGGACCGTCGGCTGGGCCAATGTCGGCGACGTTCCCGGCGGGTTCGTGGTCTGGCTGGTGCTCGGTGGACTGGCCGCGGTGGTCGCCGGCCTGGCCATCGGCCTGCCGGCGTTGCGGTTGCGCGGGATGAGCCTGGCCGTGGCCACCTTCGCCTTCGCCACCTCGCTGGACGTGGTGTTCGGCGCGATCAACTTCCCCGGGCAGGACGAGTTCAACTTCGTCGCCAGGCCCGAGGGCTTCACCTCCGACAGCGAGTATTTCGTGTTCGCCGCGCTGGTGGCAGCGGCACTGTTCCTGCTGCTGTGGAAGCTGGACCGCAGCCGGATGGGCGGTGTACTGATCGAGATCAGGCACTCCGAGCGGGCCGCGGCCGCGCACGGCATCAGCGTCGCGCGCGGCAAGCTGGCCGCCTTCGCGCTCAGCGCCTTCATAGCGGGGGTCGCGGGCGGCCTGATGGCGGGGCAGCTCGGGGTGGTCTCCGCGACCAACTTCACTTCGGCGACCTCGGTTTCCTTCTTCGCTATCGCCCTGTTCATCGGTACACACAACCCGGAAGGCGCGCTGCTGGGCGGCCTCCTCGGGGCGGTGTTCCCGGTGCTGATCGACCAGGTCGGTATCCCGCAGGATCTCAGCGCGATGTTCTTCGGCGTCGCGGCGATCCTGATTCTGCGGCACGGGAAGAGCCAGACCGACGACATCCGCTCCCGGCACCGCGCCAAGCGCGCCAAACGGCAGGCACAGGAGCAGGCGAAACCGGTGGCCCCGGCGCGGACCGAACCGGTGGCCGCGCGGCGACCCGGCAACCATGAGTCCGGAGTGGACACCGAGGGCCGGCCGCCGGTACTGGAGACGCGGGAACTACGGGTGCGCTTCGGCAACCTGGTGGCGGTGGACGGGGTGACCCTTTCCGTCCCCGCCCGCACCACGGTCGGGCTGGTCGGCCCGAACGGTGCCGGCAAGTCGACCCTGGTGAACGCGGTGACCGGGTTCGTGGACGGCTACGGCGGATCGGTGGTGCTCGGTGGCCGCGCGCTGGACGGCATGCCCGCGCACCGGAGGGCACGGGCGGGGGTGCGGCGCAGCTTCCAGCAACTGCGGGTCCCGGACGCGTTGAACGTCGGGATGTTCCTCCAGGTCGCCGCGGGCAAGCGGCTGCCGAAGGAGGAGATCGACGAGCAGCTGGCATGGTTCGGCTGCCCACCCGCCTACGTGCCGATGGAGGCCGTGGACGTGGCCACCCGCAGGCTGCTGGAGGTGGCCGGGCTCGCCGCGGGCGCGCCACCGGTACTGCTGCTGGACGAGCCCGCCGCAGGGCACTCCAGCGGCGAGACCCGGCTGCTCGCCTCGCGGCTGGCCGAGATCCCGGAGCGCTCGGACACCTCGGTGCTGCTGATCGAGCACGACATCGAGCTGGTCAGGGCGGTCTGCGACGAGCTGGTGGTGCTCGACTTCGGCAGGGTGATCGCGCAGGGACCGCCGGAGCGGGTGCTGCGGGAGGAGGCCGTACTCGCGGCCTACCTGGGGGGTTCTGATCTCAACAAGACCCCGGAAACCCGATAGGAGAAGACCGATGCGAGTACCCATGCGACGGCCGGGAGCGCTGGCGGCGGCTGCCGCGATCGCGGCGACGGCCGTGGCCGGATGCGATTCCGGCGGCGACGACACGATCAAGATCGGCTCGATCGCCGGGCTGACCGGGAACTTCGTCACCACCGACGTGGTGGAGACGGCGAAGCAGGTGTTCGAGGACGTCAACGCGGCAGGCGGGATCAACGGCAGCCAGGTCGAGTACATCGTGAAGGACGATGCCGGTAACCCGCAGCGGACCGCGCAGGTGGCGCGGGAGTTGCTGGACTCCGACGTGGTGGCGATGGCCGGTTCGGCCAGCTTCACCGACTGCGACGTCAACGGTGGCTTCTACAACCAGGCGCGGATCAGCTCGGTGATGGCGATCGGGGCGAGCCCGAAATGCTTCCAGAGTCCGAACATCGCGCCGGTGAACGTGGGCCCGTTCACCCTGATGACCGCGGTGCTGCAGTACGCGTCGGAGCAACTCGATGCGCAACGGGTCTGCAACTTCACCGTGGTACTGCCGGGCAGCGAGGACGCGGTGAACCAGGCGCTGGGCCGGTGGTCGGAGCTGACCGGCAAGGAGCTGGTTGTCAACGACCTCACCGTGCAGCAGAGCGGCGACATGACGCCGTACCTGTTGCGTGCCAAGCAGGAGCGGTGCGACGCGGTGCTGTTCAACCCGACCGAACAACTGGTCGTCCCGTGGCTGCAGGCGGCGAGCACGCAGGGAATGACCGATGTGGACTTCCTGCTGCTCGCGCCGTCCTACACCGACAGCGTGGCCGAGGCCGCTTCCGGGCTCGGACTGAACGTCTACGCGGGCAGCGAGTTCGAGCCGTACACGGCCGAGAGCCAGGCGAACCAGGAATGGCGGGAGACCGTCCAGCGGGCCGAATCGCCCGCGACGGCGTTCTCCCAGGGAGGTTACCTCTCGGCGACGTTCATGGTGGAGGTGCTCAAGACGATCGAGGGGGAGATCACCAGGGAGTCGGTGAACCAGGCGTTGCGCGGGATGGAGCCCATCGAGCACCCGATGCTCGGCACGCCCTGGGTGTTCGGCGAGGGCGAGAGCCACGCGCCCAACCAGGCTTCGAAGATCGTGCGACTGGAGGACGGTCAGTGGAAGGTCGTCACCCCCGACTTCATCACCCTGCCAAGGGACTGACCGCGCGGTTGCCGCGCGGACGGCCAACGCATGCGCGGGAACGGCAAACACACGTTCATGGACGGCAAACACGCCGGATAGGAGGTCACCGTGCTCGAGCTTTCCGCAGCTATCGCGGGGCTGGTCACCGGGGGCGCGTACGCGTTGATGGGGCTGTCCATCCTGCTCACCTACCGGCTGGTTGCCGTGGTCAACTTCGCACAGGCCGCGGTGGGCGCCTTCGGCGCCTTCGCCATGGTGCTGCTGGTCGAGCAGGGGTTGCCGCTGTGGCTGGCCGTGCTCGCCGGGCTCGGCGTCGGCGCCGCGGTGCACGCGCTGGTCGGGCTGATCATGGTCCGCTGGTTCTCCGGGGCGGGCGAGGGCATCAAGACGGCCGTCACCGTCGCGGTGTACACCTCGTTCATAGCGCTGGGCCTGCGGTTGTTCGGTGCCCAGCACCCGCACCGCTTCCCGAAACCGTTCGACACCCCGGCGTTCACCCTCGGCAACGTGGTGGTGACCTGGATGGCCGTGATCACCCTGCTGCTGGCCGGGTTGTTCGCCATCGTGCCGGTGTTGCTGTTGCGGCACACCAGGATCGGGGTGCTGCTCCGCGCGCTGGCCGAGCGGCCGCAGACGGCCGAACTGATCGGCATCCCGGTGCCGCGGCTGGCGATGGCGGTATGGGCGATCACCGGAGCCGCCAGCGCGCTGGCGATCATGATCATCGCGGGGCAGTTCGCCAGCGACTTCGGCTCGCAGGCGTTGCTGATCACCCCCGCGCTGGCGGCCGCGCTGGTCGGTGCCTTCCGCAGCTTCCCGCTGACCCTGGTGGGTGGGATGGCGCTCGGCATCCTGCAGAGCGTCGCCAGCACCTGGTCGGAGATCAAGGAGTACCGCGGGGTACTGCCGTTCGTGGCCATCCTCATCGTCCTGGTGTGGAGCCGTCGCAAGGAACGCTGGGACGAGTTCGCCTGAGCAGCGAAGAAAGGACTTTCCATGTGTCATGGTGAAGGATCTCGGCCACCGGTGCCGCCGGGTGCCCCGGTGGCGGTGGCCGAGGCAGGCGACCTCACCCTGCGGGCGGCGGACGGCAACCGCGTGCTGGCGTACCGCGCCGTGCCGGAGCGTGGTAGCGGTGCCGGAATCGTGCTGCTGCCGGACGTGCGCGGGCTGCACGACTTCTACCGCGAGCTGGCGCGACGGTTCGCGCAGGCCGGAGTCCCCGCACTCGCCATCGACTACTACGGCCGCACGGCGAGTGACGACCGGCGTGGCCCGGACTTCGACGGCTTCGAGCACATCGCGAAGCTGCGTCCGGACCACACGGCCGCGGACATCCGCGTCGCGCTGGAGCACCTGCGCTCCGGCGCGCTCGGCGAGGTCGGCTCGGCGTTCACCGTCGGCTTCTGCGTCGGCGGCGCGCTGTCCTGGGGCCAGTCCGCGCTGGCCGACGACCTGGCAGGTGCGATCGGCTTCTACGGGCGTCCCGAGGAGTGCCGCGACCTGCTGCCGCGAATGCGGGCACCGCTACTGGTGCTGGCCGCGGGCGCGGACGTGCTGACCCCGGCGGAGGAGGCACGGCGGTTCGGAACCGAGCTGACCGAGGCCGGGGTACCGCACCGGTTCGAGCTGTACGAGGAGGCTCCCCACTCCTTCTTCGACGGTGGCTTCGCCGAGCACGAGCGGGCCTGCGCGCACGCGTGGCGGCAGGTGCTGGACTTCCTCGCCGAGCACACCGCCGAAGCCGCGGGGAACCCGCGATGAGCCCCGCCACGACCAGGGCCGCGGTCCTGCGCGAGTACGGGCGGCCGCTGGTGCTGGAGGAACTGCCGCTGCCGGCCGAGCCCGAACCCGGCGCCGCCGTGGTCCGGATCGACCGCACCACCCTCTGCGGCACCGACGCGCACCTGTGGCAGGGCGGGATGCCCGGTGTCGAACTGCCCATCGTGCTCGGGCACGAGATGGTCGGCACCGTGGTCGCGCTCGGCGAGGGAGCCGACCGGGACGCGCGCGGCCGCCCGGTCGGGATCGGCACCCGCCTGGTCTGGTCGGAGTCCACCTGCGGGCACTGCCACGGCTGCACGGTGCTGCGCGAGCCGGTGCTGTGCGCCGACCGCGGCTACGGGTTCCGGCAACGGGCGGACCGGCCGCCGTACGTGACCGGCGGCCTCGCCGAGTACTGCTACCTGCCGCCGGGGGCGGCCAGGCTGGTGGTGCCGGAGGACATGCCGCACGACTGGGCCGCCGCCGCGGGCTGCGCGGTGAAGACCGCGCTGCGCGCGGTGCGGCGCGCGGGCGGCGTCCGGCACGGGGAGACCGTGGTGGTGCAGGGCTCCGGCCCGCTCGGGCTGTTCGGCACGGCGCTGGCCCGCGCCGGCGGTGCCGGCCTGGTCGTCACGGTGGGGGCCCCGGCCGACCGGCTCGCCATCGCCCGCGCCTGGGGCGCCGACGAGGTGGTTTCCGTGCGGGAGCTGACCGAACCGGAGTCCAGGGTGGCCAGGGTGGCGGAGCTGACCGGGCCACGCGGCGCCGATCTGGTACTCGACTTCGCCGGCGGGCCCACCGCCAACCACGAGGGTGTGCTGATGTGCGGGCAGCGCGGGCGGCACGTCGTGGTCGGGCTGGCCGGGCCGGACGCGCGGGCCGTCCCGCTGGACGTCGTGATGAGCCGGGAGATCCAGGTACTCGGCTCGCTGAACGGTGACGTGTCCGATCTGGACGGTGCGTTGCGGTTCCTGGAGTCCTTTCGGGACCGGTTCGACTTCTCGGCCGCCTTCGGCGCACCGGCGGGGCTCGCGGAGTCGACAACCGCGCTCGCCGCGATGGCGTCGATGACCACCACCAAGGCCGTCATCTCCCCACACCTCGACCTGAAGGAGCCAGCATGACCCCCGCCAACCCCGGGCCGATCCTGCATGCCGCGACCGGTTTCATGGCGGCCAAGCAGCTGTTCACCGCCAGCGAGCACGGCTTGTTCGCGGCGCTGGCCGAGCGCCCGCTGAACTCCGGCGAGCTCGCCGAGGAACTCGACCTGCCGGAACGCTCGGCGCGCATCCTCGCCGACGCGATGGTGGGCCTGCGCCTCGTGGAGTGGGCCGACGGCCGCTACCGCAACTCCGCCGCGGCCGATGTCTACCTGAGCGGCCGCGGGGAAGGACCCGACCTGCGGCGGTTCCTGACCTTCTGGGACCGGCTCAGCTTCCCGCACTGGCAGTCCTACGCCGGCGCGGTGCGCACGGCCGCGCCGGTCCCCTTCGACCTCAGTGGCGAGGCGGGGGAGGTGTTCCTCGACGGGGTGCAGGCCTACAACTCGCTGCACGCCATGCTGCTCGCCGAGCACTACGACTTCGGCGTTCACCGGCGGATGCTGGACCTCGCCGGGCTGACCCCGGCTTTCCTCATCGAGGCGGCCGCCCGCAACCCGGCACTGTGTGGCAGTTTCGTCGCCACCGGTGACCTGCTGGAAGCCGCGCGCAAGGCGGCCTCCCGGGGTGGCGGGGAGCGGATCGAGTTCCATGACGCCGATGTGCTCACCGACCCGATCCCCGGCGGCTGTGATCTCTACGACCTCGTCCTGCTGGAACACGTCGTGCACCGTTACGACGCCGAGCAGAACCGGCTGATCCTGGCCAAGGCACGGCGGGCCGCGGAGACCGGGGCCCGGCTGCTGCTGCTGGACTTCCTGCTCGACCCGGCCGAGGGTCGTCGGCTGGACCCGCTGTTCGCCGGGGAGTACCTGGTGGTCGACGGGACCGTGGTGTACCCGGAGTCGGAGGTGCGCGACTGGCTGGCGGCCACCGGCTGGAGCTGGCTGGAGACCAGGGCGCTGCCCGGCAGCCCGCGGGTGATGATCGCCGAGGCGGCGTGAGCGGCATGGCGGAGATGTCCGAGGAAGCGGGCTTCGCCGGCACGGTGGCGCTGGTCACCGGCGCGGCGGGTGGGATCGGCGCCGCGGTGGCCAGGGCACTCGCCGAACGCGGTGCCAGGGTCGCCGTGGCCGACCTGGCCGAACTGCCGGTGCGCAAGCTGGCAGGGGAGGTCGACGGGCTCGGGATCGGGTTGGACGTGCGGGACCCGGACTCGGTGTTCGCCGCGGTCGCGGAGACCACCCGCGTGCTGGGGCCGGTCGAGGTGCTGGTGAACAGCGCGGGCGTGGTCGGCGGCGCCGGCCCGCTGCGGTCGTTGCCGGTCGAGGCGTTCACCGCCGCGCTGGAGGTGAACCTGCTCGGCACCTTCCTGCTGACCAGGGCCGTAGGCAACGCGATGGCGGAGGCCGGTACCGGCGGCGCGATCGTGCACCTCAGCTCGGCAGGCGCCTTCCAGCCGACCGCGGGGCTCGGGCACTACGAGGCGACCAAGGCCGGGGTGAACGCGCTGACCAGATCGGCGGCGCTGGAACTGGCGCCGCACCGGATCCGGGTCAACGCGATCGCCCCCGGCCCGGTGGACACCCCGCTGACCAGCGAGGCGCTGGCCGAGCCCGCGGCCAGGGCGGCCTGGACGTCCCGGATCCCGCTCGGCCGCATCGCCGAGCCCGCCGACCTGGTGCCACTGGTACTGCTGCTGGCCTCGGAGCAGGGGCGGCACATCACCGGGACGGTGCTGCCGGTCGAGGGCGGCCAACTGCTGGGGAGCGTGTCATGACCCGCCGCCCGGTGGACCACAGCGCCGCGGCCGTCGTCGGCTACACCGACCGGTTCTCGCTGCGCCCCGGCGAGCGGATCGCGGTATCGGCCAGCGCCCGCAGCGCCGACTGCGCCGTGCGGGTGCTGCGGATCAGCCACGACGGGCGGGAGCCGGTGCGTACCCCGGTGCGGGTCGGTGCCCCGGAGTCCGTGCGGCTGCCGCACCAGGACTTCGACTTCGGCTCTTTCGGCCGCGTGCCGGCACCGCCCCCGATCGGCGGCGCGATCGGCTTCGCCTGCTGGCTGTGGCCGACGGCCCTGCCGCAGGGGCGGGCCGCGATCATCAGCCAGGGGCAGCCGGAGGCCGGGCCGTACGCGGCGCTGTACCTGCTCGCCGACGGCAGGCCCGCGTTCGAGGTGCGGACCGGGCAGGGCGTCGTCGCGGTGGACGGCGAGCTCGCCCTGCGGCCACGGCGCTGGTACCTGCTCGCCGGTGGCTACGACCCGGCGGGGGGCGCGTACCTGCTCGTGCTGCCGCGCGACCCGCTGGCGGGCGAGTGCGGAGCCGGGGAGGCGAGCGTCCCGCCGCTGGGTGAGCTGACCGTGGGCGCGGCGCCGCTGCTGCTCGGCGGCCGCGCGGAGGCAGGCACGGTGGTGGACAACCTGGACGGCAAGCTGGACGCGCCCTGCGTGTTCGACCGCGTGCCGACCGCCGGCGAGCTGACCGAGCTCGCCGCGGGGCAGGCCTCGCCCTCCGGGCTCGGCGCGACCGCGCACTGGGACCTCGCCTGCGACATCAGCGGCGACCACATGCTGGATCCGGTCGGCGGCCACCACGGCCGGTTGCACAACCAGCCGCTGCGCGCGGTCACCGGGCATGACTGGGCCGGTGACGTACTGGACTGGCGGCACGCCGACCGTGGCTACGGCGCCGTGCACTTCCACTCCGACGATCTCGCCGACGCGGGCTGGGATCCCGCGTTCACCCTGGACCTGCCCGCGGAGCTGGATCCCGGGTGCTACGCCATCGAACTGTCCACAACGGACGGGGTGGACAGGGTTCCGTTCTTCGTGCGCCCTCGGCTCGACACGGAGAAGGCACCGCTGCTGCTGCTGGTGCCGACCCTCAGCTATCTGGCCTACGCGCTGGACCACCTGCGCCAGCCGGTGCGGCCGGAGGACCCGCGCGAGGTGGCGGCCCGGTTCGCCAGGGACAACCTGCTGCACAGCTTGTACGACCGGCACACCGACGGCAGCGGGGTGTGCACGGCCTCCTCGCTGCGCCCGCTGCTGGGCATGCGCGATGACCACCTGTTCCGCTACCTCGGCGCCGCGCACCAGTACAGCGAGGACGTCCAGCTGATCGGCTGGCTGGAGCGCCAGGGCTTCGCCTTCGACCTGCTCACCGATCACGACCTGGACGCCGAGGGCGCCCGCGCGCTCGGCGAGTACCGGGCGGTGATCACCGGCAGCCATCCGGAGTACTGGACCGGCGCCATGCTGGACGCCGTGAAGTCCTATGTGGATGGTGGAGGCAAGCTCGGTTACCTCGGCGGCAACGGCGCATACTGGGTCACCGCCATCGCCGGGGATCGGCGGCAGATCGCCGAGTTACGCAGGGGGTTCTCCGGGGTGCGCACCTGGGAGGCCGAGCCGGGCGAGCTGCATCTGGCCAGCACCGGCGAGCCCGGCGGGCTGTGGGCCGAGCGCGGCAGGTCGCCGCACACCCTGTTCGGCATCGGCTCCACGGCGGCGGGGATGACCACCGGGACGGCCTACCGGCTGACCCCCGACCCCGGGGACCCCGCCGCGGACCTGATCCTCGCCGGGGTGGACCGTTCGGCACCGCTCGGCGGGTACGGCTCGGTGCTGGACGGCGCCGCCTCCTTCGAGACCGACGGCGTCGACGTGCTGCTCGGGTCACCGCCGGACATCACCCTGCTCGGCAGGGCGATGCTCGGCGAGGAGTACATGTCCGCCTGTACCGGCCCGGCGTTCGGCCATCCGCGAGCCGACCCGGTCGACGACCGCAGGGCCGATCTCACCCTGCTGCGGAGGCCGGGCGGCGGCGCGGTGTTCGCCACCGGCTCCATCGGCTGGTGCGGAGCGCTGTCCCACGCGGAGGACGACAACGACGTGTCGCGGGTGACCGCGAACGTGCTGCGGTGGTTCGTGAGTGAGTGAGGAGTGTGGTGATGCCCCTACATCCCGAAGCCCGCGCGGTGATCGCCGAGGGCGAGGCCGCGGCGGCGACCCTGGAACCGGGCGCCCTTTCGCCGGCCGAGATGCGCGAGCGGTTCGCGCGGTCCTGGCGCCCGCCACGCGACCCCGCGCCGGTGGGGGACCGCTACGAGCGGGACATCCCCGGCCCGGGCGGGAACCTGCGCATCCGCGTGTACCGGCCGGTGGGCGAGGGCCCGTTCCCCGCGCTGGTCTGGTTCCACGGTGGAGGCTGGGTGATCGGCTCGCTGGACGAGAACGAGGCCACCTGCCGCGCGCTGTGCCGCGGGGCCGAGGTGGTGGTGATCTCGGTCGACTACCGGCTGGCACCGGAACACCCCTTTCCGGCCGCGGCCGAGGACGCCTTCGCCGCGGTGTGCTGGGTCGCCGGGCACGGTGCCGAGCTCGCGGTGGACAGCAGGCGGATCGCGGTGGGCGGGGAGAGCGCGGGCGGCAACCTCGCCGCGGTCAGCGCGTTGATGGCCCGTGACCACGGCGGGCCCGGCCTGGTACTGCAGCTGCTGGCCTCCCCGGTGACCGCGCCGCCGAGCGAGGACCGCGCCTCCTACCGGGACTTCGCCGAGGGCTACTTCCTCAGCAAGGCGAGTATGGACTGGTTCTTCGAGCAGTACCCGCGCAGCGCCGCCGACCTGGTCAACCCCTACCTCGCGCCGCTGGCCGCCGAGGATCTCGGCGGGCTGCCGCCCGCGCTGGTCCTGACCGCCGAGTACGACCCGCTGCGGGACGAGGGCGAGGAGTACGCGCACCGCCTGCTCACCGCGGGGGTGCTCTGCGAGCTGGCGCGCTACCCGGGCCAGATCCATGGCTTCTTCGCGCTGCTCACCGAGCAGCTCAGCATCTCGGCGGTCGCGCACGAGCGGGCCGTGAGCGCACTGCGCAGGGCGTTCGGCAGCGACCTCGGCACGGCCGGAAAGCCGTTGACAACCACGGAAGGAAAGGTATGAAGGTTCCACACCGCAAGATCGGCACCGCCGGCCCGGATGTCTCCGTGCTGTCGCTGGGCTCCTGGCACACCTACGACCGGATGCGGTTCACCGACGCGGTGGCCATGATGCGGTACGCCGTCGACAGCGGGATCAATTTCTTCGACGTCGGCTATTACGGCGGCCTCGTCGTGGACGGTAAACGGGTTCCGGAATCGTTCACCGACGTGCTGTTCGGCCAGATCATGCGTGCCGCGGGTGTACCGAGGGAAAATTATCTCCTGTCCGCGAAGTTGTGGGTGAACAACTACCAGGAACAATCGCTTTCCGAGCAACTCGACGAACTGCTGTTGCGGGTCGGCACCGAATACGCCGATTTCGCCGTGCTCGGCGACATCGCCGGTCTCCAGCCGGACCTGCCGCGGCTGGTGGAGGACCTCGGTGATCTGATCGCCAGGGGAAAGCTCGGTTCCTGGGGCGTGAACAACTGGTCCTGCACGGATATCCGTTCCGCGCACGAGGCCGCCATGGCGGCGGGGGTCACTGGTCCGCAGCTGGCCCAGCTGAAGTACAGCGTGGTCCGCCGGTCCATTGCGGACGGTACGCCCTTCGGCGAGCTGACTCGGGACATCGGACTCACCCTGGAGGCATCGGACGTACTCGAGGGCGGGATGCTCGCCGGGAACCTGGACCCGGAGCGGATGATCGGCAAGGACCCCGGTGGGATCCGCGGAGGGATCGCCGGCGCGGCCGAGCGACTGGCCGAGATCGCCCGTTCCTTCGATGCCACACCCGCGCAGGCCGCGGTCGCTTTCTGCCTCACCCACCCGGCGACCAGCACGGTGCTGTTCGGTGCCAGCAGGCAGGAACAGCTCACCGAGAACATCGAGGCCGTGCGGTTGGCGCAGCAGCACGGGGCCGAGCTGCGTGCCGCGGTGGACGAGCTGTGGCTGGACCGGGAGGCGGTGGATCCGGAAGGGCCGCGTTCGGCCGCGGCGCTGAACCAGAGCTAAGCGCTTGACCAGCATTGTTCGCCGAATGTATGTTTCGACTCCCACGTATCCCGCTGGTGTGGAGTGGTTTTCGGCGGATATCCGCGAGGAGCGGCGATGGAGCCTTTGTGTGTTGCTGCTGCGATGCGGATCGGCTACGCCATGGGCACGGCGGCCGAGGTCGAGTGGGAGGAGATGTTCGAGGCGCTGGCCAGCGCGATTCCCGAGGTGTGCGCCGCGCAGGTCACCGGATGGGACCCGATCGCACGCAGATTCGTGGTGGTCGCGGAGCGTGGCTACCGGAAGTCGATTTCCCAGGACCTCGCGCACGCGTTGCCGCGTACCCGGTGGGGCGTGCAGTTGTTCGCGTCCAGGATGCCGTTACTGATGGACGATATGCCGCAGCATTTTCGTGCTTCGCCACATTATCAGGAGAAATTGCGGCCCGCCGGTTTCGAGGACGGATTGTCCGCGACCCTGCGATCCGAAGCGGGGCGCAGGGTGGGAATGTTGCACCTGAATGCGCCGGTCCGGCAGGCGTTCGGTGAGCGGGCCAGGGAGTTCGTCGCCCAGGTCGGACCCGCGCTGGCCCGACGGGTCGACCCGCTGCGTTGCCCGCAGCTGGACGGGCGGTTCGGCAGGGAATGGACGGCCAGCAGGCTCGTGCCCGGCGGGGAGTTCCTGCCGCTCGCCGGGCGCGAGCCGAGCCCGCTGGCGCGGGACCCGCGCATCGTGGAGCTGGCCGAGTCGTTCCGGGCGATGTGGGCGGCCTGGCTGGCGTTCCTGTGGCCGGACGCGGCGGGCTGGCACCGGGCCGCGATGCTGAACGTGGTGGACACCAACCGCAGCGGGGTGGTGGTGGCCAGCACCCCGTTCGCCAACGAGCTCGGGCTGACCGGCCGTGAGGTGGACGTGGCCACCGGGATCGTGGCCGGGCTGAGCAACCAGGCGATCGCGGACGAGCTGGTGGTCAGCCGCCGCACCGTGGAGACCTATGTGGAGCGGTTGCTGGGCAAGCTCGGCTGCGCCTCGCGTGGGGAGGCGGCCGGGGTGGCCGTGCGCGCGGGCCTGGTCCGCCCGAGCACCGGCGGCGGCGGGGTGGGCGCGCTGCCCCGGCTCACCCGCGGTGCCACCCTCCCGTGGCCCTAGGAGTCGTGTTTGCCGCTCACGTAAGCGTGTTTGCCGCTCGCGCGCGTGAGTTTGCTCTCTGCGCGCCCGAGTTGGCCATCCGCGTCGGTGGGTTGGCCGTTCCCGCGGTCGCTCACCAGGCCACGGTAGACCGAGGGGGTGCTGCCGTAGTGGTCCATGAAGGCCCGGCGCAGGGTCTCGGTGGAGTTGAACCCGCACCTGCGGGCCACCGCGGTGAGCGGGAGCCGGGTGGAGGCGAGCAGGTGGGCGGCCGCCTCGACGCGCACCGTGCGCACGTAACGGGCCGGGCTGGCCCCGAGGTGCAGGTCGAACAGCCGGGTCAGCTGTCGCGCGCTCACCCCGGCCTTGCGCGCCAGCGCCCCCGCGCTCAGGTCGGTGTCCACATTGGCCGCGATATGGCTGGTCAGCGAGCGCACCAGCCCGTGCTCGGGCGGTGGTCCGGCGAGGAACATGCTGACCTGGGCCTGGTTGCCCGGCCGGTGCAGGTAGGTGACCAGCGACCGGGCGACCTGCCGCGCCAGGTCCGGACCGTGGTCCTCCTCGACGAAGGCCAGCGCGAGATCCAGCCCGCTGGTCACCCCCGCCGCGGTGTAGACCTCGCCGTCCTTGAGGTAGATCGGTGCCGGGTCCACCGTCACGGCGGGGTACCGCCGTCCCAGCTCGCGTGCCCACCACCAGTGAGTGGTGGCCCGCCGCCCGTCCAGCAGCCCCGACTCGGCCAGCACGGTGGCCCCGGTGCACACCGAGGCGGTGCGCCTGCTCAGCCCGGCGAGCCGCCGGACCTGGGCCACCAGCCGCTCGTCCGCGGCGACCGCCTCGTGTCCCCAGCCGCCCACGACCAGCACCGTGTCCAGCGCGCCCCGGATGCCCTCCAGTTTCGCCTGTACCCCGAGCGCGATACCGCAGGCCGAGGTCACCGGCCGCCCGCCGAGGCTGGCGAACTCCACCTGGTAGGCGGGCCGCGCGCCGTGCCGGTTGGCCGCGTCCAGCACGCTGGCGGGGCAGGCGATGTCCAGCAGTTCCGCCTGGTCGTAGCCGATGATCACCATCCGGCGGGGAGCGGCGTCCATAGCAGGCACGATAGCTAGAACGGGTACCGCGCGGGCTCGCCCCGCACGGTGATCCACCGGGTGTCGGTGAACGCCTCGATGTTGGCGTTCGGTCCGCCGAACCGGCTGCCGGTGCCGGAGGCGCCGGTGCCGCCGAAGGGGGCCACCGCCTCGTCGTTCACCGTCTGGTCGTTGATGTGCACGATGCCCGTCGGGATCCGCTCGGCCAGCGCGAGCCCCCTGGTGACGTCCCTGGTCACGATGCCGAGGCTGAGCCCGTACTCGCTGTCCGCGGCCAGCGCGGCCGCCTCCTCCGGCGTGCGGAACGGCAGCACCGGCGCGACCGGCCCGAACACCTCCTGCGCGTAGGCGGGCATCTCGATGTCCACTCCGGACAGCACCGTCGGCCGGTAGAACAGGTCCTGGTAGCTGCCGCCCGCGGCCAGCATGGCTCCGGAGTCCACCGTCGACTGAACGATGGAGTGGACCTTGTCCCGCTGGCCCGTGTCGATGATCGGGCCGAGCGCGACGTCCTCCGCGGCGGGGTTACCCACCCGCAGCGCGTCGGCCTTGGCCGCCAGCAGTTCCACGTAGTCCCGGTGCAGGCTCTCGTGCACCAGATGTCGACCGGTGGCCATGCAGATCTGCCCGGAATGCAGGAACGAGCCCCAGGCGCCGAGGCCGACGGCGGCGTCCAGGTCGACATCGTCCAGCACGACCATCGCCGAGTTCCCGCCGAGTTCGAGGTGGGTGCGTTTGAGGTGGCGCGCGGCCAGCTCGCCGACCCTGCGTCCCGCGCCGGTGGAGCCGGTGAACGAGATCACCGGCACCAGCGGGTCGGTCACCAGCGCCTCGCCCGCCTCCACCTCGCCGGGCAGCATGTGCAGCAGGCCCTCCGGCAGCCCGGCCTCCTCGAAGATCCGCGCCAGCGTCACACCGCCGCTGACTCCGGTGCGCGGATCCGGTTTCAGGATCACCGCGTTGCCGAGCGCCAGCGCGGGCGCCACCGAGCGGATGGCGAGGATGAGCGGGAAGTTGAACGGCGCGATCACCCCGACCACGCCCACCGGAACCCGGCGGGCCATGGACAGCCGGTCCGCGGCCGAGGGCAGCAGCTCACCGCGTGGCGCGGAGGTGAGCGCGGCCGCCTCGAAGCACTCCTGCGCCGCCATATCGGTTTCCACGGTCGCCTTGGCCCGGACCGAACCGGCCTCGGCGATCAGCCAGTCCTGCACCTCGGTGGCGTGCCGCTGCCACAGCTCACCCGCGCGGCGCAGCACCTCGGCCCGCTCGTGGTAGGGGCGGGCGGCCCAGTCCCGCTGCGCGCCGGTGGCCGCTTCCGCGGCGTGCGCGACATCCTCGGCCCCGGCCATGCCCAGCCGGCCGAGCTCGGTGCCGGTCGCCGGTTCGATGACGGCGCGGTCTCCACCGCTGCCGGTCCGCCAGCCCTCGCCGGCGATCCTGCCTGTCCAGATGGTGGTGTCCAGCAGCGTCATGGGCCGTACTGTGACCACGCTCGCGCCCCACTGTCACGTCTGGCGTTCCACTGGCCGAAAGGCATCCCCGCCCGTCTCGGCCAGCCTGCGGGCGATCCCGGTGGCGGCGGCACGCAGCGGCGGAACGAGTTTCGGCAGCTCGGCGCGGGTGGAATGGACCACGAGGCCGAGCGCCGCCACCGGGGTGCCGTCCGCCTGCAGGATCGGCACGGCGACCGAGCAGGAGCCCAGCGACATCTCCTCGTTGGTCTGCGCGTGCCCGCGTTCCCTGGTCAGCTCGAGCTCGCGCAGCAGCCGGCCGCGCTCGGCGATGGTGTACCGGGTGAACCGGGGCAACGGGCGCTCGCAGTAGGCCCGCACCAGCGCGGGGTCGGCGTGCGCCAGCAGAGCCTTGCCCACCCCGGTGGGATGCAGCGGAAGCCGGGTGCCGATCCGCGAGACGATCGGCACCGAGCGGTGCCCGGAGAGCTTCTCCACGTACAGCGCGTCGAAGCCGTCCCGGACGGCGAGGTGCACGTTCTCCCTGCTGGACTCGTACAACTCCTGCAGGAACGGCAGGGCGGTCTCGCGCAGCCTGCTGGACACCGGGGCCAGCAGCCCGACCTCCCACAGCCGCAGACCGATCCGGTAGCCACCCTCGTCGTCGCGGTCCAGCGCGCGCCACGCCGCCAGCTCGGCGGCCAGCCGGTGCGCGGTGGCCAGCGGGAGGCCCGCCCGCTGCGCCATCTCGGACAGGGTCAGCCGCGGGTGGGCCACGTCGAAGGCACTGAGCAGGGCGAGCGCCCGTGCGGTCACCGGCTGGCCGGGGCGGGTGCTGTTTCCTGCCATGCGACTCCCTCTCCACTGGTGTCGACGGCTTCCGTTGAGTGGAAGATAATCGATCGCGTCGCTCGCGACCGGACCGGGTTTCGGCTCAGCGGAAGCTCATGGTCGGCTCGGACGCCGGGCGGCGGGCACCATGGCCGCGGCATGGTCGAGCGATACGGAGGTTGGTGCATGCGTACGCAGGTGGGAATCATCGGGGCGGGACCGGCGGGGCTGTTGCTGTCGCACCTGCTACACCTGCGTGGGATCGACTCGGTCGTGCTGGAGGCGCGGAGCAGGGACTACGTGGAGCGCAGGGTCCGGGCAGGCGTGCTGGAGCATCCGACCGCCGAACTGCTGCGTGAGGTCGGCCTCGGCGCCCGGATGGACCTCGAGGGCATGGTGCACCACGGCATCTCGCTGCGCTTCGACGGCGCCGACCACCGGATCGGCTTCGACGAGCTGCTCGGCAGGTCGATCACCGTGTACGGCCAGCAGGAGGTGGTCAAGGACCTGATCGCGGCCCGGCTGGAGGCCGGAGGGGAGCTGCTGTTCGAGGTGTCCGAGGTGGCGGTACACGGGCTCACCTCGGACCGCCCGGCGATCACCTTCACCGACGCCGAGGGCAGGCCGCGGGAGCTGGCCTGCGCGGTGATCGCGGGGTGCGACGGCTTCCACGGGGTCAGCAGGCAGGCCATCCCGGAGACCGCGCTGACCGTTCACGAGCACGAGTACCCCTTCGCCTGGCTCGGCATCCTGGCCGAGGCGCCGCCGGTGCGCGAGGAGCTGATCTACACCCACCACGAGCGCGGTTTCGCGCTCTACTCGATGCGGTCGCCGGAGCTGACCCGGCTCTACCTGCAAGTGGATCCGGACGAGGAGATCGAGTCCTGGCCGGACGATCGGATCTGGACCGAACTGCACGCCAGGCTCGCGCTCGGCGGGGAGTCCGGGCTGCACGAGGGTCCCCTGCGGGAGAAGGGCATCAGCACCATGCGCAGCTTCGTGGCCTCCCCGCTGCGTTACGGGCGCCTTTTCCTGGCCGGGGACGCGGCGCATATCGTCCCGCCGACCGGGGCCAAAGGGATGAACCTCGCCGTCGGTGACGTCCACCTGCTGGCCCGTGCCCTGGAGAGGTTGCTGCTGCACAACGAGAGCGATCTCGTGGAGTCCTATTCGGACACAGCGCTGCGTCGGGTGTGGCGGGCCGAGCACTTCTCCTGGTTCATGACCTCGATGCTGCACCGCTTCCCGGGGAACGACCCGTTCCAGCGGCAGTTGCAGCTGGCGCAGTTGCGCTACACCGCCGAGTCGACGGCCGCGGCCACCAGCCTCGCCGAGAACTACGTCGGCCTCCCCTTCTCCTGATCCGTTTCACTGACCGAAATAGCCGGGTTTCGCCCGGCCGACCGGCTACTCGATGCTGTGCCCGCCGGGATACGACGCGGTATCGAGGAGGCACACGGTGGTGACCGGAAAGGCCCCCGACGAGGGCGGCGTGGACACCGAGGACATCGGACAGGCCGCGGCGGCGATCCGCCGCAGGAAACGGGTCGCGCTGACCGCGGCGGCGATCACCCTCGTCGGGTTCATGGCGTTCCCGGTGATCACCTCGTTCACCACGCTGCTCGACGGGGTGGTGAACGGGATCGGTGTCGGCTACCTGGTCGGCTTCGCGGTGATGGTCCTTCCGGTACTGGGCGCGGTCGCCTTCTGCCTGTGGGCCAACCGCGTCGAGCGCGGGGGAGGGGACCGATGAATACCACCGCAGTCCTGATCGTCGTGGCGCTGATCGCGGTCACCCTCGTGCTCACCAGCTACGCGTCCCGGCGCAACAACAATGCCGATGACCACTATGTGGCCTCCTCCCGCATCGGCGGCTGGCAGAACGGGCTCGCCCTTGCCGGCGACCAACTGTCGGCCGCGGCACTGCTCGGCATCACCGGCGCGGTGGCACTGGGCGGGTTCGACGGCTTCTACCTCGCCGTCGGGGTGCCCGCGGCCTACCTGCTGATGCTGCTGGTGATCGCCGAGCCGTTGCGCAACCTCGGCCGCTACACCCTGGCCGACGCGGTGGCCGCCCGGTTCGACGGCCGCGGGCTACGTGGCGTGATGGCATTGTCCACTCTGGTCATCAGCATCATCTACATGGTGATCCAGTTCATCGGGGCGGGCTTGCTCGCGCAGCTGCTGCTCGGGGTGAGTTTCCCGGTTGCGGTGCTGGTGATCGGCACGCTGATGACCGTCTACACCTTCCTCGGCGGCATGGTCGGCACCACCTACATCCAGGTGTTCAAGGCGGTGCTGCTGATCGGGACCGTGTTCGCCCTGCTGGTGCTGGTGACGGTCGAGACCGGTGGTAACCCGCTCGGCTCGATGCAGGAGGCCGCGAGCCGGTTCGGCGCCGAGGTGATCGCGCCGCGGCACGGGGACCTCACCGGCTCGCTGGACACGATCTCGCTGCTGCTGGGCATGGTGCTCGGCATGATGGGGCTGCCGCACGTCATGGTGCGGTTCCTGACCGTACGCAACGGGCGTGCGGCGCGGCAGTCCATCCAGGTCGCGATGTGGATCTACGCGTTCTTCTTCTGCGTCCTGCCGATCTTCGGCTACGCCGCGCTGAACCTGGTCGGCAGGGACGCGATCCGCGCGGACAACGAGGCGGGCAACCTGGCCGCGCCGCGGCTGGCCGAGACCCTCGGCGGGAACCTGCTGTTCGCGATCGTCGCGGGCGTGGTGATGACCACCATTCTCGCGGTGCTGGCCGGCCTTTCCATCGCGTCCTCCGGTGCGGTGGCGCACGACCTGTACACCACCGTGCTCAGGCGCGGCGCGGTGTCGCGCGGAAGGCAGTTGCTGGTCGGCAGGGTCGCGGGCGCGGCGATCGCGGTGATCGCGATGCTGGTGGCCTTCGCAGCCAAGACCCTCAACGTGGCTTTCCTCGGCAACGTCGCGTTCTCCGTCGCGGCGAGTACCACCATGCCGGTGTTGTTGCTGACGATGTACTGGCGCCGGTTCAACCGCCGTGGCGCGGTGGCGGGCCTGGTCGGCGGGCTGGTCTCCGCGGTGGGCCTGGTGCTGCTCGGTCCGGATGTGCTCGGCGCCGAGGCGGTGTTCCCGCTGACCATTCCCGCGCTGGTGTCGGTGCCCTTCGGGTTCCTCTGCGCGTGGCTCGGCAGCCTCGCCGGCCGGGGCGACCCGGCGGCCGCGGGTACCGACTACGACCAGATCGCCCGGCGGGCGTTCGCCGCTCGCCGGGAGTCCTGAGTGTTGCGTGTAGCCGCGGCCGTGCTCAACACTCGCGACATGCCGGATGACCTCGTGCCCAAGGCGGTGCTACCGCGAGCGCTGCGGTTGCTCGACGCCTTCGGCCCCGCAGACACCGAGCTGAGCCTTGCCGAGCTGGCGGAGCGCAGCGGGCTGCCCAAGCCCACCGCGCTGCGCATGCTGGGTGAGCTGGTGTCCTGGGGCGCGCTGGATCGGGTGGATTCCGGCTACCAGCTGGGGATGAAACTGTTCCGGCTGGGGCAGCAGGTCTCCCGCACCCGAACGCTGTGCGACACCGGGCGGCCGTACCTCACCGACCTCTACGAGGCGACTCACGAGAACGTGCATCTGGCGATCAGTGACGACCTGAGCACGCTGTTCGTGGACAAGGTCTCCGGCCGGTCGTCGGTACGGATCATCTCCAGGGTGGGCGGCCGGCTGCCCGCGTACTGCACCGCTACCGGCAAGGTGTTCCTGGCGAACTCCGGGCGCGAGCGGTTCGTGCGGACCGTCGAGTGTGGCCTGACCCGGTACACCCCGCGCACCATCGTGCTGCCCGGCCTGCTGCGCAGGGAGCTGGACCGCACCGGGGAACGCGGCTACGGGGTGAACTACGAGGAGGCCGAGGTCGGTGTGTCCGCGGTGGCGGCCCCGGTGTACGGACCGGACGGTGCGGTGGTCGCGGCGATTTCGATCACCGGCAGGGCGAGCGCGGTGACCGCCGAGCGGCTGGCTCCGGCCGTGCTCACCGCGGCGCGCGGCTTTTCCCGGGTGCTCGCGGGCGGCTGAGCCCCGGCTTCGATCCGGTTTCATTGGCCGAAATGCGCGACGTGCGCGCCACCCGTCCGGGGTTGTTGGCTGTGGGTATGAGCGCACCGTGGTACACCACCAGCACGGCATTCCTGGAGGCGTTGACCGAGGTCGGCGTGCGCTACGTGTTCGCCAACCTCGGCAGCGACCACTCCGGCCTGATCGAGGCCTACGCGCGGGCGCGAGCCGGGGGCACCGTGGACAGGTTCCCCGAGCTCGTGCTCTGCCCGCACGAGAGCGTGGCCTTCTCCGCGGCGCAGGGGTACGCCCAGGCCACAGGCCAGGCCCAGGCGGTGCTCGTGCACGTGGAATGCGGCACCCAGAACATCGGCGGCATGCTGCACAACGCCGCGAAAGGCCGGGTGCCGGTGCTGGTGTTCGCCGGTGCCTCGCCGGTCACCCAGTACGGCGAGCACACCGGGAGCAGGGACGAGTTCATCCAGTGGATGCAGGACGTGCACGACCAGCGCGGCCTCGTGCGCGGGTACACCAAGTACGACTACGAGATCCGCGTCGCGGACAACGTCAAGCAGATCGTGCACCGCGCGGCGCAGATCGCGACCAGCGACCCGGCGGGACCGGTCTACCTGGTGGGTGCGCGGGAGGTGATGGAGCAACGGCTGGAGCCGGCATCGGCGGACCGGCCGGAGTACGCCCTGGACCGGTACACCCCGGTCGAGCCGGCCGCACTGGCGCCGGACACGGTGCGGGCGGTCGGCGCGGCGCTCGCCGGAGCCGAGCGCCCGGTGATCGTCACCTCCTATCTGGGGCGGGACCGGGAGGCGGTGCCCGCGCTGGTCGACCTCGCCGAGCGGCTGGCCGCCCCGGTGATCGAATCGGTGCCGATGTGGCTGAACTTTCCCGCGGACCATCCGCTGCACGGCGGCCACCAGTGGAACATCCCGGAGCGCAACCCGCTGCTGGCCGCCGCGGATGTAGTGCTCGTGCTGGGCAGTGACGTCCCGTGGATCCCGGTCCGGAACCGGCCCGCCGCGGGCGCGCGGGTGTTCGTGGTGGACATCGATCCGCTGAAGGAACAGATGCCGCTGTGGCACGTGCCCGCCGAGGTCTTCGCCCGTGCCGACCTCGGTACGGCGACCCGCCAGCTGACCGAGTTCCTGGACGAGCCCGGGCGGCTCGACGCGCACGCGGTGCGGGAGCGGCTGGCCGCCGCCTCGGCAGGCAGGCAGCGGCACCTGCGGGAGCTGATCGCCCGGGAGCAACCGGATCCCGAGGTGATCACCCCCGAGTACCTGCTCGGCTGCCTGCGCGAGGAACTGGCGGCCGTGGACGGCGAGACCATCGTGCTCACCGAGGCGATCACGAACTACCTTCCGGTGAGCGAGCACCTGCGGCGCGAGCGACCGGGTGGGCTGATCGGCTCCGGTGGCGGCTCGCTGGGTTGGTACGCCGGTGCCGCGATCGGGGTGAAGCTGGCGCGGCCGGACGCGCTGGTGATCTCGGTGGTGGGCGACGGCACGTACCTGTTCGGCGTACCGGCCTCCGCGCAGTGGACCGCTCGCAGGTACGGGGTGCCCAGCCTGACCGTGATCCTGGACAACGAGGGCTGGCAGGCGCCGAAGGTGTCCGCGCTCGGGGTGCATCCGGAGGGCGCGGCGGCCGCGGCGGACGACTTCGGCGTGGGGTTCGCGCCCGGGGCGGACCTGCCCGCCGTCGCGGCGGCCGCGGGGGGAGCGCTGGCGCGTACCGTGGACGACCCCGCGGACCTGCCCGCGGCGCTGGAGGAGGTGGTGGAGACCGTCCGATCCGGGCGTTCCGCTGTGCTCGCCGCTCGGCTGGCCCCGGTCGAGGACCCCGCCCGCAGGGCAGGCCGGGACACCGGTCCCGCGGCACCCTAGGCACGGCGGGGGCGTAACGCCTCGGCCAGCACCCACTGCGACACCTTGGCCGCGCCCGAACCACCGGTGAGCACGAACATCGTCCAGCCGACCCAGTGCCCGGTGGTCGCGCGGTCCCAGATCATCAGTTCTCCCGGCACGATGGCCCGCAGGTCGAGGCCGTCCGGCAGCCGCACCCGCAGCCCGCTCACGCTCGGGTACACCAGCGCGAGGTTGACCCATACCGGCCTGGCGGGCCGGATCATCCGCAGATAACCCCGCCGCTCCGGCACCGGCTGATCGAACACGGGTTCGATACTAGATCGTGCTCGGGCCGCTTTTGCCTTCCGGGTGCGCTTGTGACCTGCGGTAATAGGGTGATCACGTGGCTTCCGGGACGCGGGACGTCCCGGAAGCCACGTGCGGGTCCGCCGTCAGGCGGTGTGGAGTTGCAGGTTGTAGGCGGAGAGGATCTCGTTCACGGGCTGGAACCAGGTCTGGCCACCGCTGGAGCAGTTACCCCACCCGCCGGAGGTGACGCCCTGCGCCTGGTCACCGGTGATGAACGAGCCGCCGGAATCGCCCGGCTCGGCGCAGACGCTGGTCTTGGTGGCGCCGTGGAAGGCGCCCTGCTCGTAGTTCACGGTCTCGTTCTTGGCCAGGACGGTTCCGCAGTGCCAGTGCGTGGTCGAACCGGAACGGCAGACCGAGGAACCGACCGGTGCCTCCCAGGAGCCACGGACGAGGCGGTCCGGCTCGGTACCCCAGCCGAGGACCACCGGAACCGTCCACCAGCCGTGCCCGGTCCGGATGAAGGAGTAGTCGTTGCCGGGGAAGGACGAGCCCGCGAAGTGGCCCATGGTCGATCCGTCCCAGCCGACCACCGAGCTGCCGGCACCACCGCAGTGGCCCGCGCTGACGAACCCGCCGTGCACCGCGAAGCCGATGGAGCAGCGGGTGTTCCCGTTGATGTAGTAGGGATCGCCGCCGACCACCCCGGCCGCGAAGGTCCGCGGGGCCTCGGCGGTGGGGGCGGTGCGCACGGTGACTGGGCCGGCTTCGCGGGCGGCCGCGAGGAAGTCGTCCAGCCGTGGGCCGGAGGCGCCGGCCCGCACGTTGAGCACGACCTTGCCGGACCGGTGATCCGCGTGCCAGCTGCTGACGCCTTCCGGCGCCGGGGCCAGCGCGTCGATCGCGGCCTTGGCGGTGTCCAGCTCGGCCGCGCTGGTCGAGACCGGGACCGGCTGTGCCCCGGTGGCCCGGACGGCCTCGGCCCGTGCCGGATCGGTCAGGCCGACCACCAGGGTGCCCTTGTCCGGATCGAACCAGCTACCGCCGAAGGCACCGCCCGCGGCCTCGCGCGCGGCGGGTGCCTGGCGGGCGGCGTCCGCCTCCCGCGCCAGCCGGGTACGGGCCTGCTGCTCGGTCAGTCCCAGGTCACGCTGCATGGCCGCGGCCAGCCCCTGGGACAGTTCCGGCTCCGCCACGGCGGAGGTCGCGGTGAGTCCGCTGGTCGCGGTGAGTGCCAGGGCCGCGGCCGCGACCAGGCGGAACGGGGTCATGCGTCTCGTCATCGTCATCCTCAATTCGTGCGGCAGGGGAACCAGGGCCGGTGCAGGGCCCGGCCCTGGCGGAGAACGAGGTTTTCGATTGTGAGAGCGCTCTCACGACATTCCAGCGTGAGCGTACGGCTACGGGGAGGTCAAGGCCTGCCGGTGGCTTGTCCGGTTTCCTGTCCGGTCGCGCCCGCTGTGTGTCGGGGTTGACTTTTCAAGTGGTCTAGTCCATTTTCATTACTAGTCCTCTAGTGGTATAGACCACATTCCCTGCATTGTGGAGGCGGAAATGGCTCGGACCCCACGGCGCCTGCTCGCGGGCGTGCTGCCGGCCGCGCTGGTGGCGCTCGCGCTACTGCCCGCGGGCACGGCACAAGCCGCGAACATCGCGGTGAACAGCGGTTTCGAAGCGGGAAACACCACCGGCTGGTCCTGCGGGGCCGGTACCGAGGTGGTCAGCACCCCGGTGCACGCTGGTTCCTACGCTCTTGCCGGCACCCCGGCCGGGCAGGGCACCGCCCGTTGCTCGCAAACCATCACCGTCGAGCCGGACACCGACTACCGGCTCTCCGGCTGGGTCCGGGGCAGCTACACCTACCTCGGCGTGACCGGTACCGGCGGCGGCGACCGCAGCACCTGGAGTTCCGGCACCGCATGGAGTGAGCTCGCGATCGAGTTCACCACCGGGGCGTCCGCCACGAGCGTGACCATCTACGTGCACGGCTGGTACGGCCAGCCGACCTACCACGCCGACGACATCGTGCTGGACGGGCCCGGCGGCGGGGACCCGGATCCGCAGGTTCCCTCGGCGCCGGACGGGCTGTCCGGCCAGGCCTCCGGTTCGAGCGCGGCCGCGCTTTCCTGGACCGCGCCGGGTGGCACGGTCACCGGCTATCACGTGTACCGGGACGGCACGCGGGTCGCGTCCACCACCACGACCTCCTACACCGACACCGGCCTGCGGGCGGAGACCAGCTACAGCTACACCGTCTCCGCCTACAACAGCGCGGGGGAGTCGCCCCGGTCCGCCGCGGTCGAGGTGACCACCGCGCCGGACGGCGGTGACCCGGGCGGGGAACTGCCCAAGCACGTGCTCACCGGCTACTGGCAGAACTTCTACAACGGTGCGGAGCCACTGCGGCTGGCCGATGTCCCGACCACCTACGACATCATCGCCGTCGCCTTCGTGGATGCCGTGCCCGGCCGCAACGGCGGGGTCGACTTCACCCTGGATTCCGGGCTGTCCGAGCAGCTGGGTGGGTACACCGACGCGCAGTTCCGGGCCGATATCCGCACCGTGCAGGCGCGCGGGCAGAAGGTGATCCTCTCGGTCGGCGGGGAGAAGGGCACCGTCTGGGTCGGCGACTCGGCCGCCGCGGACAACTTCGCCACCGACATGATCGGGCTGATCGACGAGTACGGCTTCGACGGCGTGGACATCGACCTGGAGAACGGTATCCACCCCGACCCGATGAGCTCGGCGCTGCGCCGGATCCACGCCGCGGGCGGCGAGGTCATCACCATGGCGCCGCAGACCCTGGACATGCAGTCCACGCAGAACGGCTACTTCCAGCTGGCGCTGTCGATCAAGGACATCCTGACCATCGTCAACATGCAGTACTACAACAGCGGGACCATGCTCGGCTGTGACCAGCAGGTCTATGCGCAGGGCACGGTCAACTTCCTCACCGCGCTGGCCTGCATCCAACTGGAGGGCGGGTTGCGGCCGGACCAGGTCGGGTTGGGCCTGCCCGCCTCGACCAGGGCCGCGGGCGGCGGCTACCAGTCGCCGGGCAACGTCAACGACGCGCTGGACTGCCTGTCCCGGGGCACCAACTGCGGCAGCTTCCAGCCGGACGCGACGTATCCGGCCATCCGGGGCGCGATGACCTGGTCGATCAACTGGGACGCGTCCAACGGCTACAACTTCGCCAGTACCGTGGCGCCGCACCTGGACCGGTTGCCGTAACCCGGCAGCGGCGTCGCACCGCCGAGCCCGGCCACTGGGACCTCGTCTCCCGCACCCGGTGGCCGGGCTCGGTCATGCCCGGATCGAGTGAGTTGTGAACATTCAGGTAACCATCCGTAACGAAGCTCAAGATCGCCGCGAGTAGTCGATACGGGCGTGTCCGGCAGCCCGTTCGGCGGAAGGAGTCGGTCATGGCTTCGCACATCGTGGCGACGTTGGTCCGGAAGGCGCACCCCACGCGGCTGTTGGCCGGGCTGTTGCTACTGCACACGGTCCTGCTCGTCGGGTACTTCGGATCGTTGCGCGCCGCGGTCATCGCCGCGGTCGTGGTCATCGCGGCGATTGGTGCATACCATGCGTTACGAGCCGCCACGGGACAGGTGGACACCATCCTGCTCGCCGAGCTGGGTGAGGGATGCGCTCAGGCTGGCTCCGGTTCGCGAAACGAGTCCCAGAACGCCGCCTCGTAGACCTGCATGTGCCGGGCGGCCGTGGCGGCGGCTCGCGGGTCCGAGCCCTGGTCGAACCCGGCCTGGACCACCTCCAGCGCGGTCTCCACGAACCCGGGTGGCGGGGTCGAGAAGAACTCGAAGAACTCCACGTCCCCGCGGGTGAGGCCGTAGTGCTCGCGCAGCGCGACGGCGGTGCGGGCACAGTAGGACCCCCAGAAGCCCAGGTTCACCACCATCGCGGTGAGCAACTCCGCGGCGGTCCCGTACGCGCACAACCAGGCGACGTGATGCGGGTATGCCTGCGCCATCCCGGTGGGTTCGATGGCCCGCAGCCCCGCGGAGTCCAGGCCGAGCGCCCCGGCGAAGCCGTGCAGCAGCTCCAGCGCCCTGCTCTCGCCCGCGGCGAGGTCGAGCAGCAGCGGGCCGGCGGGTGGCTCGGCGAACCGGGCCGCGGCCAGGGTGAAGCTGCGCCGGTCGCTGCGCAGGATGCGGTCCTGCTCGGCGGCGACGCGGCGCAGCCGGTCTCGGGGCGCCTGCCCCGCCTCCAGCAGGGTGAGGAAACGGTTGTGCCCGGCGGCGGGGGTCAGTTCCTCGACGACGTCCCGGTACAGCTGCCGGGCGTCGGTCGATGCGTCGGCGACATCCATGACACCTGCCTACCAGCTTCCCACCCGTTGCCGTTCCGGTACCAGAACGGCGGGGACTACGACGAGCGGCTGGTGCTGCGGCCGGGACTCGCCACTGGTCGGGACGGCCTGGACGTGCACTACCTGGCCGGATGACCACCTCAACGGTGTCCGAAGACGATCTCACCGCGTATCGTCGGTGTCCGTAACCGACGTCGCCGGGGCCGGCGGGGATCGGATCGGAGGTAGACGATGCGCGCGATGTGGAAGGGCGCGGTCTCGTTCGGGCTGGTCTCCATCCCGATTCACCTGTACGCGGCGACCGAGAGCAAGAACATCAACTTCCGCCAGGTCCACGAGGCCGACGGTGGCCGTATCCAGTACAAGCGTTTCTGCTCGGCGGAGGACAAGGAGGTGCCCTACGCCGAGATCGCGAAGGGCTACGAGCTTCCCGACGGCGGCATGGTCGTGCTGACCAGCGCGGATCTCGAGGAGATCCCGCTGTCCACCTCGAAGACGATCGACGTGCTGGAGTTCGTCCCGCTGGAGGCGATCGACCCCATCTACTACGACCGCACGTACTACCTGGAACCGCAGAAGGCGGCGACCAAGCCCTACGTGCTGCTCAGGGACGCGCTGCACAAGTCGGGCCAGGTGGCGGTCGTCAAGGTGGCCATCCGGCAGCGGGAAAGCCTTGCCCTGCTGCGGGTGGTCTCCGACGTGCTGGTGATGACCACCATGCTGTGGCCGGACGAGGTGCGCACCCCGGACTTCGCGTTCCTGCAGGAAGAACCCCCGCAGGTGCGGTCGCAGGAGCTGACCATGGCGAGCTCGCTCATCGACTCGCTGTCCGACACGGTGTTCGAGCCGGAGAAGTACGAGGACACCTACCGGCAGGCTCTGGAGTCGCTGATCCAGGCCAAGATCGAGGGCGACGACACCACCACGGCGCCGGCGGCCAAGCACGAGGCCGACGTCACCGACCTGCTGACCGCCCTACAGGCCAGCGTGAGCGCCGCGAAGAAGGACCGGGAGTCCTCCGCGGAGCCGGCCAAGCGCGCGACGGGCGGGTCCGGCGGAGCCGCCGGACGGAGCACGGCGAGTAAAACCAAGGGGACGGGGAGCAGGAGCACGACGAGCAAGAGCGGTTCGGATGGTTCGGCGAAGTCCGCCGCGAAGAAGCCGACCAAGTCCCGGCGGTCGCCGAAGTCGGCCTGACCCTCGTCTCGATGGCGACACGCCGCCACGGGTACCACGCCGGCGGGTCGCGGGGTGTTATGAAGACCCGAGTAGGTCAACCTTCTCGGGAAAGGCTTCCACTATGGAGTGCGTCCGGTGCGCCGGCGGTCTCGACCACTGCCACGGCACGCTCGTGCTGCACGCCGACGACCAGGTGGAATGCACCGACCTCGACTGCTTCGACGGCGACGAATCGCGGCACCCGCTGACCGCGGACTGCCTGGAGCTGTCCGGCGGCTGTGCCTGTCTCGACACCGAGGTCGTTCCGCAGCCCCTGCCCCGCGCCTCCTGACCCACGTCGCACCTACTCGAAGCCGTGGATCCCCTCGGCACGCAGCCAGGCCCGCATCTGGTCGAAACAGCGTTTCCGCAGCGGTCCCACGCTGCCCGGCGCGATACCCAGCCGCGTCGCGAGCTGCGCCTGGGTGAGGTCCGGCCGGTACGCCAGCAGCCACAGCAGCAGCCGGTGCCGCCTGGGTAGTCGCGCGGCCGCCCGCCAGAGCACCCGGTCGCGCTCCAGCCGCAGCACCAGCGCCTCCGCGGAGGGATGCGGATGCTCGAACAGCCCGCACTCCTCCGGCCAGTACCCGCGGGGCAGTTCCCGCCGCCGCCCACGCAGCGTGCGCAGCGCGAGCCTGCGCGCGGTGGTCGCCAGCCAGGCAGACAGTCGGCGCGGGTCCCGTACCAGCGGTAGCCGCCCGGCCAGCGACACCCAGGTGCCCTGGTGCACGTCCCAACTGTCCGCCTCGTCCAACCGGTGCGCCCTGGCCACGGCCAGCAGCAGCGCGGCGGCCTCTCGCGCCAACGCCGCCATGGCGGTCTGGTCACCCGCGGCGGCCCTTGCGCACAGCTCGCCGAGTTCCATGCCGAACACCATCCCGTCCTCCGGCCCGACCGGTAGGCGACCGGGCGCAGTTGGGACGGCACATTCCGTGTGCGGGTTCCGAGATCACCCGGCAGGGTGGCGTTGCCGGACGGGGGCCACGGTCCCTGCCGCTGGGGACCAGGGCCCGGTGCGCTCGCGGCCGGGGTGGTTTCCGAGGGCGACCTGCCGGGTAGGCCGCACGGCACGACGGCGGTCGAGTTGACGAACAGCGGGGTGCGGATCATCGGGCGGCAGGAGCCGCTCGCCCACGCCGCCGGGTGGCTGGCCCGGCGGCGATTGCGCAGACTGTACGTAGTGGACGGATCCGGAGGTGATCCGGCGTGGCCTGTGGGCGGAACCGGTGACAGCGGGCCGGACGAAGGAGCAGCGAATGATGAGCACGGAGACAGCGCACGGCGCGATCGTGGTCGGGGTGGACGGTTCGCCCTCGGCGAGCCGGGCCGTGGAGTGGGCCGCGAGGACGGCCGCCGAACGCAACACCGGCCTGTATCTGGTGCACGCCTTTCACCCCGGTGGCTCCTACGGCGGGGGGTTGCCCGCCCCGCTGGACGTGTTCGAGGAACTGGAGCAGGAGGGGCGACGCATCCTGGACGAGGCCGCCGAGGCGGCGCGTGCCGTCGCGCCCCGGCTCGCCGTGCACACCGACCCCCGACGCGAGGCGCCGGTACCGGTGCTGCTCGACTTGTCCGGAGTGGCGCGGATGATCGTGCTCGGCGCCTCGGGTTCCGGCGGGTTCGCCGGGATGCGCCTGGGCTCCACCGCGATCGCGGTGTCCGCGCACGCGCGTTGCCCCGTCGCGGTGGTGCGCGGTCGGGACGGCGCCGACGGGCTGCCCGAGGAGGGGCCGGTGGTGGTCGGTGTGGACGGGAGCCCGATCAGTGACCGGGCGATCGGGGTCGCCTTCGAGGAGGCGTCGCAACGAAACGCGCCGTTGGTGGCCGTGCACTCCTGGGTCGACGGGGACTACGAGGACGTGTTCAGCCCGGAGCGGTTCAACGCGGTCTGGGAGTCGGTGGACGAGGTCGAGCAGCGGTCGCTCGCCGAGCGGCTCGCCGGCTGGCAGGAGAAGCACCCGGACGTGCGGGTGGAACGCGTGGTGGTGCGGGACCGTCCGCGGCACCAGTTGCTGGAGCGGTCCGGCGAGGCGCGACTGCTCGTGGTGGGCAGCCGGGGCCGGGGTGGATTCCGGGGCATGTTACTCGGATCGACCAGCCAGGCGCTTGTCCAGCACGCCCGATGCCCGGTGTTGGTGGTACGCCCCACCGACGAGGGCGGGGGTTGAACCGCCAGGTCAGCCGTCTCAGCCGGATTGGCGCGGTGGAGTAGGTAACGGAGCGTGTTCGCGTCGTCCCACGCCTACGGCGATGGGCGACAGGCGACCCGTGCTCTCCGCGCGCGTCACGCGCGAGGCTGGCGTCCATGTCGTGTCCCCCTGCCGCCGTCCACCGCGCCGCGGGTGCGCGGGTGCCCTGGGGCCCCCGGGTGGGCACCGCTACGATGAACTCCTTTGACGTGCGCGTGGTATGCACTTTGCGGCAACTGCGAGGGTCTGGAGAGGAGCCGGTGCCCGACTGGATGGTCTCCCGGCAGGGTTTCCATGAGCTGGCCAGGAACATCGAGGACTTCGTCAGGGGGAAGTCGACGACGGTCCGGCTGGCGCTGGTGTGCCTGCTCGCCGAAGGGCACCTGCTGATCGAGGACGTGCCCGGCGTGGCGAAAACCTCACTGGCGAAGGCGATCGCGCATTCCGTGGCGGGTTCGACGGTGAAACGGATCCAGTTCACCCCCGACCTGCTGCCGTCGGATGTCACCGGTGTGCAGGTCTACGACCAGGCCAAGGGCGGCTTCGAGTACCGGCAGGGCCCGGTGTTCACCAACATCCTGCTGGCCGACGAGATCAATCGTGCCTCCCCGAAAACCCAGTCGGCGCTGCTGGAGGTGATGGCCGAACGGCAGGTCACGGTGGACGGTGCCGCACGCGCGGTCCCGGACCCGTTTCTCTGCATCGCCACCCAGAATCCGGTGGAACACCAGGGAACGTACGTGCTGCCGGAGGCCCAGCTCGACCGGTTCCTGATGCGGATCGCCATCGGGTACCCGGACGAGCTCGACGACGAGGTGTCGGTGGTCACCGACGGGATCGCCCGGCGCAAACCCGAGCAACTGCGCGCCGTGCTGGAACTGGACCAGTTGCGCACGCTCATCGGACTGGTGCGGGAACTGCACATCTCGATGGAGCTGCGGACCTACGTCGCGATGCTCACCAGGGCGACCCGCACGCACCCGGACGTCGAGCTGGGCGCCAGCCCGCGGGGCAGCATCGCGCTGGCCACCGCGGCCCAGGCCTACGCCCTGTCGATGGGTCGTTCCTACGTCACCGCCGACGACGTGAAGGCGATCGCGGTGCCGGTGCTGAACCATCGGCTGCTGCTGACCTCGCAGGCGCGGATCCAGCAGCAGACCCCCGAGGCGGTGGTACGGGACATTTTGGCCGGGGTGCCGGTCCCGCGGGCGCAGGGACACCGGTGAACCACCGTGATCACCGGAAAGGGGGCCGCACTCGCCGCGTCGGCCGTGCTGTTGCTGGCGGGCGGCGTGCTCGCGGGGTATCCCGAGTTGATCGTGCTCGGCCTCGGCTGCGTGGCGGCGCTGGTGGTGGCGGCGGGGTGGATGGTGGCCCGTCCGCGACTGACGACCGTACGCACGATCAGCCCGCCGCGGGTGCCGGAGGGTGTGCCGGCCTACGGCGTGCTGACCGTGACCAATTCCGGGCGCCGGCGTAGCCCTCCGCTGACGGTCACCGAAACCGTGGCCGGGCGCCGGATCGCCGTTCCGCTGCCGAGCCTGCCTGCCGGTGGTGCCACCGAGTCCACCTACCCGCTGCCGACCGAGTGCCGTGGCAGGCATGTCCTGCCCGCACCCGCGGTCGGCCATGCCGACCCGCTGCAATTGCTGCGGACCGGGGCCGCGCACGGCCGGGAGTCCGTGTTGCACGTCTACCCGCGGACGCACCGGATCGCCCCGCTGCCGATGCCGGGCATGCGGGACGCGGAGGGCGGCGACGCGCGCGGCTCCGCGCGGGACGGGGTCGCGTTCCACAGCCTGCGTGACTACCAGCCGGGCGACGACTGGCGGCGGATCCACTGGCCCTCCACGGCGCGGATCGGGACGCTCCAGGTACGGCACCATGTCGTCCCGGACGAGCCCCGGCAGCTGATCGTGTTGGACACCAGCGCCCAACCGTACGCGGGCGAGGCCTTCGAGGACGCCACCAGGGTGGCCGCCTCCTGGTGCGAGGCCGCCGGTCGCGCGGGCCTGCCGTTCGAACTGCGTACCACCGGGGACCGGATCGGTACGACCGGGCGGCGGCAGTGGGACAGCGAGATGACCACCGCGCTGGACCTGCTGTCCAGGGTGGGGTCGTCCGCGGCCGACCGCGGGGTCACCGGAGTGCCGGACCTGGTCCGCGACCTGGTCGCCACCGGCGAGTGGATCACCTTCGGCCTGGTGACCGGCCGGGCGGCGCCCGAGGAGCGGGAGATCCTCGCCGCGGTGCGGCCGTGGTTCCGTACGATCACTGTTGTCCACATCGGACAGTCGGGTACCGGGGGTCGGGAGTCACCGGCCGGGGTGGTCGTGGTCGACGCGCCTACCAGCGCCGAGTTCGCCGACCGCTGGAACTCGGCGGTGCCGCCGTGAGTCCCGGGCAGGTCCGGACCGCGGGCCGGGGAGGGCCGCGCGGAGGAGCGGAGGCCGTCGGTACCGGCGGCCGGGTTGCCCGGACCGCGGCCGAGCTCGTGCTGTGTGGTGCCACGATCGTCGCCGGTGGCCTGCTGTACGGCCGGTTCTTCGCCACCGCCGGGTACCTGCCGCAGGTGTGCGGCGCCGCCGTGGTCGCGGTGCTGGCCGCCACCCTGGCCGGGCTGCGCCGGTGGGGGTCGATCGCCACCCTGCTGACCGCGGTCGGCGGGTTCGCCCTGCTGTCCACCTACGGCGTGTTCCGCACCACCGTCATACACGGGCTGCCCACCGGAGACACGGTGGCCGAACTGGCGCGGGGGATGCTGGGCGGCTGGGCGCGGATGTTCACCGTCGTCCCGCCGGCCGACCTGCGTGGCGACCTGCTCATCACCCCGGTGCTGATCACCTGGATCGCGGCCTTCACCGCGGCCACGCTCGTGCTGCGCACCCGGACGGTGCTGGCGCCGGTGGCGCCCGGGCTGGTGGCCTTCACGGCGGCGCTGCTGTTCGTCGGGGCGCAACCGGGCGTCCAGCTGTTGCCCACCGCGTGCTTCCTTGCCTCCGCGCTGCTGCTGGTGTTGCTGCGGGCCGTTCGGTCCGGCGCCGAGCTCCTTGCCGACTCCCGGCAGGCGCACCGGCTCCGCCGGGCCACCGTGGGCAGGCTGGCCGCCGGGGTGCCGTCGGTCGCCGTGATCATCCTGCTTGCCGTGCTGGGCGGGCAGGCGTTCCCGCTGTCCTCCGGCGCGGACCGGTTCGATCCGCGCGCGCTGACCGAGCCACCGGTGCGAGTCGCCGACACGCTCACCCCGCTGGTGACGCTGAAGACCCAGCTACGGGAGCGGCCGCCGCGCCGCCTGTTCACGGTTCGCACCGGTGGCGACGCCGCGGGCCTCGACCGGGTCAGGACCGCCGCGCTCGACGAGTTCGACGGGGTCCTGTGGACCGCGGCCGACCGCTTCCTGCTGGCCGGGCGGGAACTGGCCGTGGACCCCGCGCTGACCGCGTCCCGCACCGTCACCGCGGAGATCACGATCGACGGGCTCGCCGGGCCGTTCCTTCCGGTGTTCGGTTGGCCCGCGCGGCTGTGGCCGGCAGGGCTGGACGCCGGTGCGATCGGGTTCAGCAGGGACTCGGGTGTCCTGGTCAACGCCGGGGACGCCTGGCAAGGGGCGAGCTACCGGCTGACCGGTGTGCTGGGCGCCCCCGATGGCGGCCTGCCCCGCGCGGCACCGAGTACCGGACCGGTGTACCGGCGTTACACCGAACTGCCCGGCCTGCCGAGCGAGCTGCACGCCACGGCGCAACGGCTCACCGCGAGCGAGTCGACCGCCTACGCCGAGCTCGTCGCGATCGAGCGGTACCTGCGCGGGCTGCCGTACCGGCTCGGCGCGCAGCCCGGGCACTCCTACGCCCGGTTGCACGGCCTGCTGACCGGCAGCGGTTCGGACGGCAAGGCGGGTTTCGCCGAGCAACACGCCTCGGCCTTCGCCGTGCTCGCCCGCGCCGCGGGCTTCCCCGCCAGGGTCGCGGTCGGCTACCGGCTGCCCGCGGCTCGTGCCGGGGTGCACACCGTCACCACCCGCGACGCGCATGCCTGGGCCGAGGTGCATTTCGAACGCTACGGCTGGGTTCCGTTCGAACCCACCGGACCCGCCGTGTCCGCGGCCGGTTCGCGCGGTCACCCCGACGGTGAGCTCGACGGTTCCGCACTCGGGCCGCGGCGGCCCGAACCGCCGCCGGCCGCGCGGCCGCGGCCGGATCCGCCGCCTGCCCCCGCGGATCGTTCCGCCGGCCCGAGCTGGGAGTGGTTGCTGTGGGGCGCGGTGCTGCTGCCCGCGCTCGGCCTGCTGGTGGGTGCGTCGATCGTGCTGGCGAAGGTCCGCAGGCGGCGACGGCGGCGCGGTGCCACGGGGAACACCGCGAGGACACTGGGTGCCTGGCAGGAGGCCGTGGACCGGCTCGCCGAGCGCGGGGTGCGGGAACCGGTCTCGCGGACCGCGGTGGAGACGGCCGAGGCGGCAAGGGCCGCGCTCGGCGCGCGGGTGGAACCCGCCGTGGAGCTGGCCGAACTGGCGACCGCGGCCACCTACGCGCCGACCGAACCCGCGGACGGCGATGTCCGCAGGGCCTGGGGGCTGGAACGCGAGTTGCGTATGCGGCTGTACCCGCCCCGGCCCTCGCTACGGTGGCTGCTGGCCGCGGTGGACCCGCGGCCGTTACGCCCGGGGCGGCACACGGCAGGAGAGCGCGGCAACGTTGGCACGACAGGAATCAGGTGATCACATGGGCCTCGGTACGCGTCGGTGGCGGCCGGTGGGCGGGATCGTGCTGGCGATCGTCTCGGTGGCCGGGCTCGTGGTAGTCGGCGCGAAGCAGGAACGCCAGGTGCCGCAGGTGCGGCTGCACGCGGGCAAGGTGTGGGTGGCCTCCGCCGCGGTGGGCAGGCTGACCCTGCTCGACGGCGCGTCGGCCGAGGTGGCGGGCAGCGCCACGGTGGCGGCTCCTGGCAACGACCTGCGTGCCGCGCAACAGGGAGCCACCGGCTACGCGGTGAACCACACCGAGAACTCGGTGGTGCGGGTGGACGGCGCGACCCTGCGGCCCTCCCGCCCGGTGGCCCCGTTGCCGGGAGCGGGCGGGCGGCTGGCGGTGTTCCCCACCCCGCGGGGGCTCTACACCCTGGACCCCCGGCGGGGGCTGCTCGCCAGCACCGACCCCGCCACGCTGGAGCGGAACGGCCCCACCTACCCCATGCGGGCCCGGATCGCCGAGGGCGTGCCGGTGGTGGATACGCACGGCAGGCTGTGGGCGGTGGACGAGCGCACCGGTGACCTGGTCTGGTTCGCCGATGGTGCGCGGCACGCGCGGGCCGGGGCGGGCACGCCGGGCAGCAGGCTCGCCATGGCGGGAGATCGGCCGGCCCTGCTGGACCCCGCGCGGGGCACGGCGGATCTGCTCGATCCGCGCACCGGCGCGGTCGAGTGGTCGATTCCGGTGGACCTGCGGCCGGGAGAGCGGCTGGCGGTGAGCGACTCCCCCGAAGGGCAACGCGCGCTGGTGGCGCTACCCGATCGCGGGCGGCTGTTGAGCTGCGCCCCGGCGGCCGGGTCCTGCGCGGCCGTGCGGCTGGGTGGCGGTCCGGCTGAGCTCGGCGCGCCGGTGGCGGTCGGTGGGCACGCCGTGGTGCCGGACTTCTCGACCGGGCGGGCGTGGATCGTCGACCTCGACACCCGGAGGGTGGTCGCACACCCGCGCCTTCTCGACCGGCCGGTGCGGTTCGAGCTGCTCGCCAGGGACGGGATGGTCTTCTACAACGACCCGGGCAGCGAGCGAGCCGGGGTGATCGGGCTCGACGGTCGCGTCCGGCCGATCACCAAGTACGACCCGGGAGAGGTGGAGCGCGGCACCGCGGACCGGCAGCGGGCGGAAGGCTCCCCGGGCCCGGTCCCGGGTGACCGCGCGGGGGAGCTTCCGGCGGTGTCCGGGCCGGGTGGTACCCGGCCCCGTCCGGACGGATCCGCCGCGGGCACCGAGGTCTCCATCGTGGTCCGGCCGGACTCCCGTGGCACGGTGGGGGAGGAGTTCGAGTTCGCCGTCGTCGCCGACGGTGCCGCCACGGTGCGCGCTGCCCGCTGGACCTTCGGCGCGGGTGGCGGGGCGAGCGGCACCACCGTGCGGCATCGGTGGGAACGGCCGGGAACCCACCCGGTGCGGGTCGCCGCCGAGTTGACCACCGGGCGCCGCGCGCACGCCGCCGCCGAGGTCGTCGTGGACGCCCCGGACGCGCCGCCACGGATCGACCGGCTGCTGGTGCGGCCGGAGACCCAGCTGGCGGGCCAACCGGTGCGGTTCGGCGCCGAGGTCACCGGGCGCGCGACCGCCTGGGCGTGGACCGTGACCGGCCCGCGGGGCAGGGTGACCGGGTCCGACGGTCCGCGGTTCGAGCGCACCTTCGACACTCCGGGCAGCTACCTGGTGCACCTGCGGGTCTCCGGTCCCACCGGCACCGACCGGCGCGCGGAGCGGTTCACCGTGACCCGCGACCGCACCGAGGTGCGCTGCGGGGACATCATCGACACGGCCACCGTCGCGGTGCTGACCGAGGACCTGACCTGCCCGGGTGAGGTCGCCCTGACCGTCGCGGCCAGCCATGTGGAGCTCGACCTGAACGGTCACACCATCACCACGCAGCATGCCGCCGACCACGCCAGGGGCATCGTGCTCGCCGGGAACGGCAGGCTCACCGATATCGCGGTCCGCAACGGCTCGGTGACCCGCTTCCGCACCGGTCTGGAGATGACCGATGTCGCGGAGGTCACCGTGACCGATCTCGGGGTGACCGGACCGTCCGCGCAGACCGACCGGTATGCGATCACCGGTGACCGGGCGCGGGACGTGCGGCTGAGCGGGGTCACCGTGCACGGCTTCCAGCCGTTCTCCTTCACCGGCGGATCCTCGGCCGTGTTCACCGAGTCGAGCCTGCTCGGCACCACGGGCAAGAGCCTGGCCAACTGCTCGACCGGCAGTTCCTGCGTCATCCAGCGCAGCACGGTCAACCTGTACAGCATCGGTTGTTACCACGGGGAGCAGGAACCCGACAGTTCCATGGTGAGCGTGCGGGAGAGCACGGTCGGCATCGGTAACCTCGGTCCGTTCTGCCGCGCCGCCTCGGTCACCAACAGCGAGATCAGCACCCTGGGCAGCGCGAGCGCGAAACACACGGATGTCGTGGACAACGTGATATCCGGGAACTGGGCACTGGACCTGTCGTTCTCGTTCAACGTATCCGGCAACCTGTTCAAGGATTCCGGTATGCGGGCGCTCATCCTGTTCTCCGGGGAGGGCACGATCACCGGGAACACCTTCACCGGAACCCGCGGGTACGGCATGTTCATCAGCCCGGAAGCGGTCAACCCGATCGGCCCGGTGGAGATCTCCCGCAACGAGTTCCTCGGCAACGGCACCCCGGGGGAGGACGGGCCGGGGCCGGACGGGCTGCGGGTCGAGGCGGTACACCCGGACAGCCTGATCACCGTGTCGGACAACCGGACGAGGGGCAATGTCCGGTACGGGATCAACGCGGAGCCGGGGTCGGTCGTGGACGGCGGGGGCAACGTGTCCACCGGTGACCCGGCCGGCTGCCGCGGGGTGCGCTGCCGGTGAGGGTGGTCACCGCGCGCACGGCCGGCCGGGGTCGGCCCCGGCCGGCAGGGACGCGCGTTCTTCCGCGGTGTAGTCCCGATCGTTGATCCGGCACAGGTGCTCCATCCAGTGCTCGGGGTCCAACCGCACCGACAATGGGCCGTTCGCCGTGACGGCGGTCAGCGTGTCCCCGTGCCGTGACCAGTTCGCGGGTTCGCCGGGGAGGTGGACGCTCGCGACCTGGCCGCCGGTGGCCAGGTCCCAGACCCGCAACTCGCCCTCCCCGGAGGCGGTGATCAGCTTGTCGGTGTGCGTGAACGCCACCGGCGTGCGATCGCCGGGTACCGGGAGGGGCTGGAATGCCGCACCGTTGGCGTCCGGGTTCCAGATCTCCAGCCGCCCGGCCTCCCGGTAGTGCACGGCCACCCGCGGCTGGCGCCGGTCGGGCAGCAGCACCGGGGGTGGGTTGCCCGGTAGGGGTTGGAAGGCGCGCACCAGCCGTTCGTCCATCATGTTCCACAAGTGGACGCCCTGCGTGGAGGTGGTCAGCATCCGGCCGGGGTCGAGGGGCCACCGCCGGGCCGTCATCTCGCCCGCCACCGCGAGCGTGGACGCCAGCGGCGAGGGTGCCATCCCGAGGTCCTCGCCGGTGCTGATCTCCCACCGGGCCAGGTCGTTGCCCCGGAGCACCGCGACCTCGTCGGCGGACAGCGGGACGATCGAGGTTCGCTGGTCCGCGGCGGTCTCCGGCCTGCCGCCGGGGGGTGGTTGGAGCGGGAACGTGCGCAGCACGGTGAGGTCGGTGGCGGACAGCACGTACAGGGTGCCGGTGTCGCCGATCGCGAAGACATGCCTGCCCTCCGGGCCGAACGCCAGCCGCGGGTTCGCGCCGAGGTCGAGATCCGCCCCACTGGTTCGCGAGTAGGCCGCGATGCGCTGGGTGCCGAGGTCCACGGTCAGCAGGCCGTAGTGCCCGCCGGGCAGCCCGGGGTCCCGCTCGGTCAGCATGGCCATGATCCGGCCGTCCGGGCCGAGCGCGGCGGCCTCCGGGCGGGTCACCGGCCCGAACCGGGCGAGATCATCGGCGGGGCCTGCCGCCTGGACGCGAAACAGCGCGCCGGTGCCGAACACGAACATGGTCGGCACTCCGGACTCGTCGGGGACCGCGACGATGTCCGCGGACGCCCGCCCGTTGAGGCTGTCCGGGCGGGCCCTGCCGGTGCGTGGTGGCGGACGCGGCAGGTAGTTCTGCCCGGTGTGCAGGTCGATCAGGTTGAGCCGGCGAAACGCGTCCGCGCCCGGGGCGCCGCCGAGGACGGCGTACCGGCCGCCGAGGTCGGTGAGCCCCGCCGAGTCCGGGTCGGGACAGTTCGGGACCGGCTCGGTGTGCCGGGCCGCCGCGCTGCCCGGTTCGTGCACGGAGAGCGTGCCCCCTGCGGGGCCGCTCACGCAGCGCACCAGCAGCCCGTCCGGGGTGATCGCGTCGGCGGGTGCCTCGCGCGACACCTCGCCGGTGGTCAGGTCGCGCAGCACCGCGTGCCGGGTCCGGTCGCCCCGGTGTTCGAGGAACCAGGCGTTGCCCTCGGCGGCGTCGATCAGCCGCACGTCGGTGCTCGTCACCCCGGGCGGGGTCGGGAAACCCTCCGTCCTCGGCTCCCGCGCCGACACGTCCCACACCTCGACCTGGCCGGGTGCGGACTCGTCCCGGCCCAGGGTGAGGACCAGGATCGTGCCGTCCGCCGAGAAGCCCGCGCTGCGGATCCGGGTGGTGGCGTCGATGCCGTCCACATCGGATGGTCGCAGGGGCAGCGGGCCGGTGTGCTGCTCGAGGTCCCAGACCGTGACCCCGCCCCGGTCGTTCGTGACGGCGAGCCGGCGACCATCCGGGCTCAGTACGATTCCCCGCAGGTTGGGCACGGTGGCCAGAAACCAGCTGCGCGGCTCGCCGCCGAACAGGTCGGTCCAGGCCGTGATCCGCCCGCCCTCCTCGGCGATCACCGTCGTCCCGCCGTCCCCGGTGACGGCGACCTCGGCGACCGCGCCGGACCACAGACCCGTGCGAACCTCCTCGACCCCGGCATGGGTGAGGTACTGCTGCAGCAGCGCGCCGTACGCCTCGGGCCTGCCGGGATCGTGTCGCCACGCGGCCTGCGCGAGTTGCAGCGCCGTGCGGGGGTTGGTGGCGGCACGTTGCTGCGCCTCCTGGGCCAGTGAGATCGCGGCCGCCCGGCGCAACTGGTCGCTGAGTTCCTGGTTGCGGTTCACCGCGATCCCGGCGAGCACGGTGGTCGCCACGGCGAGTACCCCGATCAACGCCGTGATCAGCCGCCGCTGGCGTTGTCCCCGGCGCTCGTGCCTACGGCTGGTGGTGATGTACTCGCGTTCCTCGCCGGTGAGCTGGCCGGGCTGGGTCTCGAGCCAGTCCTCGGCCGCCGCCAGCGGCGCGCCCCGCAGCAGGGTGGCGTGGTCCCTGCCGGACCGTCGCCACTGCTCCAGGGTGGTCCGCAGTTGCTCCTGCCAGGATCGGAAGTCCTGCGCGGCGACCAGCCACTCGCGTAGCTGCCGCCACTGCTGGACGAGCGCCTCGTGGGTCAGCGCGACGACCTCGGGCTGGCCGGGGTCGTCGCGGAGTACGACCAGATGGTGTGCCGCGAGGGTGCCGGCCAGGGCGCGCGAGTCGGGGTCGAGCCGGTCCAGCCGGGCCGGGGTGAGGGTGAAGCCGCCGTCCTCGCCCGGCCTGGCCAGCTGCACCAGCAACCGCTCGGCGAGTGGTCGTTCCCGCGGCAGCAGCTTGCGCTCGTAGACCTCCTGCGCGTAGGCGGCCAGTGCCCCGGCGACCCCGCCCTGCTGGTCGTAGGCCCGGTGGGTCAGCATCGCGCCCTGCTGGTCCTCCCACAGCCGGGTCAGCGCGAACTCCACCAGGGGAAGCTGACCGGGAGCGTCGGCCGCGTCGGCGATGATCCGGTCGACCAGTCCCGGTTCGAAGGACACCAGCGGCAGCTCCGGTGGGCCGGTGATCGCGGTACGCAGGTCCTCGGTGCCCATCCGTGGCACCGAGACGGTGCGCAGCAGGGGCGCGAGTTCGGAGGTGAGCACCTCGTCCAGGTCGGCCGAGCGTCCGGTGAGCACCGCGCGCAGCGCCGGGGTGCCCGCCGGCAGGGTCGGCGCGGCCCGCACCAGGCCGGCCACCAGGTGCAACAGCTCGCGCGCCGCCTGTGGCTCGGCCGCGACGAGCTCCTCGAACTGATCCACGAACAGCACCAGGTGTCCCACCGACTCGACCACGGCATCGGCCAGCAACGCGACCTCCCCCGGTGTCCGTGGCGCGGCCCGCTGGCCGCCCACGATCGGGGTCAGGGCGTGGGCGAGCAGGTCGGCCGGTGCGATCCCGGGGCTGGGGCGGAATACCGTGATCGCCACGTTCTGCCGCCGCAACGAGGGCAGCAGGCCCGCGCGGACAAGGGAGGACTTCCCGCTGCCCGAGGCGCCGATGACCATGATCATCGGGTGGTCCCCTGTCAGCTCCACGAGTTGCTGGACCTGCCGCTCGCGGCCGTGGAAGAACCGCGCGTCCTGTTCCTGGAAGGGCCGCAGGCCGCGGTAGGGGCACTCGGGGCGCGCGGCGCGGTGCAGCTCGGCATCCGGTGCCGGCACCGCCTCGGGATGGCGGTCACCGGCGCCGGTGTGCCCGGTGTGCTCCTCCAGCAGGGCGAGCAGCGCGGCGGCATGCAGCACCCGGGCGGACCCGTACCGGGGATGGGCCAGGTCCGGCGGCGTGTGGTCACCGGGCGGGAGGTCGAGGTAGCGGGCGTATCCCGCCACGGCGCGCCGGAACTCCCTGTGACGTTCGGCCTCCGTGCCGACCAGTGGCGCCAGCGGATACTCCTCCAGGGTGCGGAACAGGCCCGCGACGCGGTCCTCGGCCCGGGTGCGCAGCCGGTGCAGCCACTCGCCGGCGTCCCTGCCGAGCAGCAGCAGTCGCGCCGGCGGCGCGGTCGCCGGGCGTTCCAGCAACGCGGCGGCCAGCGCGTGCACCTGCTCGCCGCGGTGCTCGGCGCCGTCGACCACGGCCAGCAGCGGGCTGTCCAGCTTGCTGGTGCTGGCCAGGTCGGCACCGGTGGCGGTCTCGTGCACCATCCCGGTGACCCAGCCCTCGCCGCCGAGCTCGTGGCACAGCCGCAGGGCGAGGCGGGTCTTGCCCTGCCCCGCCGGTCCGGTGACCAGCCGGGCCGACACCGCGGCCGGGGTCTTGACCCAGGTCAGCAGGTCGGCACGTTCGTCGTCCCTGCCGGCGAACGGCAGGATCTCGTACTCCGGACGCAGCCAGGCGCTGGGCTTCAGGCCCCTGCTGGCCACCGCGGCGGTGCTGAACGCCCTGGCCAGCACCAGGCTGGGAACCAGGTTGGTGAGCTCGTCCACCAGCCGGGCGAGGTCGCGGGTGTCGTTACGGTGGCTCAGCCGGAGGAACTGGCACCGGGCCAGCGCGGCGATCTCGGCCGGCAGTTCGGCCTCGGACAGCGAGCCACGGTGGTCGAGGAACACCGGGATCACCCGCAGGCCGTGCCGGAAAGCCTCGACCAGCTCCCGGTACACCCAGTCGTCGGCGGTGGCCGCCGCGCCCTGGCCCCGGCCCGGCGGTTCGGCATGCCAGCGTGGTCCCACCACGGCCAGCAGCACGTCGCACTGCGCGAGATGCTTGAGGATGGTTTCGGCGAAGTCCTCACCAGGGCGGATGGACCTGCTGGCGAGGAACACGTGCTCCGCCCCGAACCGCGCGGACAGGATCCGTGTGATCAGCGTAGCCGCGAAGTCGCCGTCCCCGGTGCGGTAGTTGACGAACACACCGCCCAAACGACAAACCTCCCTGCGCGCCCGCCGGCCACCGGGCGTGTCCCGGCCATGCTGAGACTGTCAGTGCGCGCGGGGAGCGGCAAGGGTGTCGTGGAGTGACGAGATACGGGCCCGCTTGAACAGTTCCTAACCGAGCGGGGTGCGCAGGGCGGCGGTCAGCCGGGGGTAGAGCTCACGCACGGGTTGGTGGTTGTGCCAACGGGACAGGGTGCGGGCGAGCCTGCGCAGGTCGACCCGGATGGTGGCCGAGTCGACCACCTCGGCACCGTCCAGCACCTGCCGGGTCAGCGTGCAGGCGTGGTCGACCTCCCCCGCCGCCGCGTAGGCCAGCGCCCGGCGGGCCCCGAACCGGGCGTGCACCCGACGCGCCGTGCCGGGGATGTGGGCGAGCTGCCGGTCGAGCACCTCACCGGCCTCCTGCGGGCGGCCGAGGTCGTGCAGGCACCAGCCCTCCACCGCGGCGGTCAACCCCGGGCCGGGCACTGTCGCCGGGCCGATCACCGGGCCGCCGGGCGCGCTCTCCCCGGAGTCCGCCAGCAGGGTCGCCGCACGGTCCAGTGCCCGGCGGCACTCGTCGTAGTCGCAGGCCAGTGCGTGCCCCTGCGCCTCGCGGGAGGCGGCAAGGCCCCGGATACGGGCGGGGGTGCGCGGATCCGCCTGCGCCTGCCGTGCCAGCTCCACGGTCCCCGCGGCGTCCTCCCGGTAGAGGGTGACCAGCGCCTGCCGGATCAGGGCATAGGTGGTCAGCTCGGTGTCGCCCGCGGCGGTGGCCATCTCCACCGCGCTGCGGGTCCACCACAGCGCGCCGCGGTCGTCCCCGGCCTCCTGGGTCATCCAGCCGGCGTACTCGGCGTAGCGGGCGCCCAGCTTCAGCAGCTCCGCCTGGGTGGGGGAGGAGGCCGAGGCGGCGAGCCCGCGCAGGGTGTGCGTCTGGGCGATCACCGTCGGCAGTACGACGCTGGGGCTGGTGATCTGGCCGAGCTTTCTGGTCTGCTCGAACAGCGCGTGGAAGGCCGGAACCGTCGCCTCCTGCTGCGCCGCGGCCGGCATACCCTGCGCACCGAGGCTGAGCCCCAGCAGCGAGCCCGCGCCCAGCGTGAGCAGTTCCCGACGGCGCATCGGCACCAGGCGGGAAGAACCGTCCGGGTCCATGCTCATCACCCACACTTCGGCATCGTGCTCGACCGCGGCTTCGCCCGGCTGCGCGGCGGAGGGGTCCCTGGTGACCAGCGCGACCAGTTGCCCGCCGGCGTCCAGCGCCGCATCGCAGTACCGGGCCAGGTCGATCCCGGCCGGTTTGTCTCCTGTCTCGATCTTGCCGAGATGGCCTTTGCTGTAGTGCACCCGCTGGGCGAGTGCGGCCAGCGACAACCCCGCCGCGATCCGTCGGCGCCGCAGTTCCGCGCCGAACGAAGCCGCTGCCTGCGCGCCCGCGCCTTCAGTCATGTGCACCCCATGCCGTCGACCGTCCCGCCAGACTACCGACGGTGGTGGTCACCGGCCTAGGAACGGCCCGGTGACCGTTGACCCGGGCCACCGGCGGCGAGGGGGAGGTGCCATCTCATACCAGCGAGTATGTACGGCGCCGTCGGAGGTGACCATCCGTCGCCCGTCGTCTCCCGGCCGAGGCGACGGGCACCCCGCCGAAAACCGGCGGCGGAAGGCGCATGCTGTGACGTGCGGCCGTTCCCGTACCGGTGCCGGGGACGACCATGGCAGCAGTGCTGGCATCTGGGGGTGCGCTGCTGCCGTAGCCGGGTCGTGAGCGCGCGCAGGGCCGGGGTCGTGCCGCGCGCTCACGACCCCGGCCCGGTGAACGGGTGCGGCGCTGGACCGACTCCGCTGGGCGACGTGGTTCAGCCGCTTCGCCGCCGCGCCGTTCGCGCCGTTCGATGTCACTCCCCGGCCGTTGCGCCGGGGTGTTCCTGTCCTCGTCCGCGCCGCACGCGACAGCCGTACCGCCGATGGTGAGCAGCGTAGGCACTCCGGCGAGTGGGGCCCAAAGACCCGGCCTCCGGGGACACCCGACCCCTGCGCTCCGCGAGGTTTGGCGGCGAAGCTCATCGAGGAAACCGGGATAGTTCACGTTCCTTCTCGCGGCGACAGTCCGGCGGTGGCCGGACGGCGAGGAGGCAAGGAGAAGGAGAACACGGCATCATGACCGACACCGCGCAACAGCACGCCATTCTCGCCGGTGTGGACGGCTCCGACACGGCGCTGCTGGCCGTCCGCTGGGCCGCGCTCGAGGCGCGGCGGCGCGACCTGCCACTGCGCCTGCTGCACGTCGGCGTCACCTACCCGCTCATCGCACGGGGCCACGACGACGGGATCGTGGCTCAGGGCGACGAGTGGGTGAACGCGGCCGCCGGGGTGGCCGCCGGGGCCGCGCCCGGTGTGCGGATCGAACGGCAGGTCACCCTCGGCGATCCCGCCCAGATGCTGGTCGAGGCTTCCGGCCAGGCCCGAACGGTGGTACTCGGTTCGCGTGGCCTCGGCGGGTTCGGCAGCCTGCTGGTCGGTTCGATCGCGGTGACCGTGACGGCGCACGCGCACTGCCCCGTGGTGGTGCTCCGGGGCGAGGGCCTGCCCAGGGCAGACGCCCCCGTGGTGGTCGGGATGGACGGTTCACCGGCGGGGGAGTCGGCGGTGGAGTTCGCGTTCGAGCAGGCCTCGATGCGGCAGGCGCCACTGGTCGCCGCGCACACCTGGCACGAGAGCGCGTTGGACGGTGCGTGGGTGGCCGAACCGTTCGCGATCGACGTGGCCGAGACGCACGAGGGTGAGCGGCGGCTGCTGTCCGAGCGGCTGGCGGGCTGGCGGGAGAAGTATCCCGAGGTCGAGGTGCGGCCCGAGGTGCTGCACACCCGGTGGCCGGCCAAAGGCCTGCTGGAGGCGGCGGCCGCGGCCCAGTTGCTCGTCGTGGGCTCGCACGGCCGGAACGCGCTGACCGGCCTGCTGCTCGGCTCGACCAGCCAGGCGTTGCTGCACAAGGCGGAGTGCCCGGTCGCGGTCGTGCGGGCGGAGGACGGCTGAGCCAGGGTCGTCCGTCACCGGCCTGCCGGTCCGGGCGGCCGGCACGCACCTGTTCACGCCGGCCACGAGCACTGTATAACGTCCTGTACGTCCCTGCTGGGGTCAGCCGAAACTGCGACCGAAGGAACGCAGCCGGAACCCGAGCACGATCAGGGCCATTCCCCACACGGCGGCGAAGATGCCGATGGCGACCACCAGCGCGAGCGCGCCCTCGGCGGGTTGGACGATCAGCAGCACGCCCAGCGCCAGCGCGATGACCCCGGTGAGCGCGAGCAGCCACTCGTTGTCGATCACCTTGCGCAGCCGGATCGCGGCGGCGACCTGCAGCACACCGGCCACGATGGACCAGGCCGCGATGAGCAGGAGCAGCACCAGCACGGTGATCTCCGGCCAGACCAGGGCGAGCGCGCCGGTGAGCACACCCAGCGCGCCGAGCAGCACGTGGGCCCACCGGTCGGCGCCGGGAATCGGCCCGCCGGTGAGGCCGATCACCGCCGCCGCGATCCCGTCGACGAGGACGTAGGCGCCCCACAACACGGCAAGGGCCAGCACGGTGATCCCCGGCCAGGCGACGGCCAGTATTCCGAACAGGACGGCGACGGCTCCGCGCAGCACGACCAGCCACCACTGGCGGCGCAGCAACTCCAGCATCGTTCTCCTCGTCCGGTCCCCGCACACGGCGAAGTCCAGTTCAGGACAGTTCATCGGGAACCCAATCATCGGGACAGTGGCGTGGACCGGCAACGGCAGGCCGGCGGATTCCGCCTTCCGGGGCATACGCCGGATCGCGCACCGGGTGTGGCTCTGCCAGAGTGCACCCGGGACGCGGAGAGGAGGCCGGGTGCGCGGAGTCGGCATGCCGGTGGTCCTGCTGGTGGTGGTCGGCGGCACGAGCGGCCTCGGGTTCCTCCTCGGGCTGGGCAACGCCGCGATCCTGGCAGGCCTGACCGCGCTGTTCTGCCTGCTGGCCTCCTTCGGCGGTCCGCTCGGGGCCGACCTGCGCCTGCTCGCGGTCCTCGCCCCCGCGTTGCTGCTCGGCGTCGGCGTGCCGAAGCTGCTCGCCGGTCCCGCCCCGGCGGCGGCGATCGCCCTGCTCACGGTGGTCGTGTTCGGTGCGGCGCTGCTGCCGGTACTCGGCCCCCGCTTCGCCCCGGTCGGCCTCGGACTCGGCATGGCCTCCTTGTTCGGCTACGGCTTCCAGCTGACCGGGAGCGCGACGGCGGGCCAGATACTGGGTGCCCCCGCACTCGCCATCGGGGTGGTCCTGCTGCTGCGGGTGCTGTCGGGCATCCGCGACCCCAGCGGCCCCACCAGAAAGGCACTGGCCGACGCGCTGGCCGAGGACGCACCGGGCACGGCCGAACACGCGGGGCGGGTGTGGTTGTCCGAGCGTCCCGTGCAGTGGACGACACGGGTGCTCGGCGGGATCCTGCGCCTGCGCACGTTGACCGCGATCCTGGAGGGTCGGAGGAAGAGCGTCGAATCCGGCCCGGCGCGGGAGCTCGGTGAGATCCTCGGGGTGGCGCGCCGGGACGCGGCGGCGCTCGCCGACTCGGTACGTGCCCGCACCGCCCCGGCCGAGCCGGAACCGGTCCGTCGTGGGCAGCCGGGACCGCTGCCCGGCGGCACCGGTCGGCTCGTGACGGCACTGTGGTCGACGCTGGAGTCCATCCGGGAGGCGTCCCGCGACCGCGACCGTTCCCGTGTGGAGCTTCCGCGTGGGCTGCGGCGCGAGGTACGGCTGAGTTTCCTGCGTGGGACGGTGAGCTGGGGTTCGCCGCAGCTGCGGCACGCGGTCCGGTGTGCCCTCGGCGTGTTGCTCGCGTTGCTGATCGCGCACACGCGGCCGGGCGATCCGCTGACGGTGTCCTTCCTGCTCACCACCTTCGGGATCATGCAGCCGGAATGGCGGGACAGCCTGGAGAAGGCATGGCAGCGGGTCGCCGGATCGCTGGCCGGCGCGGTGGTGCTTGCGCTGGCCCTGTGGCTGTTGCCCTCGGCGGCCTTGCTGCCGGTCGCGGTGGTCGCCATGCTGGTCGGGCTGTCCCTGATGCGACGCCTGCCGCTGGTGTTCAACGGCTGCGTCGTGCTGATGGCGGTAGGCATGAACGCGGCGAGCGGGCAGCTGGACGCCGGTTACCTGCTGGTGGAGTACCTGCTGCTGATGTTGCTCGCGGTGGTGGTCGGGCTGCTGTTCGGTTTCGCCGCGATCCCCGGGGTGGGTAAACCGGACGTCCGTCGGCGATGGGACCGCGCCCTGCGTACCGGCCGGGACCTGCTCGAGGAGGCCGCGGCCCCGCTGCGCGGGCAGGACACCGCCGGGGACCGGCTGGCCCACCGGTTGCGCGCGGCCGCGCTGGCCGCGCAGCAGCTGCCGACCGGCGAGCCAGGGGCCGCGCCACCCACGGCGCGCCAGCAGCAGGCGGCCGAGCAGGTCGTCGACGGGTTGCACGGCCTGTACGCGGCCGTGGCGGCCCTGCTGGCACGCCGGGAGGCGGACCCGGGGATGGCGACCGTACTGGAGTGCGCCGCCGAGGCACTCACCGCCGAGGCGGAGCCGGACCTGGCGCCGATCGAGGCGCTGCGCGCCGGTGAGCGCGACGAGGAGCGGCTGCTGCTCCTGGACGCGGTCTCCACCGGGCTGTACCGGGTCCGGCAGGCCGCGCTCGACCTGCGGTGACCGGCCCCGCGGGTCAGGCCGCGGACACGGTCCACTTCTGGTTGGCCGCACCGGTACAGGTCCAGATCTGCAGGGGTGTCCCGTTCGCCGGGTTGTTCCCGGTGACGTCGAGGCAGCTGTCCCCCGCCAGGTACACGATGTCTCCGGCCCGGGTGACCGTCCAGCGTTGCGCCGCCGTGCCGTTGCAGTCCCAGAGCTGTACGGCGGTGCCGTTGGCCGTCGAGCCGCCGTCCACATCGAGGCACTTGCCGAGCGCGCGGATGGTGCCGTCCGCGCCGACCGTCCACCGTTGCGCGGCGGTTCCGTTGCAGTCGTGGAGCTGCACCGGGGTGCCGTTCGCGGTCGCCGCCCCCGCCACGTCCATGCACTTGCCGTTCAACCCGGTGATCGCGCCGCCCTGGCCGCCCTCGCCCTGGGTGACGCGGACGTAGTCGACCACCAACTGCTGCGGGAAGGTGGTGTTCTCGTCCGGCTCACCCGGCCAGTCGCCGCCCACCGCGAGGTTCAGGATCATGAAGAACGGCTTGTCGAACACCCACTCCCTGCCGCCGAGATCGGCCGGGGTGAGCCGGTGGTAGACCGTGCCGTCCACGGACCAGGTGATCGAGTCGGGAGCCCAGTCGACGGCGAAGGTATGGAAGCCGTCGGCGAAAGCCTGCCCGCCCGGGAGGGTGTAGCCCGAACCGATGCCGTTCGCGCCGGAGTACCCGGGCCCATGCACGGTGCCGTGCACCGTGCTCGGCTCCGACCCGATGTTCTCCATGACGTCGATCTCCCCGCTGGCCGGCCATCCGACGGAACCGATGTCGTTGCCGAGCAACCAGAACGCCGGCCACATGCCCTGGCCCCTTGTCATCTTGACGCGTGCCTCGAAATGCCCGTAGGCCTGGGTGAACCGGCCCGCGCTGTTCAGCCGCGCCGAGGTGTACCGGCAGTGTCCGTACCAGCACTGGTAACCGGCGGGATTCTCCTCGCGCGCGGTGATGACCAGGTTCCCCTGCCCGTCCTGCACGGCGTTGCGGGTGTCGCCGGTGTAGTACTGCAGTTCGTGGTTGCTCACGTTGTCGCCGGTCTCGAGTTGCCACTTGCTGCCGTCCACCGGCGTGCCGGCGGGGCCGTCGAAACCGTCGAAGAAGGTGACCGCCTGCGCGGCGGGTGCCGCGGGCTCCGGTGCCGCGGGTTCGGCGGCGACCGCGCCCCCTGCCGTCGCCGCCGTCACGGTGATCGCAGCGGCCAGACCGATCCGCAGCCGTCGGGCGAGCCGAGTATGGGACATCATGGACATCGCCGTCACCCTTCGTATTTGTTCGTGGACACAACAAATGGTGACTGGACTGGACCACTGAGGCAAGGGGTTCGGGGTGGTGCCCGGTCGCGAGCTGCCCACCGGCGCCACGGAGTGCCCGCCACTAGAGTGCGAGGGGAGTCGAGCAGAAGGAGGGAACCCATGGGCGCCGTGCTGGACCGTCCCCGGAACGGGAAGGTCATCGCCGGGGTGTGTGCCGGTATCGCCGATCGGATGGGGTGGAACCGGAGCAAGGTGCGGCTGGTGTTCGTGCTGTCCTGCATCCTGCCCGGACCACAGTTTCTCGCCTACATCGTACTGTGGGTGTTGATGCCCAAGCGCGAGGCCTGAGTGGCGGCCACCCTCGGCGGGGCAACGATGCGGCCCCGCCGAGGGCGAGCACGTCAGCCGCCGGTGAAGTGGGGTTGTCGTTTCTCCAGGAACGCCCGCATTCCCTCCGCCTGGTCGGCGGTCGCGAACAGGGCATGGAAGATCCGGCGTTCGAACCGAAGTCCCTCGGCAAGGCCGCCCTCCAGCGCGCGGTCGACCGACTCGCGTGCCGCCAGGACGGCGAGCCTGCCACGGCCGGCGATACCCTCCGCGATGGCGGCCACCTCGGTCAGCAGCCGCTCGTCCGGGAAGACCCTGGAAACCAGGCCGCACCGTTCGGCTTCGGCGGCGTCCATCATCCGGCCGGTGAGAACCAGATCCATCGCCTTGGCCTTGCCGACGAGCCGGGTGAGCCGCTGGGTCCCGCCGATACCGGGAATCACGCCGAGGGTGATCTCGGGTTGGCCGAACCGCGCCGAGTCGGCGGCGACGATCAGGTCGCACATCATCGCCAGCTCGCACCCGCCGCCGAGGGCGTAGCCGGAAACCGCGGCGATCTTCGGGGTACGCAGCGCGGCGAAGGCGTCCCAGCCGGCGAAGAAGTCCGTCGTGTACACCTCGGCGAAGGACTTCCCCGCCATCTCGCCGATATCGGCCCCGGCGGCGAAGGCCCGTTCCGAGCCGGTGATGACGAAACACCCCACCTCGGGATCGGAGTCCAGCGGCCGCAGGGTCTCGATGAGCTCGGTCAGCAGTTCGGTGCTCAGTGCGTTGCGGACCTCGGGTCGGTGCAGCCGTACCGTGACGACCCGTCCGCTACGTTCGATCTTCAGGTTCATCGTTGCCTCGTCTCGTGTCCGGTCGCGGTCAGGAATCCCAGATCGCGCCGTAGGCCGGGATACCGCGTTGTTCAAGGCCCTGCACGACCCGCCAGGTGAGTTTCTTGTTCGAGATGCAGATGACGGCCTCCGCGCCGAAGTCCCGGTAGGCCGCGTAGGCCAGCCGGACCATATCGGGCTTGCCGTGTGCCGAGGTGTCCCAGATCATCGCGTTCGGTTGCGCCGCAAGGATTTCGTCGACCAGCGCGGGACCGTAGGTGTCGCGGGGTTCGCGGGTCGCCCAGACCAGGCGGGCGGGGACCTGCTGGGCCAGCAGATGCGGGAGGCACGGTCCGATCCCGCTGCCGGTGGCCACGTACACCACCTTGCTGAACAGGGTTTCGATATTGGCGACCCCCGCGGTGGTGATGCCCTTGACCCAGACATGGGACGGCAGGTCGTCGATGAACGATCCGGTCCAGTCGCCCGCGCGGGAGATGGTCAGCCGGAAACCGTCGGTGTCCGGTGCCGGGATGTTGGCGAACGAATGCCATTCCCGCAGCGGGCTGCGGCTGATCGTGGTGGACGAGCCGGGGAACGGTTTCCTGCCGCGGGTGAAGCGGGCCAGCGCCACATGCGCGGAGGGTCGTTCGGTGTGCACCGGAACGCGACGCAGCCGTAGCCACGGCAGGGCCACGCTCACCGTGGCCAGCGCCAGCAGCCACACTCCCGCGGAGCCGAGCAGTACGGTCTGGGACCAGAACAAGCCGAGCGCGGCCCAGCCGCCGAACCGGTGGATCAGCTCGAACCGGTCGTGGTATCTCGACCGGAACGCGGGCAGCGCGGTGGCCACCAGCACCAGGAGGAGGCCGGCCAGCAGGTACGAGACAAGCAGCACGGCGGTGTCCGCGCCCCGCACGGTGAGCAGTGCGGTGAGCGTGCCGAACCACAGCGTGCCCGCGATCGCCGCGCCCGCGTGCAGGCCGCCGAAGTGGTACACCTTCGCCAGGGTCCACCTGATCCGCAACGGCCAGCTGGTGGGCGCCCTGGTGGCCAGCCAGAACAGGAAGTTGATGACGTACTGCTGGCGGACGAGCACGGCAAGGGTGATGTTGGCGGTGGTCGCCCATGCGGCGAACGATGTGCCGGGGCCGCCGTCGCCGAGCTGGAGTCCGAGCAGGACGATGTTCAGCACGAGCACGAGCGCGGCCAGCCGGTGATAGTGCATCAGCCGCGGATGCTTGCCGATCCGGCGCAGCGCCGAGGTCGGCGGGGGCAGGGTGACCTGGTCGGTCGCGGGCGGGGATTCGCGCAGGATCGCCGTCATGCCGCGATCCCTTCCGTGCGGGCGATCCTGAGCAGCGCCGCTTTGTCGATCTTTCCCCGGCTGGTGGACGGCAACGCGGGCAGTGGGTACACCCGCGCGGGCACGCAGTAGTAGGGCAGTGCCGCGGCCACCGCCGCTGCCGCCTCGACCGGATCGACCGCGGTGGGCTGGACGAAGGACACCAGCGTCCGGTCGTCCAGTTTGATCGTCGCGGCCCTGGTGCATCCCGGAACGACCTCCAGCGCGGCCGACACCGAGTCCAGCTCCACCCGGAAGCCCCGGACCTTCACCTGGTCGTCGGTCCGGCCCAGATGCTCCAACTCGCCGTCGGGGGTCCAGCGGCCGAGGTCGCGGGTGCGGAACATCAACCGGTTCCCCGGCAGGAACGGATCCGGTGCGTAGCGCTCGGCATTGAGCCGCGGGTTGTCCAGGTATCCCGCGGACACCCCGGCCCCGCCGGCCCACATCTCCCCGGTTTCCCCGATCGGGCAGGGCCTGCGGTGCTCGTCGAGCACGTACACGGTGTTGTTCGGCGTCGGGCGGCCGATGGTGAGCCGCAGGGCGCCGGGCTCGTGCCGCTGCATGGTGTTCACGATCGTCGTCTCGGTCGGCCCGCAGGCGTTGTGGAAGGTGCACAACCGTGCCCACCGGTCGGCGAGCGGCCGCGGGCACGGTTCCCCGGCCACGGCGACCCGCCGTATCCGCCGGGCGGACGCGGGGTCTATCGAGCCCAGAACGGTCGGCGTGGCGATCACGACCTCCACCTCGCGGACGGTGTCGGCGAGGTCCTCGTCCCGGATGACCAGGGTACCGCCGTGGCTGAGGCAGCCGAGTATCTCCCACGCGGCCATGTCGAAGGCGATGTTCAGCAGTTGGGCGACCCGCCAGCCCGGCCGGATCCCCAGGCCACCCGGTTCGCCCAGCAGGATGTTGCACACGTTGCCGTGCGTGATCCGCACGCCGTTCGGATTTCCGGTGGTTCCCGAGGTGAACAGCACGTAGCAGGTGTCCTCCGCGCGACCCGGTTCCGGGGGCGGGAAGTCCTCCTCCGGCGCGGGTCCGGCGGGCGGGTCCGGCAGGGTGTCCAGCGTGAGGCAGGTGTGCCCCTCGGGCGCCGGGATGCGGTCGGCGAGGTCGGAAAGGGTGAGTATGACGCGGGTGCCCGCGGTGGCGATGATGTGCCGTAGCTGCGGTTCGGTGGCGATGCGGACATCCTGTGGCACATAGCCGGCCCCCGCCTTGAGCGTGCCCAGGATGCCGGTCAGCATCGGGATGCCGCGGCGCAGGAACAGCCCGACCCGGTCGCCGCGGCGTACCCCGTATCCGGCCAGAATACGGGCCAACCGGTCGGCCCGGCGGTTCAGCTCGCCGTAGGTGATTCGTTCGCCCCGGTGCTCGGCGGCGATCGCGTCCGGCGCCGCGGCGGCGTGGTGCTCGAAGGCGTGGTGCACAAGGGTGTGTGGCACCGGCCTGCTCTCGCCCCACCCGAATGCGTGGAACAGCAGGCGATCGTTGTCGGAGAGGTTTTCCAGCGGGTCGGCCGTGGGTTCCGTTCTCGGGTGATCAACCGTTTTTTGGCGCATGAAACGGACCTCCGGTGCTCATCGTGTGACCTGCGAATACGGAAACACTCCTACCCGCGCGGTCCGTCATGTATCCAGCGTCGACCCCCTTTCGTAAGAAATTGATAACAAGAATCGTTGAATACTGTGATCAAGTTGGCCTGATCGGCCGATGTCAACTGAGTGTGTATGAGCTACGAGGAAGAATGAAGTGGCCCCGCCCGGTCGGTCAGGACCGGCCGTCCGCACGATGTACCCCCAGCGACGGTGACTGGTCGGCCTGCCATCCTTCGGCGTCGCCGCCGGCTGGATTGCCGAGGTCGTGGATCTCCTGGATCAGCCGCTGCAGCTGGGCCTCGAGCAGGTTTCGGATCACCGACGCGTGCACGCTGACCACCTTGGCTTGATCGCTGGCCTGATGCACGATCTCGTCGAATCGTTGCCGCGCGGCCGCTTCGGACTGCCGCAGCAGGTGTTGCGCCCTGGCTTCGAGTGACTCGGCGCGGAGCTGGGCCCGGCTGTAGATATTGACCTCCGCGGGGGTCGGTTCGCGCCGCCCCTCGTCCGGCACTCCGTGCGAGCGGCGCCAGTCGCGGATCCGGTGGATTTCCTCGCGTTCCCTTGCGATCTCCCGATCGCGCTCGGCCAGCGCCTCGGCCAGCAGGTCGAGGAACGCGTCCACATCGCTTTCCCGGTACCCGCGGGTGCCGAACCGGCTCGGCGGGAACCGGACCCCGCGTACGTCGTGCGGGGTGAGTCGGTGGTGTCGGGAAGAATGCGGCATAGTGATCACCTCCAGGTTCCGGGCCGGTCGGTGCCGGAGCTTTCGGCGGCCTCCAGCATTACCGCGCTGATCGCCTGGTACGCCTCGGCCCAGTTCGTGGCCAGTTCCGGCGTCCAGGCAGCGCCCTCGAAATGCGCCAACGTGGCGATCAGGCTGGATCCCACCGGCGGGTAATGCTCCGGTTTTGCGCCGAATTCGACATGTTCGCTGCCCAATCGTGCCAGGAAATCCCCGAGCCGGTCGACTTGGTCCACCGAGGCCACGATCGTGCCGAGGGCATTGACGAACTTGTCCCGCTGGCCTGCCATGCCCAGCGGAAACATGTCACGAATCGCCGGTTCACGCAGCGCGAGATGCGAGTAGAAGTACAATGCCACCGCGTCGCCGCCCGCGGCGCACACCCGCGTCCAGGATTCTTTCAGTGCCGCCGGATCCACTGCCCGTCCACACCGACGATCTGCGATCTCAGGCTCCCTATCCTGGTGAGCACGGTCGCCACATCCTCCTCGGCCACCGCGTGCTCACGCAGCGACTGTGCCAGCAACTCGGCGATACCGTCGAAATCGCTTCCGGTCACCGCGAGGCCTTCGTGCGCGCTGTTCAGGTCGCGACCGCGGTAGGTGTCCGGGCCGCCGACCGCGGAGATCAGGAATGCCGTCATATGCCTGCGCTGTATCGGCATGCTGACCCCGGCGAAATGGCGCTGGAGGTCGGCATCCGCGAGTACTCGCCGATAGAAATCATCAACTATCGCGGCCGTTCCCGCGTGCCGACCGAGACGTTGATACAGGCCTGAACCCGACACAAGATCAACCTTTCCGGTGTTGTGAGAGGATCTTCGAACCGGTTCTCGGCGGCATTCCTCCGCCGTTGTTATCGACCGGTACGGTAGATGCATACCACCGCGGGCGGGCATCGCGAAACGGTCGCGGCCCACTGAGCGGGCAGCACAACCCGAATGGCCGCATATGCATTGGCACGTGCGGAGGCCGTGTGCACACCGGCACGTCCTCTGTTGGCCGTACGCAAACAGCAAAAACGGGCATGTGAGCGGCAAACTCACGTACGTGAGCGGCAAACTCGTGCGCGGGAACGGCAAACACGATCAGAGGCCGAGGGACTTGCCGATGATGTCCCGTTGGATCTCGCTGGTTCCGCCGTACACGGTGGAAACGACGCTGCTGCGGAGCAGGCGCTCCATGCCGTACTCGGTGGCGTAGCCGTAGCCGCCCATCATCTGCATGCCGTCCAGTGCCATGGCCTTGGCGAACTCGGTGGCCTTGAGCTTGGCCATCGAGGCCGCGCGGGGGAGTGGCTCACCCGGGTTCTCCTCGATCCTGCGGGCCACGTCGTGTACCAGCAGGCGGGTGCATTCCAGCTCGGTCGCGTGGTCGGCGAGCCGGTGCCGCAGGGCTTGGAAGCTGCCGACCGGCCGGCCGAACTGCTCGCGCTGCCGCACGTAACCCACCGTGTCGTCGAAGGCGCGCCGGGCGGTGCCGAGCATATGTGCCGCCAGGATCATCCGCTCGATGTTCAACCCGGCCATCAGTTGCGGCCAGGCCCTGCCCTCCACGCCGACCACCGCGTCCGCGGGCAGGAGGCAGTCGGTGAGGTACAGGTCGTTGACCTCCCTGCCACCCATGGTGTCGATGCCGTGCACGGTGAGCCCTTCGATGCCGGCGGGCACCGAGAACATGGTCAACCCCTCGTGCTTGCCTCCCTCGGTGGAGGTGCGCGCCACCAGCAGGATGTGCTCGGCGATATGCGCGTTCGAGCACCAGGTCTTCTGCCCGTTCAGCACCCAGCCCTCGGCGGTACGCTCCGCGCGGCAGGTCAGCGCTCCCACGTCCGAGCCGGCACCCGGCTCGGACATCGAGATCGACAGTACCCTGCCGTTCAGGAAGTCGGTGAGCACCCGACGTTTCTGGGCCTCGTTACCGAAGTTCCGGTACGCGGCCGCCGTGATCACCGAGGTGGCGAACCCACCGATCGGCGCCTGCCAGTAGCCGGTCTCCTCGAGGAACAGCACCAGGTCCGTCATCCCGCCACCGGAGCCGCCGTACTCCTCCGGGAGCGCGATGCCGAGCCAGCCGAGCTCGGCCAGCTTCGCGTAGATCCCCGCGTCGTGTGGTGCCGCGGACGCGCCGGGCAACTCGCGGCGGCAGAACTCGCCGATGGCGTGCACGAAGTCACGCTGCTGCTGGGTGGGTGTCGTCATCAGTACCTCCGAATGCCTCCGGTCAGAGCAGGCTCACGTCGTCGACCAGCCAGCGGCCCTCCTGGTGCACCAGGGCCATTCGCATCCGGTTGCGGTCGATACGTGGTTTCGGGCTGTTGGTGTTGGTGATCTCCTGGTCCACGAACAGCACCACCACGGCGTGCTTGCTGTCCGCTTCGGCCACGCCCGCGGTGAGTACCGAGCCCGTGGACACCGCCTCGTGCTGCTGGATCAGTTCGGTCAGGTTCGCGCCGACCTGCCGGTACTGCTCGGCGAACCGTCCGGTGGCGTTCTCGGTGACACCGGAGAAGTTGCCCTCGAGGTCGCTGAAGTCGTATGACGACAGGTCGGTGGCGAACCGGCTGGCCGCGTCCAGCGCCGCGGCTCGCGCCGCCTGGTCGGCACGCAGCGAGAAGTACTGCACTCCGGCGTAGGTCAACCCGCCGAGCAGGGCGGCGAGGGTGAGCACGGCGAGCAGCAGGCGCGGCCGTGGCAACCTGCGCCGGGTGCGCCGGGCGGGCTCGGGCTCCTCGCTCGCGGCCTCTTCGGCGGCCTCCTCGGCGGTGGGCTCGTCCGGTTCCGCGGGCACCTTGTTGTCTACTGTGGACCTCGGATGCGGGGACGGCCGGTTCCGGGTTGTGCTTGCTGACATCATCGCACTCCTTGCAGCAGGATCGAGGACCAGGAACGCGGGCCGAGCACGGCGCCCTGCCCGCCGGTTCCGACGTCGAACGGCAGCGACCGTCCGGTGGCCGGGTCGTAGGTACGAGGTGCCGGCGGGTCCGGGCGGGGAGCGTTCGCCGCGCCCCGCTGGCCGAGCGCGGGACCCGGTGGGCACCGCCAGTTCAGTTCCGGATCGCGTGGCGCGGTGTCCTGCGGTGGGCGGCGGGGAGTCCGGTGATAGCACACCGGCCCCTGGGTGCCGACCAGGTAGAAGTTCGCCGCGTCCCCCTCGACGATCCCGCCCAGCTCGGTGAGTGTCTCGGGCAGCGAGGTCAGCGTCTGCTCGACGGCCGGTGCCCGCACGCCGACGAGCTGGGACGTGGTCACCAGGTTGCCGAGCAGGGTGGTCAGTGCGGGCTGGTTGTCCGCCATCATCCCCGCGATCCGGCGGGCGGGCCCCGGCCCGACCGCCAGCAGCTCGCTGAACGCCGGTTCCTGTGCCCGCAGGCCACCGGTGAGTTCCCGCATCGCGGCGGTGAGCCGGCGCAACCGGTCGCCGCCGTCGCCGAGCAGCGCCCGGCCGTTGCCGGCCAGCCTGCGCAGCTGGGGGCCGCGCTGCGTGGCGAACCGCAGCAGGGCCACGGTGTTGTCCATGGTGCGGCGCAACTGTGGCGCGGCCCCGTTCAGCCCGGTCGCCAGCGCCTCGCCGAGCACGGCGATGTCCTCGGTGGGCAGGCTGTCGGCCAGCGCGGTGAAGTCCGTCAGCAGGGTCTCCAGCGGTAGCGGCCTGCGGGTGTTCTCGCCCTCGATCACGCTGCCGTCGGTCAGGTACGGCGGGTGCTCGTCCGCCGGTCGCAGGTCGAGGCGCAGGATGGCGATCGGGCTGTCCATGGTCACCACGGCCTCACTGTCGGCCGGTATCCGCGCCCGCGGGTCGAGCTCCAGCTCGACCTCGACCCCCTTGCCGCCGTCCGCGATGCGGGTACCGGACACCCTGCCGACATCGACCCCGCGGTAGGTCACCTGTGCCGCCCCGGCAAGACCGCCGGTGTCCGGCATCCGCACGGTCACCGTGGTCGGGGCGCGCAGGCCCTGCGGGCCGAGCACGTCGGTCAGCACGTAGTAGCCGCAGCCGAGGCCGATCACGGTGAACAGCGCGAGCTGGACGAGGGCGAGGCGGCTGGTCATCGGGTCCCTCCTTCCAGCAGCGCGCCCGCGGACCCCCTGGGCGGCTGCGCACCGGGCAGCCGCCCAGGGTCGAGGATCTCGGCGAGGGTGAGCGGGACGTTCAGCGTCCCGTCCAGCATGAGGTAGTCGCCGGGGGTCGCCCGCCGCAGCAGGCCGGCGAACTCGCGCAGCCCGGACAGGGTGCCGCCGAGGTCGGCGCCCGCGGCACGCAGGTCGTCCAGCACCGGCCGCAGCGCACGTAGCTGCGCGGTGAGCGCGGTGCCCGTCTCGTCCAGCAGGCCGCGGGCATTGCGCCCGAGCGAGTCGAGCGCGCCGAGCAGCGTGGTGAACCGTTCCCGCTCGGCCAGCAGCGCGTCCAGCGCGGGCCGGATATCGGTCAGCGCCGCCTCGATGGTCGGCCTGCCCTCGGCGAGCCGGGTGGACAGGGTGTGCATCGCGTCGATGGTCACGGTGATCTCATCGCCATGCGCATCCACTGTGGATAGTACGGAGTCGAGCCTGGTGAGCAGGTCGCGGACGGTGCCCGCACGGCCGCCGAGTGCGGCGTTCGCCTCGGTCACGATGGTGCGCAGCTGGTCGATCCCGGACCCGTTCAGCAGAGCGCCCACCGCGGCGAGGGTGTTCTCCACATCGGGGCCGCGGCTGGTGCGCTCCAGCGGGATCAGCGCGCCGTCGGTCAGCGGGCGCCCGGCGTTCCCGGCGTCCGGCGGTTCCAGCGCCACGAACTGCTCACCCAGGGCGGAGGTCAGCTCCAGCCGCGCCCTGGTGCCCGCGGGCAACTCGACGCCGGCGTGGATGTCCAGCTCGGCCAGCGCGTGGAAGTCCCGCGTGCGGATGCCGGCGACCCGCCCGACCTCGGCCTGCCCGATCCGCACCACCCCGCCGACCGGAAGGCCTGCCACGTCGGTGAAGGACACGGTCACCCGGTACGCCGGGCCGGAGGTGCCGCCGAACCCGGCGTTGTGCAGGCTGAACCCGCAGCCCGCGAGCAGTGGCGCCAGCGCCAGGAGCAGGGCGAGACCCCGCCGGAACCGGCCGCCCATCATCCACCCCCGTTCAGCGCGGCATCCAGGCCGAGCGCCTCGGGCAACTCGGGCGGGAAGGGGACCGGGTTGACGATCCCCGCTCCCTCGCACAGCGGCAGCGGGATCCGCGCGCACAGCTTCGCCGTGGTGGGGAACTGGCTCAGGTTGGTCGAGATGTCCAGCCGGATGCGCAGCCTGCCGTCCTCGGTCACCGCGCGCCCGAAGTTCTCCAGCGCCAGCGGCAGCGTGTCCAGCGTCTCGGCGAGTTCCCGCTGCCGCCCCACCAGGGTGGTGCTCAGCTCGGCCAGCCCTTCCAGGTCGCCGGTCAGCCGCTCGCCGTGCTCGCGCAGCAGGCCGTCCAGCCTGCCCAGCACGGAGGACAGCGCCGCGATGCTCTCGGCCACCTGCTCCTGCTGCGCGCCGAAGTCCGTGGCCGCCGTGCCGACAGTGCGCGCCAGAGCATCCACTGTGGACTTGTGTTCGGCGAGTGCACTGGTCAATTTGTCCACATTGTCCAGTACCGCCCCGAGGTCGCCCGTTCCGCCGGCGAGGACGTCGGTGGCCTGGGTGACCGCCGCGATGGCGTCCCGTAGCCTGCCGCCGTTGCCCTCGAGCGCCCGAGCGGTGCCGTGCAGGAGTTCGCCCAGCCCGCCGTCCGAGTTCGCACCGTCCGGGCCCAGCGCGGTGAGCAACTCATCCAGCGACCGGGTGAGCCGGTCGAAGGTGATCGGGGAGTGGGTGCGCCCGAGCGGGATCACCGCGCCGTCGGGCAGCGTGGGCCCGGTGGTGTGCGCGGGTGCGAGCTCGACGAACCGGTCGCTGACCACAGCGGGGTTCATGATGTACGCCCGGGCGTCCCGGGGGACCGAGGTCTCGGCGGGCAGGCTCATCGCGATCCGCACGCTCGCGCCGCGCGGCGTGACCGACTCGACGGTGCCGACCGGCACCCCGAGTACGGCGACCCTGCTGCCGGGGAATATCCCGTCCGCTGCGGCGAAATCGGCGGAAAGGTGCAGCGCGGGCCGCGGGCGGAGGAAGGAGTACCAGCCGAGCGCGGCGAGCAGGGCAAGCACGCAGGCGACGCTGAGCAACCTGGCCGGGGAGCGGGTCATCGGCAGCCTCCGAGCAGTCCGGCGACACACAGCAGGTTGTCCGGCAGGGGCCCGGCGGGGGCGGAGACGTCACCCCATGGGCCGTTGCCGGTGGCGTCGGCGAGGTAACGGCTGGCCGGGCCGAGCAGCCGCAGGGTCTCGCCGATCGCCTCGGCGTTGCGGCTGAGCGTGTCGGTGATCGTGTGCAGGTCAGCCAGCAGCGGCCCGAGCAGTGGTTCGTTCTCCCGCAGCAGGTTCTCCAGCGCGGTGCTCAGCTCGTGCACGCCCGCGATGATCGAGCGGATGGTCTCCCGCCGGGAGGACAGCAACTCCGCCACCAGTTCGGCGTCGCCGAGCAGGCGGGTCAGGGTGTCGCGCTCGTCGAGCAGGGTGGAGGTCAGCGAGCGCACCCCGGCCAGCAGCTCGCGGAACCGGCCGCCGTGCGCCCGCACCAGCTCACTCGCCCTGCCGACCCCGTCCAGTGCCTTGCCGAGCAGTTCGCCGTCCGGGGTGTGTCGCCGTAGCGCCTCGATCATTCGCCGCAGTGCGGGAAGGTCGAATGCCTGCGCGGTGTCCGCCGCCCGTGTCCCGATATCGTTCAGGCTGTACGGCACCGAGGTCCGTTCCAGCGGGATGGTTCCGCCCGCGGGCAGCGCCCCCTCGCCGGCGGGCCGGACGGAGAGGTAGCGGGTGCCGAGGATGGTGCCGAGCTTGACCGCGGCGCCGCTGCCCGCGCCGAGCGGTTGCCCGCTGTCCAGCCGGAAATCCACCCGCACCCGGTCCCCGGCCAGCGCGACACCGGTGACCCGGCCCGCCGGCACACCTGCCACGTACACCTGGTCTCCCGAGGTGAGTCCGGCGGCGTTGCCGAACTCGGCGGAGTAGGCGTGGGTGGCGGCGCGGAAGGACAGCCGGGGCACGGCGATCGCCAGCGCGACCACGAGCAGCAGTACCACGGCACCGATGGCGCCGTCCCGGACCGGCCCGCGGCGTGGCGGTATCCCGCCCGTCATCGGCACACCTCCGAATGCGGACCCGCACCGAGCTCGATCGGTTCCCCGCCGATGGTGACGCCGAGGTTGCAGACGTAGACGTTGACCCAGGAGCCGTAGTCGAGAGTGCGGCCGAGGGTGGAGACAAACTCCGGCGCCTCCCGCAGCAGTACCTCGAACTCCTCCCGGTTGGCCGCCATCGTGCCGGTCACCTCGCGCAGGGCCCGCACGTCCGAGGACAGTCGCGGGCCGAGGTCGCCGAGCAGGCGGGTGAGCGAGCCGGCCAGCGCGGCGCCGCTGTCCAGCGCACCGGCGATCCGCTCGCGGGACTGCGCCGCGGCCGAGGTCAGCTCGGCCAGGCTGCCGATCAGGGAACGCAGGTCGGTGCGGTGGTCCCGCATGGTGTCCAGCACCCCGGTGAGGTTCTCCAGCACCTCGCCGAGCACCTCGTCCTTGCCCGCGAGCGTGGAGGTCACCGACACCACCTTGCTGAGCAGCCCGTCGAGCGAGCCGGTGCGGCCGTGGAACACCGCCGCGATCTCCCTCGCCAGCTGGTTGACCTCCGCGGGCTCGACGGAGTCGAACAGCGGCTTGAACCCGTTGAACAGCGCGGTCAGGTCGAGCGCGGGGCGGGTACGCTGCACCGGGATGGTGGAGCCGGGCGCGAGCTCGCCCCCGCCCGGCTCGCCCTCGGTGACCGCGAGGTAGCGGGCACCGAGCAGGTCGGCGTAGCGGATCACGGCCAGCGCCCCGGCCGGGACGTGCTGGGCGGTGGCGACCTCGAAGGTGACCAGCGCACGCCCGTCCCGCAGCCGCAGCTCGGTGACCGTGCCGACCCGCACTCCGGCCACCGACACCTCGGAGCCGGGCCGCAGCCCGTGCGCGTCGGTGAACACGGCGTGGTAGCTGACGGTGCGGCCGGGCAACGGGTCGGTGAGCGTGTTGATCACCAGCACGGCGGCGAGCACGCAGCTGAGGACGAACGCGGCCAGCTTGACCAGGACGATTCGCTGCTTCACGGCACCACCACCCGGGTTCCGCGCAGCAGCGGGCCGAGCAGCAGGGACAGCAGGTCGGTCGAGGGCGCGGGGATGCCGTCCCCGGCTTCGGGAAGCAGCGGCCCCAGCCGGCGCATGGTCTCCTGCTCGGCCTGCCCGCCCACCGGGCCGGTCTTGCCGCCGGCCCGCTCCGGCTCCGCGGGGGCCTCGGGTGGCGCCGAGCTCCCGGCTTCCGCGGGCTCCGCGCGTTCGGGTGGGGCCGGTTGCCCGCAGTTCGGGCCGGCCATGCCGGGATAGCGCGGGCAGTCGGCCGCGGTGTAGGGGTGCGGGTCGTCCAGGGTGAGTGCCGCCTCGATGGCGAACCGGCCGGTGGAGAACGCGCGCTTGGCGCCGTCCAGGAAGAAGCCCGCGGCGTCCATGGTGTCCCGGGCGGCGCCCGGGTGACGGCCGAGTGCCGCGGCGAGCGGCCCGGTGGCCCTGGCCAGCCGGATGACCCGGTCGGCGTTGTCCACGAGCAGCCGCTCGGACCGGGTTGTCAGGTCGATACCCGCGGCGAGCAGGTCGCGCAGCGACTGCCGCTTCGCCACCACCGTGCGGGAAAGGGCGACCGCGTCGTCCAGCGAGTGCATCAGGTCCGGGACGGCCGCGGCCAGGTCACGGCCGAGCCCGGCGACCGTCTCCAGGTCCGTGCCGAGGGTGTCCAGCAGGGGGCCGGACTCGGCGGCCAGCGCGCCCGCCTCGTCGATCATGGCGCCGAGCTCCCGCCCGCGCCCGCGCAGGGTGTCGGCCACCGTGCCGAGGGCGACCTGCAACTGCGCCGGACGCAGCTCGGCGATCAGGTCGTACAGCCGGGTGTAGGCGGCATACAGCCGGACGGTGCCACCGGAGGTGTCCGGCCGCAGCCGTGCACCCCCGGCCAGCCTGCCCCGTGGCGGCGTCCCCTCCGGAAGGCCGAGGTCGACGTACTGGTCGCCGAACAGGCTGCGGGGCAGCAGCCGGACCCGCACGTTGCCGGGTACCTGGCCGAGGCGTTCCGGGTCCATCCGCAGCCGCAACGCGGCGCCGCCCTCCACCGCGGCCAACGTGCCCACGGTGATCCCGCGGTACCGCACGGGCGAACCGTCCCGTACCGGACCCGCCGAGGCCGGCAGCGTGGCATGCACCAGCGGGTCACCGTCGAAGGCGCCGTTGCCCAGTGCGACCGTGGTGCCCGCGGCCACCGCCATCACCACCGCGGCCGCGAGGCCGCGCAGGGCCAGCCCGGCCCTGCCGATGTCCTTCCGTGCGGCCCGCATCAGGAGCCTCCCAACCCGGGCAGGGTGGGCCGCAGGCCCCAGAACGCGATGGTGAGCAGCACGTCGAGCGCGGTGACGGCGACGATGCTGGTGCGCAGCGCCCTGCCTGCCGCCCTGCCCACGCCTTCCGGGCCGCCGGTGGCGTAGTAGCCGTATCCACAGTGGACGAGGGTGATGAGCAACGCGAAGATCACCGCTTTCAGCAGCGAGTACAGCACGTCGCCCGGCGTGAGCAGCAGGTGGAAGTAGTAGTCGTAGGTGCCGGACGACTGCCCCTTGATCCCGACGACGGCAAGGCCGGTCGCCGCGTAGGAGGCGAACAACCCGACCAGGTAGAGCGGCACCACGGAGAGGAAGGCCGCGGCCATCCTGGTGCTGACCAGGAACGGCAGCGAGGGCACGGCCATGGTCTCCAGCGCGTCGATCTCGTCGGAGATCCGCATCGCGCCGAGCTGCGCGGTGAACCCGGTGCCGACCTTGGCGGCCAGCGCGATGCTGGCCACCACGGGGGCGATCTCCCTGGTGTTCACCAGCGCGGACATCACGCCGGTCATCGGGGCGAGCCCGATCAGTTCGAGGCCGCGGTAGCCTTCCAGCCCGATCTGGGTGCTGGCGACGGCGGACATCGCGAAGACCACGCCGATGGTGCCGCCGCCTGCCAGCAGCGAGGCCGAGCCGAAACTGATCTCGCCGACCAGGCGCAGCACGTGCCGCCAGTACCGCAGCAGCGCCCCGGGCAGGTGCAGCACCACCTTGCCGTAGAAGGTGGTGTGCCTGCCGAGACCGGCGAGCCCCTCGGCCACCGGTCGGGCGGCCCGTGCCGGGTAGGAACCGAAGGGACGCACCGCCATCAGTACGCTCCGCGGGCCGGCACGAGCGCGGCATACAGCTCGGTGAGCACGGTGTTGGCGAGGAAGACGAGGATGAAGGACAGCACCACGGCCTCGTTCACCGCGTCGCCGACGCCGCTCGGACCGCCCCTGGCTGTGAGGCCCTTGAAGCAGGAGACCAGCGCCGCGAGCACCGCGAACGCGACCGCCTTCACCTCGGCGACCAGGAAGTCCTCCACCCGGGAGAACTGGGTCAGGGTGCCGAGGAAACTGCCGGGCGAATCCCCGAGCACGGTCACCTGGAACGCGAAGCTCGCGCCGATTCCCACCGCCATCACCAGGCAGGCGAGCAGGCCGGTGACCACGACGGCGGCCAGGATCCTGGGGACCACGAAGCGTTCCATCGCCGGGACGCCCATGACCTCCATCGCGTCGACCTCCTCGCGGATGGTGCGCGCGCCGAGGTCGGCACACATCGCGGAACCGCCGACCCCGGAGATCATCAGCGCGCAGACCAGGGGGGAGGCCTGCGCGACGATCACGAACGCGACCACGGCACCGCCGTAGCCCTCCGCGCCCAACTGCCCGGCCATGGAACCGACGTTGAGCGCGACCACCACGCCGAGTGGGATGGTCACCAGCAGGGCGGGCACCGTGGTCACCACGGCGAGGAACCAGGACTGTTCCAGCAACTCCCGCACCGACAGCCTGCGGCGGGCGAGCACCCGGACGGTGGCCCCGCCCGCGCGCACCGCGAAACCCAGCAGCAGGCCCGCCTGGGCGAGGGCGTCCCGCACGGCGCCGCGGGCCGGCGTCCCGGCCACACCCTCGCCCGCTGCACCGTTGCCCATGGCAGCCTCGCTATCGCGTCGATGCGAATTTGAATTAACTTAGCCGACTGAAACGGGTCGTTGTCAAGAGTGCGGCTCCCGACCTGGCTAAGCTGGAACCGCCAGCTATGAACGCGATATCAATGGGTGGAAGGGCAGCGGTGGCCGAGCAGGACGTGGGAAGGGCGGCGGCGCCGCGTCGTCCGGACCGCAAATCCCAACTTGCCCGGATCGCCGCCGACCTGTTCTGCGAGCGTGGCTACTACACCGTCGGCCTCGGCGAGATCGCCACCGAGGCGGGGATCACCGGTCCCGCGATCTACCGGCACTTCCGGAACAAGCAGGCCATCCTGGCCTATGCGGCGCGGGATCTCTCCGCGGCACTGGAGGGGCTCGCCCGGGAGGTGGCCGGTCGGCACGGCTCGCCGTGGCAGCGGCTGGAGGGGGCGGTGCTGGAGGTGGCCCGCCTGGTGGTCGAACGGCGCCGCGGCGTGCGGCTCTACCAGTGGGAACGGCGGTATCTCGAGCCGGCCGACCACGCCGGGTTCACCGCCGCGATCCGGTCCCTGGTCGAGGAACTGGCCGCGGTGCTGGGGCGGGCTCGGCCCCGACTGCCTGCCGCCGACCTGAGCACCCTGGCCGCCGCGGCGCTCAGCGCGATCGCCAGCCTTGGCACGCATCGCACGCAGGTGTCCGCGCGCGCCGCCGAGGAAGCGCTGTGCGGCCTGGCCATGGGCGTACTGGCCGCGAGCCTTCCGCCCCGGCTGGCCGCCGGGCCGGCTACCGCACCACGGGAACCGGAGCCCGGCGAGTTCGCGTCCCGGCGGGAGCGGCTGCTGGTCTCCGCGCTGCGACCGTTCCGCGAGCACGGTTTCCACGGGGTCACCATGGAGGAACTCGGTGCCGCGGCGGGGATCGGCGGGTCCAGTGTGTACCGGCACTTCGCCAGCAAGGCGGAGCTGCTCGCCGCCGTGTACTACCGGGCGGCCGACCGGCTCGCCGCCACGGTGAACGCGGCCACCGAGGGCGCGGGCGATCCCGGCGAGGCGTTGCGCGGGCTGGTCGACGCCTATGTCGGCTTCACGTTCCTGCACAGTGACCTGGCCGCGGTCTACCTCTCGGAGTACGAGAACCTGCCGGCCGAGGACCGGCACACGCTGCGGAAGGTGCAGCGGGAGCACGTCGAGCAGTGGGTGCGCCTGGTGACCGCGGTGAACGGGAAGGCGCGCGGCGCACACGCCAGGCTGGCCGTGCACGCGGCGCTGAACATCGTGCACGACTTCTCGATGAGCCGGCGCAGGCTGGCCGACCCCGAGCAGGTCAAGCCGCTGGTGTTCGCCGCGCTGGCAAGTTAATTTAGATTCACATCCTCAGTCCGGCAGGAGCGGCACCGCGACGCCCTGGTCGCGGTTCAGCAGGGTGGCCCTGGTGACCGCGGCCGAGCCGAACCGGTCCCGCACGTTGTCCAGCGCGGCGTCCAGCGCGCTGCCGGTGGCCGGGGTGAACGGCAGCGTGAGCTGCATCGGGCTGTCCTCGGCGAGGTTGCCCAGCGCGAGGCCGAGCAGGGTGAGACCCCGCCGTTCGATCATCGGCCATGCGGCGGACAGCAACCCGCGCGCGGTGCCGAGGATGGCCTCGGTCTCCGCGGTGGCGTCCACCATGGTGCGCGATCGACTCGCCCGCGCGTAGTCGCCGAACCGCAGCCGGAGCACCACCGTGCGGCAGGTCCGCCTGGCCTGCCGAAGCCGGCGAGCGAGGCGATCCACCAGGGAGACCACGATGGCGTCCAGGTCAGCGGGCGATCGTGCGCGGCGGCCTAGCGCGCGTTGCGCGCCGATCGAGCGCCGCCTGCGGCCAGGGTGTACCGGACGCGGATCGTGGTTGTGCGCGAGGGAGTGCAGGTGCCTGCCCGCCGCCTGGCCGGCGATCGCGATCAGCCCGGGCTCGCCGAGGCCGGCCACCTGGCCCACGGTGGCGATGCCCCGCTCGCGGAGCCTGGCCGCGGTGGCAGGCCCGACGCCCCAGAGCCGCTCGACCTCGAGTGAGTGCAGGAAACCGAGTTCCTCCTCGGCAGGCACCAGCAGCAGGCCATCCGGTTTGGCCACGCCGCTGGCCACCTTGGCGAGGAACTTGGTCCTGGCGACGCCGACCGTGATCGGCAGCCCTACCCGTTCGAGCACGTCCCGACGCAGCCGCGCCGCGATCTCGGCGGGCGGCCCGCCGATCCGGCCGAGCCCGCCGACGTCGAGGAACGCCTCGTCGATGGAAAGGCCCTCGACCAGTGGGGTCGTCGCCCGGAACACCTCGAACACGGCCCTGCTCGCCTCGGCGTAGGCCGACATCCGTGGCCGCACCACAATCGCCCGCGGGCACAGCCCGCGAGCCCGTGCGCCGTTCATCGCGGTGCGCACCCCGTACGCCTTGGCCTCGTAACTGGCCGCGAGCACCACCCCCGGCCCGACGATCACCGGCCGGCCACGCAACCACGGATCGTCGCGCTGCTCGACCGCGGCATAGAACGCGTCGAGATCGGCATGCAGGATCGTCTCCCGGGTCGACACGAACACATGTTCGCATCGACCCCCGACATCGGGTAGCCGGATCATCGCGTTTGACATTTGTTGTGATCTGGAACATATTGAATCGGGAGAGCGCTCTCACGGCCCCTGCTCCCCATCGTCGAGGAGTGATCCATGATCTCCCGTCGCGCTTTCCTCGGTGCCACCGCGACCGCCGTGGCCGTCCCCGCCCTCGGCGGCCTGGCCGGCACCGGCGGCTCAGCACATGCCAGGACTCCCCAGAAGTTCACCCTCGAGCTGGTCAACCATTCCGGTTCCGGTTCCGCCTTCGCCTACATCGTCGGACTGTCCGATGGGCGGCCGCTGTTCGTCAAGCCCGATGGCGGTTCCTACTTCCCGCCCTCACCGTCCGAGCCGGTCACCCCACTCGGTCAGGACTGCGCCATCCCGCTCGGTGCGCCGGGCACCGCCACCCGCCTCGCGGTGCCGCGGATGTACGGCGCGCGGATCTACGTGGTCACCGGAAGCAAGCTGGAGTTCTTCGTCAACCCGGGGCCGCATGTGGTGCACCCGAGTTTCCTGAACACCGGGGACCCGAACTTCGCGCGGGACTGGTCCTTCGCCGAGTTCACCTTCAACGAGGCCGAGCTGTTCGTGAACGTCAGCTACGTCGACTTCGTCGCCGCGCCGCTCGGGTTGTCCCTGCGCAGCCTCTCCGGCCGGACGGAGTCCGTCCCCGGGCTGCCCGCCGGCGCCGTGGACGCGGTCTCGGCCGCGCTGGTGTCCCAGGCCAGCAGGGACGGCGCGCCATGGGACCGGCTGGTCCAGCGCGACGGCGGGACCCCGCTCCGGGCGATGAGCGCGCACTACCAGGCCACGGAGTTCGGCTCCTACCTCGCCGGATACGTCGACGAGGTGTGGAACACCTACACCGGCAGCACGCTGACCGTGGACACCCAGTCCGGGTTCGGTGTACTGACCGCACGGGTCAGCGGGGGACTGCTGCGCTTCGACAACGGCGAGACCTTCGCCAAGCCGAGCACGGCCGACGTGCTCAGCTGCGACAGCGGCCCGTTCAGCCTGGCCGGCGCGAGTCCGGTGCGGAAGGCGATCATCCCCCGGCTGGCCGCCGCGCTGAACCGGACCACCCTGCGGGACAACCCCGACCAGCCGGGCGGGGAGCGGCCCGAGCTCTTCTACCGGAACCCGCGGACCAACCACTACGCGCGGATCGTGCACGAGACCCTGCCGGACAACCGCGGGTACGCGTTCCCCTACGACGACGTGTCGCCGACCGGTGGCCAGGACTTCAGTGGTGCGGTGCGTTCCGGTGACCCGGACGTGCTGACGGTGACGGTGAAGGCCCTGCACACCTGAACCTCGCGCGCTGGCTTGCCGAACGCCACTGCGGTGCGCGGACCGCGCTGAACGTGGGACAGGTCGTGGAGTACGAGCGCCACGGCACCGCCTGTCGCCGCGACTCGCGACCGACCCGGACGGCCAACGCGTGCATGTGGACGGCAAACACGGCCGCCCGACCGTGTTTGCCGCCCATGCGCGCGAGTTTGCCGCCCATGCGCGCGAGTTTGCCGCTCACGCGCATGAGTTTGCCGTTCGCGTACGGTCAGGGGCCGAGGCGCAGGCCGGTTTCCGGGGAGAAGACGTGCACCTGCTCGGGGTCGTCGAGGCGCAGTTGGACGGTCTCGCCGAGCTGGGGCGGCCTGCGGCCGTCCACCCGGACGATCAGCCGGGCGGTCTGGTCACCGACCTGGATGGAACCGTGCACGTAGGCATCGGCGCCGAGTTCCTCGACCAGCTCCACGGACAGCTTCGCCGACTCCCCGCCCGGCTCGACCAGCCGCAGCGCCTCCGGGCGCAGGCCGACGGTGACGCTGCTCAGGCCCTCCTGCCGTGCCGCCTCCAGGGTGGCGCGGGGGAGCGGCACGGTCAGCCCGTCGAGCTGCGCGCCCTGCGCGCTCAGCGGGGCATCGTGCAGATTCATGCTCGGCGAGCCGATGAACCCGGCGACGAAGGAGTTCAACGGCCGCTCGTAGAGTACGCGCGGGGTGTCGCACTGCTGGAGCAGGCCGTCCTTGAGCACCGCGACCCTGTGCCCCATGGTCATCGCCTCGACCTGGTCGTGCGTGACATAGATGGTGGTGGTACCCAATCTGTTCTGCAGCGCCGCGATGTTGGCCCTGGTCTCCACCCGGAGCTTCGCGTCCAGGTTGGACAGCGGCTCGTCCATCAGGAACACCGCGGGCTCCCTGACGATGGCGCGACCCATGGCCACCCGCTGCCGCTGCCCGCCGGAGAGCGCCTTGGGCTTGCGATCCAGGTAGGCGGTCAGGTCCAGCAGCTCGGCCGCGTGCCTGACCCGCTTGGCCACCTCGGACTTGTTGACCCGCTTGAGCTTCAGCGCGAAACCCATGTTCTCCGCGACGGTCATATGCGGGTACAGCGCGTAGGACTGGAACACCATCGCGATGTCCCTGTCCTTCGGTGGGACCGCGGTGACGTCCCGCTCGTCGATGAAGATCGACCCCTCGTCCACATCCTCGAGCCCGGCCAGCATGCGCAGTGCGGTCGACTTGCCGGAGCCGGAAGGGCCGACGAGGACGAGGAACTCGCCGTCGGTGATGTCGAGATCCAGGTTGTCCACCGCCCGTACCGGGGGAGTGGAGGGGAAGACCCTGGATGCCGACCGGTAGGAGACCACCGCCATGTGTCGCACGCACCTTTCTCGTTCCCGCACTTCTCCGTGCGCTGCGTCACTGTCTACAGCGCTCCGCCGCTTCCGGCTAGAGTTAATTAACCAACAGCGTTTATTATTCAACGATGGCCACGGACCGAAAGCGGAATCTCGCCCGGCTCATGCGACTCATCTGCGCGGGCGAGCCGGTCACCAGGGTCGAGCTGGCCCGGCGGAGCGGCCTGAGCACGGTCGCGGTCACCAACCTGGTCACCGAGCTGATCGGGGCCGGCGTGGTGGCCGACCTCGGCGCGGTGCCGGCGAGCGGCCCCGGCAGGCCGGCAGGCCGGGTGGCCGCCGCTCCGGAGGGCCCGGTCGGGATCGGCCTGTGCTTCGACGTGGACTACGTCGCCGGCTGCGTGGTCGACCTGCGCGGCAGGCCCCGGCATCGGGAGTTACGCCGGGTCAACATCACCGGCACCGAGCCCGCCGACGCGGTGCGCGCGGCCAGGCCGGTGCTGCGCAGGCTCTTCGAGCAGGCGGTGACGACCGACCGCCTGGTGGCCGGGGTCACGGTGGCGGTGGAGGGCGTGATCGAGCACGACCGGGACGGGTACCCGACGGTCCACCGGGCGCCGAGCCTCGGCTGGCGGGACGCGGATCTGCGTGCGCTGGTGGAGCGCGAACTCGCCGCGCTCGGCGCGCACGGGGTGCCCGCGGAGATCGGTGGCGGAGCGGGCTACGCCGCCGCGGCCGAGGACATCGAGGGCGGCACCGCGCTGTACGTCGGTGGTGAGGCGGAGCTCGGGGCCGTACTGGTCACCGCGGGTGCGGCGCACCGGGGTGCGGCGGGCGCCGCCGGACTGCTCGGCCATGTCCCGGTCCGGCAGCGGGGCCGGCCCTGCCCGTGCGGACTGCGAGGCTGCCTCGACCGCTACGCGGGGCGGCGGGCCATGGCGGAGGCCGCCGGAGTGGACGAGGCGGCGGTGAGCCGGCTGCTCACCGGCGAGGACCCCTTCGCGCGGCGGCTGCATGCCGGCGACGGCGTCGCGACCGCGGCGGCGGGTACCGCGGCGCACCGCCTCGCCGACGCGCTGGCCGGCCCGCTGGCGGTACTGGACCCGGCGACGGTGGTGCTCGGCGGCAGGCTGGCGGCCCTCGGTGAGCCCTTCGCCGGGCCGCTGCGCCGCAGGCTCGCCGACCAACATCCGTGGGCCCTGCTGCGACTCGGACAACGGGGGCCGGACGCGGCGCTGCTCGGGGCGGCCCGTGGCGCGCTCGCGGAGGTGCTGACCGATCCCGTCGGCTGGGCCGACCGCTCACCCTGACAGTCGCCCGGTCAGGTCAGCGAGCGCACGTCCGAGACGTCGTACTCCGCCACGGAGGCGGCGAGTATCGCGGCGCTCTGCTCGCCGGGGCCGGTGCCGCGGAACGCGGCGACCGCCGCTGGTGACTCCCAGCGTTCGATGATGACGATCCGCCCGGCATCCACCAGATCCGCGGTGATGGAGAAGTCCAGGCAGCCGGGTGCGCGGCGGGCGTGCTCCACCACGTTCACGCAGCCCGCCAGGTAGGAGTCGCGTTGCTGTGGATCGACAATGAGGTGTCCCGCGACGATGATCATGCACCGCTCCTTCACTGGCGTCGAATCGGCTGTCACGGATACCGACTCTCGGCCGGCGGCGAACTCATCGCCGGACCGGTGTCGCGGGGCCGGAGCCGGATCAGCCCGACGATCAGCACGGCGAGCGCGGCCACCGCGCTGCCCACCAGCATCCGTTCGATCAGCCCGAGCGGGAGGAAGCGCCACCACGCCGGTCCACCGGACATCATGTAGCCGATCGCGGCCAGGATCGTGCCGAACCACAGCAGGGAGAAGACGCTCAGCCCCCTGGCCAGCCACCGCTTACCCGCCGAGGCGGGGAACACCGGCCGGGCCAGCAGCAGAACCGCGGCCGGCAGCGCGAGGAAGGCGACCACGCTGGTGTACCGGTGGATCAGGCCGCCGATACTCGGGCCGATCGACCAGTCGGTCTTGGTGAAGGTGACCAGGACCAGCAGGCTGACCGTCCAGAGCACACCGAGTGCGGTGGCCGACCGGGACAGGCGGCGCCGGGCGACCTCGGCGAACGCGACCGCGGAGGCCGCGGCGACCAGCAACAACGCGAGGTCGAAGACCCACTTGCTCGGCCCGAGCGCGTACTCGCTGAGCGTGCGCCGGATCGGGCTGATCTCGCTGGCGGGCGGTACCAGATGCAGCGCGGTCAGCAGGCAGGCACCAATCGCGAGCGCGAGCAGGCCGCCTACCTGGGCCGTCCGCCACCCGGCGCGGCTCCCACCGCCGTACGTCATGTTCGATGCTGACCTCCGTGTCGGCAGGTTAACGACCGGAACTTGATAGCAGGCTGAGAAACGGAGCTGACCGGGAACACCCGGTCACGGCCGTCCTGACCCGGTCGACCGTTATCCTGACCAGCGAGGAGCCGAGGGAGCCGGTGAACGTGACGTTGCAGACCATGAGCACCAGGGACGCCCTGGTCGCTGCGGTGCGCAAGCAGATCCTCGGCGGCGAGCTGCGACCGGGCGAGCCGCTGGTCGAGACCGCGCTGGCCACCGCCTTCGGGGTGGCGCGGCCGACGGTGCGCTCGGCCCTGCAGGAGCTCGTCGCCAGGAACCTGGTGCAGCGGTCCCGGGGGCGTTCGCTGATCGTGCCGACGCTGACCGAGGCCGATGTGCGTGACCTGTTCTTCGTCCGGACCCCGCTGGAACTCGCCGCCGTTCGGCAGATCGTCGAGCGGCGGCGGCCGCTGGAGGCGCCCGCGCGGCGGCTGGCCGAGATGGAGGCGTTACCCGCGGACGCGGGCTGGGCCGACCGGGTGGAAGCACATACCGCCTTCCACCTCGCGCTGGTGGACGCCGCGGGGAGTGCGCGGCTGAGCCGGATCTATCCCGCGGTGCAGGAGGAGATGCAGCTGTGCCTCGCCCAGCTGCGGCCGTCGTACCCCAGGCCGCATGACCTGACCGAGGAGCACCGGCAGCTGCTGGATGCGGTCCGTTCCGAGGACGCCGACCACGCCTGCGCGCAGATGCGCGCACACCTGGGGCACGCGGTGGACCGTTTCACCAGCCAGCGGTGAGCGTGTCACACCGTTCATCTCCGCGGTACCGCCTCCGCTGCCCTGGTCGCTTTCGACCGTGGCCGCCCCCGCTCCGGACGCCGTACCGTGGCCGGGTATACCGAGGAGGAGGTTCCCTGTGGCGACCGTCGAACTGACCAAGGACAACTTCGCCGACCTGGTGGGTGATCAGGGCACGGTGCTGATCGACTTCTGGGCCTCGTGGTGCGGGCCGTGCCGGATGTTCGCCCCGGTGTTCGAGCGCGCGGCGTGGCAGCACGAGGACGTCACCTTCGGCACCGTGGACACCGAGGCGGAACCGGAACTGGCGCAGATGTTCGGTGTGTCGTCCATCCCGACACTCGTCGCGATTCGCGACAGCGTGGTGCTGTACGCCCAGCCTGGTGCGCTGCCCGAACCCGCACTGGAGGAGCTGATCGGCAAGGTGCGGTCGGTGGACATGGACGAGGTGCGGGCTTCGGTGGCGCAGCAGCAGGAGGGCTGAGCCGAAATCTCCGTTTCCTTTGCGGAGGCCGGAGAATTCGTTTTCTTCCGGGCCCGTGTGGATAGTGGACTTCGGACGGATCGGCGGCACGGATCGTGCCCGCGAGCCGGTTGTCACACGATCGTGGTGGCGCCGGCCGGGTTATCGTCTGCCGCATCGATGTGAAGGAGTCTGATCGTGGCCGACCCGGCGACCCGCGAGGGAGTCGAACGCATCCTCGGTGAACCGACCAGCGAGCGTCTCGGTTTCCTGCCGAGGCAGGCGCGGCTGCTGCACCGTGGCATCCTGCGCCGGTTCGCCGCCACCGGCGCGCCACCTGCCCACGCCGAGTTGGATGCCGAGGCCAGGCACAGCCTGCGGGATTTGGCCGAATGGGACCTGGTCGGGCTGGGGCAGCGGGGCGAGATCGAGTACGCCTACCCTTTCGCCACGGAGCGGACCCCGCACCGGGTGCAGGTCGCGGACGGGGCACAGCCGTACGCGGTCTCGGCGTTGCACGCACTGGGGGCCCCGGCGATGCTGGAGACCGATGCGGAGATCACCTCGGTCGACCCGCGGACCCGGCGGCGGATCAGGATCGCCGTCGGTGGTCGGGGCACCACAGCCGACTGGCAGCCGGCCACCACCGTGGTGTTCGTCGGCATCCTGATCAGGTGCAGTGAGCTCGGCGACGCCAAGGCCTGCGGCCCCTACACGAAGTTCTTCGGCACCCAGGACAGCGCCGAGACCTGGGCCGAGGCCCGCGCGGAACGGGTCACCGGTGTGCTGCTCGAACAGGACCAGGCCCTGCGCGCCGCCGAGCGGCACTTCGCCGGCCTGCTGCGCAGGCACCTGCGCAGCGTGTAAGCCCGGCGGCCGCGTCCGCGAACGGCCAACGCGCGCATGTGAACTTTTGGGCCGGCCGGGCGCTCGGAGCTCACCGGGTGGGTTTGCCTGCCAGGAGTTTCGCCAGGTAGCGGTCGAGCACCGGCAGGCGGGCCATCCGCAGCACAAGGCGGCGCAGCCGCAGTTCCAGTGCGGATGCGGGCAGGAACCAGCGGGCGGTGGCGCGGCCGGTGCGCTGCTTGTCCTCGGCGACCGGGCGCCACAGCCGCTCGTACTCGGCCAGCGCGTGGTCGATCGACGCGGTGTGGGCGAGCTGATCGGCCAGCAGGTGCGCACCGGCGATGCCGAGGGATGCGCCCTGGCCCGCGAGCAGGGACACCGCGTAACAGGCGTCCCCGACGAGCACGACCCGCCCCCTGCTCCAGCGGGGCAGTTCGATCTGCGCCACCTGGTCGTAGTAGATCTCCTCCGCCGGTGGGCAGGCGGCAAGTGCCCGGGGCACCAGCCAGCCCAACCCGCCGTAGACCTCCCGCACGGCGCTCCTGGGATCCTCCGGTACCGAAGGGTCCGCGGTGCGGTGTACACCGAAGGCGGCGACCCTCCCGTCGCGCAAGGCGTAGAACCCGAGCTGCCTGCCGACCGTGTCGGTCAGGCAGGCCCGGTTCCCGACCGCCGCGTGCATCCGTGGAGCGTCCACTGTGAACGCGACGGTGTGGAAACCGAGGTAGCGGAAGAACTGTGACTCCGCGCCGAACACCAGCCCGCGCACGGTCGAGTGGATGCCGTCGGCACCGACGAGCAGGTCGGCCCGCAGGCTCGTGCCGTCGTCCAGGGTGAGACGCACCCCGTCATCGTCCTCGGTCACCGCGACCGGACCGGTGCCGAACCGGAGGTCGACCTCGGGAGGGAGGTGCTCGCGCAACACCCGCTCGAGATCGGGGCGCATGAGGTTCACCAGCGGCCCGTCGGCGAACTGCGCGGGTTCCACCCCCGCGCGACGGCGACCGTGCTCGTCGACAAAGCTCGCCTCGTCCAGGTGGTAGGCGACCTGCTCGAGCGCGGGCAGCAGCCCCCTCTCCCGCACACTCCGGTAGCCGGGGCCGAAGAAGTCGATCATGTAACCCTGCGACCGGGGACCGGGTGCCCGCTCCAGCAGGACGACCTCACCACCATGGGCCGCCACCCGGCTCGCGCAGGTGAGCCCGGCGATCCCGGCCCCGCAGACCACCACCTTCATGCCTGCCCTCCTTCGCCTTCCGGTTCGACGAGCCTGCGCAGTACGGCGGTCGTGGGTTCGGGCGCGGGCCCCACTTCCAGCCCTCGACGCAGCAGCAGGCCGTCCAGCGCGGCGGCCAGCACGCCGGCCGTCTCCCCGGCCGAGGGCACCCCGTGCTCGGCCAGCCACCGGCCGAGCCGGTGCTGGAACTCCTCGACCAGCTCGCCGATCCGGGCGCGCAACCGCGGGTCCCGGCCGGCCGCAAGGTAGGCCTCGACCGCCAGCAGGGAACGCGGATCCGTCCCGGTGTACTCGCGCACGGCGGTGAGCATCGCGTCCACCGCCTCCGCGGGGGTCCGTGCGGTCCGCAGTACGGCGTCCACCTCGGCCAGTACCTGCCGCATCGCTCCCACCGCGGCTTCCCGCAGCAGGGCGGGCAGGGAAGGGAAGTGATAGTGCACGACGCTCGGCGTCACTCCGGCGCGTTCGGCGAGTATCCGCGTGCTCACCGCCGCCCAGCCACGCTCGGCGATGAGCTCGGCCGCGGCGTCCAGCAACCGCAGCCGCACCTCCCGTCCCCGTGTCGCCGCCGGCGAGGTCATCCGGCCACCTTTCCGGGCGAACGCCCTGAACGATCGTCCTGTACGAATGACCTAATCGTAGGGCAGCGCGAACCGTGGCGGAACACCGGGGGACACTGGGTCGTCGGCCGCGCACGCGGGAGGAGGGTTCAGGTGTCCGAGTCGCACCAGGCGCCCGCCGACGGCCGGGCCCGGCTGCGGGCGGACTGCGCGAGCTGCTTCGGGCTCTGCTGCGTCGCTCTGCCGTTCGCGGCCTCGGCCGATTTCGCGGTGGACAAGGCGGCCGGTACGCCGTGCCGGAACCTGCTCGCGGATTTCCGTTGCGGTATCCACGCCAGCCTGCGCGAGAAGGGCTTCCCAGGCTGCACCGTCTTCGACTGCCATGGTGCGGGGCAGCAGGTCTCCCAGGTCACCTTCGCGGGCAGGGACTGGCGAACGGCGCCGGACAGTGCCGGGCAGATGTTCCAGGTGTTCGCGGTCATGCGGCAGCTACACGAACTGCTCTGGTACCTGAGCGAGGCGCTGACGTTGCCCGAGGCCCGCCCGGTGCACGGGGAGCTCCGCCGCGCGCTGACCGAGGTCGAACGGCTCACCGGGGAGCAGGCAGGCACGCTCGCCGGGTTGGACGTGGCGGCCCTGCGTGCGCGGATCAACCCGATGCTGCTCCGTACCAGCGAGCTGGTGCGGGCGACCGTGCCCGGCCGCACCAAGAACCGCAGGGGAGCCGATCTGATCGGGGCGCGGTTACACCGGGCCGACCTGCGCGGGGCGAACCTGCGCGGCGCCTACCTGATCGCGGCCGATCTCACCCGGGCCGACCTGCGCGCCGCCGACCTGATCGGGGCCGACCTGCGCGATGCCGACCTGAGCGGCGCCGACCTCACCGGCAGCGTCTTCCTCACCCAGCCGCAGGTGAACGCGGCCAAGGGGGATACGGCCACGACGCTGCCCGGCGCACTCGAGCGCCCCGCGCACTGGCGAACCTAGCGGGCGGCCGAAACTCGGTGGTGAATCGCGGGGGGAGGGCGGATGATCGCGCGGCATGGCCGGCGACATGTTCATCGACCCGGAGCGCGACCCCCGGCTCGATCCGCCCGCCCGCGCCGACGAGCGGGCGACCCTGCTGGGGTTCCTGCGCTTCCAGCGCGCCACCCTGGAGCTGAAGTGCGACGGGTTGGAAGCCGTTGACCAGTAGCGGCCGGTGGGGTCACCGGCGCCGGACATGGTCAAGCCCGCCGACCGTAGGCTAGGCTCACCTACGACTGCCCGGCGGCGACGAGGAGGACCACCGACGATGACGAATCCCTTCGACGACGAGAACGGCCGGTTCCTGGTGCTGGTGAACGCGGAGAACCAGCACTCGCTGTGGCCCGCCTTCGCCGAGGTCCCCGCCGGGTGGGAGATCGTCAAGTCCGAGTCCAGCCGACAGGAGTGCCTGGACTACGTCGACGAGAACTGGACGGACATGCGCCCGAAGAGCCTGATCGAGGCGATGGAAGGCGAGAAGACCGAGTAACCCGCGCGGCCCCGTTCCCACCCTGACGAGCTCAACCGGCCCGCCTGCGGTGCCGCGGGGTGTCGGTGTCGAGGCCGTCGGTCGCGCGCAGCCCCAGCGCGTCCAGCAGCCGGGCGCAGTCCTCGGCGTCGCGGGCGGCGGAGGCGACCGCGCGGGCGGCCTGCCGGCGCTGCGCCGGATCGGTGGTCGGTTCCTCGGCCGGCGGTCCCTGGGGGATGGGGTTCTGCTGCTGTCTGCTCATCGTCGCTCCCGGTCACCACCCGTCAACGCCCGGATGATCGCTACTCTTTTGCTTCGTCGAACGGCGGTGCGGTGGTGTCGTCGTCGGCGGGTGGCTCGGGGTCGCGCCACTCCTGCGCCCGCGTCGGCCGGTTGGCCCGCACCATGCCGTCCAGCTCGGTCTTGAGCTGCTCGTCCTCCCTGGCGCCGTGCTGGTCACTCTCGCGGTGCATGAGACACCTCCTCTGCGGTGGGAGTCTCCCGCCGGATACCCGCGCCGCGGTACCGGGAAACCGGATGTTTGCCGTATCGGCGAGCGGGGAACTCGATGATCCAGGAGCGGCCGCCGTCCTCACCCCGAGCGAGCGGCCGTTCCTGCTGTCGGGCCTGCGAGCGCGATGAGGGAGGGCAGCGGTATGCCCACATCCGAAGACCAGCCGCCGGCCGGTGCACTGTGGGGGTACCTGCGTACGCACACCAACCCACCGGTCTTCATCCTCTCGGTCGTACTGGTGCTGGCGTTCCTGGCCGCCGGGGTGGTGTTCACCGGGACGATCGAGCGTGCCGCGAATGCCGTGCTGGACTTCATTACCGGCAAGCTGGGCTGGTTCTACATCCTGGCCGCGACGTTCTTCCTGGTGTTCGTGCTCGGTGTGATGCTCAGCCGGTACGGGCGGCTGCGACTCGGGCCGGACAACTCCCGGCCGGAGTACCGCACGCTGCCCTGGTTCGCCATGCTGTTCACCGCCGGAATGGGTATCGGCCTGGTGTTCTACGGCGTCTACGAGGCCCCCTATCATCTGCGCAACGCGCCGATCTCCGCGGCGGGCGAGCAGGAGGCCGGCACGCAGGCGATGAACTACACGATCTTCCACTGGGGCCTGCACCCCTGGGCGATCTACATCGTGCTCGGCCTTTCCATGGGCTACTTCTGTTTCCGCAAGGGCCTGCCGTTGCGCCCCGCGTCCGGTTTCTACCCGCTGATCGGCGACCGGATCCACGGCTGGGTGGGCAACCTGATCGACGTGCTCGCCGTGTTCGGCACCCTGTTCGGGCTGGCGACCTCGCTCGGCCTCGGTGCCCAGCAGGTCAACGCCGGGCTGTCCGAGGTGTTCGGGCTCTCGATCAACCCCACCATGCAGGTCGCCATCATCGCCCTGATCACCGCGGTCGCGGTGGTGAGCGTGATGCTCGGCATCAACAAGGGAATCCGCCGGTTGTCCGTGGTCAACCTCGGCCTCGCCCTGCTGGTGATGGCGTTCATCTTCGCGGTGGGGCCGAAGCTCTACATCCTCACCGGCCTCGCCGACTACACCGGGTTCTACCTGCAGAACCTGGTCGGCACCAGCTTCGAGGTGTTCAACCAGCAGGCCGAGCCGGAGGCGGCGAGCTGGCAGGCGGAGTGGACCCTGTTCTACTGGGGCTGGTGGATGTCCTGGTCCCCGTTCGTCGGCATGTTCATCGCCCGGATCTCCTACGGGCGCACGATTCGCGAGTTCATCGGGGGGACCCTGTTCGCGCCGGTCGGCGCCTCCATCGTGTGGTTCACCGTGCTGGGCGGTACCGGCCTGCGCTACCAGCTGGACGGCAAGACCGACATCGCGGGCGGAGCCCCGGAAAGTGCCTTGTTCACGCTGGTCGGTGAGTTGCCCATCGGGACCATCCTGGCCGTGCTGGTCTCCTTGCTGACCGTGCTGGTGGTGACGTTGTTCTTCGCCACGTCCTCGGACTCCGGTTCGCTCGTGGTCGACATGCTCACCAACGGCGGTGACCCGCATCCGGTCCGCGGCCAGCGGATGTTCTGGGCCGTGACCGAGGGAGCGGTCGCGGCCGTGCTGCTCTGGATCGGTGGTTCGACGGCGCTGGACGCGTTGCAGTCGGCAGCGATCACCGCCGGCCTGCCGTTCGCGGTGGTCCTGCTGTGCCTGTGTGCGGGCCTGGCCAAGGCGTTCCGCGACGAACGGCTCGCGTCGGCGCCCTCGGCCTCCCGACTGGCGACTCCGGACGCGCGGGCGCACGACCTCTCCGAACGAGAGCCGGTAACCGACTCCGCCACCGGCGCACCCGCGCGGCGACCGCGTGGTGGCCTTTCCAGCCGTAGCTGATCCGGGCTGCACAGCGAGGAGGTGATCGTCATGCCCGCACGAGGCCGCAAGTTTCGCAACCCTTTCCGTGGCGTGGTCGACGGCGTCAGCGAGATGAACCGGATGGCCGACCGGATGACCGGGGCGGACGGCGGGTCCACGGAGCAGCAACCACGCGGGTACGCCAACGCGTGGAGCCCCGCGACCGACATCGTCGCGCGGGGATCGGACCTGCTCATCCGCTGCGAGTTGCCCGGGGTGAGCCTTGACGACGTCGAGGTCAGCATGTCCCGCGGCACGCTGACCATCGCGGGGGAGCGCCAGCGGGACGAGGAGGACACCGAGGTGTACGTGCGAGAACGGGCTCACGGTCAATTCCGCCGGGACATCACCCTCCCGGAGGGGGTGAAGAAGGAGCACATCGAGGCGGAACTCACGGAGGGGGTGCTGCGGGTGACCGTCGCCGGTTCGGCCGCGGCGCCGGGCTCCAGCCGGATCGACGTCCGTGCCGGCCGGGATCGGGGCCGGACAGGCTAGTTGTCCCGGAAGTCCTCGGGATCGGTCTGGTCGAGCAGGGCACGGAAATCCTCGATCTGCCGTTCCTGGTCGCCGGTGGTCGTCGAGGAAGCCGGGTCGCTGGGGTCGACGGCGTCGGCCAGCTCGATGTCGACCGCGGCCGTGTCCAGTACGGTCTCGGCCACCTCGACCGGCACTCCCGCCCGCAGCCCGATGGCCACGGCGTCGCTGGGCCGGGCCGTGATCCGCAGGTCGCCATCCAGTACCAGGTCGGAGAGGAAGACCCCGTCGCGCAGGTCGGTCACCTCGACCCGGACGAGCTGGCGCCCGAATGCCTCCAGCACGCGGCCGATCAGCTCGACCGTGCCCGGCCGGGGGTGCTCGACCTGTTGCTGGGCGGCGAGCAGTGCCTCGGCCTCGGGCGCGCCGATGGCGATGGCGAGCCACCGTTGGTCACCCGTGGTTTCGCGCAACAGCATCACGGGTGCCGTTTCCGGTGGCACCAGAACCACCCCTTTGACGTGCATGGGGACCACAACACTCACCGTGCTTTCGGTAGTTGGTGACGATACTGGCATTGTCGGATACCCCGGGACCAGTAGTGCCTACCGTCGATCCTGGTAACACTTCGGCTACGCCCGGCGACCGGGTCGCACCGCGGGGTACCGCGGTGTCGTGCAGGTTCGGTACCGAATTCTAGGGCCGATGCCGCCGGCCGGCAGGCCGGCCCCCTGCCTTCGGAGCAGAATCATGGGGATATTCGGGGCAAGTGATATTACGCCACTCGAATGCTCATGGAGTATTTCGTCCGTTTGGACGTCGGTTTGTTCGAATGGGCCGTGCTAGCTTTGCCCGGCGCGCCGAACATTTCTGTGGCGCGAATCTTTCTCCCATCGCGAGGGCAATCATGTTTCGTTACAGATCTGCTGTAGCCGTGACCGCGGGGCTGGTCACGGCGTTCTCGATAGTCGTGGCGCCGGTGGCCAGTTCCGCGCCGGGCCTCGTCGGGCTCGATCCGGACACCTCGATCTCCGACGAAGGGCGGGTCGGCTCCGCCGGTTTCGCCGATGCGGGCAAGGGTGCTTCGGCCGCCGGTTTCCCCGGCACCGGTGATCTCGCCGACGCCACCGGAGTGAACACCAAGCCCGATCCCGCGCCCGACCCCTCGGGGCCGGGCGGGGATATCCACGCCGGGTCGATCATCGGGCCGGACGGCCGTACCCGGGTCAACGACACGACCACCTTCCCCGCGCGGGCAACCGTGTATCTGACCTACACCAAGCCGGGCGGCGCCACCAGTTGGTGCACGGGCTGGATGTACGCGCCGAACGCGGTGGCCACCGCGGGCCATTGCGTGCATGGCGGCGGCTCGAGTGGGGACTGGAACTACGGGTTCACCGTGTATCCCGGCCGCAACGGCGGCTCCTCACCGTACGGTGGCTGCACCGTGGACACGAAGTACAGCGTGCTGGGCTGGACGAGGGACCGCAACACCGAGTACGACTACGGCGGCCTGAAGCTCAACTGTACGGTCGGTGACACCGTGGGCTGGTACGGCATGCGGTGGCAGGGCGCGTCCTACGACGGTACGCTGATCTTCAGCAGGGGATACCCGCAGGACAAGCCGCAGGCAACGCAGTGGTTCACCTCCGACGAGGTGCGGCAGTCCGATATCCGCCAATTGCGCTATCGCCTGGACACGGTCGGCGGGCAAAGCGGCTCGCCGGTGTACATGTTCGGCTGCGAAGGCTACTGCGGAATAGCCGTACACACCACCGGCTATTCGGACCACAACCGCGGGACGAGAATAACCGAGCAGGCTTTCGACAATTATCAGAGTTGGAAGAGCTGAGGATATCGGGTCGTGGGTGGTACGCGGTGGCGCTCAGCGTGGCCGCATACCACCCTCGTCCACGACCACCCCTGCCTGCGGGCCGCCACCAGGGCAGTCGGGACCGTTGGGGTACTGCATCGCCGGTTCCACCTCGACCGACTCGGTCCGCACGGTGGCCCCGCCTTGGTCCGCCAGCCGCAGGGTGACCCGCACGGGGCTCGCCGGCAGGTCCGGCACGGTGACGAAGCCGTGCAGCTCACCGGTGGGGGCGGCTTGCGCACCGCACCCACTGCCCGTGCAGGTGGTGCTGGCGACACCGTGCGAGGGGCGTAGCGTCAGTTCGGGGGCGCGGCAGGAATCCTGCCAGCACACCTCGATGGATGCGGAGTCCACAGTGGACGCGGGTGGTTCCCTGACGTCCACGCCGATCCCGACCGGGGTCCCGATCTCGGTGCAGGCATGCCCGCCACCCGCCCCGGAATCCGCCCCGCAGCCCGCCAGCGCGGCCGCGCTGAGCAACACCAGGACCTGTCTGCCGTACCGAGTCATGCCCTACAGACGGGAACGGGCACGGGAACGGTTGCAGCCGGCGGCCGTACGTGCCCGATCGCGGACCAGCCAGCCGAGGTCCCGGCCGAAAGACCAGGTCAGCGCGGCCAGCGCCAGCACGGTCCCGGCCAGCGCGACCGGCCGAGGGAACACCTCGGATGCCGCGGCCACCAGGATGATCCCCTGCACGGCCGCGACCACCTTGCGGCCCGTGCGCGGCGGCAGCGGGGCCCGCAGCCAGGGCAACACCAGGCCGGCCGCGAGGAAGGCGTACCGCATGACCCCGATCGCCAGTACCCAGCCGCCGAGGGAGGTGGCGACCTGGAGGCTGAGCACCAGGATGAGGAAGGCGTCGACCTCCATGTCGAACCGGGCGCCCAGCGGGGAGGCGGTTCCGGTGCTGCGGGCCACCTTGCCGTCCACCGCGTCCAGCACCAGCGCGACCGTGGCGAGGGCGACCAGCGGGACGGTCGCCGCGGACGCGGCCGGGGCGCCGAGTGCGTCCACGACCAGCGCCGTGACACATCCGGTGAGCGTGGCCCTGACCAGGGTGACCTGGTTGGCCGGGCCCAGCGGGCCCCGGCCGTCGCGCAGCGCCAGCGTGAGGACCGTGCAGACGGCGAGACCGTAGCCGCCGCCGGCCAGCCAGCCTCCGATACCGAGGCCGGTGCCGACCGTCAGCAGCGCCAGCAGCACGAGTTGCAGGCCCAGGCCACCGACGGCGGTCAGGTGTCCGCCCGCTGTGTGCAACCAGACCTCCAGCTCCTAGCGCGCGGCTACCGTGCCGCGCAGTGCAGGTAGCCACCGGCCCGACCGAAAGGGCCTGATCAGTCTACTTGGTATAGTGGTGTCGGGGCCTGGCTGGAGCGTACGCGGCGTCCGGATCGCCGACCAGCACTGGAGGACTGCCCATGGGGAGCGCGGCCCAAGCTTTCTGGCTCCGCGCGCGCGGCCAGGGCGAGATCCGCCCGGCCGAGTTGCCCGAGCCCGGTACCGGCGAGGTGCTGGTGCGCACGCTGTACTCCGGGATCAGCAGGGGTACCGAGGCCCTGGTGTTCCGTGGCGGTGTCCCGGAGAGTCAGCATGAACTGATGCGGGCGCCGTTCCAGGAGGGCGACTTCCCTGCCCCGGTGAAGTACGGCTACCTGAACGTCGGTCTGGTCGAGCGGGGCCCGGAGTCACTGCGCGGGCGGACGGTGTTCTGCCTGTACCCGCACCAGACCCGCTACGTGGTCCCCGCCGATGCGGTGACCCCGGTGCCGGACTCGGTTCCCGCGGCACGGGCGATCCTGGCCGGTGCGGTGGAAACCGCGGTGAACGCGGCCTGGGACGCCGCGCCGCTGCTCGGCGACCGGATCGCGGTGGTGGGGGCCGGTATGATCGGCTGCTGCGTGGCCAGGGTGCTGGCGGGGTTCCCCGCCAGCAGGGTGCAACTGATCGACACCGACCCCACGCGGGCGAAGGTCGCCGCCGCGCTCGGCGTCGATTTCGCCACCCCGGAACGAGCCGAGGCCGATCGCGACCTGGTGGTGCACGCCAGTGGTACCGAGGCCGGACTCGCCCGCGCGTTGGAGCTGCTGGTTCCGGACGGCGTGGTGGTCGAGCTGAGCTGGTACGGCGACCGGAAGGTGACCCTGCCGCTCGGCGAGTTCTTTCACTCCCGCCGGCTGGTGCTCCGCAGCAGCCAGGTCGGCACCGTGTCCCCGGCCAGGGCCGGCCGCAGGGACCATGGGGACCGCCGCGCGCTGGCCCTCGAACTGCTCGCCGATCCCGCCTTCGACGCGCTGGTCACCGGCGAGTGCCGGTTCGCGGAACTGCCGGCGGTGCTGCCCTCACTGGTTCGCGATGAACCGGCAGCGCTTTGCCACCGTGTGGTGTATGACCGGTAGTCGAGCGGGCTGGAGGGCAGCGCGTTGTTCCAACTCACCGTCCGTGATCACGTCATGGTCGCGCACAGCTTCCGCGGGGAGGTCTTCGGTCCCGCGCAGCGGCTGCACGGCGCGACCTTCGTCGTGGAAGCCACCTTCCGCAGGGCCGAGCTCGACGCGGACAACATCGTGGTGGACATCGGGCTGGCCACCCGCGAGCTCGGGCAGGTGCTCGGCGAGCTGAACTACCGGAACCTGGACGAGGAGCCGGCGTTCGCCGGGGTGAACACCTCCACCGAGTTCCTGGCCAAGGTGGTCGCGGACGAGCTGGCCGAGCGGGTGCACGCGGGTGCGCTCGGCGCGGGCGCCCGCGGGCTCGCCGGAATCGCGGTCACCCTGCGCGAGTCCCCCGTAGCCTGGGCCAGTTACGAGCGGGCGCTATGACAGGGCTTCGGAGAACCGGAGGGACCTGCGGTACCGGGCACGAGAACGCGCGCACGGCGGAGCCCGCGAGCGGGGAGGCAGCGCAGGTCCCGAGCTTCCTGCTGCCCGGTGACGTCGACGATCTCACGGTGCCGAGCGGCGGCAATGTCTACGGCCGCAGGGTGTGCCGGGAACTGCCCGCGCGGGCGGTGCCGGTCGCGGGTGGCTGGCCGCGACCGGACCGGACCGCACGCACCGCGCTCGCCGGTGCGCTGCGCGCCGAACCCGATGGCGCGGTCGTGCTGCTCGACGGGCTGGTGGCCTGCGGTGTGCCGGACATCGTCCTCCCGCAGGCGCGCCGGTTGCGGCTGGCCGTGCTGGTGCACCTCCCGCTCGCCGACGAGACCGGGTTGCCAACGGAACTCGCCGGGCGGCTGGACGCGGCGGAGCGCGCCACCCTGCGGGCGGTGAGCGCCGTGGTGGCGACCAGCCACTGGGCCGCCCGGCGGCTGATCGAGCACCACGGCCTGGACGAGAACCGGGTACACACCGTCGAGCCGGGCACCGATCCGGCGCCGCCCGCCCGCGGGACCGATGGCGGGTCGGGGCTGCTGTGCGTGGCCGCGGTGACCCCGCGCAAGGGGCTGGACCTGCTGGCCGAGGCGCTGTCCGAGGTTACCGACCAGCCGTGGACCTGCACCTGCGTCGGAGCGACTCGCCGCGACCCCGGCTACACCGAGCGGCTGCGCGGGCTGATCGAGCTGCGCGGCCTCGGCGAACGGATGATCCTGGCCGGGCCGCGGGCGGGATCCGAGCTCGCCGCCTGCTACGGCGCGGCGGATCTGCTGGTGCTGCCGTCCAGGGCGGAGACCTACGGGATGGTGGTGACCGAGGCGCTGGCCCGCGGCGTACCCGTGCTGGCCACGGCGGTCGACGGGATACCGCAGACACTGGGCACGGCGCCGGACGGCAGCGTGCCGGGCATGCTGGTGCCGCCGGAGGACGCCCGTGCCCTCGGCGTCGCGCTGCGCGGCTGGTTCACCGGGACGGCGCTGCGGCACCGCCTGCGGGTGGCCGCGCGCCGCCGGCGCGGCACCCTGCGCGGCTGGGGCGTCACGGCGGAACGGCTGGCCGGGGTGCTGGCCGGCCTGCGCGGCGAACCGGGGAGGGCGGCGTGACCACGAACACCGCCTATCCCGCGGCGTGGTTGGAGCTGCGTGCGGACGCCGACGCCGCCGCACGGGCCTCCGGGCTGGTCGCCGCACTGCGAGCGCACCTGCCCGGCCCGCCGTTGCTGGTGCGGGACCTCGGCTGCGGTACCGGATCGATGCTTCGCTGGCTCGCCGGCAGGCTACCCGGCCCGCAACGGTGGATCCTGCACGACCGTGACCCCGCGCTGCTCGCGGTGGCCGCCGCGGCGCAGCCGGAACACGCCGCAGACGGTGCCCCGGTCGCCGTGCGCACCGAGCGGGGGGACATCACCGAGCTGCGTGCCGACGACCTGGCCGGTACCTCGCTGGTGACCGCCTCCGCGCTGCTGGACCTGCTGACCGCCGAGGAGGTCGCCGGGCTGGCAGGGGCCTGCACCGGGGCCGGATGCGCCGCACTGCTGACCCTCTCGGTGGCCGGGCGGGTCGAGCTCACCCCCGCCGATCCGCTGGACGCCGAGCTCGCCGCCGCCTTCGACGACCACCAGCGGCGCACCGTGCACGGCAGGGAACTGCTCGGGCCGGACGCGGTCGAGGCGACCGCCGCGGCCTTCCAGCGCGGGGGCGCCGCGGTGCGCCGGCATCCCAGCCCGTGGCGACTGGGCGAGAGCGAGGCGGTGCTGGCGGCGGAATGGCTTCGCGGCTGGGTCGCGGCCGCCGTCGAGCACCGCCCGGACCTTGAGCCCGCCGCCGAGGGCTACCTGCGCAGGCGGCTCAGCTCGTGCGCGGAGGGTGCGTTGCGGGTGGTGGTCTGGCATGAGGACCTGCTCGTGCTGCCGGCGGAGGGATAGCGTGCGGCGGGCGTTCCCGACCTGGCTGCGGCCGTGCGTCGGGCCGGCCATCATCGGGGTGCTGCTGTGGCAGGTGGGTACCGAGGCGCTGGTGGACGGCCTGCGGGTGATCGGGCCCCGCGAGTTGCTACTGGCACTGGCATTCGGCCTGGCCACCACGGTGCTCAGTGCCTGGCGGTGGTGCCTGGTGGCCCGGCGGCTCGGGCTGGAGCTGCCGCTGGGTAAGGCCGTCGCGGACTACTACCGGGCGCTGTTCCTGAACGCGACGCTGCCCGTGGGCATGCTCGGCGACGTGCATCGCGCCGTGCGGCACGGCAGGCAGGAGGGCGACCTCGGGCTCGGCGTGCGGGCGGTGGTGCTGGAGCGCGCCGCGGGCCAGGCGGTGATCGTCGTGACCGCGGTGGCGGTGCTGCTGGCCCAGCCCACCATCGTTCCCGCGGAGTTCCATGGCCTGGTCACCACGTCCGGTGTGGCGATCGTCGGCCTCGCGGCCCTGCTGCTGGTACTCACCCGCACCGCGGGCAGGCGGAGCGCCGGTGGTTCCCGGTGGGGTCGCGTGTGCGCCGCCTTCGGTGCGGAGGCACGGGTGGGGCTGCTCGCCAGGGACGCGTGGCCGGGGGTGACCGCCCTGTCGGTGGCGGCGCTGGCTGGGCATCTGGCGCTGTTCCTGGTCGCGGCCAGGGCGGCGGGATCGGTCGCGCCCGCCACCGAGTTGCTGCCCCTGCTGGTGCTGGCGTTGCTCGCGATGGGGCTGCCGGTGAATGTCGGAGGATGGGGAGCGCGGGAAGGCGCGGCCGCCCTGGCGTTCGGCGCGGCGGGGCTCGGCGCGGCCGAGGGACTGACCACGGCCGTGGTCTACGGGGTGCTCGCGCTGGTCGCGAGCCTGCCCGGGGTCGGGGTTCTCCTGCTCGGGCAACGGTACGGCGGCCGCGCTCTCGAGCCGCGGCGGGTGCGCTGCGCCCGGACGCCCGCACGGATTGGACAGGCGATATGACCGAACACGACGCGGTGGCCGGCCCGGCGCGGCGACCGGCCGTCCGAAGGACCGTGGACACCCGGATGCCCACCTCGGCCGGGGACTTCCGCGCGATCGGGTACCGGGATCCCACCGAGGTGCATGAGCAGGTGGCGCTGGTGCACGGCGAGGTCACCGCGGGCGAGGTGCTGGTGCGAGTGCATTCGGAGTGCCTGACCGGGGACGTGTTCGGCTCGACCCACTGCGAGTGCGGGGAACAGTTGTCCGCGGCGTTGCGGGCGATCGTCGCGGCGGGCGCCGGGGTGCTGGTCTACCTGCGTGGCCACGAGGGCAGGGGGATCGGGTTGTCGGCCAAGCTGAAGGCGCTGCGGCTGCAGGACGAGGGCATGGACACCGTCGAGGCGAACCTGGCCCTCGGCCTTCCGGTCGACGCGCGGGACTACCGGCTCGCCGCGGAGATCCTGCGCGACCTCGGGGTACCCGCGGTGCGGTTGCTGTCGAACAACCCGCGGAAGGTCGCCGCCCTGCGGCGGTACGGGATCCGGCTCGTCGAGCGGGTCGGCCTGCTGGCCGAGCCGAACGAGGAGAACCTGCGCTACCTGCGCACCAAGCGGGAACGGCTGGATCACTACCTGCCGCACCTCGACGACGTTCCCGGCTGATCGAGCACGGCGAGCAGCTCGCCGAAGGCCTCGACGAGACCGGCGAGCAGGAGCCGCCCCTTCTCCGCGGAGGCGGCAGAGGGACGACCGACCACACCGGACTCGCTGTAGGCGGCGAGTCCGAGGGTGAGCAGGTGTTCCCGGTCGTCGGCGAGATGGTCGGCGGTGGCATAGCCGGGGCGGACCAGATGCGGGTGGGCGTGCAGCAGTACCGAGGTCTCCAGCTCACCCGCGTGCATATCGCTGCGCGCCGGGGTCGCGATCCCGGCCGCGGCACGCGCGTTCCCCAGCGCCTCACCGGTGGGGAACAACGCCATCCGGTACCCGGCAGGGCCCGCCTCCTGGACCACATTGGACAGTACGTAGTTGCCGCCGTGGCCGTTGACCAGAACGAGCCGGTCGACGCCGGAGCCGCGCAGCGACTCCGCGACATCGTGCACGATCGCGTACAGCGTGCGTGCCGAGATGCTGACCGTGCCGGGCCATGCCGCGTGCTCGTGTGAGCAGGAGATGGTGACCGGCGGAAGCCGCAGCACCGGGTGCGCGGCCGCCAGCGCGCCGACGATCGTCGTCGCGATCACCGTGTCGGTTGACAGCGGCAGGAACTCGCCGTGCTGCTCGAAGCTGCCGACGGGAAGCACGGCGACCCGCGCGCCGCGCTCCCGTTCCTCGGTCGTGGTGCTCACCGGCAGCAGGTGGGTTTCGAACCCGGTCATGCTTGCTCCTTCGCGGCTTCGCGCGCGTCCGCGATCGTGTCGACGGGGCGCCCGGCACGACCCGGCGTATGGTCACCAGGGCACGCGCCCCGCCGCCCCGATAGCGGGGCCTTCGGCCGAGGGCGCGCCCTGTGGTCACCGTGACGGCCGCGGGTTGACCCAAGGGGTGTCATGCTTGCTCCTCCGCGGCTTCGCGCGCGTCCGCGATCGTGTCGACGGGGCGCCCGGCACGACCCGGCGTATGGTCACCAGGGCACGCGCTCCGCCGCCCCGATAGCGGGGCCTTCGGCCGAGGGCGCGTTCTGTGGTCACCGTGACGGCCGCGGGTTGACCCAAGGGGTGTCATGCCTCGTCTTCCTTTCCGCCGGGGGACAGATAGCGCAGCAGGACGACATCGCCGAGCCGCCGTACCTCGGCCAGGGTCAGCGGGTGCTCGGCGTCCTGCGGGAACGTGCCGGGACGCACGAACCGCGGTGCCTCGGGGTCCCCGACGAAGAACGGCGCGCAGACCAGTTGCAGCTCGTCGGCGAGTCCCTCGGTGAGGAACATCGTGTGGATCGCGCCGCCACCCTCCACCATGAGGCGTTCCACGTTCCGCGCGGCCAGGTCGGCGAGCACGCGCCGCGGGTCGAGCGGGTCGCCGGCGCCGATCACGGTGGCCACCCCGCCGAGCCGGTCGCGCACCGCGGGCGCCACCGAGGTCGGGGTGTAGACCAGCTTGCCGGCATCCCCGGTCGTGAAGAAGCGGGCGGAGGGGTCGAGCCGACCGCCGGCGGTGATGGTGACCTTCACCGGGTCCGCCGGGACACCGAACCGTACGGTGAGGCGAGGGTCGTCGGTGCGGACCGTGTTGGCCCCCACCAGGATGGCGTCCACCCCCGCCCGCACCCGATGCATCCGCTCGACATCCTGCTCATTGGAGAGCATCAGCCGGGTCGCGCTCCCGTCGTCGATGTAGCCGTCCAGCGACACGGCCACCGAGAGCAGCACGTAGGGCCGAGGTGTCACGGTCCTCCCTCCCCGCGTGTTTGCCGTCCACGCGCGTGAGTTTGCCGCTCACGTCATTCGGCGAGTCGGTGCAGGACCACGATGCCGCCGTGCACCGGCTGGTCGAGGCGCCGGTCGTCGGTCTCCACGTACTCGTCGATCACCGCGCAGATGCGCCGATCCAGCTCGGCCACATCCTCGGCGGACAGGTGCAGCATGAAACGCGCGAAGGTACGCAGGGAGTCCGGGCCCGCCTCGGCGAACTCCTCCTGGAACGCCTCGAGCGGGGTGGACCCGGCCTCGGCGACCGGGATGCTCAGCCACCAGGTGTGGGTGGTCGACCGGTAGGGCTTCTCCAGGGCGCCGCTGTCACCGGTGCGCACCTCCGCCTGGGCCAGCAGGCCGGCCTCGACCAGCTGGCGGACGTGGTAGAGCACGGTGCCCGGGTCCCGGCCCAGCCGGTCGGCCAGCTGCTTGTTGGTCAGTTCCCGCTGCCGGCACAACCGCAGGATGCGCTGCCGCAACGGATGCCCCAGCGCCTTGGCCTCTTCCGCCGTGACCGCACGTCGTTCCCGCGGGCCAGGCGCGGACTCCTCGGTGTGCTGATCCCGCATGGCGGCAGGGTAGCCCATCGCCGTGAGAGACTGATTGAGAAAAGCCCATCGATGTGCAATCCTCCATTGGGTGTCGAACCTCGGTGCCGCCTACTGGCGGCTGTGGACCTCCTCCGGCCTTTCCAACCTGGCGGACGGGCTGGTCAAGGTCGGGCTGCCGCTGGTGGCCGTGCAGTTCACCCGGTCACCCACGCTGATCGCAGGACTGGCCTTCGCGGCGACCGTGCCGTGGCTGCTGTTCGCCCTGCCCGCGGGCGCGCTCGCCGACCGGCTGGATCGCCGCGGGGCGATGCTCGGCGCCAACCTGCTGCGCGGGTCGTTGCTGGGCGCACTGGCGCTGGTCGTGCTGCTGGACCTCGGCTCGATCTGGGCGTTGTACCTGGTCGCGTTCGGCCTCGGCGTCGCCGAGACGATCCACGACACCGCGGCCCAGTCGATCATGCCGCAGCTGGTGCCCGGCGATCAGCTTTCCCGCGCGAACGGGCGGCTGTACGCGGTCGAGCTGACCGCCAACGAGTTCGCCGGCCCAACGCTGGCTGGGTTCCTGGTGGCGACGGGCGCGGCCGTCGCGCTGGCGGCGCCGAGCGCGCTGTGGGTGCTGGCCGTCGCCGCGCTGCTGCTGGTGCGCGGCCGGTTCCGGGTCGAGCGGGAAGGGAACACCACCCTGCGTGCCGAGATCGCGGAGGGGTTGCGCTTCCTGTGGCGAAACCGGTTGCTGCGCACGTTCGCCGCGATGACCGGCGCGGTCAACTTCGCCACCAGTGCGACCACCGCACTGCTCGTGCTGTACGCGGTCGGACCTGCCTCCCCGATGGGGCTGTCCGAGCAGGCCTACGGCGTACTGCTGGCCACCATGGCCGCCGGGAGCCTACTCGGATCCCTCGTCACCGCGTGGCTGGAGCGAGTGCTCGGCAGGGCGCGGTGCCTGATGCTGTCCACAGTGTCCGCCGCACTGCTGGTCGGTATCCCGGCTGTGACCGTGAACCCCTACCTGATCGGCGCCGCGTTCTTCCTCGGCGGCGCCGGCATCATCGGCTGGAACGTGGTCGTGGTCTCGCTGCGCCAGCGGATCACGCCCCCGCACCTGCTGGGGCGGATGAACAGTGGATTCCGCCTTGTCGCATGGGGCACCAGGCCGCTGGGTGCCGTCGCCGGTGGCCTGCTGGCGGAACTGCTCGGGCTGCGTGCGGTGTTCGCCCTGATGGCACTGGTGGTGCTCGGCGCGCTGGCCGGTATGCGGATCGTGACCGACACCGCGATGCACGACGCCGAACGCGCACCGGAGGGCGCGTTGCTCCCGGATGGCGGACGCCGTTGACACCGCGGTGCCCGCGGTATTGCGTCGTGTCGTGGGCAGCGGGGGGAACAACGGCAACGGCGTACGCGAGTCGAACGCCGCCGCGGTGCTGGCGGCGGTGCGGGTGGCCGCGCCGCTGTCCCGTGCGGAGATCGCGCGGCGCACCGGGCTGAGCGTACCCACGGTGAGCCGGCAGGTGGGAGAACTGATCGAGCTCGAGTTGCTGCGTGACCTGCCCGGCCCGCTCCGCGAGGGTGGCGTCGGCAGGCCGACCGTGCCGGTAGAGTTGAACGACGTGGTGGCCGCCTGCGGGGTGCACATCGGGGTGACGACCACCACCTACGGCCTTGCCGACCTGCGCGGCAATCTGCTCACCAGCGAGCGCGTGCCCACCCCGACCACCGGTGCCGCGCGGGCGCTCGCCGAGCTCGGCGCGGCGGTCCGGGCGTTGTGCCGATCCTGGCCGGACCGCCGGATCATCGGCGTGGGCCTGGCCACCGGTGGGCGGGTCGACGACCTGCACGGCCTGCTCGAGCACGAGCGGCTGGGCTGGTCCGGTGTCCCGGCGCGGGCGGCGCTCGCGGAGGCCACCGGTCTTCCGGTGCGCCTGAACGGGCACCTGCCCGCGATGGCGGCGGCGGAGCTGCTGTTCGGTGACGCCGGCCTGCACCGCAGCTCGCTGTACTTCTACGCGCGGCAGACGGTCGGTGTCGCCATCGCCGCGCACGGGCGGCTGCACCGCGGACCCGGGCGCGCCGGCACGATCGCGCACCTTCCGGTCGGCGGGGACGCCGCCTGCCCCTGCGGCCGCACCGGCTGCCTGGAAGCCACGGTCGCCGAGCAGCGGGTGGTCGAGGCCGCGGCCCGAACCGAAGTGATCAGCCTGCCGGACATCGGGGCGCTGCGGGAGGCCGCGCTCGCGGGCAGCGCCCGTGCCCGGCGGATCCTGAGCGAGCGGGCACGGGCACTGGGGCGAGCGGTCGGGCTGCTGCGGGACATCGTGGACCCCGAGCTGGTGGTGCTCGGCGGGCAGGCCATCACGGACGCGCCGGAGTACCTGGACGACCTGCTGCGCGCCTTCGCCGATACGACCGTGCTCCCGGGCACCGACCTCGTGCAGGTCACCCGGTTCGGGCCCGATGTGCAGGCGGTGGCGGCCTGTGCCGGGCTGCTCGCCGAGCTCTACGACCACCCGCTCTCGTTCGGCTCAGGCGGCTCCTGACCTCGGTACCGGCCGTGCGTCTCGCCCTCGGTTCCGGCAGGTCGGCCATGGCGGGCACGACCCGACCAACTTGACAAACCTTGTTGCTGTTTCTGCAATAGAGGCCATGGAAGACGTACTCGCCGGCGTCGGGCCGCGCCTCAAGCACATCCGGCAGCAGCGCCGGTGCACGCTCGCCTCGCTGTCGGAGACCACCGGGATCTCGGTCAGCACGCTGTCCAGGATGGAGTCCGGGCAGCGCAAGCCCAGCCTCGAACTGCTGCTGCCGATCGCGCAGGCGCATCAGGTGCCGTTGGACGAGTTGGTCGGCGCCCCGCCGGTCGGTGACCCGCGGGTGCGGCTGAAACCGGTCAAGCGTGGGGACGCCACGGTGGTTCCGCTCACCCAGCGGCCGGGCGGGCTGCAGGCGTTCAAAATGGTCATCGGGCGCGACCGGAGCAGTCCCGATCCACGAACCCACGAGGGTTACGAGTGGTTGTACGTGCTCAACGGGAAGCTCCGGTTGGTGCTCGCCGACCACGACGTCGTGCTCACGACCGGGGAGGCAGCGGAATTCGACACCCGGCTCCCGCACTGGTTCGGCAGCACGGGGGAGGCGCCGGTGGAGATCATCAGCCTGTTCGGACCACAGGGCGAACGTATGCACATCCGGGCGAAACCGCGCGACAAGAAATAGTTTTGTTCAGTGCGAAACTAATGACGAGGTTTCCGGCTATTGAGATGGCATGTGACTTCCAGTGCCTCCGTGTGAGTATTCCCGGGTGATCACCCGAGACCGCTGAGCACGGAGGAAAGGCAGCACATGACCAGTACATCCACCGGATGGTCGTTCGAAACCCGGCAGATTCACGCCGGTGCCGCGCCGGATCCGGCCACCGGTGCCAGGGCGACCCCGATCTACCAGACCACCTCGTACGTGTTCCGGGACACGCAGCACGGCGCGGACCTGTTCAGCCTCGCCGAGCCGGGAAACATCTACACCCGGATCAACAATCCGACCCAGGAGGTGCTCGAGCAGCGGGTGGCCGCCCTGGAGGGTGGGGTGGCGGCTGTGGCCTTCGCCTCGGGCCAGGCGGCGGAGACCGCGACCGTGCTCAACCTCGCGCGGGCGGGTGACCATCTGGTGTCCAGCGCGTCCCTGTACGGGGGCACCTACAACCTGTTCCATTACACGTTGCCGAAGCTCGGCATCGAGGTCTCCTTCGTGACCGATCCGGATGACCTGGAGCAGTGGCGGGCCGCGGCGCGGCCGAACACCAAACTGTTCTTTGCCGAGTCCCTCGGTAACCCGCGCTCCAATGTGCTCGATGTCGCCGCGGTAGCGCGGGTGGCACACGACTCGGGGGTGCCGCTGGTGGTGGACAACACCGTGCCAACCCCGTACCTGCTACGGCCGATCGACCACGGGGCGGACATCGTGGTGCATTCGGCGACGAAGTACCTCGGCGGGCACGGTACCGCCATCGCCGGAATCGTGGTGGATGGCGGAACCTTCGACTTCGGCGCGTACCCGGGCCGGTTCCCGGACTTCTCCGAACCGGACCCGAGCTACCACGGGTTGCGCTACTGGGAAGCGCTCGGGCCCGGCTCGTTCGCCGCGAAGCTGCGGGTGCAACTGCTCCGCGACACCGGCGCCGCGATCGCCCCGCTCACCAGTTTCCTGATCCTGCAAGGCATCGAGACACTCTCGCTGCGGATCCAGCGGCATGTCGCCAACGCGCGGGAGCTGGCGACCTGGCTCGAGTCCCGGGAGGAGGTGGCGGTGGTGCACTACGCGGGCCTGCCGTCGAGTCCGTGGTACGCCGCGGCGTCGACGTACCTGCCCCGGGGTGCCGGTGCGGTGGTGTCCTTCGACCTGCGTGGCGGCGTCGAGGCGGGACGCGCCTTCGTGGACGGCACCCGGCTGTTCAGCCAACTGGTCAACATCGGCGATGTGCGTAGCCTGATCGTGCACCCGGCGAGCACCACGCATTCCCAGCTCGCCCCCGAGGAGCAGGCCGTGGCCGGGGTCACGCCCGGCCTCGTGCGGCTGTCGGTCGGGCTGGAGGGAATCGAGGATCTCCGGGCCGACCTGGAGGCGGGATTCCTGGCGGCGAAGGAAGCGCTGTGACCGCGGGTGTCGTCCCGGTGACCGGCGCGTGGCGCCCGGGGGATCCACCCGGGCGGCGCCGGTGGTTCACCGCACCGGGTCCGCTGCCGCTGTCCGGGGGCGAGGTGCTGCCCGGTTACCGGCTCGCCTACGAGACCTGGGGAGTGCCGAGCGCGGGCGGTGGGAACGCGGTGCTGGTCCTGCATGCGCTGACCGGGGACAGTCACGCGGCCGGGCCCGCGGGCGCCGGCCATCCGACGCCGGGTTGGTGGGACGGGGTGATCGGCCCGGGTCGGGCGCTGGACACCAGGGAGCTGTTCGTGGTCGCGCCGAACGTGCTGGGCGGCTGCCAGGGCAGCACCGGCCCGGCAGGCCCGGCGGCGGACGGGCGGCCGTGGGGCAGCCGGTTCCCCCGGTTGTCGATCCGGGACACGGTGGTGGCGGAGGCCGCGCTCGCCGACGAGCTCGGCATCCGGGAGTGGGCACTGGTGCTCGGCGGGTCGATGGGCGGGATGCGCGCGTTGGAATGGGCGATCACCTTCCCGAACCGGGTGCGCCGCCTGCTGGTGCTGGCGGCCTGCGCGGCGAGCGGCGCCGACCAGATCGCCTGGACCGCGGCGCAGCTCGCGGCGATTCGCGGCGACCCCGACTGGCTCGGCGGTGACTACCATCTCACCGGTTCCGGGCCCCGGTGCGGGCTCGGAACCGCGCGCAGGATCGCGCACACCACCTATCGCAGCGCCTCCGAGCTCGCCGACCGGTTCGGCCGTACCGCGCAGGCGGGGGAGGATCCCCACCAGGGCGGCAGGTTCGCGGTAGAGTCCTATTTGGATCATCAGGCTGGCAAGCTGGCGCAACGTTTCGACGCCGCCAGCTACGTGCTGCTGTCCGAGGCCATGAACCGGCACGATGTCGGCAGGGGCCGTGCCGGGGTGGCCGCGGCGCTACGAAGGATACGGGCCGAGGTGACGGTGGCGGGGATCGACACCGACCGGCTGTACCCGCTCCAGCAGCAGGAGGAACTCGCCGCGGGCATCGAGGGTGCCGGCCCGGTGCGGGTGATCTCCTCGCGGTACGGGCACGACGGCTTCCTGCTCGAGACGGATCAGGTCGGCTCCCTGATCTCGGAACTGACCAGCACTGTTGCGTTGTCGACGGGGTGAGGAACCGGCCGCGCGGCCGGTTCCGCTCAATCCACCGGACGTTCCATGTCCTTGGCGATCTCCGCAGGCGAGAGGGCACGGTTGTAGACTCCGATCTCGTCGAGGATACCGTGGAGCAGGTCCTCGCCGGCCGGAGTACCGCCGAACCAGAGGGCGGGATCGGAGGGCCATACCGCACCCCGGGCCTCCTGCTCCCGTACCTGCGTCCCGTTCACGTACAGCCGCAGTGCCCTGCCGTCGTAGGTAAGGGCGAGGTGTGTCCACTCGTCGACCGAGATGAACTCGTCGGTGGTGAGCTCGTTGCGGTGCCGCCGTGGCGTCGCCACCGCGCCGGGACCCTTGTCCGGGGTACTCGGGTAGAGCCCGTACTCGATGTCCCGCTGGCTGCCGCGAAGGGCACCGATCTGCCAGCGATCCCGGAAGCTGCTCGGCAGGGTCCACAGTTCGACGGTGAACCAGGGTGCCGCGAGACTGCGCGAGGCGGGTACCTCGACCCAGTCATCGACCCCGTCGAACCACAGGCCATCCCCGTATCGGCCACCGGACACTCGTAGCGGGCCGGAGAGCTCGCCGTGGTTTCGGTGGCCGCCGCTGTCCACCGCGACCTCACCATCGCCCTCGTTGAAACCATACTCCGCGACCAGACCTCGTGGACCGGGAGGATGCGTGGACGTGGCCGTGTCCGAGGCATCGGACAGGGCGGTCGCGGCCGGGGCCCGATAGGGGACCCGGTGCAACGATCCGCCGTTCGCGCCGGTGAAGGAGAGGTAGAGCAGGTCGCCTTCGGGACCGGTGTAGAGCTTCACGGGCATGCTCAGGTCGCTGAGGAACGGCTCCGTCCTGCTCGGATCGGGTTCACCCTGCTCGTCCAGCGGCATCGACCAGATGCAGCCACGAATGCTGTCGGCGAAGAACAACGCGCCGCGATACCGGTCGGGAGGGCTGATCGTGTCGGATTCCGGCGGTTTGCAGGAGGAAGCCAGCGTGCTCAAGCGGCCGGTCGTGGTGGTGCGGCGCAGCACCGAGCGTCCGGAAGCGGAAGGCACGTTCAGCGTACGGGCCGAACCGGGCGGGCGGCGCGACACGCTACTGCGGCAGCGGACCGGATCAATAGGCGAGCGGTTACGGGGGTTGCGTCGATCCCCTCGCCCTACGGGGACGGAACGGCGTCGCGGCGGGTGCTCGCCGCGATGGAGACGATGCTGCATGCCGGTGCCGTGCCGACCGAGCTGGACAGCGTCTGAGGTCCGGCGATCGCCGACAGTTGCCCACGACCTGCGGCTGTACGGTCCGTGTTTCCCGCCCTGTGCGGAAACAGGAAACGCGTTGTTTCGGCAATGCCGGCCGGTCATCCTTCGGGTAAGGGAATTTCGGGAGGATTCGACAAACCGCCTCGCGGTGGCCCATTCGACCGGCCAGGAAGGTAGTTTCCCATGAAGGTACTGGTGTCCGTCTCTTCGATGGTCCGGATCGCACTGTGGTTGATGCTGATCGCCGTCGTGTTCGGTGCGGTGCTGGCGGGTGGGTAGCCGCGAGTCCCCGGTCCGGCCGCAGCCGAGCACACCTGGTCCTCGGCTTCGTCGACCGCGTTCGGCACTCCCGCGGGGTACCCGCCGGAACGTCTCGGCCGCCATACTGGGCAGGACGTGCGGGGGAGTGACTACGGATGAGCGACCGGCAGGACACCTTCGGCGCCGAACTGCGCCGGTTACGGCTCGCCGCGGGCCTGTCCCTGACCCGTCTCGCGGAGCGGGTGCACTACAGCAAGGGCTACCTGAGCAAGGTGGAAACCGGCGCCGCGGCGCCGAACATGTCGCTCGCCCTGCTGTGTGACGCCGAGTTCCATACCGCGGGCGCGCTGGTCGCGCTCGTACCGGACGGCAGGCAACGACGGCAACAGGTGCCACGGCCACCCGCTCCCTCGCTGCCCGCTCCGCCCCCGGTCACGGCGCACTTCACCGGCCGGGCGCGGGAACTCGGACAGATCCGAGCCGTGCTGCTGGACGACGGTGCCGTCGCGTCGCGGGTCTGCGTGCTCAGCGGGATGGCCGGGGTGGGTAAGACCACGCTGGCCGCGCGGGTGGCGCATCGGCTCGAGGGCCGGTTCACCGACGGATGCCTGTTCCTGGACCTGCGCGGTCACACCCCCGACGCCACCGAGGTGTCCCCCGCCGAGGCACTCGACCGTTGCCTGCGGGTGCTGGGTGTGCCAGGGGAGGAGATTCCCCGCGATGTCGACGACCGCGCGGGTGTCTACCGGAACCGGTTGCGCGGCAGACGTTTCCTCATCGTGCTGGACAACGTGCGCAGCGCGCGGCAGGTCGTGCCCCTGCTACCCGCGGAACCGAACTGCCGCGTGCTGGTCACCAGCCGGAACCGGTTGCACGCCCTGGATGACGCGCAGCACATCATGCTGGACACCATGCCGGAGGCCGAGGCGGCCGCGCTGTTCCGGCGCGTCGTGGGCACCGCTCTGCCGCCGCCCGGCACGGACGAGCACACGGACCGGCTGCTGGCCCGGATCGGCGATCGGTGTGGCAGGTTGCCGCTCGCGGTCCGCATCGCCGCCGCCCGCTACCGCGGCAACCCCACCTGGACCCCGGACGAGCTGGCCACCCGGCTCGCCGACGAGCAGGCCAGGTTGGTCCTGCTGGACGACGGCGAGCGGAGCGTCACCGCCGCCTTCCGCCTCTCCTATCACGGCCTGCCCGTGGAGCAGCGGCACATGTTCACCGTGCTCGCCCTGCATCCGGGTCAGGACATCGACCTCCGCGCGGCCGGCGTGCTGGCCGGCATCGACCTGACCGCGGCCGAGCGGGCACTCACCGGGCTGCACGACGCCAACCTGCTCGTCCAGCGGGCGCCGGACCGGTACCAGTTCCACGACCTGCTCCGCGTCTTCGCCACGCACGGCGCGGTACCACCACCGCAACGGCAGGCCGCGGTCGGCAGGCTGATCGACTTCGCACTTGCCGGGGCCGAGCGCGCCTCCGCCCTGCTGGCCCCGCACCGCAGCAGACCGGAAGTGCGCCTCGGCCCGCTGCCCGTCGAGCCCGCACCGCTGCGGGACATCGACGCCGCGCTCGCCTGGTTCACCGCGGAGTGGCCCAACCTCGTCGCGCTGTGCAGGCTGGCCGCCGAGGGCGGGCCGCGGGAGCGGTGCTGGCAGTTGGCATTCAGCCTGCGGGACTTCTTCTTCCTGACCAAGCTGCGGCAGCCATGGATCGAGACGCACTCTCTCGCCGTTGCCGCGGCGAAGGAGGCGGGGGACGACCTCGCCCGCGCGGGCAGCCTGAACAACCTCGGCGTTCCCCATCTCGAACTCGGGGATCTGGACGCGGCGGCGGCTTGCTACCGGGAGGCGCTCGGGCTCTTCCGCGCACTCGGCGACGGCCCGGGTATCAGCGGCGCCCTGGCCAACAACGCATGGGTGACCCACCATCGCGGCGAGCACCAGGCGGCTGTGCGGGACCTGCGCCTCGCGCTGGATTTCTACGAGCGGCACGGGTTACCGCGCAACGCGGCCATCACCCTGCGCGGTATCGCCCTGATCGAGGCCGAGTCCGGGGCGGTCGAGCACGCGGTGGAGCACGCCCTGACCGCCTTGCGTTCCTGCCAGGAGCTCGGACTGGACCTGGACGCCGCGATGACACTGAACTGCCTGGGACTGGCGTACTACCGGTCCGGTCGGTGGGACCAGGCAGCGCGGGCCTACCGGCAGGCTCGCACCCTGGGCGAGGGCGTCGGGAGCCGGCACGAGACGGCGCGTGCGGAGACCGGCCTCGGCAACCTCGCCGCGGCGCGGGGCGATCGGGCCGCGGCGGAACGGCACTGGACCCGGGCACGGCAGCACTACCCGGATCTGAGCACGCTGCGGGTGGCCGAGGCCCGTGACCGGCTCGCCGAGCGGTCGCGAACCGTCACCACTGAGGAAGCGGCCGAGGCGTGAGGGCCACCCGCGGGACTCCAGGCGCCGCACCATCTGGTATCGAGCCGCTCGAGCAGTTCCGGTTTCGTCAGGGTCAGCACGCTCCGGTCACCCCCGGCAGTGACCGGTCGGAGAGCAGTACCGGGCCGTGCCGTCCCGTTCCTCACGGACGGGGCGGAACATTCCTCGGCCCGGCCCACACGATGTCGCTGATCTCCCGCGGTGGGTGGTGTTCACTGCCCCGGGAACCCCGGACCTTCCTCCACAACTGCGCGGCGAGCTGTTCCGGTGAGTGGTTCTCGGCCCGCAGTACCCCGGTGTGCGGATGCAACCGGTGCGCCGGTACCCGTGGGCTGCCGATCAGCACCGGCAGGATGTAGCCGCCCCTACGCTCCATGCCAGTCCACATCGCGGCCTCGAACTCGTCGGAAGGCACCGACTTGTCGAAGTACTCCTCGGAGATGAACGGCACGAAATACAGCGCCCGCCTGCCGTAGGCGGCGCGTTGAGCTGACACGAAGTTCCGGCCCCACCAGTCGTTAGGTTCTGTCCCGGTCGTAGAAGACGAGCATGCCGAGCCGTTCGCAGGCAAGCTTGGTGTGCTCCACATAGCTGCGATGTTCGCCCGCGAAGGAGAAGATTCCTGCCCGCGCGGATCGAAACGGGGAGATCATATGCCGCTACCGATGATCGTCGAGTCCGGTCGGCAAATCGTTATGCGAAAGGATGTTCGTCCGAGCTGCGGGTCGCCGACCATGCCCGGAGAATATCCAGAAATAGTCCAAACGCATATGATTTGGCCACGGGGCAAAATCACGAGCGGGCCGGGAGGAGTGGTCCGCACAGGAAACCGCCCCGGGTCGCGCGGTGCGCGACCCGGGGCGGTCGGCTTGTCGTGGGTCCGGTCTGCTCAGGCGGCGACGTCGGAGCGCTTGGCCGCCTTGATGATGCGGCGCTTCTCCTGACCGGAGATCACGCCATCCCGCTCGAGCTCCTTGGCGACCTGCCGGACGTGCTTGACGAACTGCTTGTGCCCCGCGTATTGACCGTCCTCGGCGATCAGGTCGTTGATGGTGCATCCCGCTTCGTTCTGCACGTTCGGCACCGTGGTGTCATGGCCCGCGATGATCACCGTGTCCCGGACGTCCGAGCCGGGGCAGGCGTCCGTGGCGGAGGCGACCACCGTGAAGGTGAGCTTGCCGTCGACGGACCTGTTCCCTGCCTGGTCGGTGGCGTGGTACAGCACCGTGTGGGTGCCGGGGCCGGTGACCTCGAACGGTTCGCCGTAGGCGGTGTAGGAGCCGCCGTCCAGGGAGTAACGCAGGAAGCGCACCCCGGAGCCCGGATCGCTGGCGGACAGGCTCACCGTCGCGGTGTCGACGTAGTTCCACTGGGCGTCCTGCTGGCCGACGACCTGGGCCGTGACCTCCGGTGGGGTGGTGTCCCCCGGATCGGCCTCGACCACGGTGAAGGTCACCGACCCGATGTCGGAGACGTTTCCCGCGTTGTCGGTGGCCCGGTACCGCACCGCGTGCTCGCCGGGTTCGGTCACCTCGAACGGCTCGTCGTACGGGCCGAAGGAACCGTCGTCCAGCGCGTACTGGACCGACTCCACGCCGGAACCGGCGTCGTCGGCCGCCAGGGTCACCGTAGCCGCGCCGACGTAGTTGCCTTCGCTGTCCTGGTCGCCGGTGACCTCGGCGGTGACCTCCGGTGGGGTGGTGTCCCCGGGATCGGCTTCCACGATGGTGACGATCACCGAGCCGTCCGCGGAGGTGTTCCCGGAGTGGTCGGTGGCTCGGTAGGCCACCGTGTGGTCACCGTTGCCCTGGACGGTGACCGGCTCGGTGTACGGCTGGAACCCACGCTCGTCGAGGTCGTACTCGATGCCCTGGACCCCGGATCCGGTGTCCTGCGCGTCGAGGGTGACGGTGGCGGAGCCGATGTAGTTGCCTTCGCTGTCCTGGTCGCCGGTGACCTCGGCGGTGACCTCCGGTGGGGTGGTGTCCCCGGGATCCGGCTCGACGACCCGGAACGGCACCGAGCCGGGCTCGGAGGTGTTGCCCGCCATGTCCGTGGCGCGGTACTGCACCGTATGGTCTCCGGGCTCGGTGATCTGCACCGGCCCGGTGTAGGGCTGGAAGCCGGTGTCGTCCACCTCGTACTCGACACTGTCCACCCCGGATCCGGTGTCCTGCGCGTCGAGGGCGACGGTGGCGGAGCCGACGTAGTTGCCTTCACCGTCCTGGTCGCCGGTGACCTCGGCGGTCACCTCCGGCGGGGTGGTGTCCTCGCCACCCCCGTCGTCGGTTACCACCAGCACCCCGGCCATCTGACCGTGCCCCGGAATGGCGCAGTAGAACCGGTACTTCCCCGGGGTGAGGGTCACCTCGGCCTCGTGCCGTCCGCCCTTCGCGTCGCTCGGCCTGGCCAGGATGTTCAGGTCGACATCCTGGTTGTACTCCGGGGAGGAGGTGTCGAAGGTCAGCGTGTGCACCATGTCCATGGTGTTCCCGGTCGCCTCGCTGTTCTCGAACACGATGGTCGCCGGGCCCGCGGTCGCCGTGGTGGTGACCGAGGCGTACTCGGTGAGGCTGTCGTCCGCGGTCCAGGTCAGCACCTGCTCCTGGGCGGCGTCCGGGGAGTCCGGTGCCGGTGCCGCGGACACCGGAACCAGCCACAGGGCCAGCAGGGTCGTGCCGAGCCCGGCCGCGGTGAACGCGCGGGCCGGTCTCGGGCGGCCGCGGAAGGCCGCCAGTAACCTTCTGATCATCGGAATTCTCCACTCTCGAGTCTTGCCGGTATCCGGGCCTACAGCTCCCGTACCCGGATATTGCGGAACTCGATCAGGTCGCTGTTGCCGTGGTTCTGCAGGCCGACGTAGCCGTTGACGAACTGGCGCAGATCTGTCGAAGGGTCACTGTCCCGGATGGACCGCTTGCCAGGGGTGTTGTCGAACTCGTTGATCACCACGCCGTTGCGGATGATCGTGTAGTGCTGCCCGACGACCCGGATCTCGTAGTCGTTCCACTGGTCCTTCGGAGTCACCCCGGCCCGGCCGTAGTAGACCTGGTCGAAGTTGTAGACCGAACCGGTCTTCTGCGGCTCGCCGGAGGCCCCGTCGTAGATCTGGATCTCGTGCCCGCAGTAGATCCCGACCCACGCCTGCGAGTCCCGCGCGGAGCCGCGGGTGCCGCAGCTACTGGCCGGTCGCCGGTCGAGCGGGGTGCGCGGGTCGGGGAACCGGACGAACACGCCGCTGTTGGCCCGGTGGTCATCCTCCGGAGCGATGTCCTTGAACTGCAGCTTCAGCGAGAAGTCCCGGAACGGCTCGGCCGAGTACCAGAGCATGCCCAGCCCTCCGGAGCTGCGGATGGAGCCGTCCGGTCGCAGCTCGAAGTCTCCGCCCGGGGCCTGCTGCCACCCGTCCAGGGACCGTGCGGTCCCGTCGAAGATGGCCTTGTACCCGGAGTTGCCCTCCTTGCCGATGTCGGACTGCCGCGCGGCCGTGACCAGGGTCGAGCGCTCCTGCTTGGTGAGCACACCGTCCCGCTTCAGTTCCCCGGTCACGGACCTGACGTGCCGCACGAAGGACCGGTGGTCCGGCCAGGTGCTCTCGTCGTCGATCAGATCGTCCACCGTGCAGGCCCCCGCGGCCTGGTGGTTGCGAACCGCGGTGTCGGCGTCCCGGAAGTGCACGTAGCGTGTGGAGTCCGGCACCGCGCAGTCCACCGTCACCTCGGTCGTGGTCCTCGCCTGCTCACCGTCGGCGTAGGTCACCGTCAGTGTCGCGGTGTAGGTGCCCACTTCGGCATAGGTGTGCCGCGGGTTGGCCGCGGTGGAGGTGCCGCCGTCGCCGAAGTCCCACTGGTAGGACACGCCGCCGGAACGGGCGCCGTCGAACGCCATGGTCAGCGGCTTGTTCTGCACGGCGGTGGCGGAGGCCGACGGCGCCGGGGTGGCCGGTCCGCCCTGGTAGGTGACCCGGATCAGCTTCTGGTTGTCGTGCAGGCTGAAGAAGCCGCCCGCGTAGTCCAGCAGGTACAGCGCACCGTCCGGCCCGAACTTGGCGTCCATCCAGCTCTGCAGCTCGTTGTCACCGCCTCCGGCCCGGACGATCTGCCGCAGGCTCTCGGCGAAGGCGGGTGGCTGCTGCTGCGGCACCCCTTCCGGGTTCACCGTCACGGCGACCCGGTTGTTGGAGCTGGACTGGTCACCGATGAACCACTTGTTGTCCCAGTACTCCGGCCATGCCACACCGCTGTCCACGTTCACCCGCGAGCGATGGTACGTGGGGCCGTCCATCACGGCCTGCCCGCCGCCCTTGAGGTAGGGCTGGGTGTAGCTGACGTCCTCCTCGTCATAGGTGGGCACGCCGCTGCCGTCGCCGCGGTCCGGGAACACCGGACCACCGCCGCCGGGGGAGTACCAGATCATGTTGTCCCTGGCAGGCGGGATATCCACCAGGCCGGTGTTGCGCGGCGAGGTGTTCTTCAGGTTGTCGCAGTCGTACCAGCCGGTCAGCACGCTGGCGTCGGTGTTGCTGCGGTCGCGGTAGGGCTGCCGGTTACCCATGCAGTACGGCCAGCCCTGGTTTCCCGCCGAGGTGATGATGGTGGCCGTCTCGTACTTGGCGGGCCCGAGCTCGGGGCTCGGCGAGAACGCGTCCGGCCCGACCCAGGCCGCGGTCAGCCAGTCGTTCTTCTTGTCGTAATGGAGCCGGGAGATGTTGCGCACGCCCATCACGTAGATCTCCGGGCGGGTCTTGTCCCCTGGATCCTCGGCCTCGGGGAACAGGTTGTCATCGGGCACGGTGTAGGAACCGTCGTCCTCGGGGTGGATCCGCAGGATCTTGCCGTTCAGGTTGTTGGTGTTGCCCGAGGTGCGGCGGGCGTCCTGGAAGGAGACACCCTTGTAGTCCTTGGTCCAGTTGTTGCCCGAGTAGCCCTCCGAGCCCCGGGAGGAGTTGTTGTCACCCGATCCGATGTAGAGGTTGCCCTCGTTGTCGAAGGCCATGCCGCCGCCCGCGTGGCAGCAGCTGTGGATCTGGGCGTCCCATTGCAGCAGGTCCTTGCGGGTGCCTTTGTCGATGGACCGGGCCTCGGGATCGTAGGTGAACCGGGAGACGGTGCGCTTGCCGATCCGGTTCTCCCTGTCGATGGAGGCGTGCGGCATCCAGTAGACGTAGATCCAGCCGTTCTCGGCGAAGTCCGGGTCCAGGGTGATGCCGACCAGGCCCTCCTCGTTCTTGACCAGTTCGTCGCCGCTGCCGCGGTTGCCCATCACCTCGAGCGTGGTCAGCGGCGTGACCTGCTTGCTCTCCGGATCCCACTGGTGGATGGTGCCGCAGCCGAGGCCGACATCCTGGTCGTCCCAGCTGGGGATCGGCCCGGAGGGGCAGGCGGCCTTGCCGATGTAGAACACCGTGCCGTCCTCAGCGATCGTCAGCCCGTGCGGCTCGCCGATCTGGTCGAGCTGGCCGTCCTTGTTCTCCGCGGTGAGCCGCTCGATCTCGTAGTTCGAGCCGATGGTCGCCTGGCAGTCGCCGCGCACCATGCCGGTGGTCCACCGGATGGCGCCGAGCAGGTGGCTACGGAACCTGTCCTCGGCGTAGCTGTCGGCGGTGCCGCCCATCCCGGTGTAGAAGGAGCGGCCGCCGTCGTAGTCCCGGCACCAGGAGATCGGGTGGAAGGGGCCGTTCGCGCCCTCGCCCGGGTCATAGGTGTGCTCCTGTACCTGCGCGACCGTGTGCACCTCGCCGACCGGGTTCGGGCTCCAGTTGAGCCACTTGTCCGTGCGGTTCCAGGTCAGTGGCAGGTCCTCGTTCGCGGGGTGTTGCCGGTCCACCACGCTGACCGTGGCCTCCTGCGGCTGCGCCTCGGGCGGCGGTTCGGTCTGCCCGTCCCCGCTGAACAGTTGCAGCTCGGCGAGCTGGGTCGCCGACTCCCCGCTGTTGGCGGTGATGTTCAGCCGGTAACGCTGGTAGGCCTCGGTGTTGTCGAGGCTGTACTCCTTGGTCTGGAACCGGTCGGGGAAGTCCTCGTCGGTGCGGGAGTCGAGGTCGGTCCAGTCCTGCCCGTCCGTGGAACCCTGCAGCGTCCAGTTCTTGGGGTCCCTGCCGGCGAAGTCGTTGGCCGAGGTGAGCGCGTAGCTGTTCACCTCGGCGGCCTCGGCGAGGCGCAGGGTGATCGTCGCGGCCGCGTCGAAGGCCAGCCACTTGCTGTCGGTGTCCCCGTCGACCAGCTTGCTCGCCACCTCGTTCGGCGGGTTCTCAGCGCTCGCGGCGATCTCGGCGACCTCCTCGGGGTCCGGGAGATTGCCGACAGGGCGGCTGCCGATCAGGCCGGTGAACCATTCGGAACGTTCCTGCGCCCGCGCGGCGTCCCGCACACCGAGGAACCCGCCGCCGCCCTGGATGTAGCGCCGCAGCGCGGATTCCTGCGCGGTGTCCAGTGCGGTCTCGTGGGCGGAGAGGAACACCACGCCGCGGTACTTGCGCAGGTTCTGCCGAGTGAAGTCGGTGGGATCGGTTGACTCGTCCACGGTGAACCCGTTCGCCGCGCCCAGTTCCCGCACGGCATCGGTGGCCTCCTCGACCGGGTCGCTCTGCTCGGCGGCCGTGCCGTGGAAGACCAGCACGTTCACCCCGGTGGCCGCGGCGTCACCCTGGGCGGGGTTGCCAGGCGTGTCCGGCTGCCCGGAGGCGGGCGTCGTGGACAACCCGAGCGCCAGCGTCGCGCTCGTCGCCAGCACCAGCGCGCGCCGCCACGGGGCCGGGCGTGCCGCGGTGCGGCGAGGTGGGCGGAACAGCCCTCTTCGTGCCATGCTTGCTCCTTCTCCTCGTCCGGTGGGGACTAGTGATCGGTTCCGTGCCCGTGGTGGCGGTCGATGGCCTCCTGCGCGCCGGGCGGCATGCTGCCGTCCTCGTTACGCACCAGGAAGATGCCCGCCATGCCCTGGTCGGAATGGAACTGGACGTGGCAGTGGTACATCCAGGCGCCCGGGCCGACCCCCTCGCCGGCGATCAACTGGAACCCGAAGGAACAGCCGGGGTTGAGGTCCTTGTTGTCGATCGAGGGGGTGGGATCGTCCGGTCCGGTGAGCATGCCGGTGCGGTTGTCGACCCAGCGGTGCGCATGGATGTGGAAGGTGTGGAACTGGTCGCCGTGACCGATCGCGATGAACTCGACCCGCTCGCCGAGCCGGGCCTCGAACATCGGCGCGTTCGGGGCGATCTTGTTGTTGATGCTCATATCGTTGAACACCACGGTGTGCTGCCGGTCGGGCAACACATCGCCCTGCCGCCGGACGATCAGCGCGCCGTACAACCCCTTGCGCAGGCCCTCGGTGCCGTGCGGGGTGCCCATGGCGTGGTCGTGGTAGTGCCAGTAGCCCGCGCTGCCGGGCATCCAGGTGCCCCCCTTGGCCTGGAACGGGGCGCGGGTGCGCCAGGTGTAGAAGCGTCGTTCGCCGGGCCGGTTGAAGGAGTCGTTCAGCGGCGACCCGTCGGAGTCGACGCTGTAGTCCACCCCGTGCGGGTGGATCGACAGTTGCCGGTCGGTGTTGTTGATCAGTTCGATCTCGAGGGTGTCGCCTTCCCAGATCTCCAGGATCGGGCCCGGCACGGTGGCTCCACCGGGAGCGAGGCCGTAGCCGATCAGGCCGCCGGGCAGTTCCTCGGCGTACATCGTGATCCGCCGCAGCGTGCCGCCGGAGGAGTCGTCGCGCGCCTTGGCGGACGCCGCGGGCGCGGCTCCGGCCACGACAGCGGGCGCGACGACCGGCGCCACCGCGCCCATCGCTGCTGCCGTGAGCATCGTGCGGCGTGAGAAGTTCCTGCCGGACAAGCCTTCCTGAGCGTGGTGGTCAGTCATGGTTCTCCATTCGGGATTCCCAGGGCCTGCGCGGGGACAGGGAGTGCCGCCGTACCCGGTCGGGGTGAGCGCCGGCGCGTGGGGGCGGAGCCGGTTTCTCGGGGTGTCGTCGCCCGGTCACCGGATTTCCGTCGGCCTGCCTCTGCTCGGGTCTCACGACATGCGCCCCAGTCCACTTCGCCCTCAGTGCTTGTCTGGAAACGCGCGCTCCGCCAAGCGTGCGTTCCTCAGCTCGCCACCACAGGTCCGGCCGCTCTCCGACGTCCTGTCAGTGCCGAGGATTTGCGGTTGGGACGTTAATCACTTCTGGTGGCGGCGTAAACATCTAAGGTCGACATGTGCCAACTTCTGTCTTGTCAATGCAGAAGTGGCTAATCCATTCGGACCAGTAGGCAGGACCGTTCGGCCGCTCTCGGAAGCGAGTCGAGGTGGTCGTTCAGCGTGGCGATCCGTTCGGTGCCCCCGTGGGACGGGATCGCGGGGCCCGGCCGAACCGCCGCCGGTAGTCCGCGGGCGCCAGCCCGGTGTGCCGGCGTAGTTGTGCCCGCAGGTTCGCGGTGGTGCCGAATCCGCTCGCGCCGGCGACCCGGTCGAGTTGGAGGTCGCCACGCTCGATCAACCGGCAGGCCAGCGCCACCCGCTCGGTGGTGAGCCAGGCCAGCGGGGTGGTGCCCAGTTCGGCGCGGAACCGGCGGTGCAGGGTGGCCGGGCTGGTCGCGGCCCGGGCCGCGAGGTCGGCGACGGTCAGCCGGCGGTCCAGCCGTTCCTGTGCCCAGGCCAGCACCGGTGCGAGTGAGCTGTCCGGCACGGTGGGCACCGGACGTTCCACGAACTGCCGTTGCCCACCGTCGCGGCGGCCGGTGAAGACCAGCCGCCTGCTGACCGCGTTGGTGACCTCGGCTCCGTGGTCCCGCTGGATCAGATGCAGGCCCAGATCCAGCGCGGCGGCGCTGCCCGCCGCCGTGAACACCGGGTTGTCGTCCACGAACAGCACATCGGGCTCGAGCCGGAGCCGGGGGTAGCGGCGGGCGAACTCCTCGACCCAGCGCCAGTGCGTGGTGGCTCTCCGCCCTTCCAGCACCCCGGCTTCGGCCAGCGTGAAGGCGCCGGTGCAGAAGCTGACCAGCCGCGCGCCGCGCTCGGCGGCGCGGGCGATCGCGGCCAGCGCCGCCGGCTGGGTGGGATGGTGCGGATCCGGTCGGTTGGGCACGATCAGCGTGTCCGCCGCATCGGCCGCGTCGAGGCCGGCGACCTCGGCGAGGGTGAGCATACCGAGATGCATCCGAATGTCCGGCTTCGCGGCGCAGAGCGTGAACTCGTACCACGGCCGGTCGAGCTCGGGGCGGCGCAGCCCGAACAGCTCGGTGGTCACGCCCAGCTCGAACGGGTTGGAACCCTCGTCCACGAGCACCGCGACCCGATGCGAGAAATCTTGCGACATATGCGATTCCTAGCACTGGTGGCCGGCTCTGGCCAGGGTGAGGATGAGCGCATGAGCAGTCACCCCATCGACCTCGAGGCAGCCCTCGCCGGCTTCGACGCGATCTGGAGCCCGCGGATCATCGCGCGGATCAACGACTACGACGTTCGGCTCGCCCGGTTCTCCGGCGAGCACGTCTGGCATGCGCACGAACGCACCGACGAGTTCTTCCTCGTGCTGGACGGTGAGATCGACATCGCGCTGCGCGAGAACGGTGGCGAGCGGGTGGTCACCCTGCCCCGGGGCTCGGTGTTCGTGGTGCCCCGCGGCGTGTTCCACAAGCCGTCCGCGCGGGCCGAGGCAGCGGTGCTGCTGGTGGAACCGGCCGGGACCTCGTCGGTGGGCGACAGCCACGAGGAGGTCCCCGGCCATGTCGAGGTCACCACCGGACACCCCGCGTGGACCGGCGGGCGGCCGTAATGGACCACGACGAACTCGTGCGGAGGTTCGCCACTCTCACCACGGCCCATCTGGCGGACGCCTGCCTGCGCGCCGGAGTCCCGGTACGATGTGCGCCCGCGCCGCTACGCGCGGTGGTGCCCGGGAGCCGGTTGGCGGGGCGGGTGGCGCCGGCCCGGCACGCCGGAAGTGTGGACGTGTTCCTGGAAGCCCTCGAACGCGCCGAACCCGGCGACGTGCTGGTGGTGGACAACGGCGGGCGCTCGGACGAGAGCTGCGTCGGCGATCTGGTCGTGCTGGAGGCCAAAGCCGCGGGGCTGGCCGGCATCGTGATCTGGGGGCTGCATCGCGACACCGCGGACATCCGGGTGATCGGGTTGCCGGTGTTCAGTGCGGGCTCCCTCGCCACGGGGCCGTTGCGGCTCGATGCCCGGGCCGGCGGCGCGCTGGAGTCGGCCATGGTGGGGGAGTGGTCGGTGGATCGCACGGACCTGGTACTGGCCGACGCGGACGGGGTGCTCTTCCTGCCGGCCGGTGAGGCAGCCGGGATCTGTGCCCTCGCGGAGACGATCAGGGACACCGAGCGGGTCCAGGCGGAGCGGATTCGCGCGGGTGTCCCGTTGCGCGAGCAGTTGCGGTTCGGCGAGTACCTCGCTCGGCGTGGGCAGGACCCGTCCTGGACCTTCCGGGACCACCTGCGGGACATCGGCGGGGCGATCGAGGAATGACGACCACGCGACGGGACGGCGTCCTCCGCGCCGCGGGGTGACCGCGATCCCGCCCGGCCGCCCGGCCGTGTGGCGGGGAGCCGAGGCCGCTCGCGGAGTTCACTGTGGACGGTCCCGGTTCGCTGGATCGGCACCGACCCGCGGGACGGTGCGGCCGCCCTCCCGCGTGCCACCGTCTCCGCCTGCCAGGACCACGTATACGGATACGTATACGGATACGGGTGCCTAGCGCAACGGCCCCTTGCGCCATCCGAAAGAAGGTTCCGGAGCAGACTTTCCGGGTCTAACGTCCCTAACGACTCTGATATTCGTTTGCCTGGCGCCGCGGCCGGATCGATCCGGCCGCCGCGTCGCGCAAGTCGAGGAGGAACCGATGCGTCTCTCTCGGAACCCGATCGCGTTGGTGGCCGTGACCGCGGCCGCACTCGCGATGTCGGTGATACCGGCCTCCGCACATGATCCGGACACCCCGGAGGGTAAGGCCGCCGCGCAGGCATACGAGAACGACCGAATACCCACCGAACGGGTACCGGCGGTGCGGGGCAGCGCTGTGTCGTGTCAGAACGGCATGGCGGACCGCTACCCGTGCCGCAACGTCGACCTGCAGAGCACGCTTCCGCTGAGTTCGATCGGCGGTGGGCAGGGCAACGATATCTGGGGTTGGACGGACCCGGCGACCAACCGGGAATACGCGCTCCTCGGGCGTACCAACGGCACCGCCTTCGTCGATGTGACCGATCCGGTCAACCCGCGGTACCTCGGCAACCTGCCGTCCAACGGCGGTACCAGTAGCTGGCGGGACGTCAAGGTTCACCGCAACCACGCCTTCGTCGTCGCGGACGCGATCAGGGGACACGGCATGCAGGTGTTCGACCTGACCCGGCTGCGTGGCGTGTCCTCCCCGCAGACGTTCCGAGTCGACGCGCAGTACTCCAGGTTCGGGCCCGCGCACAACATCGTGATCAACGAGGAGAGCGGGTACGCGTACGCCGTCGGTTCCAACACCTGCAGCGGTGGCCCGCATATGATCAACATCGCCGACCCGAAGAACCCGGTCGGCGCGGGTTGTGTCTCGCGGGACGGCTACACCCATGACGCGCAGTGCGTCGACTACCATGGTCCGGACCGGGATTACCAGGGCAGGGAGATCTGCCTCAACTCCAATGAGGACACCCTGACCATCGTCGACGTCACCGACAAGGACGCACCGAGGCAGATCGCGCGCCGGGCCTACAGCGGCGTGGCCTACTCGCACCAGGGTTGGTTCACAGAGGACCAGCGCTACTACGTGCACGACGACGAGCTGGACGAGTCGCGAAGCTGGGACGGGCGCACCAAGACCTACATGTTCGACCTGACCGACCTGGACAACCCGAGGCCGCACGGCACCTACACCGCACCCGTCGTGTCGATCGACCACAACCAGTACATCAAGGGCGACCACAGCTACCAGGCCAACTACCAGTCCGGGCTGCGCATCCTGGATGTCTCCCGGGTGGCTGAGGGCAGGCTCAGCGAGGTCGGGTACTTCGACGTCCACCCGAGGTCCAACGAGGCGAGGTTCAACGGTGCCTGGAGTGTCTACCCGTACTTCGCCAGCGGAAATGTGATCATCAACAGCATCGAGCAGGGCCTGTTCGTGGTCCGGCCAAGGATCTGAGGATGAGCGAGGAGTCCACCGAGGCCTCCGGTCCCTCGCCCGCGCAGGGCGAGGGGCGGAGGTTCTCGCTACGCCGTACCCGGCCTGCGACGAAGGCGACCCTTGCCGTGGCGGTGCTCGTGGTCACCGGTGCCGCCGTCGCCCTGGCCGTCTCGGTCAGCCCGTCCGGCAGCGGCTCTCCGCAGGCCGACATGGCTGGCATGTCGGGCATGCCGGGCATGTCTGGTCCCGCTTCGCCGACCCAGCCGCACAGTGACGGGCTCAGCGACTCCGAGCGCGGTTTCCGGATGGTGCCCGAGACGGTGCCGACCGAGCCGGGTGACGACCAGCGGCTCGAGTTCCGCATCATCGGTCCCGGCGGTATGCCGGAGACCAGCTTCGAACGCAACGCCACGAAGCTGCTGCACTTCTTCGTCGTCCGGGACGACATGGCGGCTTACCAGCACGTGCATCCGGAGCCGGCCGGCGACCTGTGGCGTACCACGATCGACATCCCCGATGGCGGCACCTACCGGATGTACGCGGAGTTCGTGCCCGTGGGCAGTGCCGATCCCAGCCATCCGATCGTGCTCGGGCGCAACATCATCATCCCGGGCGACACCACCCCGGCGACCCTGCCACCGCCCGCGGCCTCCGCTCGGGCGGGCCCGTACACCGTGACCAGGCCGGACGGTCCGGCGCAGCCGATCGCCAAACAGGTCAACCAGCTCCGCTTCGCGATCACCGGACCGGACGGCGCGCCGGTCGGTGACCTGGGGACCTACCTGGGCGCCTATGCCCATGTCTCCGCGTTCCACACGCTCAGCCAGTCGGTCACGCACATGCACCCGATCGAAAGCCCGGGCGACGGGCAGGCACCGGCGGAGTTGACCTTCCACGCCCAGTTCGCCGAACGTGGCGAGCACCGGCTGTTCCTGGAGTTCCGCGCCGGTGGGCGGTTGCACACCGCGGCGTTCACCCTGTTCGTCACGTGAGCCGCGTACGCCGTGACCCCGCCGCGGGTGTCTCCTGGCCGGGCTCAGAACCGCTGGATCTCCGCGTCGGCGTCGAGTTCGGACAGTCCGCGCACGGCCTGTCCCCGGTTCAACAACACGCGCACCCTGCGACCGGACAGCGGGGAGAGGTCCAGGCCGTCGCCGCAGTCGCGCAGGTCGAGGCGCTCCAACTGGGGCAGTCCGGCGAGGGCGCCGGTGTCGACCGGCGCTCGGCAGCCACGCAGGCCGAGGGAGCGCAGGTTGCGCAGGGTGGTGACGGTGGTCAGTTCCGCACCGGGGTCCAGGTTGGCGATCTCCAGCCGGGTCAGGCCGGTGAGCGCGGGCAGGAAGTCGAGATCGTCGATCGGCTCACCCGGGGTGAGCACCAGCTCCGTCATCGACGGTAGCCCGGCCAGTGTGGACAGTCCGGCGAAAGCGCCATCGCAGGTGAGGTTGAGATACTCGAGGTTCCCTTGTTCTTCCAGCGGCGTCAGATCGCAGTCGCCGACCACGCCGACGAGCAGCCCGTGCAGTTTCCTCGTTCTGGCAAAGATGCTCAGATCGTCGAGCCGGTCCGGGTGGAGCAGCACGCGAATCTGCTCGACGTCGCGAAACCGGTCGAGGTAGGGCAGCCACGCGTGCTCCCTGATCTCCACGCCGTGATCGAAGAACGGTGCGTCGGCGAGCACTCGACCGGTGTACTCGTCGAGGTCGAAGTACCTGGCACAGGTCATGATCTCGTCCTGGACCTCCCAGCGCCGGTCCCGCGCGTAGCGCCGCAGTACCTCCAGCGTGCTGGGTTCATTCGACAGTGCCACGGTGCGGACCGTGAGCACCGCGCTCAGCGGATCCATGTCCCGCAGGTCCGCCGGCAGGACCCGGAAGAGGGACGATCCCACGGTGGCGAGCGTGTTCACCTCCTCGTAGCTGGTCGGCGGTAACAGTTCGGTCAGGCACCGTTCGACCTCGGCGATCACCCGGGCGGAGACCTCGACGGCGATCTCGAGGCAGGCCGCCGCCAGCAACATCAGCTGCCGGCGCTGGCTCACCTCCGGGGTCCGGTACATGGCGTAGGCGTTGTTCAGGATCCCGCTCAGCAGGCGGTCGCGCTGGGGAGCCGTCGCGTGTGCGCAGGCCATCAGCACCGTCTCGCGCCACAGGTCGGAGGTGGCGTTGTTGACCAGCAGGTCGATGCTGTCGCGCTCCACGACCTCCTTCGCGGCGAGAAACTCCTGGAAGGTGCGGTGCACGAAGTCCACCCGGCCGAGTACCGGTTGCCGGAGCAAGCCGCTGCGTTCGAGCAGGTAGGTGAGCACGTCCGCGGGCGGCTGGGTCACGCCGGGCATCGTGCCGATCTTGAGTTGTAGCTGGTAGATAGCCTCTTCCCGGGACATCTCGGTACGACGGTTCTCGTTGAGCCACCAGGCCAGCGCACGCAGCAATGCCCGTTTCTCCACCGCAGTCAGCTGGATCTCACTGCCGGCGAGGACCTGCTTCTCCGCGTCCCGGCGCTCCAGCAACATGTCCAGGGCGGCGTCGTACAGGGTCATCCTGTCGCGGGGGAGGTTGGCCCGGCGATCCAGGTTCAACGCGCAGATCATGGCGCACAGCAACGGATTACGGGCAAGGGCACGGAGGTGGGGCCGGGCGGCGAGGTGTGCGAGCAGGGAACGTTGGTGTTTCGGCACCTCCTCCCGCGGGCAGGGCAGGACCATGGCCTGACCCCCCGAGGAGTCGAGCAGGGCGCTGTGCCATTTGTCCACGAACACCCCGACGTCCTCGGTCGTCATGGGTTCCAGGGTGGCCAGGTGGAACCGGTCCTTGGCGAACCATCGCTCGATGAGGTCCGAGGGGCGGGAGGTCACCACGAGCCGGCAGCCGGGGTAGCGAAGGATGATTGCCCGCAGCCAGGACCGGACGCCTGCCCGGTCCTGTTCGGGCAGCTCGTCGACGCCGTCAATCAGAAAGAGGGCGCGGCCGGCGTCGGCGATCCGGTGCACCCAGCCCTCGGGCACGATGCCCCATTGCGGGGCGTTGGCGTGGAGCAGGATCTCCTCGCCGTCCGGCAGTGCGCGATCGGCGAAGTCCCGCAGCCGGATCAGAAACGGTACGAGGCCGTTCCAGCCGGTGAGCGAGCCCACGAACCGTTGCCGAACCGCGGTGACGGCCAACCACTGCAGCAGCGTGCTCTTGCCTGCGCCCGCGTCTCCCTGGATGAGAACCCGTTGCTTGTGCCCGAGCGCGTCCTCGACCCGGACGACCTGCGAGCGAAGCTCGGTGGAGTCCAACCGATGCGGCTCGGGCATGGGGTTCTCGCGCACCCTCGACTCCGTGCCACCGGTCGAGGCCGTCAGGCTGAGGTAAGCGACGGTGAGGGTGACCGACGGCTCGTAGTAGTTCGTGGTGATGCCAAGGATGTCCAGGCGATCGTAGAGCGAGCTGACCAGTTCGCCGTACCGGTTGCGGAATTCCTCGTCGTCGTCGGTGCCGGTGATCCGGTCGAGCGAGGCCACGGGAAGGCGTTCCAGTACCTCGCCGATCTGTCGGGCGATCCCGGACAGCCTGGACAGGGTCTCGACAGCCGCCCGGGGCTGGAACTCGGGCAGTTCGCGGATCAGGTGGGCGAGGTAGTAGCAGGTCTGGTCGAGAACGAGGCCGAACAGTTCGGCGGCGGACTCGGACAGCGCCGCCTGGTGGGTCGCCTGCGGCACTTGCCTGCGGATCTCCCTGGCGAGCGCGATGGGGTCGATGTCCAGGCGGAACATCGTCTCGTCGGAGAGGTCGGCGTTCTCGATCGCGTCCGCGACGGCGGTGAGCGCGGCGACCCGTTCCCCCTCGTCCAGCCCGTGGAACTCCCGCTCGCACAGCGGCAGGAGCCGTTCGGTCACCTGGTCCTCGATCTCCTCGAGCCGGCGGCGGAACTCCCTGCGATGACGAATGAGCGGATAGCGGTGGGCGATCAACTCCGTCAGTTCCATGCCGCGCCGCTCGTCCGCGGCGCGGTTGTTCAGCCATGCCCGCGCCGCGCGCCCGGCCATCGCGCCACCGACCTTGAGAAGTGCCTCTTCCAACCCGACGATGACGCCTCCTCAGTGCACAGCCCCGCGCCCGTTGCGACCTCGGAACGTCACCAATCCTAACCGCGCTGTGCCTCGCGGGGGACCGCGATCGGCGCGGTGGGCGCCGTGGCGCACGGGTGACGGTCCAGGAGTCGTCCCCGCCGACCCTGAGGTTGAGCTCGACGTGGTTGCGCAAGCCGCGTGTCGACGACGTTGGCCTGCCCGCGGGTGGCGGCCGGTGCGGGTCAGACCGTGACCGTTCGCGGTCCCGCGTTCGCGATCTCCTCCAGCGTCGCGGGGTCGACGTCGTCATCGGTGATGAACGTGTCGATGTCCTTGAGTTCCGCGAAGCGGGTGAAACAGTCGTTGCCGACCTTGGTGTGGTCGGCGAGCAACACGCAACGCCTGCTGCTGGCGATCGCCGCGCGCTTGATCATGGCCTCGGCGGCATCCGGCGTGGTCAGGCCGCGTTCGGCGGAGATGCCGTTGGTGGCGATGAAGGCGACGTCGACGAAGGTGGCGTCGAGCGCCTGCAACGCCCAGGAGTCCACGGTGGCGAGCGTGCGGCTGCGCAGGCGCCCGCCGACCAGCATCAGGGTCAGGTTGGGCCGGGCCGCGAGGCTCAGCGCGATGTTGACCGAGTGCGTGACCACGGTCAGTTCCCGGTCGGTGGGCAGCTCGTCGGCCAGCCGCGCGGTGGTGGACCCGGCGTCGAGCAGGATACTGCCCTCCGCGGGCAGTTCGGCGAGCGCGGCCTTGGCGATCCGGACCTTCTCGGTCATCATCACGCCCTCGCGCGTGGCGAGGGCGGGCTCGAAGCCGAGCCGCTCCACCGGGATGGCCCCACCGTGCACCCGCCGGAGCACGCCGTGCCGCTCCAGGATGGTCAGGTCACGGCGAATCGTCTCCGTGGTCACGGTGAACTCGTCGGCGAGCGCGGTGACGTCCACCCTGCCATGGGCGCGGGCCCGTTCGAGGATCACCTGCTGCCGCTCCTCGGCATACACCCCGATCGCTCCTTCCAGCCGTGCCGATCGTATCGGGCACTGCGACGCCGATGCACGGGTGACCCGCCGGAGGACGGTGCGGCGTCCCGAACGACCGTGGGCATGCCGCCGCTGCCGATCGAAGTAGTAGTGGCCGGGAACTGGCGAAAACACCAGTGTCGCAGTCGGAACAATTCGGTTCCGGGCTCGGCACGTGGACGGTCGCGTGTGGCGGCCCGGCATTCCGGCAGGATCCAGTGCGGCATGAGGAGATGGTTGCCGTGGCCAGTGTGCGAGTTGTGCTTTCGGGTGGTCCGGTGCGGCTGCCCGAATCGGCGCGTGTTCAGGAAGTAAATGATCTGACCGAGAAGGTGAAGATTGTTTTCGCCTCCGGATACGAGCACTTCGCGGACAGCGGTGAAATGGCCGAGATCGATGGTGACCGGCTGCCCGTTTTCGAATGGTGCGGCCGGACGATGATGGCCGAGTAGTCCAGGGTCCCGGCCGGCGCCGGGGCCCGGGGTGGCCCCGCGCGCCGGCGCCCGGCGCGACCACCCCGAGGGCAAAGTCAACATATACAAACATAAAAACAGGTACTCAGTAGCAAAAACCCTTGCAATCAGAAGGTTACGTGCACTACTGTGCTCAGTTGAGCGCGAGTGTGCGCGTGCTGCCCATGATGTGCGCACTCCGAACGGCGCGAGGCAAGGGGCGGATGCATGATCGTGACGGTGACCCTGAACCCGAGTGTCGACCGAACGGTCGAGGTGGGTGGGTTCCGGCGGGGCACTCTGCTCCGGGCCACCGGCGGCCAGGTCGAGGCCGGTGGGAAGGGCATCAACGTGACGAAGGCGCTGTCGGCCAACCGGGTCGACTCGGTGGCGGTGCTCCCGGTCGGCGGCGCCGAGGGCAGGCACCTCGGCGATCTGCTCGCCGTGGACGGGGTTCCGGCGGTCCTCGTCCCGGTGGGGCCGCCGACCCGGTCCAACGTCAGCGTGGTGGAGCCGGACGGCACCGTCACGAAAGTCAACGAGCGCGGCGGTGGCCTGTCCGAGGCGGAACTCGGCGCGATCCGCGATGCGGTCGTCGAGCAGGTGCCCGGGGCGGCCTGGGTGGTGCTTGCCGGCAGCCTCCCCGCCGATGTGCCGGACAGCAGCTACGGCGAGGCGGTGCGCAGGCTGCGGGAGGTCGGGGTCCCGGTGGCGGTGGACACCAGCGGCTCCGCACTGGTCGAGGCGATCAAGAACGGTCCCGACCTGGCCAAGCCGAATCTCACCGAGCTGGAGAGCGTGGTCGGGCGGCGGCTGACGACCCTCGGCGCGGTGGCGGAGGCGGCGCGCCTGCTGCAGGGGGCCGGCGTGGACACGGTGCTGGCCAGCCTCGGTTCGGACGGGGCGGTACTGGTCGAGCGCGAGGGGCGGGTCTGGCACGGCGAGGCGGGTACGGCCCGCTGCAGCGCGGTCGGTGCCGGGGACGCGCTGCTGGCCGGGTTTCTCGCCGCGGGCGCCGTCGGGCCGGACGCGCTGGGGGAGGCCCTCCGCTGGGCGGCGGCCGCGGTGTCCTTGCCGGGCAGCGGGATGCCGGGGCCGGACGACATCCAGCGGGTGCAGGTGCGGGTGCGCCCGGATTTCGCGCCGGAACGTCGACTGGTCGATCGCGACTGACTAAACGAAAGTGAAACCAAAGATCCGGTTGTAAATCAACATCCGTCTCCCTACACTCCGAAACCGAGGAAGCCCGTCCCCGTGACGCACTGCCGGGGCGGTGCCGCGGCAGGACCGGCGACGGAAGGCTCGGCCGAGGGACATGGGTGTTGATCTTCGTGGCGGCCTGCTCGAGCGGGACCACGAGCTGGACTCGGCAGCCGCGGCGCTCGACGCCGCCGCGGCCGGGACGGGCGGTGTGCTCGTGCTCGGCGGACCGCCCGGGACGGGGCGGTCGGCCCTGCTGGACGCGCTCGCGGAAGCCGGGCAGGACGCACGGTTCCTGCTGCTGCGCGCGGATGGCGCGGACGCGGAGCGGGAACTGCCGTTCGGCCTCGTCCGGCAGCTGTTCCAGCCCTTGCTCACCCCGGATCGGCTGCGGGAACCGGAAGGCTGGTCACGCGGAGCGGCCGGCCACGCGCGGCGACTGCTCACCGCCGAACCGACCGCGGTGAGCGACGCCCGCCGGGAGGTCGTGCTGCACGGGCTGCACTCGATGATCGGCGAACTCGGCCGGGATCGACCGGTACTGCTCCTGCTCGACGACGTGCAGTGGGCGGACCGGGCTTCGCTGCGCTGGCTCGGCTACCTGGCCAGGCGGATCTCCCGCCTGCCCGTGCTCGTGGCCTGCGCGATCGCGGAGGACTGCGTGCGCACCGATCCGGTGCTGGTGCGGGAGATCGCCGCGACCGCCTGCCGCACCCTGCGGCCAGGTGCCCTTTCGGTGCCCGGCGTGCGTCGGTTCGCGGCGGAGGTGCTCGGGGCCGACTGCCCGGAGGAACTCGTGCTGACCTGTCACGAGGCGACCGGCGGCAACCCGGGTGCACTGGCGGCGGTGCTGTCCGGCTTGCGGGACCGGGACCCCCGGCCGGTGCGGCGGTGGGCGGAGGTGCCGACCGAGGCCGTGCAGACGCTACTGTGCGACTGGCGGATGGCCTGCCTTTCGGCGCAGCCGGAACCCGTGCGTGCCCTCGCCGACGCACTGGCGGTGCTCGATGCGGACAGCGGTGCGGACAGCGGTGCGGAACCGCTGCGCGGCCTCACCGGCATGACGCGGGAGGATCACACCTCCGCGCTGCGGGCCTTGGACCGGATCGGCCTGCTGGCCGGCACCGGGTCGCCGCGGCTCGCCCATTCCACCGTGCGGGCGGCCGTGCTGGCCAGGATGACCGTCGAGACCGCGGGCCGCCTGCACGCCGAGGCCGCGCGCTTGTTGCGGGAGGAGGGATGCCCCGCCGAGCGGGTCGCCGCGCATGTGCTGGCTGCCGGTGGCGGGCCGCGGCCGTCCGACCGGGACGTGCTGCGTTCGGCGGCGGACGCGGCCCTCGAACGCGGTGCGCCCGGCGATGCCGTGCGGTACCTGCGGGCCGCCCTCGCGGACGGGTCGGTGACCGACTCCGTACGGGCGGGACTACTGGTCGATCTCGCCGTGGCGCAACGCGGGCTCGATCCGGCCACCTCGGCACGCGATCTCGTGCTGGCCGCGCCCAGGCTGGCATCCGCCGCCGAGCGCGCGGCCGCCGCGCTGTGGCTGCCACCGGGTCTCGCCGCGGCGCACCCCGCGGCCGGCGCGCTGCTGCGGCAGGTCGGCGGCGAGCAGGGCATCGACCTCGGCGGACCCTGGCGCGACGAGCCCGATGGGCGGCCGGATCCGGTCTGGCGGCTGGAGGCGCGGCTGCGGTGGCTGGCCGTCCAGGAGCCCGCGCGACCCGGTACGTGCGCGTCCCGGCTGCGGCGGCTGGGTGACCGCGAGCCCGTCCTCGCCGAGGGCGGGGGCCGCGAACTGCTCGTGGTACTGGCCTACGAGGCGATGCTGACCGGGTCCCTGCCCGCCGCGGAGGTGGCGGGTGTCCTCGACCGGGTGCTGGAGCGGGAGCCCGCGAGCGCGGCGCACACCTACACCGCCCTGCCCGTGCTGGCCCACCTCGCGATCGGAACGGACTCGGTGCGCGCCCTGTCCGGCTGGCTGGACCTGGCCGGTATCGCCGCGGCGCGACAGGAGTCGCCGGGTGTGCGCGCCGTGGTCGCCGCCGAGCGGGCGGTCCTGCTCGCCACGACCGGGCGGCCCGCCAGGGCACGGGACCTCGCGGAAGGCGTGCTGGACTCGGCCGATCCCGCGTGGCCGGAGGCCACCACCCTGGCCGTGCTGGCACTGGCGACGGTCGCGCTGCGGACCTTCGACCCGGAGTTGGGCGCGCGTATCCGGCAGGCCGCGCGGGACTCGGGTGATCTGCGGGCGATCACGGCGGACCGCATGGTGCGCGGGATGTCGGATCTGGCGCGGGGCGACCCACGGTCCGCGCTCGACCGGTTCCTCGACTGCGGGCGGCAACTGGCCGGCCGCGACTGGCGCGGCCCCGCCGTGGCCTGCTGGCGTGGTTGGGCCGCCGCCGTGCACCAGCGCCTCGGCGAGCTCGACGCCGCGGCCGCGCTGGCCGAGGAGGAGGACCGGGCGGCCACCGCGTGGGGCAGCCCGGCGGCGCGGGGACGGGCGTTGCGCCTGCGCGGAGTGCTGACCGCGGGCGAGGCCGGGACCGAGCTGCTGCGCGAGGCCGTGGAGGTGCTCCGTGGATCCGCCGACCCGATCGAGCTGGGCGCGGCGATCGTGACCCTCGGCAGGCGGCTGCGTGCCGAAGACCCACCCGGCGTGGCCCGCCTCATGGCCGAGGCCGACCGGATCGCGGCCGACCGCGGGGCCCGCTGGCTCGGGCCGGGGCGGGCCGACGCGGCTCCCGGGCCGGTGCTGCGGATCGTGCGGGTGGGCCGGAGCGCGCTGACCGCCACCGAGGATGCCGTGGTCAAGCTGGTCCTGCGAGGCTGGAGCAACCAGCGCGTCGCGGACGACCTCGGGGTCACCCGGCGAGCGGTGGAGAAGAACCTGACCCGGATCTACCGGAAGCTGGGTGTGTCCGGGCGTGCCGACCTGGAGGGTTATTCAGAACGACGCAGCGACCGTGGGCCGCCAGGCCCGCGCGAGCGGTCGTTGCAGGTCACAGCAGTGGTGACGCACGCTACGGACCTGAATAACCCGACATTTGAATAAGACACCTGGTCGGCACGCTGGGTGCGGGGTGATCGTGCCGGTACCGAACCGTATCCCCCTGCCGGGTCCGCACCCTCCGAACCAGTACGGGGAAAACCCGCAGTGTTGGCGCAGCGGCGGCGCCGGGCGCGCGCTTTCTTTCTATGCTCGCCCGCGTAGGTCGTGCCCCGACGCCCCAGGGAGGGTTATTCAGAACGACCCAGCGACCGTGGGCCGCCAGGCCCATGGTCACCGCGGCGCGCAGCGCCACCGATTGGGTGGCGGTGGGCGACGGGCGGGAGGTCGTTGCAGGTCACAGCAGTGGTGACGCCCGCAACGGACCTGAATAACCCGACATTTGAATAAGACACAGGGAATGCGAGGAGCGGTCGAATGCTCAGCGACGAGCCGGACCAGGCAGGTGACACGGAATCGCCGGGTGGCAACGGGGTGTTCCGGGCGTTCTTCGACCGGACCGGCATCCGCGCGGCCAATCTGGACGATCAGCTCAGGGTGGTCGAGGCGAGTGTCGACTTCGGGAAGGAGTTCGGTGTCTCCGTGCCGTCCCTGCGCGGGGAGCCGCTGCCGGAACTGCTGCATCCCAGCGTCCGCGGCAATGTGGCGCAGCAGTTCACCTGGTTGGTCGAGGGGCAGCGTCCCCGTTTCGTGGAACGTGTGCTGGCGATGCGTTCCGGCAGCTCGGTGTTCGGCGGGGAACTCACCGGGTTCGCGGTGTACGGCGCCGCGGGCCAGGTGGACAGCCTGATGGCGCTGATCCGCCCCGAGCACGGGGACCGCGGCAACAACGTGGTGGTGGGCCGGAAGAAGCTGCTGACCGAGCTGGACGCCCGGATCCTGGAGGGGGTGGCCGCGGGAGCCTCCACCGTGCAACTGGCGGCGCTGGTCTATCTCAGTTGCGGCGGGGTGGAGTACCACCTGACGGCGCTGCTGCGGATGATGAAGGTGCGCAACCGGTCCGCCCTGGTCGCGAAGGCGTTCTCGATGGGACTGTTCGGCGTCGGCGGCTGGCCTCCCCGGGTGCTGCCGGAGTACGTGCACTAGCGTGCCGCCGCGCCGCGGCCGCCGTCACCCCGCGCGGTAGAACTCACGGATCCGTCCGATGATGTACTCCTGCTCGCTCACCGCCAGGTCGACGTACGTCGGCAGCAGCAGCCCGTCCACGGCGAACCCGGCGGCGTTCAGGGCGGACCATTCCGGGGCGAAGTACGGCGGTTGCCTGCTCATCGGCTGGAAGAACGGCCGGGTCTCGATCCCGTCGCCCGCCAGGAAGGAGCGAAGCTCCGCCAGCCGTCCGGCCCGGACATCGTAGGTCCACAGCACGTCCCGTGGCGGCATCAGGGTGAGCCCCGGCGTTCCGGCCAGGCCCTCGTCGTACCGGCGCTGGATCTCCGCGCGCCGCTCGAGCATCTCGTCGAGCCGTTCCAGCTGCGCGAGCGCGACGGCGGCCTGCAGGTTCGTCATCCTGAAGTTGAAACCGAGTTTCTTGTGCAGGAAACGGAAGTCGCGAGAGTAGGCCCAGCTGTGCAGATGCGCCAGCTGCCCGGCAAGCCGGGGATCGTCGGTGAGGCAGATCCCGCCCTCGCCCGCGGCCATGATCTTGGTGGCGTCGAAGGAGAAGCAGGCGATGTCCGCGGTGGGCCGGATGCCGTGTGCCTCGGCGGAGTCCTCGACCACGCGAATGTTGTAGTCGAAGGCGAGCCGCATGATCTCGTCCATATCGCAGCGCCGGCCGTAGATGTGTACCGGCATGATCACCTTGGTCCTGGCGGTGATCCTGCCCTCGATGGCGGAGACGTCGATGTTCAGGTCGTCGCCGCAGTCGACGAACACCGGCGTCGCGCCGACGTGCGTGACGGCCCAGGCGCAGGCGATCATCGTGAACTCGGGCACCAGCACCTCATCGCCGGGCCCGATCCCCAGCGCGCGTAGGGCCAGTGTGAGCGCCGCGGTGCCCGAGGCGCAGGCGACCCCGTGGTTCATCCCGTTGTACGCGGCGAACTCCCGCTCCAGCCGCCCGACGTAGGCTCCCTGCGAGGAGATCCAGCCATCGTTGATCGCGTTGGTGACGTACTCGAGCTCGTTTCCGGCGAGGCTGGGTTTGGCAACCGGGTACTTCACGGTCATGGCGCCCTCTTTCGGTTCGTGGGATGGGGGTAGTCAGGCGAGTGCGGGCAGGCCGAGCAGCCGGTCGGCCGCCGTGCACCGGCCGCCCGCCGCACGCATGAGGTCGCGGAAGTACTCCGCACGGGTGCGGAAGGAGCCGTCTCGCAGTACCCGGGTCAGCTTGTCGGTCACGTCATCGGGGACGAGGTCGTGCGGCCGGTCGAGCGTCAGGCTGACGCCCCGTTCCTGGCCGCGGACGGCCTGGTCCGGGCCGTCCGCCCACAGCGGCCGGATGACCATCGGCTTGCCGTGGCGGAGGCTCTCGTGGAACCCGTTGCCCCCGCCATGGGTGAAGAACACCGTGACCTTGGGATGCGCCAGCACGTCGTGCTGGGACGGTAGCCACGTCTCGATCCGGAGATTGCCCGGGAGGGTCGCGGCGGGTGGCAGGAACTCCTGTTGCTCGAGCGGGAGCTTCCACAGGACCGAATGCCTGCCCTCGAGCCTGCGCGCGACCTCCACCATGGAGCGGATCTCCGGCGGCGACAGCCTGGTGACGGTGCCGAGTCCCATGTAGACGACCGAGTCCTGCCGGTCCAGCCACGCGGTGAGGTGCCCGCCGTCGTCGGCCGCCTCCGGTAGCGGTGGCAGCATCGCGCCCACGGTGAGCAGGGTGTCCGGGTAGCGGAACGGGTACTCCAGCTCGGGCACCGAGTAGCACAGGATCAGCTCCGCCCGGTCCGCCTTGGCCAGGAACCTGCGTGCCTCCGGCGCTATCCCGAGTTCCCTGCGGCCGCGGTGCTCCCGCGCCAGCACCTTGAGCATCTTCGGTTTGCCGAACGTGGCCATCGTGCGGAGCCGGAACAGCTGGTTGGCGAGTTGCTGGCCGATCGTCATGTCCCGCGGCAGGCCGGAGTTCGGCACCGGGAACCACGGCGAGGTGTAGGACTTGCCGAACGGGAAGTAGGAGGTCAGCCACACGCTGGGCAGGAAAGTGGTGCTCAGGACGTAGGGAATCCCCTTGGTGATGGCCAGATCGATCCCGTACTGGCACATGCTGTCGATCACCATCAGCGCCGGCTGTATCTTGTCGGCGGCCGACTCCAGCGCGCGGTACTTGGCCGCCTGGAGGCTGGGGTCGTAGCCCTGCTCGATCTGGGCCTGGTGGGCCTTGAACAGGTTGGCCTGGGTGACCGCACGATAGGTGCGCTCGTCCCAGGTCTCGGCCGACCGTTCCGGGATCGTCTCGCCGAGCGAGGCGAACTCGACGGGATTGGTGCCGGAGATGCCCTCGATATCCGGCCGCCGGTACTCATCGGTGGCGAACCAGACGTCCGGTACGCCGCGCCGGGCGAGTTCGGTGGCCAGCACCCGCAGCGGGTTCATCATTCCGTGTTCCGGAAAGCAGGCGAAGAGGATTGGGCGGCGTGTGGACGTGTGGTGCCTTCCAGCCGTCACGGAACTGCCTTTCTCTGCCTGAGTTCATTCCGAGGATCGTCGGTGGAAATGTGCCGCGACACCCGTGCTTGCTCGCGGCCGCCCGCGATACTACGGGCGGATGACTAGGGGATCACCGGACTTCTCGCCGATACTCGCCGTGACCACCCGGCGCGGGGTGGGTGTCCGTTACCACGAAGCTGAACCGATTCAAAGTAACTATATGCGCATTAATAGATTCATACTGTAATCGATGGCTCCGCCTGTCGTCCCTACTTTCGTCGTGAACTTCGGATAAAATCCCTGCTCAGGACGGATTTACCAAGTTGCTGCCAAGCAGACACAGGTAAACCAACGCGAATCCCTTGCTAGTGGACATCCGGCTACTTACACTTCCGTGTTAACTGGGTCATAGTCCGACCGGGCGAGGCCCGGCGAGGTTTCGCCGCCCCGGCCGCGCCGCGAAAGCGGTACTCGGCATGGGCCGAAATCGGCATGCCGCCGTGAACAATGGGACTCGAACATGGGTGAAAGTTCGTAAAGCGGCCCGTTGATGGGCAGTTGAACTCGAGTATGTCGCGACCGCGATCTGCCGGTGGCCGCCGGCAGAAAACGCGTTCATCGATCGTCGTTCTTCGGGAATCGATGGGGAGGCGGTGTTTGCCATGCCTGTGCGACCGGGACACGACCCACTCGTCGACCGGGACGTGGAGCTGTGCCGGCTCGATGAACACGTGCGCGCGCTGGCCGACCGGCGCGAATCGGCCGCGGTGACCCTCGCCGGCCCGAGCGGTACCGGGTTGACCACCCTGCTCGAGCATGTGGTGCGCCGGGCACGGGAGCGCGAGTTGACCGTCGCCCTCGCCCGGTGCTCGCCGGCCGAGGTGGAACTGCCCTACGGGGTGGTGTCCCAGCTGGGTGCGGAGCTGAGCCATGCGGCGTACCGGCCGTCGTTGCGCGCCCTGTCCCGTACCGGGCAGGAGACCGCCGCGGTGGCGGAGCTGTGTGCCGAGTTCCTCGCCCTCGCCAGGCACGGTCCTGTGCTGCTCGCCGTCGATGACGCGCACTGGGCCGACCCGCTGTCCCGCCGGTGGCTGCGTGCATTCGCCGCTCGCCTCCGCCAGGCGCCGGTGCTGCTGGTCAGGACGCTGGTGCCCGGAGCGTCCACACCGGATCATCACCCGCCGGGCATCGAGCATCCGGTCACCGTGCGCCCACTCGGTGAGGAGGCGGTGGACGAGCTGATCGGGTCCAGGCTGGGGGAGCGGGCCGACCGCTCCTTCCTGGCCGGCGCCACCGAGCTGACCGGTGGCCGGGTCGCCGTGCTGCGGCCGAGCCTCGACCGGTACGCGCGCGACTCGCTGACGCCGGTCGCCGAGCGGCTGCCCGTGCTGGCCGGATACGTGGCCGAGGTGCTCGGCGAGCGGGCGGCGCGGATCGTGGACCGGCTGCCGCCCGAGGCGCTGGCCGTGGTGCGCGCCATCGCCGTCGCCGGGGACGATCTCGAGCCCACCTTCGTGCACGCGCTTGCCTCGCCGCGGACCCCGCCGGCCACCGCCGTGCTCGACGGCCTGGCAGCTCTCGGGCTGGTGACGCGGACCGAGCGTCCCCGGCTGACCGCACCCACCGTGCGTGCCCGCGTGCTGGCCGGGATGGGCACCGGTGAGCGGGAGCGGATGGCCGGGCGTGCCGCGGAACTCGCCCGCCGCATGGCGCTGCCGGACGAACGGATCGCCTGCCTGCTGCCGGCCGCGCCACCGGGAACGGTCGGATGGGGCGTGCCGCTGCTGCGCAGGGTCGCCGAACGGGCGAGGGCGGCCGGCGAGCCGGACGACGCGGCGGCGCTGCTGAACCGCGCCCTGCGGGAGCGACCCGGACCCGAGCTGCGCCATGAGCTGCTGACCGACCTCGCGCTGACCGAACGGCCGGGCGACCCGGACGCCGCCGCCCGCAGGTTGCGGCAGGTTCTGCTGGAAGCAGGGCCGGAGATTCCCCTCCGGGGGCTGGTGCGGGCCGCCGACCTGTTGCAGGCGCTGGGCGAGGCGCCGGTGGCCCGGCACGCCATCGCGGCGGCCTGCGCGCGCAGGGCACCCGGCGCGGCCGGCCCGCTGGCCGCCATCGGCCTGCTGGCGGCCGGGGACGGCATCGCCGATCCGGTACTGCCCGAGTGTCCGCTGCCCGGGCTGCCGGACCTGCCCGCGGACCCGGTGCAGGCAGGCGTGCTCGCCTGGCGGCTGACCATGCGCGGCGGCTGGCGTTCGCGCGCACGGGAACTGGCCAGTACGGCGCTGCGCTCGGCGGGCGGGGACCGGCCGTTCGGGCCGCGGATCCACGCCTGCCGGGCCTTGCTGTACGCGGAGGAACCGGAGGAGGCCGTGCTGGGGCTGGACCAGGTGCTGCGGGACGCGCGGCGGCAGGGCGCGCCGATGCCCGCGGTGCTGGCGCTGCTCGAGTTGGCCCGGTGCGAGCTCGCGCGCGGCAACCTCGCCCCGGCGGCCGAGGATCTTGCGGCGGCACGGGCGCAACTGCCGCCGGAGTCCTGGCCACCTCGGGTGGTACCCGACCTCCTCGCGCTGGAGGCCGGCCTGCATTTCGCCAGGGACGAACCGGAGGAGGCCGAGCGGGTACTGGCCGTGCCGCTGCCCGCCGCGGCGGCCGAGGGGATGGCCTGGGCACATCTGCAGTACGCGCGGGGCAGGCTGCGGATGCTGCTGGCGGACCCCGGCGCGGCCCTGCCGCGGTTCCTGGAATGCGGGCGCACGCTGATGCTGCGGCGCTGCCTCAACCCCGCGGTGTCGGCGTGGCGTTCCATGGCGGCGGCCGCGCACGCCGCGGGCGGGGACCACGCCGCCGCCGAGCCGCTGACGCGGGCGGCGGTCCGGCTGGCCCGGCGCTGGGGCGGCCCGGACACCCTGGGTGCGGTGCACCTGCTCGCCGCGAGCTCCCGCTGCGGCGACCCCGTCGATCACCTGCGTGCGGCGGTACCGCTGCTGCGTCGCTCGCCCGCGCGCCGGTCGCGGGCGCTGGCCGAATCGGCCATGTCGAGGATCGCGGCCGGCGACCGGGACGGTGTCCAGCGCCTGCTCGATGCGCCGGCCGCGGCCGGCGGTCCCGGCGCGGTGCCCTGGCACGGCTCGCTGTCGGCGCAGGAGCGGCGGATCGCCACGCTCGCGGCGGCGGGCTGGTCCACCACGCGGATCGCCGGGTTGCTCACGCTCGGCGGCCGCACCGTCGAGCAGCGCCTCACCCGTGTCTATCGCAAGCTCGGGCTGAGCGGCCGGGCGCAGCTCGTCTCGATCTTCCACCCGGCGACGATGGCCGGGTGAGCGCCTGTGCCTACTCGGTTCCTTCCCCAACCGCACGGAGAGGATTTCGGTCATGAGTGTTGCCGTCGAGAACGCGCCGCGCACCACGGAATGCGGTGAAGCCTGGCGGCCGGAGAGCGGCCGGGACGTGTTCCGCTCCTTCATCGAGCGATCGGGTATCGGGTTCGCCCGGCTCGACCGCGGCACCAGGGTGGTCCGGGCGAATCCGGACTTCGCGCGCCAGTTCGGGCGCTCGCCGGGCGATGTGCACGGCCGGGAGCTGTGCGAGCTGCTGCATCCCGACGCGCGGGATCGGGTCGGGATGCGGCTCGCGGCGCTGGCCGGTGACACCGGGGGCCGGTTCACCGAACGGTCGGTCGCCATGCGCCGCGGCACCGCCGAGCTGACCGGGGTCGCCGTGCCCGACCGTAGCGGCCGGTTCGAGGGGGTGCTCGTGCTCGTCGAACCGGAGAGCCGGGAGACCGACACCCGGCAGGCGGCCGGGCGCAGGCAACTGCTCAGCGAGGTGGACGCCCGGATCATCGAGGGCATCGGCGCCGGCGTGTCCACCGTGCAGCTGGCGGCCAGGCTGTACCTCAGCCGCGGCGGTATCGAGTACCACGTGACGAACCTGTTGCGCCGGTTCAAGGTCAAGAACCGGCCCGCGCTCATCTCCAAGGCCTACTCCATGGGCGTGTTCCGCGCCGGCTCCTGGCCGCCGCGGGTGCTGCCCGACTTCGTCAAGTAGCACCCGCTCGCCGAGCCTGCCGCCCCGCGCCCGCCGGCATCACCAGGCGGGCGCGAGGGGCGGGCGGGTGTGCGACTGCTCCCGGCCGGTCTCCCGCAGATCCTCCTCCACCATCAACCGGATGAGTTCCTCGAAGGTCGTCGTGGTCCGCCAGCCGAGTTCCTCGCTCGCGCTGGCCGGGTCGGCACACAGTGTGTCCACTTCGGCCGGACGGACCAGGGTGGGGTCCACCACGACATGGTCCTGCCAGTTCAGCCCGGCCGCGTCGAACGCGACCTCGAGTACTTCGCGTACGGTGTGCATCCGGCCGGTGCCGATCACATAGTCGGTCGGCGTCGTCCGTTGCAGCATCAGGTGCATGGCCCGCACGTAGTCCCGCGCGTACCCCCAGTCCCTGCGGGCATCGAGGTTGCCGAGGTGCAGCTTCTCCTGCCTGCCGTTCTTGATGTTGGCCACCGCCAGGGTGATCTTGCGAGTGACGAAGTGCGGCCCCCGGCGGGGCGACTCGTGGTTGAACAGGATGCCGGAAACGCCGTGCATGCCGAAGGATTCCCGGTAGTTGCGCGTGATGAAGTGGCCGTAGGTCTTGGCGACGCCGTACGGGCTGCGCGGGTGCAGGTGGGTCGCCTCGTGCTGGGGAGTCTCGGTCACCTTGCCGAACATCTCCGAGGAGGAGGCCTGGTAGAAGCGGATCTGGCCGCCGGCGGTCCGCGAGGTGTCGAGGCCGCAGACGGTACGGATGGCGTCCAGGATGCGGAGCACACCGGTTCCGTTGACATCGGTGGTCAGCTTCGGTTGCTGCCAGGACAGCGGTACGAACGACATCGCGCCGAGGTTGTACACCTCGTCGGGCTGTGCGATGTCCACCGCGGCCACCAGGCTACCCTCGTCGGTCAGATCGCCGCGCACGAACGACACCTCGCCCGCGAGGTGCCCGATCCTGGACCTCTGCGGGTCGGCCTGGCCCCTGATCATGCCCCACACCTGGTACCCGAGCTCGAGCAGGTGCTCGGCGAGATAGGAACCATCCTGCCCGGTGATGCCGGTGATCAAAGCACGTTTGGACACGTATTCCCCTTCCGGCGCAGGTTTCGCCATTGAACGTCTTCCGGACTGGGGATTTCCCGCGACGGCGACGCCGCGCCGGTGACGGTCGTCGCGCACCGAGGCACTAGGGATTTCCCGACCGCGCTTGCACGAGACTCGGCGGCTGCCGGCTGAGCTGTGACGAGAGAAGGTAGGACGGGTCATGACCGTGTCGGAGGATCTGCCCACCCTGGAATCCCTGCGTTCGCCCGCGCTCGGGGACAACCCGTACCTGCGCAGGATGCAGGCGGAGAAGTCGATCTGGCGGGTACGCACGGCCACCGGGGACGAGGGTTGGCTGGTGCTCGGGCACGCCGAGATCAAGCAGCTGATGGTCGACCGCAGGCTCGGCCGCACGCACCCGAACCCGGACCAGGCGGCCCAGGCCACCAAGAACCCGATCTTCGAGCTGATCGCGTCCACCGGCGCGGGAAGCGATCCGCACGAGATGCACCAGCAGGTGCGAGCCCTGCTCATCCCGTACTTCACCAGCAAGCGGATGAAGGCGCTGCGCCCGGGGATCGAGCGTATCGTGCACGAGGCGGTGGACGAGCTGCTCGCCAGCAATCCACCGGTCGACCTGCAGCCCGCGTTCTCCCTGCCGGTTCCGCTGCGGGTGCTGTGCGAGCTGATGGGGGTGCCCGAGGACGAGCGGGACCACCTTGCCGTGCTGCTGGACGGGATGCACGGCACCGGGGAGAACGCGTCGGCGGACGGAGCCGCCGCCTTCTTCGCGTACCTTTCCGACCTGGTCGACCGCAAGCGGGCGGACCCCGGGGACGACCTGATCTCCGGGATCTGCCCCGAGCTGGAGAACAACCAGCTTGTCGTGGTGATCGTCTGCCTGCTGCTGTTCGCGGGGCACGAGAGTATCGCCACGCACATCGGCAACGGGATGGCCCGGCTGCTCACCAGGCCGGACCTGCGCGAGGCCGTGCTGAGCGACCAGGACCTGATGAACACCGCGGTCGAGGAGATGTTGCGCACGGCCAACTTCGGCGGGGGCTGGCAGCCGCACTACGCGCTCGAGAACATCGAGATGTGCGGGGAGAGGATCAGCGCGGGGGACCTGGTACTGCCCGACTTCGCGATGGCCAACTTCGATCCCCGCTCGTTCGAGGACCCCGAGCGGGTCGACTTCCACCGTACGCCGAACCCGCACCTCACCTTCGCGCACGGCGCCTGGTACTGCATCGGCGCTCCGCTGGCGCGGCTCGAGCTGAACATCGCGTTCACCGCGCTGCTCACCCGGATCCCGACGATGCGGCTGACCGTCGATCCGGAGGAGCTGACCGACCCGGAGAAGGTGAAGAAGCGGCTCTCGGCGACCCTGGCGTGGCTGCCGGTGGCCTGGTAGCCGGCGGGCGAGATGTCCGGCACGGAACAACAGTCCGGAATGGACAATGAACATGGATAACGAGCAGCGCCTCCGGGACTACCTCCGGCGAGCGGGTACCGACCTGCAGCGGACCCGGCAGCGGTTGCACGAGCTGGAGGCCGCGGCGCACGAGCCGATCGCCATCATCGGGATGAGCTGCCGCTACCCGGGCGGGGTGGCGAACCCGGACGACCTGTGGCGGATGGTCGAGTCCGGCGCGGACGGGATCAGCGGGCTGCCCGCCGACCGTGGCTGGTCGCTGGACTCCCTCGACTCCTCTGCAACCCTGGCCGGTGGTTTCCTGGCCGATGCCACCATGTTCGACGCCGACTTCTTCGGCATCTCGCCCCGCGAGGCACTCGCGATGGATCCGCAGCAGCGCGTGCTGCTGGAGTCCGCGTGGGAGGCGGTCGAGCATGCCGGGATCGACCCGCTGTCCGTCAGCGGCAGCCGGACCGGGGTGTTCGTCGGCGCGATCCCGCAGGACTACCGGGTCGGTCCCGCGGACAATGTGGACGGCTTCGCGCTCACCGGCACCACCACCAGCGTCCTTTCCGGACGTCTGGCCTACGTGCTCGGCCTCGTCGGTCCCACGGTCACCGTGGACACCGCCTGTTCCGCGTCCCTGGTGTCCCTGCACCTCGCCGCGCGGGCGCTGCGCGCGGGGGAATGCTCGCTCGCCCTCGCCGGTGGTGTCACGGTGATGCCCAGCCCGCTGACCTTCGTGGAGTTCAGCAAGCAGGGTGGGCTGGCCGCGGACGGCTACTGCCGCTCGTTCGCCGACTCCGCCAGTGGCACCGGCTGGTCCGAGGGCGCGGGCGTGCTGATGCTGGAGCGGTTGTCCGATGCCGAGCGCAACGGGCACCGGATCCTGGCCGTGGTGCGCGGGTCCGCGGTGAACTCCGACGGTGCCTCGAACGGGCTGACCGCGCCGAACGGGCCCTCCCAGCAACGGGTGATCGAGCAGGCGCTGGTGGACGCCAGGTTGTCGCCGGGGCAGGTGGACGCGGTCGAGGCACACGGCACCGGCACCACGCTCGGCGACCCGGTGGAGGCCGAGGCCCTGCTCGCGACGTACGGCCGTGACCGGCCCGCGGACCGGCCGCTGCTGCTCGGCTCGGTCAAGTCCAACATCAGCCACACCCAGGCCGCGGCCGGGGTGGCCGGCGTGATCAAGATGGTCATGGCGATCCGGCACGGCGTGCTGCCGAGGACCCTGCACGTGGACCGGCCCTCCACCCACGTGGACTGGTCGGCGGGCCAGGTCCGGCTGCTGACCGAGAACCTGCCCTGGCCGGAGTCCGGGGAACCGCGCAGGGCGGGTGTGTCCTCCTTCGGCCTCAGCGGCACCAACGCGCATGCCGTGCTCGAACAGGCACCGGGCACCGAACCGGAACCGGAGCCGGAACCCGCGGGCCCCGTCCCGGTCCTGGTCTCCGCCCGCGGCCGGGAGGCACTGCGGGCGCAGGCGGCGAGGCTGGCCGCGACGGCGGGCGAGCGGAACCTGGTCGATCTGGCGTTCAGCACGGCCACCGGCCGCTCCCGGTTCGAGCACACCGCGGTGGTGGTCGCCGGCGACCGGGAGGAGGCCGCCGCCGCGCTGACCGCACTGGCCGAGGACGACCCCGCCGCCTGCCTGGTCCGGGGTTCCGCACGGGGCAGACCGCGGCTGGCGATGCTGTTCGCCGGGCAGGGGGGCCAGCGCCTGGGCATGGGGCAGGGGCTGAGCCGGCGGTTCCCGGTGTTCGCGGACGCGCTGGCGGAGGTGACCACCGAACTCGACCGGCACCTCGACCGTCCACTGCGCACGGTGCTGTACGGCGAGGACGCCGCCGGGCTCGCGGGGACCGAGTACGCCCAGCCCGCGCTCTTCGCGCTCGAGGTCGCGCTCTACCGGCTGGTCGAATCCTGGGGGATCGTCCCCGACTTCCTGCTCGGCCACTCGGTCGGCGAGCTGGCCGCGGCGCAGGTGGCCGGGGTGTTCTCCCTGGCGGACGCCGCACGGCTGGTGGCCGCGCGGGGCAGGTTGATGCGGGAGCTGGCGCCCGCGGGCGGCGCGATGGCCGCGATACCGGCCGGTGAGGAGGAGGTGCGCCCGCTGCTGGGTGAGCGGGTGTCGCTCGCCGCGGTGAACGGCCCGGAGTCGGTGGTGATCGCAGGCGACGAGCAGGCTGTGGCCGAACTGGCCGCGCGGTTCGAGCGGGACGGCGGGCGGGTGCGGCGGCTACGGGTGTCGCACGCCTTCCACTCCGCGGACATGGACCCGGTGCTGGAACCTTTCCGCGCCGTCGTGGCCGGCCTGACCGCGCGGGAACCGCTGATCCCGATCGTGTCCGGCCGGACCGGCGAGCCCGCGACGCTCCCGGAGCTGACCTCGGCGGACTACTGGGCGGAGCAACTGCGGCGGACCGTGCGGTTCGCCGACGGGCTGCGCTGGCTGCGCGGGCACGGGACCGGCGCCTTCCTCGAACTCGGACCGGACGGCACCCTCACCGGGCTCGCCGAGGCCCTCCCCGGCGGGGAGGAGCCCGCCGGAGAGCTCACCGCGCTGCCCACCCTGCGTCCCGAGCGGGACGAGGTCGGCACGATCACCACGGCCGTGGCCGGGCTGCACACCCGGGGAGTGCCGGTGCGGTGGGCGGACTACTTCGCGGGGACCGGTGCCCGCGGGGTCGAGCTGCCGACCTACGCCTTCCAGCGCAGCCGGTTCTGGCCGAAGGACGGCATGCGGGCCACGGGCGACCTGCGGGCCGCGGGCCTCGGGGCGGCCCGGCACCCACTGCTGTCCGCCGCCGTGTCCCTGGCCGGGTCGGCGGGCACCGTGCTCACCGGCAGGCTGTCCGTGCGATCCCAGCCGTGGCTGGCCGACCATGTGGTCGGCGACGCGGTGCTGCTGCCGGGCGCGGCGATGCTGGAACTGGCGATCCGGGCGGGGGACGAGGTCGGCTGCGACCGGGTGGCGGAACTGACCATGACCGCCCCGCTTCCGCTGCCCGAACACGGCGGGGTGCAGCTCCAGCTGCGGATCGACGGCCCGGATCCGGACGGCGGCCGTCCCCTCGGAATCTACGCCCGCCCCGAGGGGGCCGACGAACTGCCGTGGACCCGGCACGCCACCGGGGTGCTGGCCACCGGAGCGGACCCCGGCACCTTCGACGCGCGGCAGTGGCCACCGCCCGGAGCCGAGCCGGTCGACATCGAGGGGCTGTACCCGCGGCTGGCCGAGGCCGGCCTGCGGTACGGGCCCGCCTGCCAGGGCCTGCGCGCGGCCTGGCGGCGCGGCACCGAGGTCTTCGCGGAGGCGGCGCTGCCCGCCACGGCGGCGGAGGACGCGGGCGCCTTCGGGCTGCACCCCGCGCTGCTGGACGCCACCCTGCATGCCGCCGCTGTCGCCGACCTGGGCGAGGGGGCCGCGGGTGGGGTGCCGTTCTCCTGGAAGGGCGCCCGGTTGCACGCCACCGGCGCGCGGGCCCTGCGGGTGCGGTTGGTGGCCGACGGTGACCGGCTCGCCGTGGACCTCGCGGACACCACCGGCGCGCCGGTCGCCTCGGTGGACTCGCTGGTGCTGCGCGCCCCCGCCGATGGCGAGGCGGCCCCGGCGCGGCCCGAACGGGACCTGTACCGGCTGGACTGGGTGGAGGTGCCGCGCGCGGAGCGGGCCGAGGACGGAAACGGCGGCGACGGCGGCGCTACGGCCGTGCTCGGGCCGGACCCGCTGGACCTGGCCGCGACGCTCGGCTGCCCGGCCGGTGCCGGGCTGGACGAGCTCGCGACCGGCGGGCTACCCGCGACCGTGGTGTATCCCGTGTGCGGCGATCCCGCCGTGGGACCGCCCGCCCGGGCGCGGGAACTGACCGGTTCGGTGCTCACGACGCTGACCGCCTGGCTCGCCGACGACCGTTTCCCGGACAGCAGGCTGGTGTTCCTCACCCGGGGAGCCACCACGCCGGACCCGGATCCGGCCGCCGCGGCCGTATGCGGGCTGGTGCGCACCGCGCAGGCCGAGCACCCCGGCCGGTTCGGGCTCGTCGACCTCGACCCGGACGACCACCTCGAGGCTTCGGTGCTGCGGGTCGCGCTCGGCCTTGCCGAGCCGCAGGTCGCGATCAGGGACGGGGCGCCGCTGGCCGCCCGGCTCGCCAGGGTGCCGCCGGAACCGGCGGAGCCCGCCACCTGGGACCCCGAGGGCACGGTCGTGATCACCGGCGGCACCAGCGGGCTCGGCGCGCTGCTCGCCCGGCACCTCGCCGCCGAGCACGGCGTGTGCCACCTGCTGCTGCTCAGCCGTCGCGGCGCCGCCGCACCCGGGGCGGCCGAGCTGGCCGGGGAGCTGACCGGGCTCGGCGCCACACCGGCCGTGGTGGCCTGCGACGCCGCCGACCGGGTCGCGCTGGCCGAGGCGCTGTCCGCGGTGCCGCGGGAACATCCCGTGACCGCCGTGCTGCACGCGGCCGGGGTGCTCGCCGACGGCGTGGTCTCCTCGCTCACCCCGGAGAGGCTGGCCACCGTGCTGCGGCCCAAGGTGGACGCGGCGTGGAACCTGCACGAGCTGACCAGGGACGCGGACCTGTCCGCTTTCCTGCTGTTCTCCTCGGTGGCCGGCATCGTGGGCGCCGCCGGGCAGGGCAACTACGCGGCGGGCAACGCGTTCCTGGACGCGCTGGCCGCGGCGCGCCGCGCCGCGGGACTGCCGGGGATGTCCCTGGCCTGGGGCCCGTGGGAGCAGGGCGAGGGCATGACCGGGCAACTCGGCGTGGACGGGGTGCGCAGGTTGCGCAGGCTCGGCACCCCGCCGCTGCCGGTCCCGGACGGCCTCGCGCTGTTCGACGCGGCCCTGCGGGCGGGCGAGCCGGTGCTGGCGCCGGTCCGGCTGGACCTGCCAGCCCTGCGCGACCTGGAAACCGTGCCCGCCGTGCTGCGCGGGCTGGTACCCGGGGCGGCCCGGCGTACCGCGGCCGCCGCCCCCGGCGCGGGCGGGCTCGCGCACCGGCTGCGCGGGCTGGACCCGGCCCGGCGCTCCGGCGCCGCCGTGGACCTGGTGCGCGAGCAGGTCGCCGCGGTACTCGGGCACGGCGGAGGTACGGCGATCGACCCGCTGCGCAGCTTCGCCGATCTCGGGTTCGACTCGCTGACCGTGGTCGAGCTGCGCAACCGGCTCAGCGCGGCGACCGGGGTCCGGCTGGCCGCCACCGTGGTGTTCGACCACCCCACGGTGACCGCGCTGGCCGCCCACCTGGTCGACCTGCTCGCGGGCACCGCCGCCGTGCCGGGCACCGAACCGGCCCCCGCCGCGGCCGAGGAGCCGATCGCCATCGTCGGGATGAGCTGCCGCTACCCCGGCGGCGTGCGCTCACCGGAGGACCTGTGGCGGCTGGTCAGCGAGGGTGGGGACGCCATCTCCGGCTTCCCGACCAACCGGGGCTGGGACCTCGGCGCGCTGTTCCATCCCGACCCCGACCATCCCGGCACCTCCTACACCCGCTCCGGTGGTTTCCTGCACGACGCTGGGGACTTCGACCCGGCGTTCTTCGGGATGAGCCCGCGCGAGGCGGTGGCGACCGACGCCCAGCAGCGGCTGCTGCTGGAGGCGGGGTGGGAGGCCGTGGAGCGGGCCGGCATCGCCCCGCACTCCCTGCGCGGCAGCCGAACCGGGGTGTTCGCCGGGGTGATGTACGGCGACTACGGTGCCGTGCTCTCCGGGTCCGAGTTCGAGGGCCACCTCGGCACGGGCAGCTCCGCCAGCGTGGCCTCCGGCAGGCTGGCGTACCTGCTCGGCCTCGAGGGGCCCGCGATCACCGTGGACACCGCCTGCTCCTCCTCCCTGGTCGCGCTGCACTGGGCCATGCGGGCGCTGAACGCGGGGGAGTGCGCGCTCGCGCTGGCCGGCGGGGTGACCGTGATGTCCACCCCCGCGCCGTTCGTCGAGTTCTCCCGCCAGCGCGGGCTGTCCCCGGATGGCCGGTGCAAGGCCTACTCCGCGGCCGCCGACGGGGTGGGCTGGTCGGAAGGCGTCGGGATGCTGGCGCTGGAGCGGTTGTCCGACGCCGAGCGCAACGGGCACCGGATCCTGGCCGTGGTGCGCGGGTCCGCGGTGAACTCCGACGGTGCCTCGAACGGGCTGACCGCGCCGAACGGCCTGGCACAGCAGCGGGTCATCCGGGACGCGCTGGTCGCGGCCCGGCTGTCCATATCCGAGGTCGATGTGGTCGAGGGGCACGGCACCGGTACCGCGCTGGGTGATCCGATCGAGGCGCAGGCGTTGCTGGCCACCTACGGGCAGGAGCGGGACACCCCGTTGCTGCTGGGCTCGGTGAAGTCGAACATCGGGCACACCCAGGCAGCGGCGGGGGTGGCCGGGGTGATCAAGATGGTCATGGCGATGCGGTACGGCCAGGTGCCGCGCAGCCTGCACGCGGACACCGCCTCCAGCCAGGTGGACTGGGCCGCGGGCGCGGTCAGGGTGCTGGCCGAACCGGCCGACTGGCCGGCGGCGGACCGGCCGCGCCGCGCGGCGGTCTCCTCGTTCGGGTTCAGTGGCACCAACGTGCACACCGTCCTCGAGCAGGCACCGGAACCCGCCGAGGCACCGGCGGCGCGGGAACCGGCGGGCGCCCCGCTGGTGCTGTCCGCCCGCGGCGCCGCCGCGCTGCGGGACCAGGCGGCCCGCCTGGTGTCCACGATGGACCAGTGGCCGGATGCCACGCTCGACGACCTCGCGCTCTCCCTCGCCACCACCCGATCCCATTTCGAGCGCCGCGCCGCGGTGCTGCCCGGTGACCGGGCCACGGTGCGCACGGCCCTCGCGGCGCTGGCCGCCGACCGGCCGGACCCCGCGGTGCTGGCGGACGAGGCCGTCCAGGGCGGCAGGCTCGCCCTGCTGTTCGCCGGGCAGGGCGGCCAGCGGCCTGGCATGGGCCGCGAGCTCTACGACCGGTTCCCCGCCTTCGCCACCGCGCTGGACGCCGTGCAGGACGCGCTGCGGCCGTGGCTGGACCGGTCGCCTGCGGAGATACTGTTCGCCGCGGCGGACACCGCGGAGGCGGGGCTGCTGGACCGGACCGGCTGGGCCCAGCCCGCCCTGTTCGCCGTCGAGGTCGCCCTGTTCCGGCTGCTGGAGCACTGGGGGGTGCGGCCGGACTACCTGGCGGGGCACTCCGTCGGCGAACTCGCGGCGGCGCATGTCGCGGGCGTGCTGTCGCTGGCGGACGCCTGCGCGCTGGTGGCCGCCCGTGCTCGGCTGATGGAGGCGCTGCCCGCGGCCGGCGCGATGGTGGCGGTGCGCGCGGGCGAAGCGGAGATGCGGGCAGCACTCGGCGAGCAGCCGGGCGTCCCGGTCGAGGTGGCTTCGGTGAACGGGCCCTCGGCCGTGGTGATCTCCGGGGACGAGGACGCGGTGCTCGAGGTCGCGGCCGGTTTCGCGGCCCGCGGCCGGAAGACCCGGCGGCTGCGGGTGAGCCACGCCTTCCACTCCCCGCACATGGACCCGGTGCTGGCGGACCTCCGCCGGGCAGCCGAGGGCCTGAGCTACGCGCCGCCCGAGATCCCCGTGGTGTCCACCAGAACCGGCGAGCTGGTGCCCGCCGAACGCCTGTGCTCGCCGGACTACTGGGTCGAGCAGGCCCGGCACGCGGTGCGGTTCGCCGACGCCGTGACCACGCTGGCCGGCCTCGGGGTCACCACCTTCCTCGAGCTCGGCCCGGACGGTGCGCTGTCCGCGGCGGCCGCGGACACCCTCGGCGAGGAGGCGGAGGCGGCGGCGATCCCGGTGCTGCGCGAGGACAGGACCGAGGAGACCACGCTGGTCGCCGCACTCGCGCGGCTGCACCTGCGCGGCGGGGACGTGGACTGGCCCGCCTACTTCGCGGGCACCGCCGCGCGCCGGGTGGACCTGCCCACCTACCCCTTCCAGCACGGGTCCTACTGGCCGCAGCCGGCAGGCCGGCAGGGCCTGCCGGAGGAACGTGCCCGGCCGGACTCCTGGCGCTACCGGGTCTCCTGGACCGCCCTTTCCGAGCCCGCGGGCGACCCGCTGAGCGGGTGCTGGCTGCTGGTGACCACCCCGGGGGACGGGGAGCTCGCCGGGCGGCTCGCGACCGCGCTGCGCACGCACGGCGCCGAGGTCCGCGAGCTGGAGCTCGACCCGGAGGAGGCCGACCCGGCCGACCTCGCGGGCACGCTGGCCGCGCGGGGCGAGGTGTGCGGCGTGCTGTCCGCGGTCGCGCCGGACGAGCGGCCCTCGCGCACGCACCCCGCGCTGGGCACCGGCCTGGCCGCGACCCACACCCTGCTGCGGGCACTCACCGAATCGGGGCTGAGCGCTCCACTGTGGACGGTGACGACCGGTGCGGTGTCCGCGTCGGACGCGGACCCGGTGACCAGCCCGGCCCAGGCCGCGGTGTGGGGTTTCGGCCGGACGGCCGCGCTGGAGTACCCGGGCCACTGGGGTGGCCTGGTGGACCTGCCCGCCGACCTGCCGGAGCCCGCCGGGCGACGGCTGGCGGCGGTACTGGCGGGCGCGCTGCCCGGGGAGGACCAGCTGGCCGTCCGGGCCGCCGGGGTCCTCGGCAGGCGCCTGGCGCACCACCCGCTCGGCGTCCCCGCGGCGGACCCGCCGGTGCGGGGCACCGTGCTGGTCACCGGCGGCACCAGCGGCCTCGGCGCCGAGGCGGCGAGGTGGCTGGCCGGATCCGGCGCCGCACGCCTGGTACTGACCAGCCGCCGCGGCGAGGACGCGCCCGGCGCCGCGGAGCTGCGCGCCGAGCTGGCCGAGCTGGGTGCCCGGGTGGAGGTCGTGGCCTGCGATGTCACCGACCGCGCGGCACTGGCCGCCGTGCTGGACTCCGTGCCGCCGGACACGCCGCTGACCGGTGTGGTGCACGCGGCCGGGGTGAGCGAGTTCCGGCCGCTGCCCGAGACCGGGCTCGCCGACCTGGCCTCCGCCATGGCGGCGAAGGCAGGGGGAGCGGCGAACCTGGACGCCCTGCTCGGCACGGCGGAGCTGGACCTGTTCGTGCTGTTCGGCTCGATCGCGGGGGTGCTGGGCAGCGGTGCGCAGGCGGGCTACGCGGCGGCGAACGCCTACCTGGATGCCCTCGCCGAGCAGCGGCATGCCCGCGGGCTCACCGCGACCTGCCTCGCCTGGGGGCCATGGGCGGACACCGGGATGGCCTCGGGTGCGGAGGAGACCGACCGGTTCGCCCGGCGCGGCCTGCGCGGGCTGCCGCCGGGGCCCGCGCTGAACGAGCTGCGTCGCGCGGTCGCGCGGCGGGACGTCACCGTCACCGTGGCCGACATCGACTGGGCCCGTTACGCGCCGATCTTCACCGCGGCCCGGCACAGTCCCCTGCTCGCCGAGCTGCCCGAGGTCGCCGAGCCGGAGGCGACCGCGGGAGCGGGCGCGGCGAGCGAGCTGGCCGAGCGGCTGGCCGGGTTGTCCGAGGCGGAACAGGAACGCGTGCTGGTGGGCATGGTGCGCGACGAGGCCGCCGCCGTGCTGGGACACGAGGGCGCGGGGGAGGTGGCCGAGCGGCGGGCCTTCTCCGCGGCCGGTTTCGACTCGCTGACCGCCGTCGAGCTGCGGCAACGGATGCGCGCGCTGACCGGGCTGCCGCTGCCGACCACGATGGTCTTCGACTTCCCGAGCCCGCTCGAGCTGGCCAGGTACCTGCGCGCGGAGCTGGCAGGCACCGGCGGCCCTGCCGCCGCGCCGGTCGCCACCTCCGCCGCCACGGGCGAGGACCCGATCGTCATCGTGGGGATGAGCTGCCGGTTCCCCGGCGAGGTCGCCGACCCGGACCAGCTGTGGGAACTGCTGCTGTCCGGCACCGAGGGGCTCTCCGAGTTCCCCGATGGCCGCGGCTGGGAGACCGCGGTCGCCTACCACCCCGATCCGGACCGGCCGGGTACCACCTACACCACCCGTGGCGGCTTCCTGCACGACGCCGACCGGTTCGACCCCGGGTTCTTCGGCATCTCCCCCCGCGAGGCGCTGGGCATGGACCCGCAGCAGCGGCTGCTGCTGGAGACCACCTGGGAGGCGTTCGAGCGGGCCGGCATCGACCCCGCGGGCCTGCGCGGCAGCCTGACCGGCTCGTTCATCGGTTCCAGCTACGCCCAGTACGGGGACGGCGGGGACGGCACCGACGTCCTCGGCCACGTGGTCACCGGCACCATCCCGAGCGTGCTCTCCGGCCGGCTGGCCTACGTGTTCGGCCTGGAGGGGCCCGCGGTCACGGTGGACACCGCCTGCTCCTCGTCGCTGGTGGCGCTGCACCTGGCGGCCCAGTCGCTGCGCGAGGGGGAGACCTCGCTCGCCGTCGCGGGCGGGGTGACCGTGATGACCACCCCGGGACCGTTCATCGCCTTCAGCAGGCAGCGGGCGCTCGCCCCGGACGGCCGGTGCAAACCCTTCTCCGACGCCGCGGACGGGATGGCGCTGGCCGAGGGCGTCGGCATCGTCGTGGTCGAACGGCTCTCCGACGCACGCCGCAACGGGCATCCGGTGCTGGCCGTGCTGCGCGGCTCGGCGATCAACTCGGACGGCGCGTCGAACGGGCTCACCGCCCCGAACGGGCGCTCCCAGCAGCGGGTGATCCGCCAGGCACTGGCCAACGCCCATCTGTCCACATCGGACATCGACGCGGTGGAGGCACACGGGACCGGTACCGCGCTCGGTGACCCCATCGAGGTGCGGGCCCTGCAGGCGACCTACGGCGCGGACCGCCCGGGCGGCAGGCCGCTGCTGCTCGGCTCGATCAAGTCCAACATCGGGCACAGCCAGTCGGCCGCCGGCATCGCCGGCGTGATCAAGATGGTGCTGGCACTGCGGCACGGCGTGCTACCGCGCAGCCTGCACGCCGAGCGGCCCTCCCCGCACGTGGACTGGAGCGCGGGCACCGTGCTGCCTCTCGGGGAGCGGGCCGACTGGCCCGCGACCGGGCGGCCCCGCCGGGGCGCGGTGTCCTCCTTCGGCATCAGCGGCACCAACGCGCACCTGCTGCTGGAGCAGGCACCCGCGGTCGAGGCCGAACCGGAACCGGCCCGGCGGCGGCCGGACACCGTGCCGCTGGTGCTGTCCGCTCGCGACCCGGCGGCGCTGCGGGCGCAGGCCGGGAACCTGCTGCCGTACCTGGAGGGCGAGACCGACCCGGCCGACCTCGGCCACTCGCTGCTGCGGACGCGGTCGCTGTTCGAGCACCGGGCGGTCCTGCTCGGCGGGCAGCGCGCGGACCTGGTGCCCGGGCTGGCGGCGCTGGCCGGGGGACGCCCGGACCCCGGCGTGGTGGACGGTACCGCCGATGTCGAGGGCCGGACCGTGTTCGTGTTTCCCGGCCAGGGCTCGCAGTGGGCCGGGATGGGCGCCCGGCTGCTGGACTCCTGCCCGGTGTTCGCCGAGCGGGTGGCCGAGTGCGCCGCCGCGCTGGGGCCGTTCGTGGACTGGTCCCTGCCGGATGTGCTGCGCCGGGCCGAGGGCGCGCCCTCGCTGGAGCGGGTCGATGTGGTGCAGCCCGCCGCCTTCGCGATGATGGTGTCGCTGGCCGCCGTGTGGCGCTCCCGCGGGGTGGTGCCGGACGCGGTCGTCGGTCACTCGCAGGGCGAGATCGCCGCGGCGGTGGTCGCCGGGGCGCTGTCCCTCGAGGACGGCGCGCGGGTGGTGGCCCTGCGCAGCCGCGCGATCGCCCGGCTGCTCACCGGGTCGGGCGGGATGCTGTCGATCGCGCTCGCACCGGGGGAGGTCGAGCGGCGGCTGCCCGGCGACGAGGTCTCGATCGCCGCGGTGAACGGACCGCGCTCGGTCGTGGTGTCCGGCCCGCCCCCGGCACTGGACGCGCTGCAGGCGGAGCTGGCAGGCGAGGACGTGCGGGTGCGCCGGATCCCGGTGGACTACGCCTCGCACTCGCCGCAGGTCGAAGCGCTGCGCGCGGAACTGCTCGACCAGCTCGCGCCGATCCGGCCGGGGTCCGCGGCCGTGCCGCTGCTGTCCACCCTGACCGGGGACTGGCTGGCCGAGGGCGAGGCGGACGCCGAGTACTGGTACCGCAACCTGCGCCGCACCGTCCGGTTCGAACCGGCGATCCGGGCCCTGCTCGACCGGGAGCACCGGGCGTTCATCGAGATCAGCCCGCACCCGGTGCTCACCTTCGCGGTGCAGGAGACCGCGGACGACGCCGGTGAGCGAGTGGTGGCCACCGGCACGCTGCGCCGGGACGACGGCGGCCTGGACCGGATGCTGACCTCGCTGGCCGAGGTGTTCGTCCGCGGGGTCGCCGTGGACTGGACGGGCGAGTTCGACGGCACCGGCGCCCGCCGGATCGAACTGCCCACCTATGCCTTCCAGCACGAGCGATTCTGGCTGCCCTGCGGCCCGCTCGGCGGAACCGGGCGGGCCGGGAACGCCGGGAACGCCGGGGACACTGGGTACGCCGGGGACACCGCCTGGACGGAGCTGGCGGAGGCCGACCCGGCCGCGCTCGCCGCCGAGCTCGAGGTGGATGAGCAGGCACTGGCCACCGTGCTGCCCGCCCTGTCCGGCTGGCGCAGGAAACGCGCGGAGGAGTCCGCTGTGGACTCCTGGCGGTACCGGATCCGCTGGCTGCCGGCTCCCGCCGGCGCTCCCGCCACGCTGTCCGGGACCTGGCTGCTGGTGACCACGGCCGAGGACGAGGGTGGCGTGGCCGGGGAGATCGCCGAGGCACTCGCGGGGCACGGCGCCGAGGTGCGCATCCTGCGGCCGGCCGAAGCCGGGCTCGAGCGGGCCGCGCTGGCCGACTTCCTGGAGGCCGAGGGTGTCACGGACGCGGCCGGGATCGTCTCGCTCGCGGTGCCAGGGGAGCGGCCGTGCCCCCGGCAGCCGGAACTGACCGACGGGCTCGCCCGCACCGTCACGCTGGTGCAGGCGCTCGGCGACCTCGGGGTCACCGCGCCGCTGTGGCTGCTGACCAGGGGCGCGGTGTGCACCGGCCGGTCCGACCCGGTGACCGATCCGGCGCAGGCCATGGTGGCCGGGGTCGGCTGGACCGCGGCGGTGGAGCACCCCGACCGCTGGGGCGGGGTGCTGGACCTGCCGGAGACGCTGGACACCCAAGGCGCCGGGCTGCTGGCCGCCGCGCTCGCCGGCCGCACCGGGGAGGACCAGCTCGCGCTCCGCCCGGCGGGGCTGCTCGCCCGGCGCCTGGTGCCCGCTCCGGTCGCGGCCGCCGCGGGGCGGTGGCGACCGGCAGGCAGCACGCTGATCACCGGCGGCACCGGCACGCTCGCCCCGCATGTGGCTCGCTGGCTCGCCGGGCACGGAGCCGAGCACCTCGTGCTGGTCAGCCGCGGTGGCCCGGACTCCCCGCGGGCGGAGGGGCTGGTGGCCGAGCTGGCCGAGCTCGGTGCCGAGGTCGAGGTGGTGGCCTGCGACGTCACCGACCTCGAGTCGCTGGCCGGGCTGCGGGACGACCTGCGCGAGCGCGGGCACGAGGTACGCACGGTGATCCACGCGGCCGCCCGGATCGAGCTGTGCTCGCTGGCGGACACCGACCTGGCCGCCTTCGCCCGCGTGCTGCACGCCAAGGTCGGCGGGGCGGCCAACCTGGACCGGGTGTTCGGTTCGGACCTGGACGCGTTCGTGCTGTTCTCCTCGGTGGCGGGCATGTGGGGAACCGGGCAGCACGCCGCCTACGTGGCGGGCAACGCCTACCTGCACGCGCTCGCCGAGCGCCGCAGGGCCTGCGGGTTGCCCGCCACCGCGCTGTCCTGGGGGATCTGGGCCGACGACCGGGAGTCGGGCAGGGTGGACCCCGGGCAGATCCGCCGCAGTGGCCTGGAGTTCATGGACCCGGGCTCGGCCCTGGCCGGCCTGCGCCGTGCCCTGGACGCCGACGACACCACTCTCGCGCTCGCGGATATCGACTGGGAGCGCTACCACCCCGTCTACACCTCCGCCCGGCCGACCACGCTGTTCGACGAGATACCCGCGGTGCGGGCGCGGGCCGAGGAAGCGGGGCAGGAGCGGGGCGCGCCGCGCGGCGAGCTGGCCGACCGGCTGCGCACCCTGCCGGGGGCCGAGCGCGTCCGGGCGCTGGCGGACCTGGTGCGGGCCGAGGCCGCCGCCGTGCTCGGGCACGGTTCGGCCGAGGGCCTGCCCGACCACCGGGCCTTCCGGGACGCCGGATTCGACTCGGTCACCGCGGTGGACCTGCGCAACCGGATCGCGGCGAGCACCGGGCTGAACCTGCCTGCCACCATGGTGTTCGACCACCCGAACCCGGTCGCTCTCGCCGGTTTCCTCGACGCCAGGCTGTCCGGTGCAGGCGCGCCCGCGCGCACCGCACCGGCGGGGGGCGTGTTCACCGCCGAGGAACCGGTCGCGATCGTCGGGATGAGCTGCCGCTACCCCGGCGGGGCCGACTCGCCGGAGCGGTTGTGGGAGCTGCTGATCGACGGGGCGGACGCCACGTCCCCGTTCCCGGCCGACCGCGGTTGGCGGCCCGAGGAGCTGTACGACCCGGACCCGGACCGGGCCGGGCACACCTACTCGGTGCGGGGCGGCTTCCTGCACGAGGTGGCCGAGTTCGACGCCGCCTTCTTCGGGGTCTCCCCGCGCGAGGCGCTGGCGATGGACCCGCAGCAGCGGCTGCTGCTGGAGACGGCGTGGGAGGCGTTCGAGCGGGCCGGGCTGGACCCGCACCGGCTGCGCGGCAGCCGGACCGGCACCTTCATCGGCGCCAGCTACCAGGACTACGGGACCAGCCTCGCGCGCACCGTGGAGGGCACGGAGGGCCACCAGATCACCGGCTCGCTGCCCAGCGTGCTCTCCGGCAGGCTCGCCTACCTGTTCGGGCTGGAGGGCCCGGCGCTCACCCTGGACACCGCCTGCTCCTCCTCGCTGGTCGCGCTGCACCTTGCCGCGCGGTCCCTCGCCACCGGGGAGAGCGACCTCGCGCTCGCGGGCGGGGCCAGCATCATGGCCACCCCGGCCGCGTTCGTCGGGTTCAGCAGGCAACGGGTGCTGGCCGAGGACGGGCGCTGCAAGGCGTACGCGGACGCCGCGGACGGGATGACCCTGGCCGAGGGCGTGGGGTTGGTGCTGCTGGAGCGGCTCTCCGACGCGCGACGGAACGGGCATCCGGTGCTGGCCGTGCTGCGCGGCTCGGCGGTGAACTCGGACGGCGCCTCCAACGGGCTCACCGCGCCGAACGGCCCCGCGCAGCAGCGGGTGATCGCGGACGCGCTCGCCGCGGGCGGCCTGCGACCATCCGATGTGGACGCGCTGGAGGGGCACGGTACCGGTACCGCGCTGGGTGATCCGATCGAGGCGCAGGCGTTGCTGGCCACCTACGGGCAGGAACGCGAGCGGCCGCTGCTGCTGGGCTCGATCAAGTCCAACCTCGGGCACACCCAGATGGCCTCCGGGGTGGCCGGGGTGATCAAGATGGTGCAGGCGCTGCGGCACGGTGTGCTGCCTCGCACCCTGCACGTGGACACCCCCTCGTCCCATGTGGACTGGCAGGACGGCGCGATCGAGCTGCTCACCGAGCGGGCGGACTGGCCGGAGACCGGCAGGCCGCGCAGGGCGGGCATCTCCTCCTTCGGGCTGAGCGGCACCAACGTGCACGCCGTACTGGAACAGGCCCCGGAACCCGAGGAGCCGGAGCCCGCCGAGCCGGTGACCGGGCCGGTCCTGGTTCCGGTGTCCGCACGGGACACCGGCGCGCTGCGGGCCCGCGCCGCCGACCTGCTGACCCTGCTCGAGGAGCGGCCGGACACCCCGATTCCCGACCTCGCCCGCGCGCTGGCCACCACCCGGGCCGACTTCGAGCAACGCGCCGCGATCCTCGCCGAGGGGCGGGAGGACCTGGTACGCGGCCTGAGCGCGCTGCGCGACGGCGGCCCGGCCGCAGGGCTGCGCCGCGGCCGGGCGGGCACCGGGCGTACCGCCTTCCTGTTCTCCGGGCAGGGCTCGCAACGGCCCGGCATGGGCGGGCGACTCTACGAGCGGTTCGAGGTGTTCGCCCGCGCGCTGGACGAGGTCATCGCGCACCTCGATCCCGAACTGGACCGGCCGCTGCGCGAGGTGCTGTTCGCCGTGGACGGCACCGAGGACGCCCGGCTGCTGGACCGCACCGGCTACACCCAGCCCGCGCTGTTCGCCTTCGAGGTGGCGCTGTTCCGACTGCTGGAGTCCTGGGGGCTGCGGCCGGACTACCTCGCCGGGCACTCCATCGGGGAACTGGCCGCCGCGCATGTGGCCGGGTGCCTCACCCTGCCGGACGCGGCCACCCTGGTCGCCGGCCGTGCCCGGCTGATGCAGGAACTGCCGGACACCGCGGCCGGGGCGATGGTCGCCGTGGAAGCCACCGAGGCCGAGGCCGCCGAGCTGCTCGGCGAGCCGGGCGGCCCGGTGTCGATCGCCGCGGTGAACGGTCCGTGCGCGGTGGTTCTCGCCGGTGCGGAGCAGCAGACGCTGCGGGCGGCCGCCGCACTGGCCGAGCGGGGCAGGCGGACCCGGCGGCTGCGGGTGAGCCACGCCTTCCACTCTCCGCTGCTGGACGACATGCTGGCCGAGTTCGCCGCGGTCGCCGCCGGGGTGTCCTACGCGCCGCCCCGGATCCCGATCGTGTCCAACGTGACCGGCCGGCTCGCCACCGCCGAGCAGCTGTGCTCCCCGGACCACTGGGTGGCGCACGCGCGCCGGACGGTGCGGTTCGCCGACGGGATCCGCACGCTCGCCGAGCAGGGCGTGTCCACCTTCCTCGAACTCGGCCCGGACGGGGTGCTCGCCGGTATGGCGGCGGACAACCTCGGGCAGGAGACCGGCGTGGCACCGGTGCCCGCGCTGCGCGCGGATCGCCCCGAGGTGCCCGCGTTGCTCGGCGCGCTCGGCGAGCTGTACGTGCACGGCGTGCCGATCGAATGGGCGGCCCTGTTCGCGGACGGCGGCACCCGCAGGGTCGAGCTGCCGACGTACCCGTTCCAACGGGAACGGTTCTGGCCCGCGGCCCCGGAACCGGAGGCCACCGCCGCCGGCGGCGCGGACGCCGACTTCTGGGCCGCCGTGCGCGGCGCGGACCGGGCGTACCTGAGCACGGAGCTCGGCGTGGACGAGGACACCGTGGACGCGATCGTGCCCGCACTGGCCGGCTGGCGGCAGCGCAGGGACCGCCGGTCCGCACTGGACGAGCTGCGCTACCGGATCGAGTGGCGGCCGTGCCCGAGCCCCGTACCGCCCGCCCCGGCCGGCCGCTGGCTGGTGCTGCTGCCCGCGGGCGCTGAGGAACCGGACTGGCTGGAGCCGCTGCTGGACCTCCTCGCCGAGCGTGCCGTCCGGCTCACCGTCCCCGGCCCCGACCGCGCGGCGATCGCCGGACCGGCGGGCGAGCTGGCCGGGGATCTCGCCGGGGTGCTCTGCCTGCCCGCCCTCGCCGGAGAGCAGGAGGGCGCGCCGGAGCTGCCCGGCGCGCCGGCCATGACGGTGGCCGCCGTGCAGGGACTCGCCGACGCCGGGGTCACCGCACCGCTGTGGTGCCTCACCCGCGGTGCCGTCCCGGCCACCGCCGCCGATGCCGCGCCGGACCCGGCCCAGGCCGCCGTCTGGGGCCTCGGCAGGTCGGTGGCGCTGGAGCAGCCGCGCACCTGGGGCGGGTTGATCGACCTGCCCGCCGCGCTGGACCGGCACGCGGTACGCAGGCTGGCCGCGGCGCTCACCGGCACGGAGGACCAGCTCGCGCTGCGCCGGGCCGGGTTGCTTGCCCGCAGGCTCGTGCGCGCCCGCCGCGACCTCGACCGGCGGCGCCGCGAGTTCCGCCCCTCCGGGACCGTGCTGGTCACCGGCGGCACCGGCGGGATCGGCGGCCAGGTCGCCCGCTGGCTCGCCAGGGAAGGAGCCGAGCACCTGCTGCTGGTCGGCAGGCGCGGCGGCGAGGCGCCCGGCGCGGCGGCACTGGCGGCGGAGCTGGGGGAGCTCGGCGCACGGGTCACGCTGGCCGCCTGCGATGCCGCAGACCGGGACGCGCTGGCCGCCGTGCTCGACGGGATCCCCGCGGAACTGCCGCTCACCGCGGTGTTCCACGCCGCGGGCATCGTGGACGACGGCGTGGTGGACGGGCTGACCCCGGACCGGTTCGCCGGGGTCCTGCGGGCCAAGGCGGTCGCCGCCCGGCACCTGCACGAGCTCACGGCCGAGGCCGACCTGTCCGCCTTCGTGCTGTTCTCCTCGATCGCCGGCCTGCTCGGGGCCGCGGGGCAGGGCAACTACGCCGCGGCCAACGCCGCGCTGGACGCCGTCGCCGCCCGGCGCCGCGCCGAGGGGTTGCCCGCCACCGCGGTCTGCTGGGGCCCGTGGGCCGAGTACGGGATGGCCGTGGACGGCGAGACCGTGGCCGGCCGGATGCGCCGCGGCGGCCTCAGCCCGCTGGCACCCGAACTGGCGCTCGCCGCCCTGCGCGGCGCGGTGGAGCAGGACGAGACCACGGTTGCCTTCGCCGATATCGACTGGGACCGTTTCGGCCCGGTGCTCGCCGGCCAGCGCCAGGCTCCGCTGCTGGCCGAGCTGCCAGGGGCGCGCCCGGCCGGCGCCGAGGGTGCACCGCAACCGGGGGAGCGGCTGGCGGGGCTGCCCGCCGCGCACCGCGACCGGCGGCTGCCGGAGCTGCTGCGCGAGCAGGTCGCCGCGGTACTCGGGTACGCCGACCCCGCCGAGGTGGACCCGGAACGGCCGTTCCTGCAGCTCGGTTTCGACTCGCTCACCGCGCTGGAACTGCGCAACACGCTGGCCACCGCCACCGGGCTGCGGCTGCCCGCCTCGCTGCTGTTCGACCACCCGACCCCCCGCGAGCTGGCCGCGTTCCTGGCGCGGGAGCTGACCGGGGCCGCCCCGCGGGAGCTGCCTGCCACCGCGGAGCCGAGCACCGAACCGATCGCGGTGGTCGGCATCGGGTGCCGCTTCCCCGGCGGGGTGTCCTCCCCTGAGGAGCTGTGGCGACTGCTGTCGGACGGCGGGGACGCGATGTCCGGCTTCCCCGCCGACCGTGGCTGGGACCTCGGCGCGCTCGCCGCCCGCTCGGCCACCCGGCACGGCGGCTTCCTGCCCGACGTGGGGGAGTTCGACGCGGAGTTCTTCGGCATCTCCCCGCGGGAGGCGCTGGCGATGGACCCGCAGCAGCGGCTGCTGCTGGAGACCGCCTGGGAGGCACTGGAACGCGCCGGGCTCGACCCGACCGCCCTGCGCGGCACCGGAACCGGCGTGTTCATCGGCACCAACGGCCAGGACTACGTGACCATGCTGCGCCGCGCCGCCGAGTCGGCGGCGGCCGCGGAGGCGGACGGGATCGGCGGGCATGTGGCCACCGGGAACACCGCCAGCGTGCTGTCCGGAAGGCTCGCCTACCTCCTCGGGCTCGAGGGGCCCGCGGTCACGGTGGACACCGCCTGCTCGGCCTCGCTGGTGGCGCTGCACTGGGCGGGCCGCGCCCTGCGGTCCGGGGAGTGCACGCTCGCGCTGGCCGGCGGGGTCTCGGTGATGTCCAGCCCGGACGCGTTCGTGGAGTTCAGCCTGCAGGGCGGGCTGGCGCCGGACGGGCGGTGCAAGGCCTTCGCCGAGGGAGCCGACGGCACGGCCTGGTCGGAGGGAGCCGGGGTACTCGTCCTGGAGCGGCTGTCCGATGCCCGGCGCCACGGGCACCGGATCCTGGCCACGATTCGCGGCTCCGCGGTGAACTCCGACGGCGCCTCCAACGGGCTGACCGCGCCGAACGGGCCCGCACAGCAGCGGGTGATCCGGGCCGCGCTGGCCGACGCCGGGCTGACCGCACCGGAGGTGGACGCGGTCGAGGCACACGGAACCGGTACCGCACTCGGCGACCCGGTCGAGGCACACGCCCTGCTGTCCACCTACGGCAGGGACCGGGACACCCCGCTGCGGCTGGGTTCGATCAAGTCGAACATCGGGCACACCCAGGGCGCCGCGGGCGTGGCCGGCGTGATCAAGATGGTGCTGGCGACCCGGCACGGCCTGCTGCCCCGCAGCCTGCACCTGGACCGCCCATCGTCCCATGTGGACTGGACGGCGGGGGAGATCGAGCTGCTCGCCGAGCCGGCCGAGTGGCCGGTCACCGGCAGGCCGCGCCGGGCCGGGGTGTCCGCCTTCGGGATCAGTGGCACCAACGCCCACGTACTCGTCGAGCAGGCCCCGCTTGCCGAGCCCGCGGCGGGCGAGGGCACCCCGGAGGCCGAACCGGGGCTGGTGCCCTGGGTGGTGTCCGGGCGGACGGCGGAGGGGCTGCGCGCCCAGCTGGACCGGCTCGCCGAGCACACCGCCGCCCGGCCGGGGCTGTCCAGGGTGGCCCTCGGCCGCGCACTGGCCACGGAGCGCGCCGCACTGCCGCACCGCGCCGTGCTGCTGTCCGGTGCGCACGGAACGACCGAGGTGGCGCGGGACACGGCGCGCGCGGGCGGCGAGTGCGCGTTTCTGTTCTCCGGGCAGGGTTCGCAGCGGCTCGGGATGGGCAGCGGGCTGTACCAGCGTTACGACGTGTTCGCCGACGCGCTCGACGAGACCCTGGCCCACCTGGAGCCCGGGCTGCGCGAGGTGATGTGGGGCGCGGACCCCGGCGCGCTCACCGAGACCGGGTACGCGCAGCCCGCGCTGTTCGCGGTGGAGGTGGCGCTGCTGCGGCTGCTGGAGTCCTGGGGAGTGCGCCCGGACCAGGTCGCGGGTCACTCGATCGGCGAGCTCACCGCGGCGTACGCGGCCGGCGTGCTCTCCCTCGCCGACGCCTGCGCGCTGGTGACCGCCCGGGCCGGGCTGATGCAGGCGCTGCCGCAGGGCGGTGCCATGGTGGCCGTGCGGGCGGGCGAGGACGAGGTGCGCGCGCTGCTGGACGAGCGGGTGTCCCTCGCCGCGGTGAACGGCCCGGCGGCCGTGGTGCTGTCCGGCGAGGAGGCCGCGGTCGCGGGGATCGCCGCCACCCTGGAGGACCGGGGCAGGCGCACCACCCGGCTGCGGGTCAGCCACGCCTTCCACTCACCGCTGATGGAGCCCATGCTCGCCGAGTTCGGCCGGATCGCGGCGAGCCTGGACTACCACCCGCCCGCGCTGCCGGTGGTGTCCAACCGCACCGGCATCCTGGCCACGGCCGGGGAGCTGCGTTCCCCGGACTACTGGGTGGCGCAGGTCAGGGACACCGTGCGCTTCGCCGAGGGGGTGCGCACGCTCCGCGCCGAGGGGGCCGGTGCGTTCCTCGAGGTCGGCCCGGACGGGGTGCTGTGCGCCATGGCCCAGGAGAACCTCGCCGCCACGGAGGGGGACCGCACGCTGCTGGTCCCGCTGCAACGCAAGGACCGGGACGAGGACACGGCGCTGCTCACCGCGCTCGGCACGCTGCACGCGGGCGGGGTCGGCGTGGACTGGTCGGGCTACTTCGGCCCCGGCGCGTCCGCGGACCTGCCGACCTACGCCTTCCAGCGCGGCCGGTACTGGCCGGAGGTGGCCGCACCCGCCGCGCGGGCCGCGGGCGACCCCGCCGACGCCGAGTTCTGGTCCGCGATCGAACGGTCCGATGTGGACTCCCTGTCGGCGGAACTGGACCTCGACGCCGACACCCTCACCGCGGTGGTGCCCGCGCTGTCCTCCTGGCGGCGGGCCCGGCGGGAACGGGAGGCGGTGCACGGCTGGCGTTACGCGGTCACCCCGGTGCCGCTGACCCTGCCCGACCCCGCCGAACTGGACGGCACCTGGCTGGCCGTGCTGCCGGAAGGCTGGGCGGAGGATCCCTGGCTGAGCGCCGCGGTGCGCGCGCTGCGCGGCACCGTGCACCCGGTGGCGGCAGCCGACCGGGCGGGCCTCTTGCACCACCTCGCCCGGCGGGACACCGAACCGGCGGGCGTGGTGTCCTTCCTCGCCACCGGTCCGGAACGGGAGTGGGCATGGCCCTCGGTGCTGCTGTCCGCGCTCGCCGAGGCCGGGACAGCGGCCCCGCTGTGGTGCGTGACCCGCGGCGCCACCCCGGCGGGCGACACCGACGGCGCCGCCGATCCCGCACAGGCCGCGCTGTGGGGCGCGGGCCGGGCCTGTGCCCTGGAACAGCCGGAGCGGTGGGGCGGCCTGGTCGACCTCCCCGAGACGCTGGAGGGCGCCGTGCCGGCCGGGTTCACCGCGGTCCTCGCCGGGCTCGGCGAGGACCAGGCCGTGGTGCGCCCGTCCGGGGTGTTCGCGCACCGGCTCACTCGGGCCCAGCGACCCGCCGAGCGGCACTGGACCCCGGCCGGCACCGTGCTCGTGGCGGGCACCGGGCAGGACCTCGCCGAGCCCGTGCTGCGCTGGCTCGCCTCCACCGGTGCCGAACGGGTGGTGCTCGCGGGCGGGGACACCGCCGTGGACGCGACCGGGCTCGCCGCCGAACTGGGCATCGACCTCACCCTCGCGCCCTGCGACACCGCCGACCGCGCGGCACTGGCCGAGCTGCTCGCCGGGCTCCCGGAACCGCTCGGCGGGGTCATCGTCGGGGCGCCCCCCGACGATCCGGGGACCGATCCCGAGACCGAACCCGAGGCGGCCCTGCGCGCCCGTGTCGCGGCCGCGGCCCACCTGGACGAGCTGCTCGGCGACGGCGGAACGGAGGCGTTCGTGGTACTCGGTTCGGTAGCCGGAGCCTGGGGCATGGCCGGGCGCGAGCGGGAGGCGGCCGCCTCGGCGTACCTGGAGGCGCTCGCGCGGCGGCGGCACCGGCGCGGCGCCCCGGCGACCGCCGTCGCCTTCGGCCCGCTGGAGGGCGACCCTGGCGGTGCGGCGCACCTGCGGCTGAACGGCCTGCTCCCGATGCCACCCGAGCTGGCGCTCGCCGTACTGGGCAGGGTCGTCGGCTGCGGGGACGCGGTGACCACGGTGGCCGAGGTCGCCTGGGACCGGTTCGCCCCCGCGTTCACCGCCTCCCGGCCGAGCCCGCTGCTCGGCGGGCTCGCCGAGGCACGGGTGGCCATGGCGGACGCCCAGCGGCAGCGCGGTGGTGGGCAGGAGGACTCCGCCCGGCTGCGCGAGCGGCTGCTCGACCTGCCCGCTGCCGAGCGGAAGGAGGTGCTGGTGGAGCTGGTCACCGACCGGGTCGCCGTGGTGCTCGGGCACACCGGCGCCGTGCCGGCCGACCGGGCGTTCGCCGACCTCGGGTTCGACTCGCTGACCGCGGTGGACCTGCGCAACCAGCTCGGCGAGGGCACCGGGCTCAGCCTTCCGGCGACCCTCGCCTTCGACTACCCCACCCCGGAGGACCTGGCCGGGCACCTGCTCGGGGAACTGCTGCCCGACCCGCCGCCCGGCGACGGCGAGGTGGATCCGCACGCGCTGCTCGACGCCGTTCCGCTGGCCCGGCTACGCGAGGCCGGGGTGCTGGACCAGCTGGTGCGCCTCGCGGGCCACGAGGAGACAGCGGGGCCACGCGCGGAGGACATCGACTCGATGGACGTCGAGGACCTCGTGCGGACCGCGATGAACGGCCAGACCGACCAGTCACACGACTGAAGGGTTCGACGATGACTGCATCCAGCGAGAAGGTGGTCGGGGCGCTGCGCAACGCGCTCAAGCAGGTGGAGAGCCTGCGCGAGCAGAACCGCGAGCTGGTGGCCGCGGCGACCGAACCCATGGCGATCATCGGCATGGCCTGCCGGTATCCCGGCGGCGTCCGCTCCCCGGAGGATCTGTGGCACCTGGTCACCACCGGGGTGGACGCGGTGGGACCGATGCCGACCGACCGCGGCTGGGACCTGGCCGCGCTGGACGCCTTCGGCTCGGTGGAAGGCGTTCCCCGGGTGCCCCGCCAGGGTGGCTTCCTGGACGACGTCGCCGGTTTCGACGCCGGCTTCTTCCGCATCGCCCCACGGGACGCGCTGGTGATGGACCCGCAGCAGCGGCTACTGCTGGAGGTGGCCTGGGAGGCACTGGAGCGCGCCGGGATCGTCCCCGCGGACCTGCGCGGCGGGGACACCGGGGTGTTCGTCGGCGGCGGCACCGGTGACTACCGGGTGCCCATGCACGGCCTGGAGTGGCAGACCGCGCAGTCCGGCAGCCTGCTGGCCGGCAGGCTGGCCTACACCCTCGGGCTGCAGGGCCCGACGCTGGCGGTGGACACCGGGTGCTCCTCCTCGCTGGTGTCCCTGCATCTGGCGGCGCAGGCTCTGCGGTCCCGGGAGTGTTCCCTCGCGCTGGCCGGTGGGGTGACCGTGATGTCCACCCCGGCGGGGTTCGTGGAGTTCGCCGTGCAGGGCGCGCTCTCCCCGGACGGCCGCTGCAAGGCGTTCTCCGATACCGCGGACGGTACCGGCTGGTCCGAGGGAGCCGGGGTCCTGGTACTGGAGCGGTTGTCCGATGCCGAGCGCAACGGGCACCGGATCCTCGCGGTGGTGCGGGGTTCGGCGGTGAATCAGGACGGCGCCTCGAACGGGATGACCGCGCCGAACGGGCCCGCGCAGGTGCGGGTGATCCGGCAGGCACTGGCGAACGCGGACCTGCCTGCCGCGGGTGTGGACGTGGTGGAGGCGCACGGCACCGGCACCAGGCTGGGTGATCCGATCGAGGCGCAGGCGTTGCTGGCCACCTACGGGCAGGACCGGGAGCGGCCGCTGCTGCTGGGTTCGATCAAGTCGAACATCGGGCACAGCCAGGCCGCGGCCGGGGTGGCCGGGGTGATCAAGATGGTGCAGGCGATGCGGAACGGCATCCTGCCGTGCACCCTGCACGTGGACACCGCTTCGTCCCATGTGGACTGGACGGCCGGTGCGGTCGAGCTGCTCACCGAGCCGGCCGAGTGGCCGGAAACCGGGTGGCCCCGCCGGGCCGGGGTCTCCGCCTTCGGCGCCAGTGGCACCAACACTCACGTGCTGCTGGAGCGGGGATCCGGGACACCGGCGGCCACGGAACCTTCTGCCGTGCCGGCCGGGGTGGTGCCGTGGGTGCTGTCCGCACGAACCAGGCAGGCGTTGCGCGACCAGGCGGCCGCACTTCTGTCCCATGTGGACTCAACGGAATCGGTGCCCGCCGACATCGGGCTCTCGCTGGCCACCTCCCGGTCCGGCTTCGAGCACCGGGCGGTGGTGCTCGCCGGGGACACCGCGGGCGCGGCCCGCTCGCTGTCCGCGCTGGCCGCGGGCACCCCGGACGCGGGGGTGGTGGAGGGGACCGTGGCGGCGGGCAAGACCGCGTTCGTGTTCTCCGGCCAGGGCTCGCAGCGGCTCGGCATGGGCAGCGGGCTGTACCGGCGTTTCCCGGTGTTCGCGGAGGCCTTCGACGAGGTGGCCGCCGAGCTGGCGGAACACCTCGGCGCCCCGCTGCGGGACGTCGTCTGGGGCGAGGACCCGGAGCTGCTGGACGACACCGGCTGGACCCAGCCCGCGCTGTTCGCGGTCGAGGTGGCGCTGTACCGGCTGGTCCGGTCCTGGCGGCTCACCCCGGACTACCTGATCGGGCACTCCGTCGGGGAGATCACCGCGGCGCACGCCGCCGGGGCGCTGGCCCTCGGCGAGGCCTGCGCGATGGTGGCGGCCCGGGCCCGGCTGATGCGGGACCTTCCCGGCGACCGGAACGCCGGGGCCATGGTGGCCGTGGAGGCCGCGGAGGAGGAAGTAGCCCCGCTGCTGGCCGGGTACGCGGAGCGGGTGGCGATCGCCGCGGTGAACGGCCCGGAGTCCGTGGTCCTCTCCGGCACGCGGGAGGCCGTGACGGAACTCGCCGGGGTGCTGGCCGAGCGGGGCCACCGAACCCGGAACCTGCGGGTGAGCCGTGCCTTCCACTCACCCCTGATGGATCCCATGCTCCCCGGGTTCCGCGCCGCGCTGGACGGGCTCCCTTCCCGCCCACCGGAGATCCCTGTGGTGTCCAATGTGACCGGAGCACTGGTCGAGTCCGGTGAGCTGGGCAGGCCGGACTACTGGGTCGAGCACGCCCGCCGCGCGGTGCGGTTCGCCGACGGGGTGCGCACCCTCGCGGGTCTCGGCGTGACCACCTTCCTCGAACTGGGGCCGGGTGGGTCCCTGGCCTCGATGGTCCGGCAGACCCTGGACGCGGGCGAGGACACCGGTGGGGTGGCTGTCCCGCTGCTGCGCGAGGACAAGGACGAGGAGTCCGCCGCCGTTCGTGCGCTGGCCGAACTGCACACCGCGGGCGTGCGGGTCGGCTGGCCGGAACTCCTCGCCGGTACCGGCGCCGGCATCGTGGACCTGCCGACCTACCCGTTCCAGCGGGAGCGGTTCTGGCCCGCCACCGGCACGCGCTCCACCGACGCGGCGGGCATGGGCCTGGTGCCTGCGGAGCACCCGCTGCTCGGCGCGGTCGCCGTGTCCGCGGAGGACGGCACCACCCTGGTCACCGGTCGGCTGTCGTTGGCGGCCCAACCCTGGCTGGCCGACCACGTCGTGGGCGGCACGGTGCTGTTCCCCGGAACCGGGTTCCTCGAACTGGTGCTGGCGGCGGCCGAGCGGGTCGGCTGCGACCGGGTGGAGGAGCTCACCCTGGCGATTCCGCTGGTGCTCGGCGAGCGGGACCAGGTGGCGGTCCAGGTGTGGATCGGCGCCGCCGAGTCGGGGCGGCGGGAGGTGCGGGTGTACTCCCGCCCCGGCCAGTTGATCGACGCCGACTGGACGGAGCACGCGGGCGGTGTGCTGTCCACCGGGGCGCCCGCCGCGGAGCCGTGTGCGCCGTGGTGGCCGCCGGAGGGTGCGCGGCCGGTGGACCTCGACGGCCACTACGACCTGCTCGCGGGCAACGGGTTGTTGACG